>DNND01000117.1:30762-31189 GCA_003488005.1 Blastocatellia bacterium | reverse complement strand
CCCCGACTCTAACCAGATCCACTTTTAAACAAGCGCGAAAAGTATTTTGATAACGGACCCGCAGAAGTATCCGCAGAGATGAAGCCAATGTAGTTGTCCGGCCGCAGGAGCACGCTGAAAGGTTTGTCTCTGCCGAAGATTTCCACGACTCTTGGATCAAGCGGAATAAAGTGACGATCGACTATTTCAGTGCTCCTGGCTTCAATTGCTGGGTCCTTTTCGCCACCAAAGGCAGCACCGTCAGCGCCTGAAACTGCAAACATCTCCCCAACCGCTGCCTCATCCGAGAACATAAGCAGATGAAACTTTGGATCGCGCAACTGCTCGTAAATGCTTTTGCTGTCGATTTCAAAATAAGGCATGCGGTCTCCGGCTTTGACTTGAAACTCGCCATCGCCGCCGCGCCCGCCGGTCTCATGCATGCTTA
>DNND01000117.1:25515-30496 GCA_003488005.1 Blastocatellia bacterium | reverse complement strand
CCCCCCCCCCACCCGCCCCCCCCCCGCCCCCCCCGCCGGTCTCATGCATGCTTAGTGAGTTCGCTCGGTAAGTGATGCCAATCTGAGAAATCAGGATGAAGAACTTCTTACGCACCGCCTCGATCGAGAGAATATATTTCGCCAGCGGTGGGAAAATTGTCGTGCGAATCAAAGCAACGAACCAATCTTTGCCCGCCGCGAAATTGAACATGCGATCGGTCGTCGCGGTCAATCGCTTCGCATTCGGCAGGCGCTCTTCGTTGTAGGTTTCCAGGATTTGCGCGTCGGCTGAGTGCTTGAGGACCAGCGCCAGTTTCCAGGCCAGGTTGTAAGCATCCTGAATTCCGGTGTTCATGCCCTGACCGCCGGCCGGGGTGTGAATGTGCGCCGCATCGCCGGCAACAAAACATCTGCCCGCGGAAAACTTATCGACGTGCCGCGTGTGGACTTTGTAAGTGGAAAACCAATCGACTCGCGTAATATCCAAGTCGAGTTGTGCTTCCTTTTTTATCTGCGCCTCGATCTCTTCGTAGACGATGTCGCGTTCATCTTTCTCCAGGCCTTCGGGAAAGGCGCCGACGATGCGCCAACGCTTTTCACCGGGCATGGGAAAGAAAGCGACAACGCCGTGCGGGGCCAGGCAGACAGTCAAGGCGTCATGACTAAACTTCCAATCGATCCGCAGATCGGCGACGTAGAACAAACGCTCAAAGGTGCTGCCCTCAAAAGCGAAACCTAGCGCGTGTCTAACCAGGCTGTGTGGTCCATCGCAGCCAACCAAATACTTTCCTGCGATTGTTTGAAATGCCGCGTCGCTGGCCTTGACTTGAGCTGTTACGGTCGTATGGTCCTGCGAAAAACTCTCGAGTTCGGTTCGCCAAAGCACATCGTGTCCGCGCTCTTTCAACCAATCGTACATTAGCTGCTCGTTCCGGCTCTGCTCCAACACCAGCATGAACGGATAGGCGCTCAACCCTTTTCCGATGTTCGACAACTCGACCTGGCCCAGCACTTCACCGCGCTCGAGCAGGCGCACTTTGCCGGCAATCGTTCCTTGCTCGACTGCTTTTTGTGCCAAGCCAAGCTGTTCGTAAATCTCGAGCGTGCGAGCGTGAACGCCGAGCGCTTTGGAGTAATGAGTCACCCCTTCGCTCTTGTCAATGATGACAAAATCGACGTCGTATCTGACGAGCTGACAGGCAAGGGCAAGTCCGGTTGGACCAGCGCCGACGATGATTACGTCGGTTTTGAGTGGCGTCGGCATGGGCCAATCGTAACGGAGCAAAGTTGTGCGGAGCAAGGATTAGCAACGGCGTAGGCAGACAGCAGGAGCAGACGGCAGAAAGCGAAGCAGGATGCGGGAGGCAAGCAGCTAAGTTGGTCGCGGACGCGGATCTGTCTACTGAAACCGCGGGCGTCCCGCCCGCATGGTTACGTTACCACTAACGTTGAGTGGCCGAATTATTCGCGCTGCGCGCTCATTGCGGGCGGGACGCCCGCGGTCCCAGTATTAAAGTTCAGCGGCTTGGTGGCCTACTGCCCGGTTCGAGACTTGACCAGATCCGAATTCTTATTCGACGTGGATACCACGATGCATGGCAATGCCGCGAGCCTTCATGACGACATCGTCATCAATGAGTTCGTGGCCGGTGGTCCAACCAGTTACTTCCTCCAAAGGACGTCCTAGTGCCAGGGAAAGCTTTTCGTCACTAGCTTCAAAGCCGCGGTTGCGCAGGTTAAGTAGAATCTTTGCAGCCTTCCGCTGATCAGTCCCGCGATCATCAACAATGTGTTCAGCCAAAAAGTCGGGGGGCCTCTCCGCGCTCCTGAGCATTTTGGAGAGCAGGTATGCGAGTACGGAACCCAGTCCGATCCCGGCGGCAACGATGCCTAGCCGGCGGAGTCGCGCATTGCCGTTGTTGAGTGCCTGCTGATTCTGCAGGTCGAGGTTGTTATCCATTTGAATGTCTCTCCCACCTTGTTTTTTTTCGTCTACTGGAGCGATGCAACCTGAATCGCGGTGACCTACGCTATGAAAACATGCACGACCGTATTCATGCGGCGCACTAATCCGGCGGCCCTGTACGATTTCAAGTTGTTTTTCTTTCGCTGATTTACTCAAAGCAAATTGTCGGCCAATAGGTTAATCCGCAGATTACACGAATTCCGCGGATGAAGAGATGGACAGAAAGCGGATGCTTGAAACTCGGCCGTTTGTTTTCTTGAGCGGAGTAACAGGCGTAATCTGCGGACTGATTCTTGCTGACACTTTAAACAAGCTCGCCGCAAGAGTATGCTTAACGGCATCCCCTGAAATTGTTGCTGGACATTTCCTGACCGGCGCGCTCGTAATCAACGAAATTCTTCTGGGGCGTCTAATCGCCTTCTTTCAGAAAGGAACCACTGAGATGACAAGTCAAGTTTCAAGTTTGAGATATAGACAATCTGTGATTCTAAGACTGAGTGTGGCATTTCTTTTATTGCTGGGAACATTTGCTTCCGTTGGCGCGGCAATAGTCCCGAGCAACCGCTGTAAAGACCGCTGCAATGATGCTTATCGTTTGAGAAAGGAACTATGCCGGGCGATACCATTAAAGAACGAACGCAAGACTTGTGAAAAAGCCGCCAAGCGCGCGAAGGATAATTGCAAGCATCGCTGCCGTTGAGAGTGTTGGCAGTGGACAGTGGGCAGTCGGCAGTCAGGACAGAAAGCAGCGGGCCGGAAGGCGGTCAACTGCTGTTCTTGCTGAAGCCGTAGGGACAGTGGCGGCAACCGCTTTCGCAGCAGATGCCGCGGCGTAGCAGAAAAGGTTCAGTGAAGACCATTAGTGGGCCTTCGAAGTAATAGTCTTCACCTTCGATGGCAGAAGGTGGCGCCTTCGCGTCTTCTTCTTTGTCGGCAGCATTCTCTTCAGCTCTAAGTACCATCTGAAAGTCCAAATCAGAACTAATAGTCTTTCCTGGTCACGCGCGAATCGTCCAGGATTACATTCTCGGGATCAACAACCAGCGAGGTGGGAGCTGAATCGAGCTTAATCTCTTCGACGGCGTGCTTGCTTTTAGGCTCGATGACTACGGTCCGCTTGCTGTTGCCGTTGACGATCCGGACCGTCACCGCATTAGGAAAAGCCGCTTCGGGTTGAGTTTGATCCAGCACCAGTTGCAGCCGCTTGCTCCTAACGTTCCAGTTCCACGACAGCTCATAGCGCGGATGGCCGGTGCCATAAACCCAGCGGGTAAAAAACTCATTCAAATTCTTTCCTGAGACCTTCTCTAACGCAACCCTTAAGTCTTCAGTCGAAGCAACTGAGCCGCGATGGGCGTCGTAATAATTGCGAATGCCACGAAAGAAGTTCTCGTCGCCAAGCTCCGCGCGCAACATGTGCAGCACCCAGGCGCCTTTCTGATAGTTGTTCGCGTTCAGTAGCATGAAGACCTCTTCGGTTTCGGTGTCATGGATCGGGATACGAAGTTTTTTCTCAAAATTGAAATACGTATCGGCCGCCCGCTGCATATAATCGTTGAAACGCCCCTCGCCTTCATAACGTTGGACCATCAATCCGGCAAAGTAAGTTGCGAAGCCTTCGCTCAACCAAAGGTCCGACCAGGTCGCTTCCGTCACGGAATCGCCAAACCATTGATGCGCAATCTCGTGCGCCACGACTTCCACCAGACCCTGCCGCACCTTGAAAACATTGCTGATGGGCCCCGCGACGTTTGAATCAAGCAACCGGTTCGGAAAAACAATCGCGCTGGAATTCTCCATGCCGCCAAAACGCGTGGCGCCCACAATTAACGCCAGCTTCTCGTACGGGTAGGCGGCGATCGTCTCGCGGAAAAACTTCAGCGATGGATTTGCAGCAGCAAAACCGGATACCGCGTAAGCCTTGTCAGGCTGCGGCACGTAGTAAGCCAGGGGTGTGATCGGCGCGTCCGCCATTTTTATTTCGGCAAACTCGCCGATGGCAACAATCATGCAGTATGGCGGAATCGGCGCCGCCTCGGTGTAACTCCAGGTACGATTTGAGGGCGATGAATTCTCAACCTGAGCGAGTCTGCCGTTCGCGACGACGAGTTTGCGGGTAGGAGCAGTTACAGTGAAATTGACGGTGGCCTTGGCTGAAGGATGATCGAAGCAGGGAATCCAGTGGTGCACGCGGTCGGGCCAATTGTCGCCGATCGCGGAAGGCTTGCCGGCTTTATCTTTGCTTAAGACTAAACCGTCTTTCGGCGCACCGTGATAGGTAACAAGGACGACCGCGCGCGTTTCGCGAGCCAGGGGAGTTGCGAGTTTGACGTTCAGCAAACCCGGCGCTCGTGAAAATGGTGTCGCTGTTCCGTCTACGGTTACCGAGTCAACAGTCAGGTCGCCAAAGTCAAGATCAATAACCGAAACGTCTTTGATGGCTTGGACCGTGATGGCAACTCGCGCGTTGGCGATCTCGGTCAATTGATCATTGAACGCAAGAGTGATGTCATAGTTGATTGGTTTCCAGGAATCGATCAGGCGCTCGCGGCGCGCAGCGAAGGCTGAGGGCAGCGAAACGATAATTACAGACAGTGTCAGGATTAGAAGTCTGACCCATCGGAAAAGAGCAGTCCTCGATTGCAGAAGTTCGAGTCTGTCCGTCATTATTTCCATATAGATGATGATTGCCATTGAAACTACGAGCCGGACCCGGTGCTTCGCCGCAGCGCGGCGAGATGTTTATAGGATTAAGTCCTCTCCAAAGATCTTTCCTCGGCGAATTGGAAGGCTGCCTTCAATTCGCCGAGGAAGCCCAACGCTATGCGATCATGTCTATAAACATTCGGCGCCTACAGCGCTTGCGATTCGCAAACGCATTAATTTTTTCCGCCGCAGGAATTTGGTTCAACTACTGTTTATCTAATCCCCAACAACAGCAGCGCTGAGCGATCTGACACCTTACGCTCTGACTCTAACCACTTGCGATAGCCGGCAAGCTCTTCTTCCTGCACC
>DNND01000117.1:2070-25218 GCA_003488005.1 Blastocatellia bacterium | reverse complement strand
CGGTCGATTCCCGAGCCGAGCCGCAGGCGTCCGCTCAAACGCGCGATCAGTTAACGCCATGTGCGCGTTGCGAATCTTAAGCGGACCAGGACCCGTAAGCGCACCCTCCGCCGATTCGACATCAGGAAAGAACTCGTCATAGGCGAGCAGATGCCAGACTGTCTCTGCGCCTTCACCTTCGACCGCGATAACGCGGAGCAAGCCGAGTCCGCTTTCGAGTTGAAAGACCAGGTCGTCGCCGGGTGCAAATTGTTGTGCCATGGTTGCTGAAAGCGATGTTACGAAACAAGCACAGTAACCGCAAAGTCACGGACGATTCGCCACCGGCATCAGGTAGTTTCGTTGCAAATCCGCAATCGCAAAACTAGAATCCGTACAAAAAGAAGTTTAGAGTCCAAGCCTTAGCTTGTTTATTCGGCCACGAAACACAATTTGAAGATTGACTCTAAACTGCGGTCAATAAATTGCCGGTCAACCGCATGAGCGAGTTTAGCGCAAACAAAGATTACTATGACATTCTCGGTGCGCACGAAAGTGACTCGAGGCGCGAGCTTGAGCGGCAGTATAAACGTCTGGCTGCGCGCCGCCATCCGGACAAGGGCGGTAGTGAAGAGGAAATGAAGTCGCTGAACGAAGCGTATCGTGTCCTGCGGAATGAAGAGACGCGACGGATGTATGATGCCGAGCGCGTGGCCCGGCCCGCCAAATTTGTTCCCGTATCATCGCCCACGGCCTCGGATGTTGGCGTGCTGGGGCATGGCCTGAGCGCGCTGCTATGTTTGCTCGTTGGTTTGTTCTTGTTATTTCTGGTGCGGCTTCAGTGGATTTGGTTCCTGTGGCCGCTGGCAATTCTTGCTGTGTTTGTAATTCTGTTCGGAGTCGTGATGGCACGCAGCGCCATGCGCTCGATGAATAGATCGCTTTCGAAATCGAACCCTTTGCGACGGCACACGCGTCTGCAAGAGGCAATGTTTTGGATTGTAGTTGCGGGCGGCGGTTATGGCCTTTATCTTCTTTTGACTTCCGTTTAGGCGGCGTTAAACGGCGACAGGGCTCGGCGAAACTAAGACAATGCAAATCTCAGGTTTGGAATTTTTGTTTCTCGAAGTAAACAACCTTGAAGAGTCGGTCGCTTTCTATCGCGACTCATTAGGCTTTGAAGTCAACAAACACAGCCCGGAGTCGGAACCGCCGCTGGCGACCGTTCAAGCCGGCAACCTAAAGATTTCGCTGGCACAGCACCTGGAAACGATGTTGAAGCGAGGTCGCGGCGTTAGTTTTTTTATCGGAGTGAGTGACGTCGATGATTACTACAATCAGTTGCGCGCAAAAGCCGTCGAGGTTTATCCACCGGCGGATGAAGGTTGGGGCGGACGGTTCATAACCCTGCAGGATCCCGACAAGTATAGGCTTTTCTTTGTTACCTGGGCTGATGATCGTCACGATCGTTGATATTTGCGCCGTCTAACGGGAGGATGAATGGAACGACAACACACTGAAAATTTGTTTCGCCGTTATAAAGGGCAACTCGTAAACGTGAAGACGGTTTCCGCCGGCATTTACAAGGGGCGTGTCGGCGAGATCACCAACGACTATGTCGCCCTCACCGATCGCGATGGCGACGACGAGACGCAAACCTTCATATTTTTCACCGCCATTGAATCCATTGTGGTTATTCAAGCTGCCGCCGCGTCTTAATTCAACTCGCCAAATAAAAGCGAATCTGCTAAGCTCTGTTGCATCGATAGGACAGATTTGCAGTCATGCATCCGATTAAAAATCCTCCCAATCCGTGGTTGACGCATTCGGTTGACTGGCTCGGTGAACCGCCGGAAGCCAAGCTCGAAGTCTTTGAAGAGACTGAGACGCGGAAAATTATTACCCACAACGACAGTCCTGACGTTGGCTTTGACTATACGATCAACTGCTACCGCGGTTGTATTCATGGTTGCACTTATTGTTTTTCGCGGCCGACCCATGAATATCTTGGCTACGGCGCCGGCACTGACTTTGATCGGAAAATCGTAGTCAAGGTCAACGCGCCGCAGTTGCTGCGCAAGGAACTGATGCGGCCGTCGTGGAAAGGTGACGAGATCGTTTTCTCGTTTACTTCCGATCCGTATATCCCGCTCGAAGCGCATTACAAATTGACGCGCCAATGCCTGGAAATCTGCGCGGAGTTTCGCAATCCGGTAGGAGTGATTACCAAGTCGGCATTGATCCGCCGCGACATTGACGTGTTGCAACGACTAACGCGCGAGGCGAGTGTTTCTGTGTTTTTCACCATTCCATTTACTGATCGCGAAGCCGCGCGTGCAGTCGAACCTTACGCCCCTTTGCCTGACGCGCGCTTTCACGCGATGGCCGATCTTGCCGCGGCCGGCATCACGGTGGGCCTCGGCATTGCCCCAATCATTCCCGGGTTGACGACAGATATTCCTGAGTTGCTTGAACGCGCCAAGGAAGCCGGCGCGACCATGGCCTTCGTCAACATGCTGCGCTTGCCCGGCAGCGTCGCGCCTTATTTCGAAGAGCAACTGCGCGCGAAACTGCCAACCAAAGCGGATCGCATCATGAACCGCGTACGAGAAGCGCGCGACGGCAAGTTAAACTCAGCGGTTTTCGGCGAACGCATGCGCGGCAAGGGTGAATATTGGGAGGCAATTCACAAGCTCTTCAAAATTCACTCAGAGCGCCTTGGCTTTAACAAAAAATCCGCGCGCGCAGATGCGGCGCACACAACTTTCCGCAGACCTTCAGCGCAAGCAAACCTTTTCGGCTAACGACGCCTCGTTGTTATCTGTTTCACTAGAGACAGAATTTGCCTCTTTATCTATAATGCATTCGATCCCTGCCAGCCCGACGAACACTTAGGAGGCTCTCCCCATGATGTTAATTCGCCATGTCATACGCGATCGTGAGCCCTACTCAATGAATGCGTCGGCGTCGGTTCAGGACGCGGCGGAGTTTATGGCGTCGCGCAACGTTGGCGCCGTTTGCGTGGTCGATGATAGCGGCAAACTGATGGGCGTTTTTTCCGAACGTGATGTGCTGCGCCGCGTTGTTGTGTTGCAGCGCGATCCATCGTCGGTGAAGGTAGGTGACGTTACCAGCGAACTGCGCGCGGTCATTAACTGTGACGAAACTCCGCACCAGGCGCTCGAGCGAATGGAACTGATTGGCACGCGTCACCTGCCAGTCGTTGACGGCGAGCGTTGGGTCGGCATGCTTTCGATGCGCGATCTAATGCGGGTTGAGCTAAGCGAGCAAGGCGACGAAATCAAGTTGCTGCACGAATACATTCAAACCTAGTTCGTCATCGGCCGACCGCCACGCAAATTCAAACGCGCGGAAGGTTTCAAATAACCGTTATGAAACGAATCCTGTTTGCCGGCTTCTGTGCCCTCGTGGTTTTTGCTTACGCCTGCGGCCATCCACCGCCGGGACGCGGCGCGGGCGAAGTCGAATCCACTTCGTCCCAGCCAGAACAGAGTCAAACTGCCGGACAAGGCGCAGTTCAGTTTCGCGTTGAGACTGTCGTAAGCGGACTCGAGGTGCCCTGGTCCATTGTTTGGGCGCCGGATGGCCGAATGATTTTCACTGAGCGGCCTGGCCGTGTGCGCGTTTTCGAGAATGGGAAGTTGCGATCGCAGCCGTTGTTTGTTGTTTCGGATGTTGAGCCTGGCGGTGAAAGCGGCCTGATGAGCGTCGCGCTGCATCCGCAGTTTGCGTCCAATCACTGGCTCTATCTTTCTTACGCTTATAAAGGCGAGGGTCAGCGCGTACGCGTAGTGCGTTATCGCGAAGGCGCAGGGGGCCTAACCGATCGGAAAGTAATTATTGAGAACATTCCTGCCGCGGAGTTTCATGCCGGCTGCCGGCTTCGTTTCGGACCGGATGGGAAACTTTACGTCACCACCGGCGATGCGACAGAGCGCGACTTAGCGCAACGATTGGATTCACTCGCCGGAAAGACCTTGAGACTGAATGACGATGGCACTGTGCCCCAGGACAATCCCTTTATCGGTCAGGCCAATGCGCGTCCCGAGATTTGGACTTATGGTAATCGCAACGGACAGGGCATCGATTTTCAACCCGGCACAAATCTTTGTTTCGAGACCGAGCATGGCCCAAGTGGTTTTGATGGACCAGGCGGTGGCGATGAAGTGAATATTTTGGAGAAGGGAAAGAACTATGGCTGGCCGGTGATACATCACACTGCAACCCGCGCCGGCATGGAGTCGCCTTTACTGGAGTACACGCCTGCCTGCGCGCCGGCCAGCGGAATGTTTTATCGCGGGAATGCATTTCCGCAGTTCAAAGGAAATTTCTTTTTTGGTTGCTTGAGAGGCACGCGGCTGATTCGCGTCGTGCTTGACGGACGCCGCGTGGTGAGTCAGGAAAATCTGCTTTCCGGCAAGTACGGCCGCATTCGCGACGTGGCGGAAGGGCCCGACGGCAACCTTTACTTCTCGACTTCAAACCGCGATGGCCGCGGGACGCCTGCCAGTGACGACGATCGCATCATTCGACTTATTCCCATTAAGTAGAAAGAACAATAAGTGGGCGAAACAGCAATGACTCCAGTTCGAAGCAACCCAAGATTCGTAGCGGTGTTATCGACTTTGGTTTTGTGCGGCGCGGCAGTCCTGGCTCAATCCGGACGCGGCTCCATGCATGGCTATGTCGCTTTCGAGGACCTTTCTTACCTTGAAGTCGCTGAGAAAAAAGTGCATGCCACCATTGAACTGCGAGGCAACACAGAATTCAACCACGAAGTCTATACGGCGAAGACGAACGAACATGGCTCATACGACCTGAAGAGTATTCCAATGGGCCAGTACGTGCTGAAAATCTCGTCACCGGGTTACCGCGACTACCAAACTGAGATTTACCTGCCGTCTGATTTCAATTGTAGTCTGGCGGTGATGCTGAAAAAGGAGAAACGTTAACCGAATGACTACTGCACAAAAGCAAGCGAGTATTCGCGAGCAGATTTCCAAAGAGGAATGGGAGACGCGCGTTGATCTGGCTGCCGCATACCGTCTGGTGGCGCATTACGGCTGGGACGATTTGATCTTCACGCATCTTTCGGCGCGCGTCCCCGGGCCCGAACATCATTTTCTGATCAATCCTTACGGGATGATGTTTGAAGAGATCACGGCATCGAGTTTGGTAAAGATAAATCTCGCCGGCGAGATCGTCCTGCCGTCTCCTTATTTCATTAACCCGGCCGGTTTCACAATTCACAGTGCGGTGCATGCGGCGCGCGAGGACGCTTTGTGCGTCATTCACTTGCATACGGATTACGGCATCGCGGTTTCGGCGCAAGCTGAGGGGCTACTGCCAATCTCGCAGCAGGCGTTGTTTGCGCTATCGTCGCTTGCATATCACAACTATGAAGGACTGGCGTTGAATGAAGCTGAAAAATCACGTCTGGTATCGGACCTGGGCAACAACAACAGCATGATTCTCAGAAATCACGGTTTGTTGACGATGGGAAAAACTGCGGCTGAGGCTTTCCTATCGATGTACATGCTTGAGCGCGCTTGTCACATTCAGATTTTGTCGCAGGCGGGAGGGGGCAGCTTGTTGCCGATAGCCGAGCCGATACTGAGCAGCGTGGCTGGGCAACTAGGCGCAGTTACCGTGGGCCAGGGAGCACAACTAACCTGGCCGGGGTTGCTCCGCAAACTCGATCGAATGGATTCGTCTTTTCGTGAATGAGTGAAGGCTAACGCTTTTGCGCCAGCATGGCGGTCTTGCTCCAGCCGATGATGTGCAGTGGCGGGAAACGATGTTCATGGACCATGCGGAAGTGTCGTTCTGTTTCGGCAAGAATCCTCGGGCGGGGATGAGACTTAAAGCGAAACAGGACTTCCAGAAATGCGCTGGCTGGGTTGGGCCGGCAGGGCAAATGCAGCATATGTCCCCCCGGCGCGATCACCCGCGCGATTTCTGACATGCCTTCGCCAAGCGGCACATACTCGAGCGCGCCGCTGGTTACCACTAAGTCCAAAGAGTTATCGGCAAAGGGGAGCGAAAGCAGGTTGCCTTCGGTGAAGGTGACGTCCTGTGTTCGCCCGGAGCTTTCGTCCAGAGCTTTTTTCGCGGCGCTAATTGAAGTCGCGGAAAGATCCAAAGCTGTGATGTTGACTGGGAAACGCACATTTCGCAGCAAGGCGAGCGTCAACAGGCCAGTGCCACAGCCGGCATCAAGAATTTGCGCGCCACGCGAAACGGGCAAAGGGTGATTGGAAAAATACTGATCGAGCGAGCGACCATAGCCATTCAGCTTAAAAGTGAGATCGTAAAAAGCCGCAATCTTGTCGTAATACGAGCCGGCGCGGGCCTCGTCCTTGGTTGCAGTCAGTACGTATTCCATCATTTACTCCTAAAAATGCCCTTGTATATGAGAATAAATAGTTTCGCGCCGAGAGCTGCTTAGATTGGCGCGTAATTGTAGCGTCCCTTGCTTTTTTACTCAACACATAACGCCGCCGCCAGCCCGTCACTCCAATTTATTTAGATGTCAAAAAGTAGTCGTCCGGCTGCAAGCCTCGCAACTGAGTCCGTTCTTAATTCGTGGACTTTTCTCAAGAAAGGAATAACGCATGACAAAAGAGTTGATATTCGGCTGTGCGAGCTTGGCCGCGATTATCGGGTTGGGCGCTTTTTTCGGACTCACCGGCAAGGAATCGACGCCAGTTGATGTCGAGAGCGCGGCACAATCCGATGTTGTCGCCCGAAACTTTGATCTGGAAATACTGGTGGGTGGTCGTCCTCTTGAAGAGTACTACGCTCGCAGCAAGAACTACGTGGAAGCAGTTCCCGGAGCGGAGTACGAAGTCGAGGTTCGAAACCCATTCCCGTTTCGCGTTGCGGTGGCTTTGTCCGTCGACGGTCTGAATACTATCGACGCGCGCCGCTCCAGCGCCTGGAATGCGAGCAAATGGGTGATCGAACCCTACGGAACGATTACCATCAATGGTTGGCAAATGAGTTCGGAACGCGCGCGGCGCTTCTATTTTACATCTGAGCAGGACTCGTACGGTGCGAAGCTGGGCCAGACCGCGAACCTTGGTGTAGTCTCAGCAGTTTTCTTCCGCGAGCTGCATCCAGTTGCAATCCCAATCATGCCCGGTCCGCCGCCGCGACCGCGTTACGAAGAGAGAGATCAGCGCGAGCCCAACTCCAGCGGGGCGGACAGCAGCGCCGGAACCAGGCAGGCGCCAAGCGAACGCGCGAACAAAGGAATGATGTCGCGCGATGATGACTATGCGGCGACGGGAATAGGACGCTCGGTTCATAACGATGTTCAGTGGGTTAACATGGACCTCGATTCACGGCCGATTGGGGAAGCAACAATCCGCTACGAATATTATGCGGCGTTGGTGCGGCTGGGAATCATGCCGAGACATTCTTATCCGCGTCGGGATCCGTTAGGAAGAAGAGAGAGCGCTAGCGGTTTTGAAGATCGAAGATTCAGTCCGGAACCGTAAGGCAGTAGGCAGACGGCAGGAGCAGACGGCAGTCGCAGGCGACAGTGGAATTTAATGCAGGGTTTAGGTGCGCGCTTAATGTCTTCTGCCGACTGCCGAGTGCCCCTGCCTCCTGTTCCTGCCGTCTGCCTACTTCCTTTTCAGGTCGGCAGTATAGAGTTGCTGATAGACGCGGTAGTTGTTCATTACTTTCTGCACGTAGGCTTTCGTTTCATCGAAACCTACCTCTGAAGTAAAGACGCCGGCATCTTTCTGTTTTGCGCGGCGGACCCAGCGGGCGACGTTGTCTTCGCCGCCGTTGTAGGAAGCAGCAACCGCTTCCGGCAGATTAGGAAACATCGCCGCTAACTCCGCCAGATATTCGCTGCCGAGTCGAATTGAAGTTTCAGGTTGATACAGTTGGTTTTCTTCGACGGACGCCATGCCTGCAGGTGCGGCGTATTTTTGAGCTGCATCAATAGTCAATTGCAGCAGCCCCCTCGCTCCCGCTGGAGACTTCGCCTGCGGACGAAACACGCTCTCTTGCCTTATTAATGCCAACACAAAACGCGGATCTAGTTTTCGTTTCGTTGCTTCGTTAATAATGATCTGCCGATATGGGATTGGGTAGCGATCAGCAACCTGGTCTATTTGTGCCTTCACAATTTCGATGCGATCGCCGGCAAACCCACGGCTGCGTCCGTCCGCAACGCTCGCCAGATGATCGGTTGCCAGCCAGCCATAATACGAGTCCATGCCGCCCGGCACGGCCATGTAAGCGCTGTAGGCCTGCGCTTGCCGGCCAGCTCGCTCGAGGCTGTAAGCTTTGAGGTAAGCGACCTCAGAAGGCGATGTTGCTACACCCTTCTGAAAACTCTGGCGGCTCAACTCGTCTGCCGTTGTAATTGCCTTGGTCCAGTTGCCCTCAGAAATCTCCAGCCGTAGTTGACCAAATACCGCGTTGACTGCTGTCGGTGTTCCGGCGAACCGTTGTCTGGTTTGCGTGACCCACTTCAGCGCTTCCTGGATTCGACCAGCCTCTCTTAACGTGTCGATGGCGTTGAGGTGAGCTGTTTCGACTCGTTCGCCGTCGGGAAAGCGGTTGATGTATTGAATGTAACGGTCGGCGGCCTCCGAGGTTCTGCCCAGCCGCAGCAGGGAAGCGGCGCTGAAGTTGAGACCTTCGCGGCCATCTTTGGTCCCGGGGTATTCGCGCGCCAGACGATCGTAGGCATTGTACGCTTCCAAATAACGACGTCCTTGAAAGTAGGAACGGCCCATGCCCAACAAAGCCGGCGCAACCCTGGGATCATCCGGGTAATAGTTTATGAGTGCTTGCCAATGCTCGCGTGCTTCATCGAAGGCGCGATTGGCAAGATAGATTGCGGCACGACGAAGATGCTCTTCGGGAGTGAGCCGTGTCATCACTCCCTTCGCGTTGCGCGCAACACGATCCTGCTTTCGCACGGTTATCAGCGCGGTGTCTGAGTTTCCCTGGACTCCAGCCGGAAGCAACAGGTTTGCTAGCGAACCTGTGAGCGGTGGAACAGCGCTCGCGCTAAGCGTGGCAGCCAGCACCAGAATCGAGACCAAAGCTGCCCAAGATTTGTAAACTATTGCGGTACTCATCTGCACAGTCATTCTATCCTTCGATGATTTCAAAGCTGGAAACGATTTCCGCCGTCGGTCGAAATGTTGCGGCCACGCTGCAATATTTTTCTTCAGAGAGTTGAATGGCCTGCGCGACCGATTGCTCTGAAATATTACGTCCGGTGACGATATGATGCACTTCCATGCGCTTGTAGCTGCGCGGATGCTCGTCACGGCGCTCGCCTCGCACTTCAACCCGATAAGCTGAAACTGCCTGCCGCTTTTTTTTCAGGATTGAAACAACGTCCACGCCGGTACAGGAGCCCAAAGCCACCAATAGCATTTCCATTGGAGTAGGTGCCGAGTTTCGGTCGTGGTCCGTATCGAGCAAAAGCGTGTGCCCAGATGGTGTACGACCTACGAATAGGTCTGCATCCGTCAGTTGAATGATTGCTTTAGAGTCTTCAGCTCCCATTTATTTCTCCTCAAATTTGAGATTATCACACTCGCTCAATTGGCCTGTCCCGCGAGGTTAAGGCGCTAGAAACAAACTCTTCACATTATGCACACTTTCGCGAAACGAGTTGGAAGCGAATGGCACGGGCATTGTAGCGATAAGATCACACGCACTTTACTTGCTTGTTTCAATGAGAAGATTGGGGCGCGCGATGAGTGCGATGACATCTTAGTAATGAACCCAGGAAGAGTGTGCTCAAGCTAAATCTGGAGGAAACAAAAATGATTATGGTTAGAAAAACAATGGCTGCGTTACTGGTTGCGCTTGTCGTATCGGCTGGCACTTCTTTTACGCAGGCACAGCGCCAAACGTACCGCGGGACGTACCGCTCGGTACAACTACTTTTGAGTCGCATAGGAACGGGCACCGATCAGATGCTTAGGCGGGTCAACACCAGGAATCGAACATTTCAAGCCGACCTTGGCAGCTCGGTGCAGAGTTTGAATTCGACAGTAGTGCAATTGAGAGAGAGGTTCAACAATCGGACATCAACGAGGGCCGATGCGCAGGAAGTGCTTAACAGCGCCGCGTTGGTCGATAGCATGATTCGAAGAGACGCGACAGACGCAGTTACGCTTCGCGTTTGGACTAACTTGCGGGCGGATCTAAATCAACTGGCGACCGTCTATGGACTAAGTTGGCCCAACGTTTCGCAGACCTATCCATACCCTACAAATACGCCGGCTCCCTACGGAGTGAGCCGCTTAACGGGTACCTATCGGCTGGATCCGACGCGAAGCGATGACCCAAGTCAGGCAGCCGATCGGGCCACGCAATCGATCCGCTACGGCGATCGAACGCGCATCCGCGATCAAGTGGCGGCGCGGTTAGAATCACCTGATCAGATTGCAATCGAACTTCGAGGCAGGGATGTCACATTGGCGTCATCGCGCGCGCCGCAGATCACTTTTGCCGCGGACGGTACCGAGCGCGTAGAAACAGCGCCAAGTGGTCGCACGATTCGCGCTCGCGCCACACTGAACGGTGAGCAACTCACTGTAAGTTCGACGGGCGATACCGGCAACCAATTCAACGTCATGTTTGATCCGATCGATAACGGTCGTGGATTGAGAGTTACGCGCCGCGTATATGTCCAGGGATTGGCGAATCCCGTCGTAGTGCAGAGCGTCTATCAAAAAACGTCTGACGTTGCCAGGTTCGATATCAACACCGGACCGCAAACGTATCCGTACCCGGGCAACAATGGCCCCAATGGAGAGTTCGCCATAACTAACGGCGAAACTGTAATCGGCGTGCTGGAAACCGGGCTTTCGACGCAGACTGTTCGCGAGGGGGATCGTTTCACGGTCACCGTGCGCCAACCCGCGCAATATGAAGGTGCAGTTATCGAAGGGCACGTTTCAAATGTTCAGCGCAGTGGCCGTCTGACTGGGCGCTCACAAATGACGTTGAACTTCGACACAATTCGTCTACGAAACGGCGGGTCGTATCGCTTTGCCGGTATTCTTGAGTCAGTCAGGACAACTCAGGGAGACACGGTCAGAGTCGATAACGAAGGTGCAGTCAGAGACACCAGTCAAACCACGAAGACTGAACAGCGCGCAGCCATCGGTACCGCGGTTGGTGCCATCATCGGCGCTATCGCCGGCGGCGGCAAAGGCGCTGTCATCGGAGCAATAGTTGGTGCTGGTGGCGGTGCAGGATCAGTTTACGTCCAGGGTCGCGAAGATCTTGACCTCGGAGCCGGCACGGAACTAACTATTCGCGCGTCAGGCCCAAGGTAAGAAGCCAGCTTCGCAATTTGCGCAAAGGGCCGGTAACGAAAGTGCCGGCCCTCTTTTTGTTTGACGCTAGTTAATCTATGTTATTATTTGATTCCCAGGGCCGCTAAACGTCACAACTTGTCCTCCCGTTATATTGCATTGAGTTAGCAATTGATTATTCAAACGTGGGGAGGCCCGACACATGCCAAGAGTTTTGCTAGTCGACGACGACGAAACCATTCGCGACACACTGTATGAACTTTTATCCGAAAATTACGTTTGCCAAACTGCGGAGACCGCGGAAAAAGCGTTTGCGCGGTTAGATGCAGATGAATATGACGTCGTCCTGACAGACATTTCAATGCCCGGCCTCAGTGGTCTGGAACTTCTGGGGCACGTGCGGCAGAAATTTCCCAACACCCCCGTAATAATCATTTCCGGCATTGGCGATCAGGAACATGCACAGGGACTGATCAGGCTCGGTGCCTTCGACTTTCTCTTAAAGCCTTTTAGTCTTGACGTAGTTGAGAAAAGCGTCAGGAGGGCCGTGGAGTATCGCAAACGACAAGCGGAAGAAAACCGACCTGAAGATGACGAAGGGTCAGGAAATCTGATGCAGGCCGCCGATTGGAAGATCGTGAAAAGCTGAGGGTCTTGGTTGTGTTCTACTAGGCGGCAACAATCGCCATAGCAGCGCGTTTGACCGCGACGGAGCGCTTTCGAGACATCTCTTGCGCGATCTCGGCAATTTTCTCTGCGCGGAAGGGCTTCGCGATTACCCAATCTACGCCGGCTTCTTTCTGTTCGTCCGACCCAACCGCTTCACCCCACCCGGTAACGACCGCTATCGGTATTTCCTGGTTGCGCTGGCGAATGGCGTGCGACAATTCCCATCCACTCATGCCCGGCATTCCGACGTCAGTGAAAATGCCATCGAATTGATGGACTTCAAATAGTCCCAGTGCCTCGCGGCTGCCAGGTGCCATATAAACTCGGCAACCCTCGTGCTCCAGTAAGTCGCGCAGCAACTCGCGCACCGGCTCTTCATCATCTACCACCAATATCTTCGGCTGATTTTCACTAAATGTGCGGGTGATATGTGTGCTGTGCGATTCCGTCGGTTGAGGTTTCGTGAGTTCGGCTTCCGAAAGGTTGGCCTCTTCGGTCACTTCCGCCTTGGGCAAACTGATCATGAACTTGGTTCCCAGGCCCACTTCCGAATCTACTTGCACCGAGCCTTCGTGACGACGAATGATGCCAAAGCTCACTGCCAAACCCAGACCCATTCCCGCCTTACCCTTCGTCGTAAAGAACGGATCAAAAATGCGCGACTTAACCTCGGCGGGCATGCCCGAACCGGTATCTGCGATCATGATGACCACCGATCCGTCGATGTCGAATGCACCCAGCGTCAGTTGACCGCCATCGGGCATGGCATCCACGGCATTAAAGACCATGTTTACCAGCACCTCGCGCAGTTCCGATTCATCTCCCATGACTTTTGCCTTGGAACGAATTTGCAAATCCAGGCTGATCTGAACGTTCGTAGCTTCGGCACGATCTTTCCAACGCGGCCTCGTAATCTCACTAACATCGAGCAGTATCTGGTCGATAGAAACCGGCTCAAAATCATGATCGCGCCGTTGCCGCGCAAAGTCCTGAATCCTCTTAACGGTCTTGGCGCCGTCCTCGGCGGTCTTGATGATGATATTCAGACCGCGACTAATTTTTTCCGGATCGTTGGTGCGCTGGATCAACTGTGCACGTCCGAGTATGCCGGCCAGAGTGTTGTTGAAATCGTGAGCTACACCCGAAGCAAGTTCACCGAGGGCGGAGAGTTTTTCGATTTGCGAAAACTGTTCACGGATGCGTTCCTGTTCCGCGATGTAGTGGGACAACTCAGCAACGTGCCGTTCCGCTTGTTCGGCCTGCGCGGCCGAGGCTTCAATGTTCTTTAGGTAAGTGCGGTAAGTGAAAAATACAATCGCGATGATCGGAATTGTTATTACGAGTGCATAGAACCCGAATTGCTGAATGAGCTTGGCGATGACAGCGGCAGCCGAGGCGCCGGCGAAATACGTAATCGAGGTCCAAAGATAATGCTTTTTCCATGTCTGCCAGATAGGTTGCCGAGCCTGCAGCGCGCCGCAGGTTGCAACGACACCCGAATTCGCGCCGTATTGAATCAACGCCATTAGCGCGATGGCAGAGACAAACTTCGCAGAAAGAGGAGAAGCACTCAGCTTCGCAACATCTCCGAAAAAGAGGCGCAACGTATAGACAGTCACGCAGGTCGAGAGTGCCGCACAGCCCCAATTGAATGGTACGAGAATCGATTTTCGGCAGAATCGAGACGAAGAAAGCACCGCCTCGGTTGCCGCCATCAGAATCGCCGCTTCGCCTCCATAGAGCAACAGGGTCAGAAAGATGAATGTATCGGAAACCGAGATGTGTGAACTGAACTGTGGGATCTTAATTACAATTCGCGAACTGAGAAATAGCGTCAAGACGGCAATAAACAAAAAGCGAAGGTCTAGCACTCGCAGGTCTAACCAGTACGCCGCCAAAAAGTACACCGCGCCGCCGCCAAGGATTGTGGCCCAGATGTAGGTGCGAGTTAACTTCTCGTGATTGCTGTCAGGTTTGAAAAACATTTCAATGATACTCAACTTCGAGATTGCTCTAGACCGCAACCGCCAGGCGGTTCCAGTCAAGCTCCCCATCTGCAAGTTGGGCGTGTCCAAAGTTCGGTGATGAAAAATGATTGTCGCCGAAGCCGAGCGGAAATACGTTTGCCAGTACAGCCCTCATTCTGACTTGACCCAGCAGCGTTTCCAGGTAGCAGCGAAATTGATGAAGCACGTCGCGTAGTTGTTGCGTGTCGGGTTGCGAGTCGATCTGTTCGCAAAGACTCTCGAATTGGGGCCAATCTGAATACATTAGAAGCTCCATGCTTTCATTGCGAAACTTCTGGATTCCAAGAACCAGTGCACCACATTCAACCTGGTTTGGATTGTCCTCCGACGTTGATACGAGTTGAATCAGCTGGCCGAGGTCTTCGCACAACTGCAGCGACTGGCGAAAGCGCATGTCTGAGTTATTGAAGAGTGTTGCGCCGTCGAGTTGGGGATCAAAAACCATTGCCAAGGTAATCGTTGACTGCTGGAGGCAATTAGTAAGCACGTCGTGAGCGCGGTAGAGTCTGCCAACGATCGCATGGGAGTTATTGCCACTGGCTGACGGTTTCGGACTGGCTTCAAACACTCGTTGCAAATCGTGATTGATGGCGAATGAGATGCCATCGAGCGTGTCAAATAATTCTTGCTGCACAATTTCAGGTTTCAGACCTTTAGTTTGAATGAAACCAACGAGAACGCGTGCGTCATCGTGGATGAGTTGGAAAAGTTCGAAGGTTTGCTCTGCGAATTCAACCTTACGCAGGTGGACCTCAATCAGATCGAGGCATTCCAACAGGCGCAGCAGATCGTTGAAAACCACAGCAACGATTTCCCTGACACCCGGGGATTCGATGTCGCTCACCACACAGCTTATTTGGGAGCGGCAATCGTCGGGGTCCGGGGTCGCCGGTCTAAACGGCTGCGTTGAACGAACGATGTTCGTAACGCACGAACTATTTGAAATTAGATTTGTCATGGTCATTTCCGCACTTAGACCTTTTTTGATTTGTGAGTAGCCCTCGAATCTCAAAGCCTCTGAGCTTTGCAGCGCCTGTCGCAGTCTGCTACTTCATGTAGCCTGTGACATCACCACTGACGAGTAACGAGGTAGCGCTGGTTCGATCGGAGAGCAAAACACCGTCGCTGAGTAATACGCCGTCACTTAGCAGGACTCCGTCTGAGAGCAGAACACCGTCTGACAACAGCACGCCGTCGCTTAGTAGCACGCCGGCCGGCAGCATACTTACGCCGCTGCCAAGAGTAGTGCCGTTGCTGATCACGATGTTGTCGGAGAGGAGCACGCCGTTCGAGATCATCGTTAGATCCGACAGCAACACACCGTTGCTGGAAAGGGTAGCGTCCGACAGAAGTACTCCCAGTCCATAAATTTTCTGGTATTGAGTAATTAAAGCCGTGCCTTTAGCGTAGCCTTGGTCGGCGATCATTCCCTGGGACCAGGTGAAAGTCGTTCCGTCGATTGTTGACTGTGGGTTAGGGGCAGCAGAGGTAAGGAGAGGCGAGCCGAGGGTTGTGGTGCTCCTGAGATCCGAGCGGAATAGTTTGCCGAGGCGAACCGCGCCTTCTATGTTTAGCTGTCCAGCTCCCTGTTCGAGCATGTTCATGTTGGGAAGCTGTTGTGCCGTGTACATGAGGATCATCTTCACCATGTTTGGTGTCAATTTGGGATTGGCTTGCAGCAGCAGAGCCGCCGCGCCGGAAACTAACGGAGCGGAGACGGACGTCCCGCTCAGATACATCATTTTCTGGTTCGTCTTGCCCGGCGCCAGGCCGGTTTCCAATTCGGGATGATTGTTTACCAAATAGTTGTTGGCGGCTTCGGCGAAGATCAATTTGTTGCCCGGAGCAACGACGTCCGGCTTTATCAGATTGTCATAGTGGTTAACGCCGTAGCGATCGGTCGAATAACTTCTGGTGGGACCGCGTGAGCTATAGGAAGTGATGGCGTCGTCCACGCGCGAATTAGTGCCGAAACTGTTCGAAGCTCCAACCGTGATCGCCGATGGCTCGTTGCCTGGAGAATGAATGGCTCCATATAGCTTGCGACCAAACTCGTCCTTACCATCGTTGCCTGCAGCAGCGACGACGACCACGCCGGCATTGGACAGCTTGCGCACTGCCAGACAAAGCGGATCGTTCTTGTACGAGGCGATGGCCGGAGCGCCGAGGCTCAGGTTGGTTACGCGAATGTTGTAAGCAAGATGATTAGAGTAAATCCAATCAAGCGCAGCGAGAACTTGAGAAGTTAAGCCCTGGCCTTGCGAATTCAGCACTCTTAGATTAACCAAGTTCGCGTTGGGGGCGATTCCCACATAATTTCCATTGTACAAGTATCCGTTACCGGCGGCCGCGGTTGCTACATGAGTGCCATGGCCAAAAGGATCGTCCACGCGATTTTCGCCGGTGAAGTCTTGACTGTAGATGACGCGAGTGCCTAGTGATCTGTGGTCGGAGTAAATACCCGAATCGACGATTGCGATACCGACGCCCGTGCCGTCGAGAGTATAACTACCGCTTGAAGCCGATTGGTTGCGCACATCATCTGCACCCGTAGTCGAACTAACATGGCCCATCGAGACAATCGGATCGTCGAGGGTGAGAAACTCGACCTCATCATAAGAAGCGAGCTCGTCGATTACACTAACTGGAAGGTCGACGGCGGAAGCGTTGAAATTCTTGAAGAGCTTTTTGACATGTATTCCGTTTCTGTTAAGCAGCGCATTGAGCTGGCCGCTGGCAGGTCCGTTGAGTTGAAGAATGACGGTGACTGTTTCTGTACTACCAGCCGAAACATGTTTGCGTAAATTAGATGCGGTTTTGTCGGCCTTGGCGTTCTTGTCGGCTGAGGCGGCGACCCTTGTTATGAAGAAGCGGCCGCCCGATAGGGACAGCGCCAGCAACAGACAGGCTGCAAATGTGAGTGTGTGTGAAAGTTTGGTTCGCATTATGTTATTGGCCTTGACTATGGAATCGACTTTTCGCTGCGGGTCCGGTCAAACGAAATTTCCGGACGCGACCCAATTGGCAACGCTCATGCCATAGGGCGGAATGCCTCAGAAAGTGCGGAAACAAGGGTTTTTATGGCTTTTCTGGTTTAGGACCTTGAGAGGATCGGTCAAGCTTGCAAGTCAGAATGATAGATTGGCCAGTTCAATTTGATAGGATCTGTGGGATGGGTTTGGTCCAATTACCTGAAACGATAGAGAACTTTCGCGACCGCTCCTGGTGCCGCGAACCAGAGTTGCGCATTGAGGATTCGCTAGCGGCAGAGAGGTTCATTGAGCGGGTTGGCTTTTGCGCCACCTTAACCGATTCGCGTCGTCCCGGGCCTTCTTTGTATATCGCAGTTTGCGGACGGCGTGACGCGCACATGCCGCGTAATGTGCAGAAAGATCCCGAGAGCAGCCTCGCATGGACCATTAAGGACGAGGTCGTGCGACGCGGTCGAGTCTACTACGGCAAGTTGCGTGGTAACCGAGCCATCTTCGTCGCGCGCAGACTCGTGCCTTATTTTTACGCACTGGCCGGGACGCATAGGACTCGTAGTCAGCCAGGCCTTTCTGAGGAGGCGAATCGCATCCTCAAGGTTTTGCATAAGGAATGGGAGATGGCATCGCGAGATCTACGACACGCGAGCGGAATAAGCGATCGGTATTCTTTTAATAAAGCGATCGAGGAGTTACAAAAAGCATTTAGAGTGATACCGAGCGAAATAGTTTATGAGCCTGTCTTCACCTACATCTGGTCGTTGGCGGAAGCGAGATTCCAGGATGAATTGAAGCAAAACATTAGCAGGGAAGAAGCACTCATCGAAGTGGCCCGAACCTATCTGACGAGTGCAGGCATGACGCTTCGGGGTGAACTGGCGCGCGTAACAGGATTATCAAATCCTGATGCCGGCGTAGGAAATTGGGGTCTGGTTGACGAAGACTTTGCGAGCCGCATCGCACCGGGCGTTTATCGGCTTAAGGAGTTGGAAAGTTAGAGTGTCCCTTACGATCTTACTTTTGATCGCTTGGGCCCGAGTTAAGAAACCGTTCCGTGTCCGTTTGGCCCAGAGCTTCTTGTTCCAGATTGAGTATCTCTAATGCCAACGGAAACTGTTCCTGCGCAGCAGTAAGGCGGCGGAGCATTAACTCAGTTTCAGTCTCACTTAGAGAGCGGTTGGCAGCGGCCTCGATTGTTTGTAGGCGCGCCTTCGCCTCAGACAAGCGCACGGCCGCCTCGCTGCGAATCAGATCAAACCGCTGACGGTCGGAATTCAAATCATTTAGCAGCGAGCTCGTATCTATTCCAGCAAGGTTTCGAGTGCGAGTTATCTGCCTCTCAACCTTCAGGATTGCGCCGCGGGATCGGGCAACGATTCGCGTTGCTGTCAGACGTGCGGCCAGCGTCTCGCAGTAGGCATCAGCCAACATCGGGTTTTTCTGTTTCAAGTCTCCCCAAACAGCTCGTTCCTCGGACGATAGCTCTATCGAAAACCATGGCACCTCGTCGGCTGTGATTCCATCCGTCGCCAGACGGTCGCGAAGCCTGGCCTGCCAACGGCGCCGGTAAAGCATAAGCAGAATAAGCAGTACAGCTCCGACAACTAATCCGGCCCCCAGCGAAACAAAGGAGAGAAGCAGAAAGATTGCCGCTGAATCAGTGGTCGCAGCCGCGGCGAACAGCAATAGAAAAATCACAGGGAGCGGAAGCGTCACTAGAATAAAGGAAAGCCACGGTGTCCAGGCCAGCACGCGTGCTGTTCGTTCGTCGCTGTGTTTAATTTTTCCGGGGCTGGATTGATTCATATTCTCGAGCAGGACCACCGATGAGCACTGGATCTTAGCCGGGAAGTCCCGCCAGTTTCAACTTAAGTGACAAGCGCACAGTAGCGGATGTTTGTATAATGTCTCTAACGCGCAGCGCTAAGGAGATTCCATGAAGCACGTGAAAAGCGGAAGAGTTACCCAGGCCTGTCTTGCCGCGATCTTTTCTGTAGTTTTTCCTTTCGCGACCAGCCTTCATTCCATGGCCCAGTCGGGCGGGTCATCCGCTGTTACCGCTCTGCCAGTTACCATTCCAGTGACTATCCGCGTCAAAGGGCGTGTACCTCCAGAGTCGGAGTTGCGCCCCGTCGATTTCACAATCAGTGAAGACGGGCAGCCGCAAACGATTCTTTCAATCAGGGCGATGGGCACAAACTCGCCCATCAATTTGCTAGTGCTGATTCAGGATGATGTAGTGTCGTCCGTTGCGCTCGAGATAAAGCCGCTGGCGGAATTCATCAGAAAATTGCCGCGCGGATCACGCGTGTCGGTGGCCTATATGCGTACCGGCAGTTTGCAGGTACGCCAAAAGTTTACGCCTGATTTGGAAAGGGCGGCGCGCTCGCTTCGGTCGCCGCTTGGGTCATCAAGTGCAGCGCCTTACAACCCGTACGTTGAGCTTATCGATGCGATCAAACGTTTCGATTCTCAGCCAGCGGGGCGGCGAGCCGTATTGATGGTATCGGACGGTGTCGACCTTTCGCGCGGGTTTGAATCGACTTTCCAAAGCATCGACCTTGACCGAGCCATTACGGAAGCGCAGCGCCGAGCCGTCGCCGTCTACGCGTTTTTCGCGCCAACAGTTGGCGCCTCCGGAAACGGAAATCTGATACCGAACGGACAGAGTTCGTTGCAGAGACTTTCGGACCAAACCGGTGGACACGCATTCTTCCAGGGTTTTAGCGCCCCCACAAGTTTCGATCCCTTCCTCAGAGAACTAGGTGCGGCGTTAGACAGACAAATCGCGTTGACCTATCTCTCGACACACCCGAAAAAAGGGTTTCATCGAATCAAGATTGTTTCTCTAACTCCGGATGTGGAACTGAATTATCCTGCGGGATATAGGCGTTGAGCACGAGGGATTCGCTATTGAACTGTTGCCGGCAGGAGCGAGCCACGTCGGTCGGTAGCTGTGGCGAAACCATCCGCCAATCTACCAATCATTCCGTGAAAGTGAATCTCGCCTTCTGAGAGCACCACTACGACGTCACCGGCGTGATAGCGAGAATCTTCAAGCTGGAAACGAACGACTGTGGCCTGGCCGTTTTGTTGCTCCAGCGTTTCGTAAGAAAACGTGTCAGCATCGACTACGTAAGTTTGGGAATTGTTTGCGACTCTTTGCTCGTCTGGCACGTTAGTCTCCTCGTTCTACTGGGCGTGTCTCACTCTAGCGAGTAAATTTGCTTTGGTGATTATTGAGGTAAATGGAATATTCGGCAAGCAAGGACCTTTGAACGGTATCGCTAACGCTGGTGAAAATACCCGCGGATCGGCACTCGTTCTCTTAAAATTGCAAATCTGTTAACGGTAGGGAGTGTTATGGATCTGGATTATGTTATCGAGCGCATGGCTGCAAACGCAGGCATATTCGAAAGTCTTGCCCAGGGTCTAACTACCGAACAGGCAAGCTGGAAGCCGGCGCCTGACAAGTGGTCAATTCTGGAAGTGGTGAATCATCTTTACGACGAGGAGCGGGAAGATTTTCGGCAGCGACTTCAGTTGGTTTTGACGAACGCATCTTTGCCCTGGCCACCGATTGCGCCGCAGGAATGGGTCACCGCCCGCGCCTACAGCGAACGTGAGCTGGGTCAGTCAGTTGTTAACTTTCTAAGCGAGCGGGAGAAATCATTGACGTGGCTAAGAAGCTTGCGGTCGCCCAAACTCGAAAACCGCCACGAGCGTGAAGCGGGTTCGCTTAGTGCCGGCGATCTTCTCGCGTCGTGGCTCGCGCATGATTTCCTTCACATTCGCCAACTGTCTCGACTGCATTGGGAATACCTGACGGCGAATGCGAATCCCTTCCAAACCGACTACGCTGGTCCCTGGAAAGAATCTTAGGCGCCAGCCGCCACAATGGCGCACGTTCGGTCCAATGCTTTCCGGAGGTGCTGGTGGTAAACTTCAGTTCGCAAACCCCCGGCTAATATCCCCTCCAAAAACGACCCGATGGAGGTACAGATGAATCACCGTGATATTAAACAACCCCGACAAAGTGTTGTTGCAATGCTCTCGCTTGTATTCAGCGTGGCGTTGTTCTCTGGTTGCGCAGCAGTGCATCAGGCTCATTCCAATTTGCAAACCGATCACAGCCATGCGGATTCAACGGCGCCGACTGAGGGTCAGGACTGGGCCAGGCAACGTCTGTCAAAATCGCCGCGTCATCAGGAATGGGTCAAGATAAAGTACAGACCTGCAAACGCCACGACCGACCGCGAAGTAAACGCTTTCCTCGTTTACCCCGAAGTAAAGACCAAGGCGACATCAGTCCTTGTGATCCATGAAATCTTTGGCATGAGTGATTGGGTTCAGAGTTTAACCGACCAGGTTGCGGAGGCAGGCTACATCGCCATTGCACCCGATCTACTTTCCGGGATGGGACCAAATAAGGGAGGGACCAGCGACGTTGCCACGGCTGGTAGCAATGCTATTGGCACCGCGATCCAAGCCTTGCCCCCTGATCAGATAACGGCGGACCTCAATGCCGTCGCCGATTATGTTTCGGGGTTGCCAGCAGCGAATCGCAAGCTCGCTGTCGCAGGTTTTTGCTGGGGCGGCGGACAGACGTTTCGTTTTTCAACTAACCGGCCTGGTTTAAGGGCAGCGTTTGTTTTCTATGGCGCTCCGCCGATGACAGGCCCACAAGGCGCTCAGGTTATCGATAAAGCTGCGCTGGCACGCATTAGTAGCCCAGTCTATGGCTTTTACGCCGAGAACGACATACGCATCAATGCCACGCTCCCTGCGACAATCGAGGCAATGAAACAACTGAACAAAACCTTCGAGCCGGTAACTTATGCGGGTGCTGGTCACGGCTTCATGCGGGCGGGCGAAGATCCAAACGACAAGAACCCAGCGAACAAGAAAGCACGCGACGATGCTTGGAAACGTTGGCGGGAATTACTGGCAAAGATCTAACGGAGAGGCAGCCCGAGTCAATGACTGATGAGTGGAACCTATCGCAAGAAAGTCAGAGATTCTTTCGATAGTTTTCTGCGGTAGCTCCTCCTGGGGAATGTGTCCGCATTCTTCGAATACTTCCAAGACTGAATTGGGAATGACCTGACTGAGAAGTTGACCTACCTTCAGCGGGATAACTTTGTCATGACGGCCCCACAGTATCAGCGTGGGCACCGAAATGTTCTTCAGCTTTGCCACAACCGCGTCTGCGTCGGAAGGTATACTTTGCTGCATTGTTTGCAAAAGAGCAGTACGTGCTCCTGGATCGCGCAAGGGAACAGCATAGGCCTCGAGCTGTGCTTTGCTGATTTTTTCCTTGTCGAAGAAGCAAAACTTCAGCACAGATTTTACAGTTAGTCGTGCCGGCAGTAGGAAAATGATCGGCTTGCCCAGAAACGTTCTCATCAGTTTCACGTAGCCAGGTAAATATTCCTTGTATGCACCGCAGTCGATCAGCACTAACTTCGCTAAGCGCGATGGTTGACTTTCTTCAAGTCGCACAGCCAGAAGCAACGCCAGCGCGCCACCATAAGAGTTTCCGATCAACGTCAGCCTGCGCCAATCATTTTGCAGGATCAGTTCATGAATAGAATCGGCGTGATCGTAAACTGAGTAATGGTCATCTTCTGGCTTTGCCGACTTACCATATCCCTTCAAGTCAACGAGGATTAGTTTGTTATGCCTGGAGAAGGGATCGATGAAGTAACGCCAGGTGAATGTGTTGGCTCCGAGGCCGTGCAGGCACAATATCGGATCACCGTCGCCATGCTCTTCTTTGTAAAGATATTCGGAACCCATGCGGCTCTTAGGTTGAGCGGATCGAGAACCGTAGCCTGCGAGGCAAGGATAGTAGCGAAGGAAACTAGAAACTTTGGTGGGGCGGCATGTGGGGCTCGAACCCACGACCTCCTGAACCACAATCAGGCGTTCTAACCAACTGAACTAATGCCGCCGCATGTGTAGATGAAGCTGAGAACCAGCTCCAACTACCTCACTTTTGGCGCGTAATTCAGCCGGAAACCTCTTGCTCCACAATCAGGCGTTCCAACCGACTGAACTATCGCCGCCACAATGAGTGCCAAACCTTAGCGATTCAAAAAATGCCCCTGGCAGGACTCGAACCTGCGGCCCTCTGCTTAGCTTCCAGCATCA
>DNND01000117.1:0-1689 GCA_003488005.1 Blastocatellia bacterium | reverse complement strand
CAGTCCCGGCCCGTATAGTCTCTGAGGATCCCCATTTTGTTCCAATAGCATCTAAACAGGTTTCCTGCGGATTACCCAATCCTCCCGGATTTTTACTCAGCTTGCGAGTACCGGAGGCTCTAAGGGCGTCCCCGCATATGGGGCCGTCCACTTAATGAGTTCGCTGCAAATCATTCCTCATTAAGGCTCCTACAAGGCAGATGCTCTATCCGCTGAGCTACAGGGGCACATGCCTGGCGCCGGGATGTTAGCACGTTGACGCGAGGGGTGGTCAATCGTTGGCACAAAATAAAGAGATCGCCAAAGAACAGGCGATCTCTTTAAGTTGATTAGACGACTGATTACGCTGCTTGCGTTTGTTCGGTCGTTTCAGCGAACACCCTACGGCCGTTTATTGCATCGTCAATGATTTCACGAACCGCAGAAGTGTCTGGGTTTACATCCATGCGATCGCAGGCGCGCAAATGACGGAGAATTCCTTCCGTGGCGATTTCCGCGGCGACCCCTACCAGTTTAGAATAACGCCTCGCTTGAATATGATCGATTCGAAGAATCCGCTCATCCAGCGGCAAATGTCTATCAAAAGTCACGATTACCTTTTCCCCTCCAGAAACCGCCTGCGCGGTCAGTTTAAAGTGCGAATTTTAGATGCCTTTGATGCGCCCCAGGATGCAGATACCTTGCAATTCGAAACAATTTCGCTCCTGAAAGAGATTTCTCTTCCCATCAGCCACGATTTTGCGGGTGCAGCAAACGAAAGATTATAGCGGAGGATTCAACGAATTACCAGAGTTTTCTAGAGTGGGCTTTAACGCCCCGTAACCAATAGATTTACAGAGCGTTCCCTGAGTAGAAACCTCGATGGGTATTAAACAACCAGACATTAGAAGGCTGAAGAAAAACGTAAGCGCCGCCCTTGTTCACCTGAGATGAACCATTGGGCAGCGCTTGTGCTTTCATCCTCGCTAACGAGGGCCGGACTTACATTATTTCCGTGGTAAGACCGTATCTTTCATGCCTTTGCCAACGCGAAACTTAAGGGTGGTCTTCGCGGGAATTTGGATTGTTTCTCCAGTCGCCGGATTTCGTCCTTCTCGCGCCTTCCTTTCGGACTTCACAAGCTTGCCGAAGCCAGGAAGTACAAATTCACCATTGGACTTAACTTCGCGGGAAGCCAGGTTATAGAGTTCGTCAAAAAACTCCTTTACCTGTGCACGTTTCATTCCCGTTTTTTCGGCGAAATGGTTGAAGACTTCCGACTGAGTCATGCGCTTTCTGCCTGTCGCGGCTTTGGTCGCCATAGTCTGGTGTGATACCTCCGATGAAACTTAAATTGAAAAGCTGGTCAGGCACTCATATATCACACTCAAGCACCAATGTCTGCAAGAAATCTCAATTTCAGGCGGGTTTTTGAAAAATATTTGCCTTCCAACTAACCGAAGGTGTGCGAATTGCGCATCCGGCAGTCGCAACGGACGCAACGCCCCTCGAAGCGTGACCTATTTCTATGCACTTTTCATGTTTCCCAACGTTTCCGATACCTTATGCCGCAGCTACAAGGATGTCGCCCCTTGACACCCATTAACTCTGTGATAAACGTAGTAATACGTCGCCATAAAACAGCTGCGGCCACCAATGCTGGTGGCCGCTGCGTTTCGAATCTGAATGGTCGGGGCGAGAGGATTCGAA
>DNND01000017.1:62707-68344 GCA_003488005.1 Blastocatellia bacterium | reverse complement strand
TACTGACCTCACGACACTCGGTCCGCCCTAAATCAAACTGCATCAGTGCAGAGTAATCCAAGCACTAAAAAAAAGACGGACGCGAGTGTCCGTCTTTTACTTCTGACCGGTTGAGTGAATGCAACCGTCACAAACTATCGGTTTGCTTTACCTGGCAACTACGCCACGGTGATCTCCTGCGACAGATACACATCCTGAATAGCGTTTAGCAATTCGATGCCCTCCGCCATCGGTCGTTGAAAAGCTTTCCGTCCCGAGATCAGTCCGGTGCCGCCGCCGCGCTTGTTAATGACCGCCGTACGTACCGCTTCCGCCATATCGCTGGCGCCTTTGGATTCGCCGCCGGAGTTGATCAAACCACATCGGCCCATGTAGCAGTTGGCGACCTGATAGCGAACCAGATCGATGGGATTATCCGTGGTCAATTTTTCGTAAACAATCTTGCTTGTCTTGCCATACGACTTGCCCAACTCTTTTTCCACCGCCGTGTAGCCGCCGTTCCGTTCAGGAAGTTTCTGCTTAATGATATCCGCCTGGATGGTTACGCCCAGATGATTTGCCTGGCCGGTTAGATCAGCGGCGGCGTGCATGTCGCCTTCCGGAGTTTTGAATTTTGAGTTGCGCAGGTAGCACCACAGGATGCACGCCATGCCGAGCTCATGTGCCTGAGCAAAGGCATTGCTGATTTCAGTAATCTGCCGGGTTGACTCGTCCGACCCAAAATAAATTGTTGCGCCCACCGCCACCGCACCCATGTTGTGCGCTTCTTTCACCGTGCCAAACAGCACCTGATCGAATTTATTCGGCAGGGTCAACAGCTCGTTGTGATTGATCTTGACGATGAAAGGAATTTTATGCGCATACTTTCGCGCGACCGTCCCTAACACACCAAAGGTTGAAGCAACCGCGTTGCAGCCGCCTTCGATCGCCAGCTTGACGATGTTTTCCGGATCAAAGTATTGCGGATTGGGAGCGAAGGAAGCCCCAGCCGAATGCTCGATGCCCTGGTCCACTGGCAGGATTGAAAGGTAACCAGTCTTCGCGAGACGGCCATTGTCGAAAAGAGTTTGCAGCGAACGCAAAACTGCCGGCGAGCGATCAGAGTGGGACCAAACCCGATCGATAAAATCCGGTCCCGGCAAATTGAGGGTGTCTTTGCTTATCGCGGTCGCCTGATGATCCAGCAGCGTACGCGCGTTGTCGCCGAGCAACTCTTCAATCCGGTCGAGACTGGTATTCCCTCGTTTCAATTCTGTAGCCATTCTTCCTCCTGAATAACCCGAAGCGAGTGCAAAAGCGCAGGATTTCCTAATGAATCGGCGTAATCATAACATACCGGGCCGGTTCTGGCTTCCCGAAGCCTGTTTGGGCCATGGATGACTGAAGCTAAGAAAGGCCTAAAATCGGATGCAACGAATTTTGTAAGGTATTCGTCAAAGGAGGTTCGTTTTTCGCTTGCGGGACTTCCTCTTTTAGGTCAAAATCCCGCGTGCAGTCGGCCTCGTAGTTCCGCCGCCGCTTGATTTGCCCTCGCGCAAGTCGATTGTCGAAAGTCCCTGCCGAATCCAACAAAGAATTTCTGAAAGGTCTCGTGTTATGAACTTCTTCCCCCGCCTCGTCACCGCTGCGTCGGTGCTTTGCATCGCTTTGATCTTGCCAATTGCCATTTTCGCTGACGATTGGAAACCGGTAAACCCAGCCGATTTGGCGTTGAAGACGCCGCTTGTGGAACCAGATGCCGACGCCGAAGCACTTTCCTGGGAAGTGCGCATCGACGATAGTTTGCCGAATGAACTATCGCTGGGCCATTACCTGCGGGTAAAAATCTTTACCGAGCGCGGCAAGGAATCCCAAAGCAAAATAGACATTCCTTACTACAGCACCACCAGGATCAGAGGCATAGCCGCCCGCGTCACTAAACCCGATGGCAGCGTGGTGGAATTAAAGAAGGAAGATGTCTTTGAACGCACCATCGTCAAGGCAAACGGGGTCAAGGTTAAGGCCAAGTCCTTTGCGCTGCCTGGGGTCGAACCAGGGTCGGTCGTTGAATACCGCTGGCAGGAAGTTTATCCCGGCGGCAATATCGATCACATGCGGCTTCAATTTCAGCGAGACATTCCGGTACGCGTGGTTAACTATTATCTCAAGCCTTACATGGGTTTGCGCTATCAGTCGTTTCATATGAATGACATGGAGTTTGTTAAAGATAAAAACAACTTCTATCGGTTTACCCTAAATAACGTTGCCGCTTTTCATGAGGAGCCTCGCATGCCGCCCGAGGACGAAGTTCGGTCATGGGTATTTCTCTATTACGCGGAAGATCTAAAACGCGAGCCGGAAAAATATTGGAAGGACCATGGCAAATTTCTCTTTGAAAAAACGAAAGACGCGATGAAGGTCAGCGACGCGGTCAAGACTGCGGTTGCCGGCATCATTGGCGACGCGAGCACGGACCAGGACAAGCTGCAACGCATTTATGATTTTTGCCGCATTAAAATCAAGAACACCAGCGACGACGCTTCCGGTCTGACCGCGGAGGAGAAGACGAAACTCAAAGACAACAAGTCGCCTGCCGATACGCTGAAGAATGGACGGGGTACGGGTACCGATGTTGACATGTTGTTTGCCGCCCTGGCGAAAGCAGCTGGTTTCGAAGTCCGGTACGCCGTTTCCGGCAATCGAGACGATCTCTTTTTTCACCGCGAGTATGTCGAAGCTTCGTTCCTGGCATCTTCCTTCATCGCTGTGCAGGTAGCTGGTAGTTGGCAGTTTTTCAGTCCGGCGGAAATGTATACCTCGTTCGGGATGCTTGGTTGGCCCGAACAGTCGCAGGAGGCATTGATCACCGATGCGAAAGAACCCGTCTGGGTAAAGACCGGGCTGGCGACGCCCGACAAGTCCCTGGAAAAACGAACTGGCAAGTTTAGCTTGAGCGAGGACGGCACGCTCGAGGGCGATGTCCGCGTGGAATTCACGGGCCATCTCGATTTTGATCAAAAGGAATACAACGACGACGATTCCCCGACGGAACGCGAAGAGACAATTAGGACTCGAGTCAAAGCCCGGATGAGCACGGCCGAAATTTCCGACATCAAGATCGAAAACGTCACTGACGCCTTGAAGCCGTTTGCCTATGCCTATCACATTCGCGTGCCCGGCTACGCGCAACGGACCGGAAAGCGTCTGTTTTTGCAGCCCGCATATTTCGAGCATGGCCAGTCAGAGTTGTTTTCGGCCAGCGGTCGCAAGCAGCCAATCTATTTCCACTTTCCCTGGTCTGAAGATGACACGGTCGAGATTACTCTACCCTCGGGTTACGCGCTCGACAGTCCGGACGCACCGGCAGAAATTAAACCGGAATTGACTCAACAGATTAGTGGCCAGAACATCAAAATTGTCGTCTCTCAAGATGGCCACACGTTAATACTCACGAGAAAATTTTTCTTTGGCGGAAACGAGGGCATACTCTTTCCGGCGACGAGTTATGCTCCGTTGAAGGGTCTTTTCGAGATGATTCACAAGAACGACAGCCACACAATCACCTTGAAACAAAATGCTGTGCAGGCCGCAAATTAAGGCCGCCTCGTTGCGGCCGAAGTATCCTCAAAAGTAGTAAGGAAAAAAATCATGCTCTCACGTCTAGCCTTATCCATAATTCTTCTGGCCTGCGCCGCTCCGGCATTCGCCGGCGATCAAGCACCGCCATGGCTGCAACAAGCAGCGCAGCTTAACCTGCCCGCCTACGAAAAAAATACCAATGCCGTCGTGCTGGTTAATGAATGCACCGCAGTCATTAACGAGGAAGGGCGGGTGACGAAAAGCTGTAATTACGCAGTTAGAATTTTGCAACGCGAGGGCCGGGACAATGCCTTCGCCGCGGTTGCCTATACCCCGGACACTGCCAAAGTGAAAGAGATGGATGCCTGGTTGATCCGCGCCAATGGAGTGGTTAAGAGATATGGAAAAGATCAGACCCTCGATGCCTTGGCCGCCCCCAACGACGTCTATAACGAACTGCGCGTCAGAGTAGTTTCCGCCAAAGACGATGCCGATGCCGGAACAGTCTTTGGTTACAGCTATACAACCGAGGACCGTTCAGTTTTTAGTCAGGATGATTGGGAATTTCAAAGCGCGAATCCAGTCGTTAGCTCGCGCTACACACTGGTGCTGCCCGTCGGCTGGCGTGCAGATAGCGTGACCTTCAATCATGCGAAAGTAGAACCGAAAGTCAGCGGCTCAACTTACACCTGGGAACTCGGGAATCTATCCGCAGTCGCGGATGAACCCATGAGTCCGACTTTGAGTAATTTAGTAGCAAGACTGGCGATTGGTTATTATCCCCCGGTTGCCGGTCAAACGCCGGGCATGAAGACCTTCGCAAACTGGGCCGATGTTGGCACCTGGATGGGTGAGCTCGAAGATCCGCAGGTCATCCTAAGTGAGCCGTTGACGGCCAAGGCTCGCGAACTAACTGCCAACGCGAAAACTGAGTATGAAAAAATTCAGGCCATCGGCAGTTACGTGCAAAAAGTTCAATACATCTCGATCCAGACGCGACTGGGCCGCGGCGGCGGTTATCGCCCGCATTCGGCGGCAGAAGTTTTTGCAAAGTCCTATGGCGATTGCAAAGACAAGGCAAACTTAATGCGCGCCATGCTGAAGGCGGTTGGCATAGATGCTCTTCCGGTAAGCATCTATTCCGGCGATCCCGCTTATGTGCGCGCCGAGTGGCCGTCGCCACAGCAGTTTAACCACTGCATTATCGCAGTTAGAGTAAGCGACCAAACACAAGCCGCAACGATCATCCAACATCCCAAGCTGGGCCGGCTGCTAATTTTCGATCCGACTGCGGAAGAGACGCCGGTCGGTGATCTGCCGTTTTATTTGCAGGGCAGCCTGGCGTTGCTTGATTCAAAAGAGGTGGACGGGTTGGTGCAAATGCCGGTGACAGCGCCGGATCTGAATCAGCTCGAGCGCAGCGCGGATTTGCAGCTCGACGGTGATGGTTCGATGACTGGCGGCATCGAAGAACGCGCCCGGGGGCAGGTCGCCGCGCGCTTTCGCACCGAATTTCGCCGCCTTTCGCGGCCCGAATACAACACAATGGTCGAGCACTGGCTTGTCAGCAGCGCGCCCAGCTCGAAGATATCCAAACTAACGCCCGTGGACGATGTCGCCCAGGGAAGATTCGCACTCGACATAGCTTTTGCGGCGCCCGGCTACGCGCAACTCATGCAAAACCGTTTGCTGGTATTCAAACCGGCGATCGTATCGCGACGTGAGGAGTTGTCACTGACAAACACCAAACGAAGCCATCCAGTGGTGCTGATGTCGAATTCTTATTCTGAAACTGTGCGAGTAAAGCTGCCCGCCGGGTTTGAGGTTGATGAACTGCCCGATGCGGTAAAGCTCGATACAGCGTTTGGTATTTACAACACCAGCTATGATGTAAAAGATGGACAACTGACGTTCAAACGCTCGCTGGTCCAGCACGCGATAACTGTTCCGGTTGAGCAGTACGCGGCAGTGCGAAGCTTCTTTGAAAAGATCCGAGCGGCGGAGCAAGCGCCGGTGGTGTTGGCCAGGCAGTAGACGCAAAGTCCAACTCCTTGGAGTGCGGCGGCCTGGCGCCGCTTT
>DNND01000017.1:47872-62422 GCA_003488005.1 Blastocatellia bacterium | reverse complement strand
TGCGGCGGCCTGGCGCCGCTTTGACCTGAGTTCGCCGGCACGACGTAATGAACAGTGTTAATTAAGCAAGCTCATAGCGTCAGCATGACCAAAGCGGCGCCAGACCGCCGCACTCCAAGGGGTTGAGCATGCTCTGCCAAGCATTTCTTCAGCGAGCGGCTTTCGCCATCACCGCCAACGACTCGCGGCCGAATCGTTTTTGCAACCGCCGCGCCAACGGCAGGCCTAGTTTCACGATTGTCTTTTGCGGGCGCGAGAACGCATAGATGTCGTACCAAACTGAATTGTCTTCGAGACACTCGATCATAAAGCGCTCTTCACCGCGCTCGGCGTGATCCGGCAACGTTCCGTAAGCAAACCCAAACCTTTTGACTGGTCCATCCTCGTTAATCGTATAGACGATGCGGCAGGCATTCAGCGACCAGAAGCTAAACGTGTGCGCCTGAACCGCGACAGTCGTCCCCGTTTGCAGCGGACTCCCGTGCGGCATGACGCTGGCCCAGCCCAGCTCAAAATGCCGCCACTTGCTTAGCGCGTCACTGGCCCGCATGAAAGTTTCTCGACCTTCACCCAGCAGAATGCGATTGTGATCGACGGTGTAACCAGCCGGCGGCTTGGTTTGGGTGGCGCCCACTTGTGAATAAGAAAACGGTAGGTTTCTTTGCGCAGCAATGAACCGGCGAATGAGTGCTTCGGTAGGCTTACGCAACAGAAACATTTGTCTAGTCGCTTTTGGGTTTGTTGCCGCCGGACGCCGCACGCGCGCGCGGGTGGTGATTGTCATAGGCGGCGCGCAGGTGTTGGTCAGTTATGTGCGTGTAGATTTGCGTGGTGGAAATGTCGCTGTGGCCGAGCAAAGCCTGCACCGAACGGGAGTCGGCGCCGTGCTGTAGCAGGTGTGTGGCAAAACTGTGACGCAGCGTGTGCGGCGAAACGTTGCTGATGCCGATGCTCTCGGCGTAACTCTTGATGGTGGCCCAGGCAAAGTAGCGCGTCAGCGGTTTGCCACGGTAAAGAAAAAGATTTGGGTAAGGCGACTTGCCAAACTCCGCTTTCAACGCCGCATACTGTTGCAGCCAGTGAATCGAGCTCTTGCCCAGGGGCACGCGCCGCTCTTTGCTTCCTTTGCCATGACAATTAACGATGCCGCTGTGAAGATCGACGTCGGTTTGCTTCAGCGTTACCATTTCGGAAACGCGCAGGCCGGCAGCGTACATCAACTCCAGCATGGCGCGATCGCGAATGCCGTCAGGCGTCGAGATATCAGGCGTGGCAAACAAACGATCAATTTCTTCTTCAGTCAGAAACTTAGGCAGGTAAGAAAACTTTTGCGGCGTGTCGAGATCTTCCGCCGGATGCTGTTTGATATGGCCGTCGAGCATCAGAAAACGAAAGAAGCCGCGGGCGGCACTGACGGACCGAGCAACAGATGAAGGCGCCAGCCCTTCACGGGAAAGCTGTGCGATCCATTTGCGCAAGTCAGGCCGCGTCAAATCGGAAACAGGCTGCTTCATTCTGGCGGCCCACAGCTCGAGCCGGTTGAGATCTCGGCGATAGCTTTCGAGCGTATTGCGCGAAAGGCCCTTCTCAACCTGAATGTAGGTGAGAAACTCTTTTACCAGATCGCGTTGTGTGATCGACTTTGGCATTGAGTGTTAAATCAAAGAGCGGGGGCATGCCCGCCTTCCTGACCTGCGAGGTTTTCCTGTGCCCTTAATAATTTCGACATTGAAAGCCTTTCTATCAAAGAACGGCGGTCAATTTACTTAAGCTCGTGGTCGGGAAGGCGGGCATGCCCCCGCTCCTTCGTTCGGGATTATAGTCGAGGTTGTGTAAGGCGAGAGCTTTATTCGTAGCGGAGGCACTCGATTGGATCAAGCCGCGAGGCTTTGCGCGCCGGCCAAACGCCAAAGACCAAACCTACGCCAATCGAGACGGTGAGTCCGGAGATGACGGCCCAACTGGGTATTGACGCAGGTAAGGAAGGAATGAATAACATCACCAGGCGGCTGATGCCGACCGCTAGGATGACGCCAAGGATGCCGCCGAGAAAAGTTAGCGTCATAGCCTCAAACAAAAACTGGCGCACAATATCTCTGCGGCGCGCGCCGAGTGCTTTCCGCACGCCAATCTCTTTCGTTCGTTCTGTCACGCTCACCAGCATGATATTCATTACGCCAATGCCACCGACCAAGAGGCCCAGGCTGGAAATCGCGATTGCAATCAGCCCGACCATGGCAGTGATGCTGTCAAACTGTTCGATAAACTTGTCGGCAGTCTTGATATCAAAATTGTTGGGATCGCCAAACTTCACATTGCGCCGCCGGCGCAAAATCTCTTCTGACTGTTGCAATGCTTCAGCGGTCTGACCTGAACGAGCTTTGATCACCAGCATCGTGTAGCCTTTAGCGGGAGCGATTTTTTGCGCGGTGCGAAACGGAATCATCACTGCGTTGTCTTCGTCATTCTCACCAAAGAAGCCCGCCTTCCTCTTTTCCAACACGCCGACAACTTCGAAGTTGTATCCGCCCATACGCACCTTTGTGCCGGCGATTTGGTTCTGTCCGGGAAAGAGTGCATCGGCGGCGTTGACGCCGATGACCATGACGTTGGCTCGCTGCTGCTCATCGTTCTCAGTTATGAAGCGCCCCTCTTTGATCACGATGTTCGTGATGTCATCGTAATTCGCGGAAACGCCCTGCGTGTCTCCCCAACGGTAGTTATGTCCCTGGTAAGTGACATTGTCGTCAAAAGGCCCGCCGCCATAACCGATGTTCGGCGCCTGGTAACCCACTTGTTCCACCGCGCTCGCTTGCGACGCGATTGTTTCGGCGTCATCGACTGTTAATGGTTTTCGCAGTCGCTCGGAACGGTCTTCGCCGGTGCGTGGTCCGGTGGACAGGTGAAAAGCGTAAATGTTGTTGGTGCCGTATTCCTCGATCATCGAGACGATGTTTTGCCGCAGTCCGGTGAGGATCGAAGCGATGGTGATTGCGGTCATGACTCCGATCACGATCCCGAGGACGGTGAGAAAACTTCTGAACTTGTGCGAACGAACGCTCTCCAGGGCCATGCGGAGCGTTTCTGTCAGCACACTTTTTGGAAGTCTTAATTTCATGATCTAAATAGTTTCGAGTTTCGAGTTTCGAGCCAGTCAACTCGAAACTCGAAACTCCAAACCCGAAACTTTCTAAGTTGCCTGAGTCAGCGCCAGAATCGGATCCAGTCGCGCCGCTTTAAAGGCCGGATAGACGCCGGCAATCATTCCAATCAAGGTAGAGACAATCAGCGCCAGCAGAATGTAACCGAGCGTGATCGTCATGGTGATCGAGGCCAACGTTGTAATCAACGTCGTCACTCCCCATGACAACAGCAGTCCGAGCACGCCGCCGAGCACGCACAGAATCGCCGACTCAATTAGAAACTGCAGCAGGATGTGCTTCCTCGTTGCGCCCACAGCTTTGCGCAGCCCCACTTCGAATGTCCGTTCGGTAACGCTGACCAGCATGATGTTCATCACCACGATGCCACCCACGATCAAGGTAATCAGCGTAATGGGAACAACTACCAAAGCAATACTTCCGGTAAACTGATCAATCTGATTGTTCAACTCATCCACGTTTACCAAACCGAAATCGTCCTCTTCGTTTCCATTCAACCGGTGCTTGTTTCTCATGGCGACGCGGGCATCCTCGATCGAGTTTTGAAATGTTTCGCGGTTGCGTCCTTTACCGTGAACCTGCAAGCCGTTGCGTCCAAAGATTTGCAGGTGTGTGGTCACCGGAATGTAGATGTGTCGATCTTGAGACTCTCCAAAAAATGAACCGCGCGCTTCCTCGACACCAACGACACGCATGGGAATGCCGCGAACCTTTAGGACTTTTCCGACCGCCTCGGTATTCGGGAAAAACTTTTCTTTGATCTCGTTACCCAGAACCACCACGAACGCTGCACGCCCAACCTCGTCGGCTGCGATAAAACGCCCGTCCGAGATCGTCTTGTCTTCGATGTCCACCATGTTTGCGGTGACGCCGTTAACGACGGCACCGGGAAACTCAATGCCATCCTGTTTCAGATCAGCTGAACCCCGAACTCCCGCGCCTACTTCCGCGCAACTCTTACAATGGTCGCGCACCCATTCAAAGTCGTCCCAGTTGAGTCGCTTGTTCCGCCGGTTCATGCGTTCAAACTCGTCGTCAGTAAGCCGGCCGCTGGAGGCAATCCGCGCCATCATGAAGTGGTTGCTGCCGAGTATCTTCCCCACCTTGTCAACGACATAAGTATTTAGCCCGCTGATTGACGCGCCCACGGTGACCACCGAAGCGACACCAATGATGATGCCGATCAGCGTCAGGAACGCGCGCAGCTTGTGCGCGAAGATCGACTGTAGCGCAATCTTCATGGCGTCGGAAAAAAAGGAAAAGAAGCTTCTCATTGAGTTGGTGACCGCAACGATTCGCAGGCAACAGGCTGTACGACGGCTCACCGGACAAAGTTTGATCCGGATTTTCGGACGCGAGAAACCGGCGTTGGATCCCTTACCAGGATCAACGCCGGCCGCGAGGTTTCATTAACAGTTAAGTGAGTTCAGGCGTCGCTTCTTCCGCAGGTGCAAGCGAAAACTTGTTAGCCCAACGGATACGTCCAGTCACCTGCATCGCCACGAAAAGTGTGGCCACTGAGCCGATGGTGATAGCCAAGCCGGTGAACCCCTTCAGGAAAAACGCGTACGAAAACATGATGAGGTAGACAAATTGGGCGATGGCGGCTTCGCGACTGGCAAAGTGCAAGCCGACCACCAGTCGCAAGTAACTAACCACTAGAAAGATCGAAACAGCGGCGGAGATCGCGAACGCTGCGTGGATAGATACATGATCGACGAGATAGGCCAGCAGTAAATGGAAAGAGAAGAAGGCAGCCGCCAGAAAAAAGTAGTTCATTGGATGAAGCTCAATGCCGCGCATGGTAGTGATGATCAGCATGATAAAGAAGAAAAAGAACAGGGAAACCGGCGCGAAGAAACTAATCTTGCCGGCCAACGGTCCGGGCTGAAGTTTTTCCGGCATCACCATCGCGATCTGGTAACCGGAAACCAAATTCTTGTACGACCAGACCAGATTCCAGCCGCTGCCGCTTTCGTGTTTTTCGGACGGTGACAAAGTGTTATCCGGAAAATCGATATCCTTGAAGTTGGTCTTCATCTTCAAGTCAAAGTTGCGCACCTGCGAGACGTCGTTGCTGCCAAAACTGTAACGCCATTCATTTAGGCCTTGTGAACGATAGCCAACTGCCAGCCGCGCGGTTCCACCGGGGCCAACCTTGAAAGAACCGCTGGCTGCGTTTTGCTCGTTCTTGATGGGCACCGGCGTGCCGTCAACCGTGAAAATCAAATCGTCGTAAATTGCTTTCGTGGTGGGAAAACTTAGTTTGAAGAAGACGGATTCCTCTTTGTCACTCGGATTGCGAAAGCTGTAGTTGCCGGCGAAATCTACTTTGTAGGTGCTGTACCACAACAGACCTTTTTGCCGGTGCTCGAGATCGAGTGCAACGTCGATCGCGCTGCTCTCCAACGGCAACGGCGTGGTCACCGCGTCGTCAACGGTCTTGACGATCTTTTTTCCATTCTCAGTGCTTTCTTCCTTGCGCTGAACAAGGTGGGTGAACGAAGCGGTTGGCGGCGCCTGGTTCTGCGGCGCGCCCCAGGTAGAAGTTACGCTGTTGTCTGAAGCGGCTGCGGAATCATATGTACGCGAAAAAATCGTGCCGCCAAGAATTGCCCAGGCGATTGAGGTGCAGATGAAAATGAAAGCGATGGCAATAATTCGTTTAGTCACTTTAATACTCCTCTTAAGTGTTTCGTCGACCCGATAAATTTCTTCAAGCATTCTGAGTTGACCGTTTCAAGCTGGACAATGTGGGCTTCCACACCGCAGGGGAAGTGGAATACCTGCACACGAAATTAGATCTGAAGTTTCGTTTTCTTATGCAGCAGACTGTTCTCGTGCCCAATTACGAAATACGTTTGGGGCTCGCCTTCATGAATTAGCAACGCCGGGTTTTGAATGTCCGGCGGCAAATCAAAAACGACTGTTGTTTGATAAGTTTCACCGGGCCGAAGCGGCGTAGCGAACGGCATCTCCGCCTCATTCGATCCTCGTAGGAGGCGCTCGGCTTCCGGGACAGGAAAATATTCGTTTCCCTGAACGTCAACGACGACCAGCAGGCGCGAGTTGGGATAAAGCAAACTATCCCCGCGGGTTGTGCTGATGGTTTTCTCATCAAAGCGCGTCTTGATCTTGATCACGCGAAATAATCCGGTTGCAGTCAGTTGGTTAGGCGCAGTGCCAAGCGTTTTCGTAGCTTGAGAATCCAAAATTGAGTAAGCGAGATGGCAGTCAATCTCACAAAAATGCTTTTCCTCGCCGCGCGCCAGCACTTTATCGGTGCTGGTCCAGGAAAAAAGCAGCAGCAAAGAAAGATACAGCGCGGCGATTATCGCGATCGCCGACGCACTGAATTTTGTTAATGAAAATCGTTTCGTGATGAGTGAGAAAACGAGCAGCAGCACTAAACAGACAGTCAGAAATGCAGTACCCAGGAAGAGCAGTGCGCCGATCGGCGCAGCCAGGTTTACGTTGGTGTACATTTTAGCTTCTCCGTGTATTAGTTCAAAGCGCTTTACTAAACAAAGTAGGCAGTCAAAAAAAATAAACTCAGCGACCGCGTACTTGCTTGATCAGGGTTTCCATATGGCTGACATAGTTCTCCAGCGCGCGCTTTCCATTAGCCGTCAACTTGTATTCCGTTTTTGGCTGCCGTCCTTCAAATGACTTGGTGCAGGCAATGTAGCCGCCGTCCTCGAGCTTGCGCGCATGCACGCTAAGGTTGCCGTCCGTGGTATGCATCAGGTTCTTCAGATCGTTGAAGGTCAGCGATTCGTTGGCAGCCAGCGCGCTAATAATGCCAAGCCGCATGCGTTCGTGAATCAGGCGGTCGAGCGAATGAGCCGGGTGGTTTGCCTTTACCGCGTGCGGTTCGGCGGTAGCAGGCGCTCCGCTCGTTTCGCGTTTCTTGTGCGATGTATGTTTCAGTGCTGCGTTTCTAGCCACCATATCTCCTTGCGATAATCACCCCGAAAATAATATGCAAGCCGCCGAAACCGGCCGCCATAAACCAATCAGCGAAGTTCGCCGGCGCAAATAATGTCGCGGCGCCCAAGGCCATGAAGCCCAGACCCATGATCGGCACGACGCTCACTGAAAACATGCCGCCTGTAATTACTCCGGTTCCGTAAAGCAACAACCAGAGGCCCGGAATCGCGTTCGTCGATCCTGAGCGGTAAAGCACCAGGCTGAGAATCGCGCCGGCGAGCACTGGTGGCGACAAACTAAACGCGACTTTACGACCGGGTCCGGAAAGTAAAGGCGTTTGGGTCGCGCGCGCTTTGCGGTCCATCGACCATCCGGCAATAAGCAAAGCAACCACCGCGTCAGCGAGCCAAATCGTGAGCCAATTCTTAAAACTTTTCTGTTGAGCGGCAATGAAACTTGTTGCTACACCGGTAACACCAATAGCCACCAGACCCCAGCCTGAGATGGCCGTGAACGCGGTTGCGCGCTCCATGGTTTCGCGAATGTATTGCAGGTTGTCCATCGCGCGGGTGTGCAGCGCGGGCGGTTCTTCCTGTGGTTGGCTGACCAGGTGGATTGAGCCCATAAAGCGAAGAATAACGCCGGTAGCTAATGCTGTCAAGTGCTTTATGAGACAAAGGAACGACCTATCTTTTCTCGTTTTCTGGAAAAGTTTAGAATAGTGAGTCTTTCATCTGAATGATTGCCGCCGCCATCTCGGCTGTGCCGCCTGAGGTGCGGCGGTGGCTTCGCCCCGCCGTGACCCTCATAGTTTTCGGGCTACGCCCTTGGTTCAGCCCTGCAAAGCCTACAAGCTTGGAGCTGACAAAAACGCTCCGACAAAAAACGCTTTCGACTTGAGCTCGAATCAGGACGAAGCCGAACCAGGGCAAGCCCGATCTCTAACTGGACTTAACGGCGGGGCAAAGACACCGCCGCACATTAGGCGGCATAGCCGTAGCCGTCCTGGTTAGGCTCTAGAAATCCGAAAGATGAAGAAAATAAAGGTCGTAATTCGTCCTGTTTCCCTAAAAGTAATAGGCCTTTCTGCTGGTCGCCAATCTCGCTTTGTTAGATAATCCATTCAGACCATGAGCGTGCATCCCCTACCAATTCAAACTGAAAAGCAGCGCGAGATTGTTTCCTACGATCCGGGCACAGGCGCGGAGATCGGCCGCGCACCGCTGTCTTCAACTGAAGACGTAAAAGTGGCGGTCGAGCGTGCGCGCAGTGCGCAACCGGCCTGGGCCAACCTGTCTTTTCGCGAACGACGTCGAGTGATCCTGCGCGCCCGCGCCCTGCTGCTCGCGGAGGCCGATGAAATCGCGCAACTGATTTCGCATGAAACCGGAAAGCCGGTTGCAGAAGCGCTGGCGATGGAAATCGTGCCGACGCTTGATGCAATGCACTACTTCGCGCACGCCGCCGAAAATCTTTTGCGTCCCCAAAAAATTGACATTGGTCAATATGGATTGATGGGGCGTTCGTCGCGTCTCATCTTCAAGCCGGTTGGTATCGTCGGAATTATCTCGCCGTGGAATTTTCCTTTGGCCACGCCCGCACAGGAAATCGTCATGGCGCTGATGGCAGGAAACGCAGTCGTTTTGAAACCGAGTGAACTGACGCCGCTGATCGCACTGAAGATCGGCGAGATTTTTGCGCGAGCCGGGCTCGCGGGCGGACTACTCGAAATTGTTACTGGCGATGGATCAACAGGCGCGGCGCTCGTCGACGCGCGAGTCGACAAGATCATGTTTACCGGCAGCGTCGCCACCGGAAAACGCGTGGCGTCAGCGGCCGCGAAATATCTGACGCCGGTGGTGCTCGAGCTGGGCGGCAAAGATCCGATGATCATTTTGGCAGACGCGGATATTAATAATGCCGCGCGTGGCGCGGTCTGGGGCGCGTTTGCAAATTCCGGGCAGGCTTGCGCGTCTGTCGAGCGTTGTTATGTGCAGGAGTCGATCGCGGACAAATTCGTCGAACGTGTGGTTGCGGAAACAAAAGCACTGAAACAAGGTCTGGGTTCAGATCCGGGTATAGATGTCGGTTCGATGTCCAACGAGCGTCAGTTACAAATCGTTTCTGATCACGTAGACGACGCGAAAGCGCGCGGCGCGCAAGTGTTAACCGGCGGCAGGCGCGCCATGAATCTTCGCGGATTGTTTTATGAGCCAACGGTGTTGACGAACGTCGATCACCGCATGATGATAATGCGTGATGAAACGTTTGGTCCGGTGTTACCGGTGATGACCTTTAAGACTGAAGCCGAAGCAATCGAACTCGCGAACGACAGTCCATACGGCCTGACCGCGAGCATCTGGACCAGGAACATTGCCAGAGGGCAGCGAATTGCCGCGCTAGTTCACGCCGGCACCGTGATGGTCAACGAAGTGGTCTACACCCATGGCATCGCACAAACACCCTGGGGTGGCGTCAAGGAAAGTGGATACGGCCGAACTCACGGCCGCATGGGATTGCTGGAGTTGGTCAACGCTCAACACGTGCACGTCAATCGCATCCCTTTTCTTCCCGATCTCTGGTGGTTTCGCTACAACCAACAGGCTGCAAGACTTTTTGCCGGCCTGGCCACCCACTTCACTACTGGCTCGCTCCTTAAAACCTCGCAGTTAATGCCACAAATTGTCAGAAGACTTTTTGGACGCGGCCGTTAGTGCAACACAAAAGCAAGACTTGAAATCCAAATAACTACTATCCTCGTCCGTAGAAACGTACTATACTGCGCGAGCTCAACACGCCCGGGTCTTTAAGTTTCTAAATTTCAATATTGCGTCGAAATAGCAAAACTCCGGAAACCCTCGTCGTAAAAAGAGCATGCGTTTTTATTTACCTCCTAACTAAACACCTCACTCCCAAGGGGTTTTTTACCACCATCCACCAGCCCTTCGAATAGGAAAGGATATTTAAGATGCGGACAAGATGGCTCATCGTAATTACAGCAACTCTGTTGCTAAGTGTGTTAATGCTGCTTCCTCGAATAAGTGAGGCCAAGCGGTTGAAAAGGCTTAGTGGCGACACGGCCCTGGTAGCGAACCCCTTAATGAATGTTACTCAAGAGCAGGATCAAAAGGCTGACATCAGGGTCGTTGGCTCATATCACAACGACACCTCGAAACCGCTTCGCGATATGAAGCCTCAACCTCTGGTTCCCAAATCCGTACACGAGAACGAGAATCCAAGGATTCCAAACAAACACAAAGACGCTCCGGACCCGGTGGTTCAGAACAGTTTCAGCGCCTTGACGAGTCTCATGACGCCCAACATGCCCAGTCCTCTGCTCAACTTTAACGGCATTGGATTCCCCGGAGTCGCGTGCAACTGCGCGCCACCCGACACAGATGGTGAAGTGGGCGCGACCCAGTACGTGCAGATGGTTAACGAAGGCTTCCAGGTTTTTAACAAGACCACCGGCGCCTCAGTGTTGGGCCCGGTTGGCATTACTACAATCTGGAGTGGCTTTGCCGGTCCCTGCGAAACTGCCGGTGATGGCGATCCGGTTGTGCTCTATGATCAGCTTGCCAACCGTTGGGTCATCAGCCAGTTCGCAGGCGCCGGGACTCCAACTGACGAGTGCGTAGCAGTGTCTACCACCAGCGATGCCACCGGCAGTTACAATCGCTACGGCTTTCATCTTGGCTCCAACTTTTTCGACTACCCACACCTTGGCGTCTGGCCCGACGCCTATTACATGAGCATGAACGTTTTCAACGCGGCTGGCACAGCCTTTCTGGGCCCACAACCGTTCGCTTTTGATCGCGCCAAGATGCTTGCCGGTCAACCCGCGACTTTCGTTACCACCGGAATTACCGGCGGGCCAACCGAGGAAGTCTACCTGCCTGCTGATCTCGATGGCTCAAACCTGCCACCGGCTGGCGCCCCGGCGTCATTCGTTGAATTTCCTGGCGGCGGCAGCTTCCGAGTTTTCCACTTCCATGTCGACTTTGCGAACCCGCTTAACTCGACGTTTACACTCTTCGGCAGCCCTGCATCGGCGGCCTTCACGGTGCGAAGTACTGGCGTGCCGCAACTGGGAAGTACAGCCCTGGATGCAATTGGCGACCGGCTGATGTTCCGCGTGGCTACACGCTTCTTCGCCGATGGTCACGAATCGGCCGTCGGTAACTTCACCGTCAATTCCAATAGCGTTGCGTCGCCGCGTTGGTTTGAATTACGCAACGTCACATCGGGCCCGGTGACGGTATTCCAACAGGGTACCTACCAGCCGGACACGACTCATCGCTGGATGGGCAGTGCGGCAATGGACCAGCAGGGAAATATCGCCCTCGGGTACAGCGCCTCCAGCAGTTCGATCAATCCGCAGATTAGATATGCCGGTAGGTTGGCCGGCGATCCGGTAAACACTTTGCCGCAGGCGGAGGTCCACTTGTTTGACGGCACGGGCAGCCAAACAGCTACCAACGGCCGCTGGGGTGATTACAGCGACATGACCATCGATCCGGTTGACGACTGTACTTTCTGGTACACGCAGGAGTATTACGCGACAACGACAAGTTTCGCCTGGCGCACGCGCATCGGTTCGTTCAAGTTCCCAGGCTGTGGTGGCGTGCAGACTCCCGATTACAGTTTGTCGGCGAGTCCGGCTTCACAAACAGTCGCGCCTGGAGCATCCACTAGTTACACGGTGACAGTGACGCCATCCGGAGGATTCAACGGAACTGTGACCTTCAGTGTCAGCGGATTGCCGGCAGGGGCCGGCGCAAGTTTCAACCCCGCTTCGGTGAACACCTCGGGGTCGTCAACTATGAATGTCACCACCAGCGCCTCGACGCCGGTGGGAAGCTATCCACTGACCATCACCGGCACCAGCGGCACTCTCAGTCACACGACTTCGGTGACCCTGGTAGTCGCTAATGCAAACGCCAACTTCACGCTTTCGGCCACCCCGGCATCGCAAAGCGCGCCACGTGGCGGAACTACGACTTACACGGTGACGGTGACCCCCTCAGGTGGTTTCAACGGCACTGTCAGCTTTGCGGTAAGTGGCCTGCCAAGCGGCGCCACTGCCAGCTTTAACCCAACGACGGTTACTGGTTCGGGTTCGACGACCATGACGGTTGCGGTGGGCCGGACGCGAGGCACATTCCCGTTAACTATCACGGGCACCAGCGGTGCTTTGAGTCATACTGCTTCGGTGTCGTTGACGGTTACCAAGTGAACGTGAAAGGCCATTGAGGCGATGCGAGGGGTGAGCCATAAGCTCACCCCTCATTTTTTTAACCGCGCCTCGAACCTCGGGATGACGCAGCGTAAATAACGACGGACAGTTGACGAAAGTTTGCTTGCATCAGGCAGACATGATGTGCAGTCGAATTCTTTACTATTGCTCTTCGGAGAAAAGTATTATACTGCTGCCGCTCACGCCCCGGCAGTTAGTTAGTTTTCTCAACAACAAACGTTAAAGACCGGACCTTACAGTGCCGCTGTTGAGTATCTGTGTGTTTCATTTTTTACCTCCCGACTACGCACCTCGCGCCCAAGAGGTTTGCATTAACCAGCCCTGCGATCAAGAAAAGTTCGAAATGCGAACAGACACGTTTCTCTAATTCCGTGTGCCGGCCGTAGAGAGAGAAGGGCTTGCCACTTGGAATTCTCAGCCGGGTAACCGGTTTCTGTTTTTAACTGCCTCATAGACTGGGAGGTCTAAAATGAACGTGCGGACAAGATCGATCATTTTCCTTGCAGCAGTTTTACTGCTCATCACAACCGTAGTACTGCTTCCTCGAATTATTGAGGCCAGACGTCTCAAAGATTTGAGTGCCAATAAAAGTTTGGCAGTCACACCTGTGCTGGCTAACAGCGTCAATCAAGATCAAAAAACAACCGTCATCGTGGGTGCCTCGGTTCGCAACGACACCTCGGTGCCGCTGCGCGATATGAAGCAAGCAAAAGTGGGCAAAAAGGTTGAGCACGAAGCTAACGAAAACCCGAAGGTGCCCACCAACCATCAAGACTCTCCTGACCCGGTGGTCCAGGGACCTGATTCGCTGATGGCATTTGCAGGACTCAATGTGCCCAGCCCCATCCTTAATTTTGACGGCATCGTCTATCCCGGCGTGAGTTGCAACTGTGCGCCGCCCGACACCAATGGCGAAGTGGGCGCCACGCAATACGTGCAAATGGTCAACGAAGGTTATCAGGTTTTTAACAAGACCACGGGCGCGTCGTTGTTAGGACCTTCAGGCATTACTACGCTCTGGAGTGGCTTTGGCGGCGTTTGCCAAACCAATGGCAGTGGCGACCCCGTCGTGATCTACGACCAAATCGCCAACCGCTGGGTCATTACTCAGTTCGCCGGCGTAAGTGTTCCGACAGATGAGTGCATTGCAGTTTCGACAACCAGCGATGCGACGGGAAGCTATTACCGTTATGACTTTCACCTCGGTTCGAATTTCTTCGACTACCCGCACTTGAGCGTGTGGCCCGATGCTTATTACATGAGCATGAACGTATTCAACTCGGCCGGCACGCTCTTCCTTGGCCCGCAACCGTTTGCCTTTGATCGCGCGAAGATGCTTGCCGGTCTTCCGGCCACCTTCGTCAGCACTGGAGTCACGGGCGGGGGCAGCGAGAATGTTTACCTTCCCTCGGATCTTGACGGCTCAATTCTGCCACCGGCTGGCGCTCCGGCATCGTTCGTCGAATTTCCCGGCGGCGGCGCTTACCGGGTGTTTCATTTCCACGTCGACTTCACCACGCCGGCGAACTCGACCTTTACCCTCTTCGCCAGCCCGGCCGCGGCGGCCTTCACAGAGTTATGCGCCACCACTCGTAGTTGCGTGCCGCAGCTCAGCACGACCAACAAGCTGGACGGGATTGGCGACCGGCTAATGTTCCGCCTGGCCTATCGTAATTTCGGCGACCACGAGGCAATAGTAGGGAACTTCAGTGTGAGTTCGGGCGGCGTCGCTGGGATACGTTGGTTCGAATTGCGCAACGTGACCGCCGGACCCGTGACGGTCTTTCAGCAGAGCACCTATCAACCAGACACGACCTGGCGCTGGATGGGTAGTGCGGCGATGGACCAGCAGGGAAATCTCGCAGTCGGCTACAGCGCTTCGAGCGGATCGATTCACCCGGAAATCCGTTACGCTGGCCGCTTGTTTACCGACCCGCTTAACGCGCTGACCCAGGGTGAAACGACGCTCTTTGCCGGCGCGGGCAGTCAGACCGGCACGCTTAATCGTTGGGGAGACTATAGCGACCTGACCGTGGACCCGGTCGATGACTGTACTTTCTGGTACACGCAGGAATACATTCCCGCAAACGGCAGCAGCAATTGGCGCACGCGGATCGGGGCATTCAAATTCCCGGGTTGCGGTGGTTCGCCTACTCCGACGCCAACGCCGACGCCAACACCAACACCGACGCCGACACCAAC
>DNND01000017.1:47394-47585 GCA_003488005.1 Blastocatellia bacterium | reverse complement strand
CACCGACGCCGACACCAACGCCGCCGCCTTCGCAGTTGCTGTTGAATCCGGGTTTCGAATCAGGCAACGTCAACTGGGTAGCAACCGCCGGGGTAATTACTAATTCAACCGGACGCACGCCGCGGACTGGTTCATGGTACGCATGGCTTGACGGTTATGGCACAACGCATACCGATTCGCTGTACCAGCAG
>DNND01000017.1:46668-47114 GCA_003488005.1 Blastocatellia bacterium | reverse complement strand
ATACCGATTCGCTGTACCAGCAGATCACGATTCCCGCGGGCGCGACTTCGGCGACGCTCAACTTCTATTTGAAGATTGACACCGCCGAGACAACCACCACTACGGCGTTTGACACTTTGAAGGTGCAGATTCGCAACTCGAGCAACACGGTCTTAGCAACGCTGGCGACCTACTCGAATTTGAACAAGGGCACCGTATATGTGCTGAAGTCGTTTGACGTTACTTCCTTCAAGGGGCAGACGATTCGGGTCTACTTCCTGGGAACGGAAGACAGTTCGCTGCAGACATCGTTCCTAATAGACGACACTGCACTGAATGTGCAATGAGCGCCTAAACCAAACTGGCACGGGCTCAAGCAGAAAACGAGTTCCGTGCTAACAATTGAACGAGGCCGCCCGACTCTTAATTCGGGCGGCCTCGTCTTATTACTGGGACCGCGGGCGTCC
>DNND01000017.1:46187-46486 GCA_003488005.1 Blastocatellia bacterium | reverse complement strand
GTACTGAGTTCTGAGTCCTGAGTAAGAATCTGCGTCAGTCCACAACATCAAACTGGTTCGATCTTCGAAGCCATACCGATCGCTTATTGCCTATCAGACTCAAATCAAAGCTGGGACCGCGGACGCCCTCGCCCGCAATGAGCGCGAAGCGCGAAGCCGCATTATGTGCGCGACGTGCGGTGTTGCTCACTCCAACCCGAGCGAATCGAGCCCACTGCAATAGCTAAGCATTAGGTAGCGATGCAGCTTGAATTAAAGGCCTCACAGTGGCAATGAAGTCAGTACCGTCTGCGGTAGCG
>DNND01000017.1:42273-45858 GCA_003488005.1 Blastocatellia bacterium | reverse complement strand
GTCTGCGGTAGCGGATGGGTCTGTTAATTGCTTAATGCCATTCTTGAATTATGCAAAAACCTCAGCCAAGCCGAGTTTTTGAATGTCCAACGCCACGACCCATCCGCTACCGCAGACGGTACTGACCTCATTACACTTGGTCGCCTCAAATCAAACTGCATCAGTGCTAAGAATCAGCGCGGCTTGATCTCGTCGCCATGCGCCTTTAGGATTGCGCCTTCATTATGAGCAGCAACTGAGGTATCGAATTTTGTGGAAATCATTCATGCACGCGCGCGAACGCGCCGCCCACGAGCGAGACAATAATCGCCTGGTGCGGCCGTTTGCTTGGGGACTGCAATTCATCATGGACCATGTGAACGGTGATGACCCACGCGCGGTGCTCAAACAATACAGCCGCCAGGCGATGGCCAACAGCGAAGACTTTTACGCGCTGCCTGAAATCCCTGACTTTAAACTGAGCGGCGATCAGTTAACCTGGACCAGCGCTATTCACACGCCTGACGTGGAAAACAATCTGGCGCGCGCGCGCTATTTTCCGGTTAGTGAAAAGAAAGCGCGCCAGCCGCGAACGGCTGTCGTCGTTTTGCCGCAATGGAACGCGCAACCGGAAAGTCATGTTGAGGCTTGCCGCATCTTCAACTTCATTGGCATGTCGGCGCTGCGTTTGACGTTGCCCTATCATCAGGAACGTCGTCCAGCGGATCTCGAACGCGCCGATCATTTAGTCAGCACAAATGTCGGACGCACGATCCAATCCATGCGACAGGCGGTGCTCGATACCCGGGCAGCGGTGAGGTGGCTGAAGGAACAAGGCTACGAACGCATCGGCATTCTCGGCACCAGTGTTGGGTCGTGCATAGCCTTTCTCGCCTTCGCTCATGAACCGGATATCGATGCCGGGACTTTCAATCACGTTTCCGGTTACGTGGCTGACGTCGCCTGGCGGGGATTGTCCACTCGTCATTTGCGCGCAGGCTTTGCCGATCATCTAACGCTGGAAGAACTGCGCGAGTATTGGGCGCCAATTAGTCCGGTGCCGTTTATCGCGCGCTTGCCGGCGCTGGGGCAACGTCCAATGCGGTTCATTGCGGCGCGCTATGACCTGACGTTTCCAATAGATCTGACACAGCAAACGATCGCCGAAGCGCAGCGCTACAATTTGCCGCTCGACGTAGTTTGGTTGGCGTGTGGCCACTACACCATGGCGGACATGCCTTGGAAAGCCATCGATGCCTGGAAGATTGCCACGTTCATGCGCAAGCACCTGAAGTGAAGCCGCGTAAAGTGGCATAGACTTTAAAGTCTGTGGCCCCTTGGGAACGGCACAGACTGAAGGAACCTCTGATTAAGGAATCCGAATTGGATTAGTAGTCTTTCGACGCGTAGCGTCAGCGCGAATTTAGCCCGGCCTTTCAAGTCCGGGAACGGTCAGAAAGTATTAGCGTCGCGTAGCGACGCTCGAAAGGCGACTCAATCGTCGCTACGCGACGAGAGGCAGAAGGAACCTGATCCCGGCGTTGAAACGCCGGGCTAAATTCGTAGGGACGCTACGCGTCGAATACTTGATCAGAGATTCCTGAAGTCTAAGCCACTGCCGGTTCACTCCCAGCAAAAATGAAGCCCGCCTCCAAAACGCTCAATCATCTTCTCGATCAACTCGATGGCTTACGAAGTCGCTTCGAACCCCGCGGTAGCTTAAGGCTGGAACAACTTCTCTCGCGGATTGGCCGAGCAAATATCAACGATGCCGAATCCCTCATCCGTTTTCACGAGTTGCTTCTCTTCATTTGTGCGTACCCACAAAGTGCGCGTGCGAGACGACTGGCCGAGTCGTTACTCAGAATTTTTCCTAAACGTATCCAAGCTTTGCGCGATGCTGAAATCGATTTGGATTCGCTTGAGCATCCGGAAGTTTCAGGCGTAGCCGGTCTTTCTGTCACCGACACCTTCGCTTTCTTCATCGTTCGCTGGTTATTGAAAAGCCATCCGCGCCAGGTGAGCATCTATTGGGATTGGTTTGAAGCTGAAAACCGTCTGGGCCAAACATGGCCCCGGTTTATGCCGTTGCTCGAAGATGACGCGGCGGTCGAGGCAAATATTCCTTTCCAAGACTGGCTGCGAGCGGCTAGGCCACGCGGCGAAAAAGATTTGCAGTGGCTCGTACGCCAGTTTGATTCGCTAGATAGAACTGAGAAAGAAAAAGCGGAACTCTACGATTCGCAGCAGCTCTATGTGAATTGGAAGCCGGCTTATGGCGCAACGCGAACCGGCATGCGCCTCCCTGTTCGGAAAGTGTTCTTTCATCGCGAGCCATTACTTCGCCGTAAAGATGTATCGCTGCGAACGGAACTCGAGAAACCGTTGCCACCGTTGGAACTCCTTTCGCCGAAGCAGGGCGAAGCGATGCTCGACATGGCGCGCGAAGCTTCAACGACGCGCTATCGCGAGCTTTATGGCTTTACGCACGGCGACGCCAAAAGAGTTTTTAAAACAAACATCGGACGCGGCGTAGATATTGTGGTGACCGGCCTACCCGCCGAGTGGCGCCTGCCTTTGCGCGCTTATCACGCGGCCTTGATTTTTAAGAATGGGGTGCCGGTTGGATATTTCGAGGGGCTTTCGCTTTTTGAGCGAATGGAAAGTGGCTTCAATCTCTACTACCAATTTCGTGATGGCGAAACGGCCTGGCTTTACGCGCGCCTGCTGAACATTTTTCGGCGCCTGCTGGGCGTGACCGCTTTTTCTCTCGATCCCTATCAGATTGGACACGAAAACGAAGAAGGCATCGAGTCGGGAGCGTTCTGGTTTTATCGCAAGCTTGGTTTTCGTCCGACAGAACCTGAGATTCGAAAACTGGTCGCTCGTGAAGAAGAAAAACTAGCCGCGCGAAACTCGTATAGAACTTCAGCGGCAACGCTGCGCAAACTCGCAGCCGGGCCGATGATCTTTGAGCTGGACCAATCACATGTTGGTGATTGGGATCGATTTCAGGTTCGCAATCTTGGTTTTGCCGCGCAAAGACAAATGGCATTGAAATTCAAAGGTGATGCAGAAAGAATGCGCGACGCGTCGGTCAAATCCTTGACGAAAGCTTTAAGGATTAGCACCAGGAATTGGCGAGAGACAGAACTAACCGCACTGCGCGATTTCGCGGTGCTGTCAGAAATGATTCGAGATCTCGGCCGATGGACCACTGCGGAGAAACAGCAGCTCGTCCAAATTATTCAGGCGAAGGGCGGCCGGGACGAAGCAAGATACTTAAAGCTGATGCAGAAGCACGCGCGCTTGCGGCAAGAAGTGATTCGATTGGGATCTTGAACTCAAATCAGAAGGGTTAGTGGCATAGACTCTAGTCTGTGTCCTGTTACGAAAGCACAGACTGAAGGAGCCTCTGATTAAGTAAGCCGAATAGGAATCCGTATCACTCTTTCGACGCGTAGCGTCCGTACGAATTTAGCCCGGCCTTTCAAGGCCGGAACGGGCAAGAGAGCGTTCCGCGTCGCGTAGCGACGTTTGAAACGAGTCTGTACTCAATCGTCGCTACGCGACGAGGGCAAGGAGGAACCTGATCCCGGCGTTGAA
>DNND01000017.1:0-42009 GCA_003488005.1 Blastocatellia bacterium | reverse complement strand
TCGCTACGCGACGAGGGCAAGGAGGAACCTGATCCCGGCGTTGAAACGCCGGGCTACATTCGTAGGGACGCTACGCGTCGAAGACTTGATCAGAGCTTCCTGAGTCTATGCTACGTTGATTCAGCTCGAGGTCGGGAAGGTGGGCATGCCCCCGCTCTTACAGGTGAGCAAGCGATGCTCGAAGATTTTGTTTTCGGTAAAGTTTTCGAGCTTGCCAAAATATTCAGCCGAGCGATCAAGCGCCTTTTCCGGCACCAACCCCACAATCTCCGTGCTGTCGATTTCCACGCCCAACCTCACAGCCTCGTCGCGAACAGCGTTATAAGCCGCGGTCATGCCGGTAGTTTCGTAGTTCACCAAATTCATCGACACCTGGACCAGGCCGCGTGTTGAAAGTGTGAAGCCGAGTGCCTTAACAAACGGCAGGCCTCCGTGCCGCGCGCGGACCGTGCGCGCTATTTGTTTAGCCACGGCAACATCACCCGTCTTGAGATTGACGTTGAATGCAATCAGAAAAGGCCGGGCTCCAATTGCAATCGCGCCCGCAGTTTCATGGACCACAAGTGGACCAACATCAGGTGCTCGCGCCGGTTCAATGGCGATTTGCTCGCGCAACAACTCCAGCGCGCCGCGCCGCACATCTTCCAAATTGAGGCGGTCAGGTCTTAACGCTGCTCGCTCGTAGAAGAACACCGGAATCAATAGCTCGTTGGCGATGCGCTCGCCAGCTTGATGGGCCAGACGAACGCAATCTTCCATGGTCACGCCGCTGATAGGAATGAAAGGGAGTACGTCCGTAGCGCCGAGGCGCGGATGCTCGCCTTTATGCGCGCGCATATCGATAACCTCCGAAGCGCGCCTGACGACCGCCACTGCCGCGTCAACAATCTTGTCCGGCGCGGCCACGAACGTTATGACCGAGCGGTTATGATCCGGATCGATATGCCGGTCGAGCACGCAGGCAGTTTCGATGGTTTCAATCGCGCGCGACAACGCCGCGACCGTTTCGCTATTGCGGCCCTCGCTGAAGTTTGGTACACACTCGACGAGAGCATTGCTGATGGCTGATTGCCGATTGCCGATTGGAGTGTTCTCCATGAAGTATTTAGCTTAACATTGAGGCTCGCAGCCGATGAATCTAAATCGGCAATCGGCAATCGGCAATCGGAAATTGGAAATGACAGACCGTTTCATCGACCAACGTAAGAACGCGTGGCAGCGTCTTGAGGAACTGCTCAAACTTTTGGATAGCAGCTCGCTGCGCCGCCTGCATCGCGAGGAGGTGCGCGAGTTGGGCCGCATCTACCGGCGGACGGCGTCGGACCTGGCGATCGCGCGCGCCGAGTCGCGCGACCCGCGCCTTATAAACTATCTGAACAATCTGGTCATACGCGCGCACGGCCGCATCTATCAGGCCGATGCCCAGGCTTCTTCGCGCATCGGCAAGTTTTTTGCGCGCGACTTTCCGCAAACATTTCGCCGCACCTGGCGCTACACCGCGCTGTCGTTCAGCGTATTCCTGATATTCGGAGTAATTGGATTCATCGGAACAAAACACGATCCGGAGTTTTCCGAACTGGTTGGTGTGCCGCCGGCATTTCGCGAACTCTACATCGAAACCAAAACCCACTGGTGGGAAGATCTGAACGAAGCCAATCAGGTAGGCGCCAGCTCAATCTTTACTCACAACATCCAGGTAACGATCTACACGTTCGCATTCGGCGCCCTGTTTGGCGTGGGCACGCTCTTCTATCTTGCTTATAACGGAGCGACGATTGCTGCGGTGCTGGCGCTAACTTATCGAGCTGGTTTTGGCAACGACTTGTTGACCTTTATGGTGGGCCACGGCGTGATTGAGTTGACCTGCATCTTCATTGCCGGTGGCGCCGGCTTGCTGATTGGCAGCGCCCTGCTGGTCCCCGGAGATTTGTCCCGTAGCGACGCGCTAAAAACCCGCGGCAAGGAAGCCGGGCGGTTGATGATGGGCGTGGCGGTGTTGCTGGTGGTGGCAGGAATTATCGAAGGCTTTATCTCACCCGCGCCGATTCCGGCAGCTATCAAATTTACGATCGCGGGTGTTACCGGCCTGGCGCTTTATTCTTATCTGCTGCTGGCCGGTCATGGAAGTGATTCGCAGAGAGACTAGAGATTAACGCGACGGCAAACTAATGTTCGCCCGTCAGTTTGGGTTGTTATCTGATTCCCATTGAAATGGCCAATCGAGGGGAACGCGAAGCGATCTCATTAGCACCGTGGCTTCAGCCCGGTGATCAAGTCCTACAAAATGGTTTCCTAAACCGTTTCGAACGGTTTCTTCTGATCCTTCCGCCACAAAAACCGTTAGAAACGGTTCGTCGTCAATTCCGGTTTTGTTATCACCGGGCTGAAGCCGCGGTGCTAATGAGATCGCTTCGCGTCTCTCGACCGCGCTCTCAGCAAACGCAGCGAACCACAACCAACTTCCTGAAATTTCACATGACGCAAACTAACAGTTTGCTTTAAATGGAAAAGGGAACCTGCAAAATAGCAACGCGCCAAGCGTTGTCCAACTTTACAGATTCCCGGTAATCTTCTAACTGGACCGTTCTTACTTAGGCGAAGGTGAAGCCATCTCATGCTTCATTGGTGAAGCCGCGTTCATCGGCATGGCTGGCGAAGCCGAACTCATCGCGTGCGTCGCCGGCGTGCCATGATGAAAGACCGCCAACCATTTTCCATCGCGCAAGGCCCAGATGGTGGTGTGGCGTTCTTGCGGCGGCTTGGCGCCCGGTACCGTCACCAAATAAGTCACCAGCGCCGCATCGCTATCAATATTGAGCGTCTTGAAGTCGCTGATAGTTGACTTTGAGAAATCGAAACCGTCAACGCTCTTGATAATTCCGGCCTTATCCCAAACGCCATTGGGTTCAACTTCGATCGCATCTGCTGCTATCAGGTTTGCGAAGGTATCGTACTGACCGGCTTGAAGAAAACCCCAAAGCATCTTTTCGTTAGCAACCGGATCGGATGTCGCTGTTGGTTGCGCTGGCGGCGCAGCGGGTGACGGCGCGGCTTTTTTCGTACCAGCAGAAGGCGGCGGCATATTCATCACTTCGCACTCCTGATGATAGACAGCCAGCCACTTGCCGTCGCGATTGGCCCACGCCGAACTGGCGTGAACAGTGGCAGGTGGAAACTCTTTTCCTTTGTATTTACCCTTCATGTTCGCATCGTAGACGACGACGTATGCGTCTTTATCTATGGAAAGAAACTTCCAGTTGCTAAAGCTGGTTTCAGTGGGCTCAAAATCTTTTACCGACGTGATTGATGTAGCTTTATCCATGACCCCGTCAGGCATAACTTCCAATTGCGTGCTGTCCAGCATCGCGGCAAATCCGTCATAGTCTTTTTTCGTGATGGCGTCCCAGATTGCTTTCTCTTTGGCAATCGCATCCGCTTCGCTCATCGCCGGCGCAGACGGTTTCTCGGCTACGGTGCTGGTGTTCACATTTCCTTGATTCGCAGGCGGCGCAGCGCACGCGGCCGCGACGGACAATAGCGAAATCAGTACGAACAGCTTCTTCATAAGTCGACTCCTCGGGGTTTTATTAATCGAGCGCGGTGGTTCTATTCCAAAGCGATGAATTAGTCAAGGTTGAGGCCCACCGCTTGGTGGATTTCTTTGGAATTAGTTCCGCCGCAACCAGCAGATTCAGCCGCGGATTAACGCGGAAGAACGCGAATCTGAAAGGAACGAAACAAGCAACAAAACCCAATTCCGAAAACGCCTGGGCGGTTGAGGATTTAACCAGTTCGTCCTTTTCAGATCCTCGTTCATCTGCGCTAATCCGCGGCCAAATTCCAAAACTGACTTATTGTGCAGGGGCGAAACTAAATTTTTGCGAGCTGCGTAGTATGCGAATAGCGCCCAATCGGTTCTGATCGTATACTTTTAAAAACTCGAATTAGCATGCATAGAAGGCAATTTTTTCGCACCAGTCTCCCTTTAGCTCAAGCGCCACAAACGCTTTCCTAACACTCAATACGTACTTGCGTACGAAACAATGGAGCACCGTATGACCAACTCGCAAAAATCTTTCACCGCCCTCGCTTTAATGATCGCGTTTGGCGTGCTGACTGTGTTCGGCCAAAACGGACACAATTTTGACGTTGCCGGCATCGATACCAACGCCTCTGCCTGTACCGATTTTTATCAATATGCCAACGGCAACTGGCTGGCAAAAAATCCCATCCCGGGAGCTTTCCCGAGCTGGGGCGTCGCGAATGTTTTGAATGAAAAAAATCGCGATGCGCTGCGCGAGATTCTCGACGCCGCCGCCAAGAATACCAAAGCGCCGAAAGGCAGCAGCGAACAAAAAGTAGGTGACTACTACGCGACCTGCATGGACGAAGCGAAGATCGAAGCGGAAGGCCTGACGCCGCTCGCTGCCGAATTTGCGCTCATCGCCAAAATCAAAGATCAAAAATCGTTGCAGCAGGAGATTGCGCACCTGCACTCGCTCGGTATCAACGCGGTATTCGCTTCAGATTCAACTCAGGACTTCAAAAACAGCGCCGAAGTGACTGCGGAAGTTTTCCAGGGTGGGCTGGGTTTGCCTGACCGCGACTACTACACCAAGACCGATGACAAATCCAAAGCCACCCGCGACGCGTACCTCAAGCACGTGGCAAAGATGTTTGAATTGATGGGCGACGATCCGGCGAAAGCGGTAACTGAAGCACAGGCTGTCATGGCGCTGGAAACATCGCTGGCCCAGGCGTCGATGACTCGCGTCGAGTTGCGGGACCCGGAAAAGATTTACCATCGCATGACCGTGGCCCAGGTCAGCGCGCTGGCGCCTGGCTTTGATTGGCCGGCTTACTTAAGCAGTATGGGCGTGCCGGCCAGGGCCGACGTGAACGTCGCGACGCCGGATTTCTTTAAGGCCCTGAATCAGCAATTAGCGTCGGTGCCTTTCGCGGATTGGCAGACCTACCTGCGCTGGCAGTTGATTAACAACACTGCGGCTGCTTTGTCGGCAAAGTTTGTTGAGGAAGATTTCAACTTCAAGGGCAAGGTGCTGCAAGGCTCGACTGAAAATCTGCCGCGTTGGAAACGTTGCGTCGGTGGCACCGATCGCGTGTTGGGCGAAGCGCTCGGCGAAGTTTACGTGAAGAAAGCTTTCCCGCCGGCAGCCAAGGCGCGCGCGTTGGAAATGGTGCGCAATCTTGAAGCGGCGCTGAAAACCGATTTCACCACCTTGAGCTGGATGGGAGACGCAACCCGCAAGCAGGCCATCGTCAAGCTCGAAGCTTTTCTGAATAAGATTGGTTACCCCGACAAGTGGCGCGACTACTCTTCAATGCAAATTGATCGCGGTTCTTATGTAAGCAACCGCTTCCGCGCCAATGCCTTTGATAAGCGGCGCGACTTTAACAAGGTTGGTAAGCCGGTTGATAAGACCGAGTGGGGCATGTCGCCGCCGACTGTGAACGCCTATTACAACCCGCAGATCAATGAGATCGTTTTTCCGGCGGGAATTTTGCAGCCACCTTATTTCGACGCCGAAGCTGATGACGCGCTCAACTATGGTGGTATGGGTTCGGTCATCGGCCATGAAATGACACATGGTTTTGACGACCAGGGCCGGCAGTTTGATTCCACCGGTAATCTTTTTAACTGGTGGACCGACGCCGATCTCAAGAATTTCCAGGAACGCGCTCAGTGCGTCATCGATCAGTTCAGTGGTTTTGAAGTCGAAAAGGGACTGAACGAAAATGGCAAGCTGGTGGTTGGAGAATCAATTGCCGATCTCGGCGGGTTGGTGGTTGCGTATGCCGCTTACCAGAAGGCGATGGAAGGCAAGCCGCGTGTGACTATCGACGGCTTCACGCCAGAGCAGCGATTCTTCCTCGGCTATGCTCGCGGCTGGGCTACCAGCACGCGGCCGGAGTTTGCACGGTTGCTGGTTAACGTCGATCCGCATCCGTTGCCGAAATTCCGCGTCAATGGACCACTCTCAAACATGCCGCAATTTGCCGCGGCATTCCAGTGCAAGACCGGGGACGCTATGGTGCGTGCGGAAAAGGATCGCTGCCAGATTTGGTAAGACTCCGAAAGTCTAAGAACCCTCTGTGAGTCCTTAGTGTTCTTTGTGTCTCGGTGGTGGATTGGCAAAAGCTTTCACCACAGAGACACAGAGGACGCAGATAAACGCAGGTTCCAATCGCACCACGCAAGACTTGAAGCACGGCAGTGCACGATCGATAATGCCTAATAATTTCTAACAGGAGACCCGCCATGACTTTCCGTAAACGTTTATCTAGTTTTTCATTCGCTGCAACTCTGGTACTGCTCGCAACGCAATATGCGTTCGCGCAAGCGCCAGCGGTGCGTTTGCCGCAGCCTAGTCAAAAGGCGACCGTGATGCAGAGCATCGGCGTCACGGATGTGACTATTACTTACCACCGTCCCGGCGTGAAGGGCCGCAGAATCTGGGGCGACCCGGTCGCGTCGCAGGCAAGTACCAAAGGCGAGGCCACGCTCGACGATCAAAATGTACGCCCAAAAGATGCGGCGATTGTGCCCTGGGGACACGTCTGGCGCACCGGCGCGAACGAAGCAACTCAGTTTGTAGTCACAGACGACGTTTTGATTAACGGGCAAAAACTTGCGGCGGGTAGTTACAGCCTGCATACGATTCCGACCAAAGATGAGTGGACCATCGTTTTCAACGGCACGGCGAATCAGTGGGGCAGCTTCAACTACGATCCGGCCAAAGACACTTTGCGCGTCAAAGTAAAACCGCAATGGGTCAACGACAATCAGGAGTGGCTGGAGTTTTCGTTTCCAGTAGTTACACCAAATTCGGCGCAGGTTATGATCCGTTGGGAAAAAGCGGCGGTGCCCTTCACTGTCGAGGTCCCAAATGTGGAAGCAGTGTGGCGCGCCAAGGTTGATGCTGCCATCGCCGCAAATCCAAACGACGAAGTGATCCCGTTGCAGGTAGCAAACGCCTATGCCGGCGACGATAAATGGGACGAGGCTTTGAAGTGGACCGACCAATCGATCAAGGTCAAGGAAACTTTCCGAAATCTTGCAGCCAAGGCGCAATTTCTTTACCTGGCTGGCCGCAAGGACGAAGCCTTTGCAACGGCGGACCGAGCGCTCGCGAAGGGCAAAGCGGACAAAGTCGATACAACGAATTTTGAAAAGCGTTTGGCGGCAATGAAAGCCGGCAAGATGTGAGGCGTTGCTAACACAATTGGAATTACCCCAGGGCAGGGCTTGTTCCTGCCCTATTTTTTTTATTCAATGCCGTATGAAGCCGCTTCGACCTATGTCAATCTGACGCAGGTATCTAAATGAGACTTTACGAGGAGCGTAGGGCCAACTGATCATCAGAATTCATGTTAAGCACGCGTACTGTAGTTCTCCCAATCGCGGTTTTACCAGTCAAATAGATCCCCAACCACTCGAAGTGCTCGTCCCACCGATGCCGTCTCGGGTGAAACAATTCGGTAACGCTACCGGTCTTCGGATCAATTCCGGTTAAGTTTGTACCTTTGTGCAGATTGCAATCAATACAAGCAAGGGCCAGATTGTCGGCCTGATCCTCACCGCCATGAACCTTCGGAATGATATGTTCCAGGTGAAGCGCAGCTAGCGGCGTATCGTCTTGGTGGAGGTGGCAATACTCACAAGCGTTGCCGGCGCGTTCGCGGACTTCAGCCTTCGTTTTCGGTCCCATCGCTCAGGATTGAGAGTCGATCAATTGCCGCGCTTGTCGCTGAAGGATGGCAACGAATTTGTTAGCGCGCACGTAACCCGCGTATTCCGCGCTCTCCGCTTGGCTGAGTTGGCCCTCCGTGGACTTGGATGCCAGTTCTTCGATCCGCGCTTGCAGTTCAGGATCGGCGCGGAACTCGACAACCTCCTCGGCTTTCTCCGGTAATACAATCTGCATCACGGGTCGAACGCCTCGCTCAAATGCTGTAGTTTCTGGTGTCGCTTGCATGTCCTGAAATTATCACGCGCGACGGTCCAAGGCAATAAGTAACAACGTGTTCCGAGGAGCCACCACAAAGTTCTCGACTTGACACAAAGGAACGGTTTTTACGGACGAAGATCAACAAATGCGGTGATATGATTAGATAATGTCAGATTAAGAATCAAGCAGAAGAAGTGACGGCTTCGCGTTCAGAAAGTGTGCGGGATCTACAGATGGGTATAGCCAAGCTCACAGACCAGAACACGATCGTTCCTGCCGAAAGCAAGTATGCGCGGGTGGAGCGCGAGCGACGCTATCTGCTGCAAGATTTGCCGGAAGGATTGACGCGCGCTGATCCGCATCTGCAAATAACCGACAACTACATTTCCGGAACGCGCCTGCGCATCCGCAAGGTGCGCGATCCGCGCAGCAACAAATGGACGGTTAAGTTCACGCAGAAGTTTGCGCCCAACCCTACCGATTTTTCGCGCACGATAATCACGAACATCTATTTGAATGCTTTGGAAGCGGAAACGCTGGCGATGTTTGACGCCAACGAAATTCGCAAGAATCGTTATTCGTTTGAGTTCGAAGGGCGCAGGTTTTCAGTCGACATGTTTCTCGGAGATTTGTTTGGCCTGGTGTTAGCCGAAGCGAGTTTTGAAACTGATGACGAGCTTGACAGTTTCGCGAAACCGACTTTTGCCATCGCCGAGGTGACCAGCAACAAGCTCTTCAGCGGCGGCGAACTTTGCCAGTTGACGTTTTCAGACATTCGCGAAGAGATCGTGAAGAGTGGAATGGCGCGCTCACATTCTGCCGCTGATTGAAACCAGCAATCGCGCAAGGCGCAACGAACCGCGACGCAGTTGGGCCACAAAATTTATGTTCTTTCGTAAGCAGCTTCTGATCTTATTGGTACTGATTTCAGCCTATGGCTTTGCGGCCTGCCGCAAAGCTTCCGCGCCGCCAGAACAAAAGACGGGGAGTCAGGGATCAAACAGCGATCAGTTTCAGCATCCGCAGGGCGGGATTACGCCAACTAAACCATGGTATTTCAAAGGCTCGATCGGCAGCGCGCTGGGTTTGCAGATGAAGCTGATGCGCGAATCGGACAAACTCGCCGGCACATATTTTTATCAAAAAGTTGGAACCAAAATTGACGTGCGCGGCACTATCGACAGCGCAAACAATCTCGTGCTCGAAGAGTTTGACGCAAATGGTAAACAGACCGGTGTCTTCAAAGGCATTTGGAAAACTGGAGACAATGGACTGATTGAGATTGCCGGCAATTGGACCAGGCCGGACGGCAGCAGAGCCGCAGCGTTTTCGTTACAACAGGAACCGATCGAATTTACCAATGGCGTTGAGATCATCGCTCGCCAAATCAAGGAAAAGAATAAGAAGCTGAAGTATGAAATCGATGCCGAGTATCCGCAGTTAAGCGGTTCGACCAATCCAAATGTGGAAAAGTTTAATCAGGCAGCCCGTGGCTTAGTTACAAAACAGGTCAACGCGTTTCGCGCGCAAATGGCTGAAAGCGCTGGTGAAGAAAACCCAATGGGAAGCGACACCGGCAGCGACCTCGGCGCCGGTTACACGATTGAGCTGGCGCAAGACGATCTGATTAGCGTGCAGTTTGATATCGGCGGCTATTCGGCAGGCGCGGCGCACCCAAACTCGTACACCGACGTTATCAATTTTGATTTGCGCAACGGCCGGCAGCTAAAGCTCGCCGACCTGTTCAAACCGGGCGCGAAATACCTACAGGCGCTTTCTGCCTACTGCATTCAGGATTTAAAAAAACAGTCCAAGGCGAAAGGCGACGATGGAATGCTGGACGATGATTGGATTCAGCGCGGCGCCGGCCCGAATGCGAACAATTTTCGCAGTTGGACCATCACGAAAAACGGACTTGGGATCAACTTCGATTCTTACCAGGTTGCGCCATACGCCGCTGGCCCGCAGTTTGTGCTGGTGCCCTACTCGGCCCTTAAAGATATTATCAAACCAGATGGACCAGTAGCGCAGCTTGCGAAGTAAGCAATCCGCAGATTACACAGATTACGCCGATTTAGAATTCAAACTCACTTGGCTTTGCGGGTGGTGCTTGCCTTTTCAATCTGTGTAATCTGCGTAATCTGCGGATAGGAGCTAAGCCGCTTCGGCGACGCGGTCTTCCGAATAGTCCAGCGCGTGCACGCGAGTGAAATATGCCGCGAGCAGAAACGCCAGAAACATTATTCCCGCCCCAGTCCAAAAAGTTACGAACAACGAGTGATCGCTCATGAAGTGTGACTTGCCGTCCGCGCCCTCGTAAGCAATGGTGCTGTGGATGAGGAATGCCGCCAGCGCCGGACCGACTGCTCTTGCCAGGCTCGCCACCGATTGGGTAACGCCGAGCACGCCTCCCTGTTCCCCGCGCCCGACACTTTTGGAAGCCAGGCTGGTTAGCGAAGGCGTTGCCAGCGAGTTTCCCGCCGAAAAAATTCCTCCCCCTATCAACAGCCCCAAAAGTCCGCCCGCGTGGGGGCCCACGAAGGGCACAGCAAAGAGACTTGCCGCAAAGAAAAGTGCACCAACGATCACCAGCGGCAACTCACCAAACCGCTTTACCAACCGGCCAATCAATCCGCCCTGAATAATGACGGCGAGGATGCCGACGTAGGCAAAAAGATAGCCATTGTGCTTTGCGTCATACCCAAAGCGAAACATCGTGTAAAGCGAAAACGTCGTGGTCATTATCGAGAACGCGACGATGAACATGAAATAAATTATTAGCACGAACCCCAGCCGCGGTTGTTTTAGTGACTGAATCAATTGTGACAAGCCGCGTCCTCCGGCTGCCAGGGTGCGTGCAGGGTGATCGGCTGTTACTGTTTCCGGCAAAGTGAAATAAAGGAGAGTCGCGTTTGCAAAGCACAAGCCGGCCGCAAACAAGAAAGGCACGGCCACACCCCACTGGCTCAGTATCCCTCCGATTGCGGGGCCGAAAATAAATCCCAAACCAAACGCAGCGCCCAACAACCCCATTCCTTTGGCTCGCTCTTCTTTTGTCGTGATATCTGCAATATAAGCTTGCGCTGTTGAAATGTTCCCGCCTGTGATGCCGTCAAGAATCCGGCCCACAAACAACATCCAGAGTGTGGTGGCAAAACCGAGAATCAAAAAACCGATGCCGGTGCCGATAATGGAAATCAGCAGAACGGGCCGTCGGCCATACTTGTCGGACAAGCGGCCCAGGACCGGCGAGAAGATCAACTGCATCACGGAATAGGACGCGAACAGAAATCCGACAGTGCGCGGCGTGGCATTAAAGCGCGTTCCTTCGGCGTAAAAAGGAAGCACTGGAATGACAATGCCGAACCCAACCAGATCGATGAATACGGTCGTGAAGATTACGACCATCGGAGAGCGTTTCATAGAGATCGTGAAAAGTAAACATCCCGCTCCGCTGGAGCGAAAGCCAATTTCACAGTTGCACTTGGAAGTTTAATCCACCTTTCACAATTTACTCTTTACCAAAATTTATCGCCTTCGGCCTGCTGACATCGCAAGATCAACTGAAGCAATTCCGCCACCGGAAATCAATAACGCCAGACAAATTGCCACCAAAGCCAGCCGATATTCAATTCCTTGCGGCATAAAGAAGTTTGGCCAGTGAACTCCGGCCAGCGCGGTCACCATCGTACACGCGATCAGGAACGCGCCCAGTCGAGTGAACAGACCCAGGAAAAGCAGAATGCCGCCAATCAGTTCCGTAAACGCGGCGGCGCCAAGCCAGAGCCAGGTAGGCTTCATAAAACTAAAAGGAAGTGGGATAGACGTCCATTTTTGAAGACCTGGCCCATTGAAACTGCCGAACACCTTCTGCGCGCCATGGGCCACAAATATCGTGGCCATCGCCAGGCGTAGCGGCAGCGGGATCCAGGTAGCGGAGGTGGAGATCAATCTTCTAAACATGCTAAGGGACCTCTCAATGAAACTGGGAAAGCGGTGCCGATATTAACGGGCAACGAGCAAAGCGCAAAGAGCAGAGGCTAGGACGCATGCGCCGCGAGACGCGTGGCGATTGCCGGTTTGGGCTGGGCCCCGATCAGCCGGTCAACGAGCTTTCCGTCCTTGAAGATAAGCATGGTGGGAATACTCTGAATCTGAAATTGGCTGGCTGTGCGCGGATTATCGTCGACATTCAACTTGGCGACGCGATAACGGCCCTGGGCTTCGGCGGCAAGCTGTTCCATGATTGGGCCAACCATGCGGCATGGCCCACACCAGGGAGCCCAACAATCCAACAAGACGACGCCGGGAGTGTTTAGGATCTCCTGCGAAAAACTTTGGTCGGTTACAATTACTGGTTTGTCGGAAGTCGCAGTGGTCGCGCCCGTCAGCGGAGCGCCACACTTGCCACATTTTGCGATGCGGTCAACGGGAGGATTCTCATCGACTCGGTTTTTAGTGCCACACTTTTCACACGTCACGATAGGCATGTTCCAGGTCTCCAGTCAGTCCGCCATGGGTTCAGGTTTTTGCTGCCATCCAAACCCTGAAGTTTAAACTTTGAACTGCTTAGATCTAATACCGTACTAGTGGCGAAAGTTTTGCGAAAGTAGTTTATTACTGCAAGATGGCTTAGACCGACAGGAAACACGTACAATTGCGGCGGGCGGATTCAGCGACAATGTCAGGCACTTTCAACCACATCAATTTTGCAATCGAGGACCGCGTCGGGCGCATTACGCTGGCGAGTCCGCCGCTCAACGTTCTGAACATCGCAATGATGCGGGAGATGAGCAAAGCGCTGGACGAATGTTCGCAACAGCGCGATCTCGCGGCTATTGTGTTCGCCGCCGCGCCGGATTGCCGCGCCTTTAGCGCCGGCGTTAGCGTCGAAGAACATGCGCACGAAACGATATATCAAATGCTCGACTCGTTTCATGCCATCTTTCGCAGCCTCGAGCAGATCAGCCGGCCCACGCTCGCCGTTGTTAATGGACCAGCGCTAGGCGGCGGCTGCGAGTTGATAACATTCTGTGATTTCGTTATCGCCAGCGACCAGGCGCGTTTTGGACAACCTGAGATCAAGCTGGGTGTGTTCGCCCCAGTCGCCGCGATCTTGTTACCGCGCGTTATTGGCGATCGGCGCGCGCGCGAACTGATGCTTACGGGTGAAATAATTGAAGCTCGAGAGGCGCTGGCGTTGGGATTAGTAAGTCGGGTGGTTCCGGCTGCCGAGCTGGAAGCGGAGACGTCGCGGCTGTTGGCACAACTGCGCGGGCTTTCGGCGCTGGCCCTGGGACATGCCAAGAGGGCGATTGATTTGGGTCAGGGACGTTCGCTTGATGATGCGCTCAAAGAGATTGAAGATATGTATCTGCACGAGCTAATGAAAACCCAGGACGCCGTCGAAGGCATCAATGCTTTTGGCGAGAAACGTAAAGCCGCCTGGCAGCATCGCTGATGCAACTGTTAACGAATTAAAACGATGAGACTTTACTGCAGACATATTGTTCCGCTTCGCTTGCCGTTGGGTATGGCGCTGTCAGTCTTGTTGCTGGTTGCGACTGTTGTGCCTCGCACCACACAAGTTCTAGCGCAGAAACGGCCGTCGCGTTCGGCACTGACGAGCCATTCGCGCGACCGAGTGTCAACAGAAGCGCGTGAAATGGTTGAAGTGGCCAGCGAAATGGTTTGTAACGAGCGCGTACGAGATCCAAAAGGAAGCGTGCCTATCGACGACATGCAGTCTCGGCCTTCCCTGCCGGTGGACAGTACCGAAGCAGTAGCGGGCGCCGAACGCGCGCTGCGTTTGCTGCCGTTATCACAACGGCTGGTCGTGGCTTCGTTAAGGCAGTTGGCCAGGGATTACAACCTAACCGGAAGTAAGGGACTGAATTTGAAAATTCAGCGGGCCGTGGCGCGCGTCGAAGCGGTAAGAGACGTTCGTCCGGATGTTGACTCGCGCGACAACGCATCCGTGTTGATGCGAAATCCGCGCACCATAATATTTGGCACCATTTTCCTGGCTGGTCTGCCTTCGGACGAAGGAATCATCAGCGTGCTCTCGCACGAGTTGGTTCACATTGCCGACGGCAGTCAGGATAACTTAAAACTTTTGTTTCGAGCGGTTGGCAATCGCGCCTCTTTTTTGACTGGCTTAAAGATTAAAGACCAAAGAGCAGAAGAGTTAACGTGCGATCTCGTGGGAGCCCTGACAACTCGTTCTTATGTGTCGGCAACGCCAAGTTATGAAGCCTTGCCCCAAAGAATAGCGCGGGCGCTGGAACACAACTGTGTCGATACGGATGAGGGCGATGAGGATCATCTTTCGCCACGCGACACAATTCGCGCGATTCTATTTTTAAGGCCGGCGTTATCGCGCGAGCTTGTTTATGGCCGTTAGCGCGTCATTGGCCGTTTGCCCGCGGTCCATAAATGTAAAGCAAACTCTTAGTTTGCGGCGGTCCGCAAACATTCGAGTTGAGCGCTAACGAGCCATCGCAAACTAACAGTTTGTTTTCCGAACATTTGCGAGAGCCTTTTTTTTTCATCGCGCAAAAAGCAGAAGGCCCGAATCGAGTTGATTAAATTCCCTCCGCGCCAGGAGTTCACGAAACCCTGGAAACAAACGAAGCTACGTTCACATGGCCGAAGTGTTTTTCGAACGAGCAACTGCGGAACGTTGATCGTCGTCGCAATCTTCAGTCTGCTGGTAACGTCATGTTCAACGATCATGGATCGCCGGGAAGCGCGCCCACTGGTCTTACGAGATGTTCCCGCACAACGACTCGCTTACCGTTTTGAAGCCGACGTCAAGGTGCCTGACGACATTAAGAATGACGACGCAGCCGAAAAGATTGAGGCCATCCAAATTGATTTCAACACGCGGCGACAGAATGACGCGCTGTTGCGAACCGTTCGTTCGCCTGACGGACAGCGCGCACTTGTTCTTTACGGCACCGACGATCAACCGGGCCCGGCGTTCAGTATCGATGTCTATTCCTCCGATGGTCATTTCCTGCGCAACCTGACGCCGCCCGATCTTTCCTGTGTGTTCCCGGAAACCGTCGCCTGGTCGCCTGACGGTAACTTCATTACTTTTATCGCCCACCGCGGCGTCAAACCCACCCCGACGCCGACACCGCCGGGAGCGACCTTGCCAGAAGATGTTCAAGCTTCGCCGCTGCCTTCGATAGCTCCGGCTTTTCCCGCCATCGCAATGTTTAGCACCGAGCAGATCTATATCTGCAATCGCGATGGCTATGACTTGAAACCTCTGACCACGCGCGAAGGTCTCATCTATTTTTATTCTTCATGGGCGCCGGACAATCATGCACTGGTGGCGCTGGCTTGCCGGGAGAGCGAGTGGGATGCGCGCGAAAAGGAATACAAACTGCCGGCGGGCCGGCCGCGCCTGATCAGCGTCGATGGATCGGAGCGGTTGCTTGACGACAATCTCAGCGACGCTTTGCCGGCCTGGTCATCCGACTCTTCAAAAGTGGCTGCGGCGTTCGATACGGACGTGATGATTTACGACGCGGCGACAACTAAACCGACGCAAGCACGCATTCGTTTGCGGGATGCGTTGATTTCTGCTTCGAAAAGTTACGAAGAGAAGAGTTCGGCGAGTAATAAAACAAGCGAAGCGAACGCGAACAAGCCGGATCCTGTGGCTACATCCGCGTCTGCAATTCCTGCCTCATTCAATCCAATCGTGCGACTCGAGTGGCCCACGCCAGATAAGCTTTTCCTGCAAACCGCCTACGTCCGGGTTTTGCCGAGCGAAACAATCAACACGTTCCAACGCTGGCATCTCTTGCTCATTAGTCCCCAAGCAGCCGTGCTGCGCTAGCCGACCCGGTTCCGCCGTCCGACTTATGTCTTGGTTTCCCAATATGGATAGCTCAATGCAGCCGCAAATATGGTATAAATGCGTCAATCTCTCCCTTCCCGGAATTGAGGATCGGTTATGAATCCGACAGCGGTATTGTTGGCAACGATCATGCTGGCGACTTGCGTGTCAGCGCAAAACCCTCCCGCCACTCAACCCGATTATCCCGAAATCGTAGTGCAGGATTTTCGCTGGGGCGTAACACACCGCACCCGACGAGCGGACGATCCGATTTTTAAAGCCGACTCGTCGGGCCGGCGCACCAATACCAAAGACGATCCGATTAATACCCTCGGAAATCCCGTAAACACGATGGGCGTGCCGATGGGTACCAGTCCCGTCAGACCGCAGGGATCTCCTCCCACGCGTGATCCGGTCGTGGGCGAGATGGAGAGAATTGAGAACGTCGAAATTAGGCGCGAGAATTACATGCTCGTGAAAAATGTCAGCGCCAAAGTTATCAAGGCCATCGATTGGAATTACGTCTTCTTTAACGATGCGACCTTGGAGCACGAGTTGAAGCGGTATAAATATCACAGCAAGAAAAAAATCGCTCCCGGCGAAATGAAATTCGTAAGCGAATATGTTGACCGGCGAGCCTTCTCGGAATTTCAAGCGGTAGTTATCAACAAGATTGAGTTTTCCGACGGCTCGGTTTGGCAAAGGCCTTAAGTTCCGACGCCGCCTTTATTATGTAGCTCTTGGCACAGGACCAGAAGAGGTGTCATGAAGGTAATACTAAATATCACTCTATTGTTGCTGGTCGTGCTTGCCGCAGAGATTCCCGGAGCGGCTCAGGGCGACTCGAATCTCTCAGTGCTCAAGTTTGGTTGGAGTCATTTCCATGCGGCTTTGATAGAGGAACCGGAATGGAACGCGCCGCCGGACTACCGTCAGCGGACCGATCGAGAAAAAGCCATCGCGCAAATTCAGTATGGCGATATTATTAAGAGTCAGGAATTGAAGAAGGCCGAGCGCGATGCCGCTCGCAGCGCAGTCAAGACCAGCCGGATATTTATCTATAAGGTCAAATTGCAAAACACGAACTCGAAAACGATCAAAAACTTCTACTGGGAATATCAGGTCATAGAATCCGCGAACCCGCAGAATTTGTCAGCGCGCCAGTTTTTCTGCGCCAGTCAGATCAAGGCAGATCAGCAGCGAAGTTTTGAAGTGTTCAGTCTGACCCCGCCGACAACCTCGGTAATCAACACCGCGACGCTCGGCAACGAAAGCAAGAATGCGTTCGCCGAGAAGGCTGTCATCAACCGCATTGAATTCAAAGATGGTTCCGTCTGGCAGCGGCCCGACTGGTCATTCCCGAGTCCCCTTGCCGAGGCGCTTTCAACCCGCAAGCTTGAACTTGGCGAGCCTCCCTGCAGAAACTTTTAGCTTCTTACTTCCGGTCTTTCAAGACGTTCAATTATCCTGGTTTCCAAACGCGCTTATTGCGTGCTTGCGAATTTTCTGGCTAGTATTTGCGTCCTGCATTAAACAATTACACGCCTCTCGGAGAAGACAAGATGAAAAACAGCGACTTTGGCAGCAACCGGTTCACGCCGCTTATTAAGTTAGCGTGTCTCATATTGACTGGTTGTTGTCTCACCATCCCGGCTTTGGCCATTGAAAAATTGAAGGCAGAAGACGTGGTCCAAAAACACCTGGATTCGATCGGAACGCCGGCCGCTCGGGCAGCGGCAGCTCATCGAGTAATTCTCGGCAGTGTGGAGTTTCACTTTCGCGCTCGCGGCACCGGCCAGACGCAGGGAAGTGCGGTGCTTGCGTCAGAGGGGTTGATGACTTTAATCGGAATGACATTTCCCAACCTCGAATACCCTCACGAGCGTTTGGGTTATGACGGCCACACTTTTACCACCGGCTTTATCAGGCCGGGAGTGCGCACTGTCCTGGGTGACTTCATAAAGAACCGCGACAGTGTCTTTAAGGATGGGCTGATCGGAGGGACGTTGTCGACTGCCTGGCCACTGTTGGACCTTGCCACCAGGAACCCTAAATTAGGTTACGAGGGCACGGACAAGATCAACGGCCGAGAGGTTTACGTCCTTAGTTATGTTCCGCGCAAGGGATCCGACTTTCAGATCCGGCTCTTTTTTGATGCGGCGACTTTTCAACACGTGCGTTCGACTTATGGCCAGGTGATGAGTGCCATGCAGGGCCGGACGGATAAAGATTCAGCGCGCCAGTCGGCTTCGCGTTATCAAGTAGTTGAGGAATTTGGCGACTACAAAAAGGAAGGCGGGCTAACGCTGCCGCATACTTATAAGCTGCAACTGTTGATTGATGATTACTCCGGCTCCAGCAAGTCGGAGTGGACCTTAACGCTGACGCAGTTTGAACTCAACCATCCAGTCCCGGCTGATTCGTTCAACGTGGAATCCTACAAAGCTGGATCGTAACAGCCGCCCCACCGCCGGCTGTCTGGGCCGGGGGCGCGAAAGACCCAAGCAAGACAGCAGAAAAAAAGAGGGCGTCGCTTCGAAAGCGACGCCCTTGTTATGTCAGACCTTAAGTCGACGAAGGTTAGAACTCAAAGCGAAGCGCAAACTGCATGCGACGCGGTGAATCGAGACCCAACGACTGTTCGGATCGAGCTATTGTCAGCTGGCCGAAGGTTTGCGAATTGATATCAACCTGCAAAGGCAACAAGTAGTTGTTGTGATTTGTCACATTGAAGGCTTCCATACGAAGCTCGATCAATTTGGTTTCCGTGAAACGAATCTTCTTCACGAGCGCCGCGTCCATGGTCCATTGTTTCGGCCCGTTGATGAAGGCGCGTTCCATGTTGCCGGTTTGGCCGGCGGTTGGGTTAAAGAACACCTGGTTCGAAAACGGCGCCAGACCGGGACCATTAGTGGCCAGACTCGTCTGGGCACCAGTGGTGGGATTGATGGTGATCTTCAGCACACTCGGGTTGATGTAGTAAAGCTGACCCGCGTAGTTGAAGCGGCCGAACAAGGCTTTAACCTGGCTCTTGGTCAAGTTAGTGTTGGGCGTCTGCCGGGTGGCGCGCGCCGAACGGTTAAGTGTGCCACGAGCATCGGTAAGACTGACGGGACGGCCACTGCCGATATGAGCAATACCCGACAGTTGGAATCCACCGAGGATCTTATCGACGACGCCGCTGCTATTCAAGAAACGCTTACCGCTACCAAACGGCAATTCATAAATGCCGTTGAAGTTGAAGGCATGCGTCTGATCGAAATCAGCGCGTGAATACTCGAGGCCCGGGTTAGCGTTGTCGAGCAGTGGATCAAACAAGGCCTGAGCAGTACCTACTGCGTCAGTCAGGTTCTTGGCAAAGGTATAGTTCGCCTGGAAAGATATCCCTTGCGCGAAGCGTCGTCGGAATTCCACCTGAAGCGAATTGTAATAGTCTCTCGCTCCGTTCAAGAGAACGTCAGCCGCCCCTGTGTTCACATTAGGAACCAGCGGGAATTGAGGGTTTGCCAGGGCCGGATTAACGTCAGCATTGACCTGCAAGATGCTCAATGCCAGGTTTCCGGGTACGCCACCGCTGCCTAGCGATGCGTTGAAGGTGGCGAGAGAAACTCGAGTAGTCTCTCCGGCGGCAGCAGTACCAACTCGAATCCTTGCAGCCGCGGTATTCCCGAAAATCGTCAATGTCTGACATCCAGCGGTTACGCAGAAAGCATTTCCAGTCAAATTAAAGTTAGCCTGGGCCCGCAGGAAATCCTCCAGGAATCCATTGCTACGAATGTCAACCTGATTGTAATCGACACCGCGCAAAAGGTTCTTGGCATAGCTACCGACATAACGAATCTCGAAAACGGATTTTCCGATTTCTCGCTGTATGCCAATGCTGTATTCCTGTTGGCGTCCAGTCTGAAGATTGGGATCCACGGCAAAGACGGTACCGAAGTTACCGAATGCCGCCGAGTTGTTGAATGCGAAAGTCCTCGGTAATACCAACGCCGCCGGCGGATTGATTGCCGGGAAGGTCGCCGGCTGGTCGGCCCTCAGGTTCAACTGAGTGGTGTCAGTGCCACCAATGTTTTGCAGGGCGTTGACAGCCGTCAAACTAAGCCCGGCATTACCAGCGTTCGCGTTGCGCGCCGAAGTAAGAAACTGGTCCGGAACGTAGCTCATTCTGAACCCGGCTCGGATAACCGTACGACCTTCACCCGGGAACATGCTCTTTAAGAAACCGTGGGTGAAGTTTGGCGACCAGGCAAAGCTGAGCACCGGCGCAAAGTTATTCTTGTCATCTTTATAGAAACGATGCTTGCCGCCAGAGTTGCCGCCAACGATTTGATAGCCACCCGCGGGATTGAGAACAGCATCGCGGACTGAAACTCCGGAAGGAATGATCGGTTCGAGATTGATACCGTTCGAAATTCTCAGCGCGGTATTTTCTTCCCAGCGCAGGCCCAGGTTCAACGTCAGATTTGGCCGAATGCGCCATTGATCGTTGAAGTACAACGCATAGTTCTCAAATTCATAATTCTGTCTGAGAGTGGTTGCCGCAAAAGCGCTGGTGGGGCTGGTCGGATTGAAACTCTGTGTACCCGATCCGATGATGCCGCCAAGAATCGCATACAGGAGGTTCGCGGTATCAACCCTTGCTTGCGGGACCACGAACCCAGCCGCCGCAAAGTTGGCAACCGTAAACTGCGGAGTATTCTGACTGATAGCCAGAGCGAACGATTTAACCGTGCTCGCGTCGTTGTAAGGCCTTACTCGGAAAATCTGAGCTATGCCACCAAAACGGAACGAGTGGTTACCCCGCGTGTATGACGCATTATCCTGCATGTTGTAGTTGTGCTGCGAGCGACCCTGATTCAGGAAGGTCGTCTCAGGCACGTTGGTATACGTGTTGGTCAGGAAGAATGACGGGACTGGCGTAATCAGGTTGAATGACGCGGTTGGGAAGCTTAAACCACCACGCGCCTCATTGCTGAAATTGCTGGAGAAACTCGAGGTCCAACCGGCAGCCAGGAACTTGTTGATACCGGGCTGTGTCACCGGAGGAATCGCGCCAAAGCTGTCCAACGTGATGTCTGGACGCTGCAGGTCTTCCCTCTTGTAGGTGTAGACGGTGTTGATCGAGTTCTTTTGATTCAAATCGTAGTCAATGCGACCGGTGTAATACTTGTAGTCGTCATTGAAACCCTGATTCTGACTAAACGTGCCGCGGTTAAGATCGCCGGCACCATTCGGTGCTGGCATTCCCGCGAGCAAACGGGCTTGAACAACGGGACTGATTCCCGTCGGACCCGGTCCTTGAGTGACGGGCAGCGAAAACAGGTTGACTGTACGCGTGGCACCTGCCGAATCCAGGAACGTGTAAATCCCAGACTTGGCAGCCGTGGTCAAAACAGTTGATACGTTCGTTTGTGACTGGCGCAGCCATTGCTTTTCAAAGTCGAAGAAGATGAACATCTTCTTGCGCGTTAAAGGTATCGGCCCGCTGATCTTGCCGCCATCCTGATTGCGGTTGAGATAGGGACGCTTGAGACCGGCTGCGTTGCCGTTGAAAGAATTGGCAGCAAACCTGGAGTTGCGATTGTAGAAGTACAACGCGCCGTGGTAGTCGGTCTGACCGCGCGGGGTGACGAGCTGAACCTGAGCCGCCCCATATCCCTGGTCGGCGCCGGCGTTCTGCGTGGTAATCGTGAATTCGCCCGTGTCGTCGCTGGAAGCACGTTCCGGCGAGAAGTCGGTTGCGTTAGCACGAATAAAGTTATCGTTAACGTTAATTCCGTCGCGGGTAAGATTGGTAAACGAAGTACGTTGACCATTGATGCTCGTGACCGAAAAGGGGGATGATTTGGCAGTGCCAGCCTGCAAAGGAATCAACGCCAAGGGACTGCGTCCATCCAGGGGCAGTTGCTTAATCTGCTGCGGGGTGACGCTGCTGCTCAAATCGCCCGTCGAGGAGTTAATCACATCAGCCCCAGCCACAACGGTGACATTTTCATTAACGCCGCCCACTTCCAAAACCGGATTCAATGAATAATCTCTATTGGCATCGATTTTCACGGCAGTGGCAGTGAAAGTTTTAAAACCGTTGACCTTGACGGTAACCGTATAGGTGCCCGGGTCAAGTTGGGAGACTGTGAACGCGCCGTCACCGCTGGCGTTGACGGTCTGCTCCTTTTTGGACTGGTCGTCGACGACCGTGACCGTGGCTCCAGGCAGCGAGCCATCTGGTCCCGAAACCGTGCCGATAAGCCGGCCGGCGGTGGACTGCGCTAACGCCCCTGTAACAAACAGCAGGAGTGTCAGCAAACTAAAAACAAATCTCTTCATAGGAGGCTCCTTAGTAAATTGATTTAGCTGAGATTCTCGTCCGTGGCCCGGATTTCAGGCCACTGAGATCGTTAAGAATTCGGACTTGTTGTCGTAACTTCCCTTGCAGGCTTGCAAACGTGATCGGAAATTCTGCAATCAGTGTGCCCCAAGATGATGCATCAGTTCGGAGTGACAAAAGTAGTGATAATGCTAGAGTTAGAGCCTTTTTAGGCCGGTATCTGGCGGGCCGGATATTGAGATTTTTGGATTCTTCTACGAATCACTAAATGCCTTTGCCGGGCAGGGGTTCATCCGAATTCTTGAATGTGAGCTAGGGCGGGTACAGTTATTCCGCCGGTTTCACTACCTCGAATTCAAAACGCAATTCCTTGCCGCGGCAAATCGCTGACAGGTAGAACTCCCAAAACTTTCGCGTGAAGCGAAATGGAGCTGCGTGTTGATCGAGGTTCGTTACCCACTCCAGTCCCACGGCTCGCCAAAGATTAGCCAGCGACACATAGGTGCTGATTGGCCGCAGCTCGACCGTCGTATAAAACGGAAAGGGCGTGCGGTCGGGCATGAAGCAAGTAAAAGAATAACTGTTGAAGTGGTTTCGATGAGTCGGATCTGTGGCCCAGTCGGGGTTTGTGCAGTGTGGCGTGACGAGCTTGATGCGGCCGCCCGGTTTGGTAATGCGATGCAGCTCGCTGACAAACGACATCACATCGGGCACATGCTCAATCACGTGACGGCAGATGATCTCGTCGAATTCGTTATCGGCGAATGGATAAGGCAGCACGCCAAGATCGTGGATGACGTCGGCGTTAGCGCGCGGGTTTGAGTCAATACCGATGGCGCCGGGATACTTGTTCTGTCCGCAGCCGACATCAAGAATCTTCGGCGAGGTGGCAGATGTTTGCGGGACTGAGGCAGTCATCAGTGGCTTTTGACTATGCGTCAACTCTTGTGGAAAACGAATTGGCTGAATGATTTCAAATCGAGCGGGTAAACCGGCACACCGAGGTTCCTGGTTAACTCTGCCAACGTCGTGCCATCGAGCATGATGTCCTCGTCGCTCTTCAGCGTGGTTTTCGGAATGATTGCAAAATCGCCGCTAAGCCGCGGCTTCGCGCCCAGGAAGTCTCCGCCGGTCAGCAACCCGGCGACTGAAACATCTCCACCAAAATAATTGTTCGCGACGCCTTGTACCTTAAGTCGGGTGGCGAAACGCGCGTTGAAACCTGCGATCGCCTTTTGCAACTCCGGCGCGAAAAGAGTCCCCGTCAAAATAGTGCCGTTTAGTTTTTCTGCTGCCGGCAGAGACTGGCGCGTCGCTCTCCTAACCAGAGAAGCAAAACTATTATTGAATGACCGCACCATACCTACGCCATCTTCGATTTGAGGAAGATCGCCATAGTGCGCGCGCGAAGGGACAGGTGCGCCGGCGCGCAAATAGATCTCGTCACCGAGAAACGCGAAGTTAGTTCCCAGCCGCTTTCGCAACTCGCGCTGCAATTTGGTGACTTGAGCAATCGTTTGCCGGCAAAACTCCGGAGTCACCGCCATCAGTCTTGAATCGGTGTTGTAACGCGTCAGGCCGAGCGGAACGATCGCAACGCTTGAGATGCGCGGATACTCCGCCGCGAGATCGCGAATAGTTTGTTCCAGCACCGCGCCGTCATTGATTCCCGGACAAAGTACAACCTGGGCGTGAATCTCGATGCCGGCGTCAAGCAGCGCTTTCAGCTTGCTGCGAATGTCGGCGCGCTTTTCATCGACGCCCAGCAAATAGGCGCGAACTTTCAAATCCGTGGCGTGAACAGAAACGTATTGCGGTGTCAGGCGCTGCTCGATGATGCGCTGCAGTTCATCATCAGTTAGAGAAGTGAGCGTGGTGTAATTGCCGTAAAGAAACGAGAGCCTGACGTCTTCGTCGCGGATGAAAAGCGACGGCCGAGCGTCCGCAGGATTGCCTTTGCAAAAACAGAAAATACATTCATTGGCGCACTGCCGCGGCACAATTTGCTCAAAACTAAGACCAAAGTCTTCGTCTTCGGCTCTTTCGATTTGTAGTTCCCAATCCTCGCCGCTGGCCTTGCGCACCTCGATCATCAGTTCGGTTTCGCCGGCGGTTTGAAAACGGAAATCGAGATAGTCGCGTATGGTGCGGCCGTTGACCTTTATGATCCGGTCGCCCGACTCGAGTTCCAATTCAAAGCCGAGGCTTTCGGGCGTTACGTCCGCTATTTCGACGCCCCGGCGGCGAATGCTGGTGACCGCTGGAGTGACCGCAAATTCGTACATGGCAAGAATAATGTCCGACAAAGTTTCGTTTGTCGAGCGGACGGCCATTTTGCGAGCGCCAAACCCTGGGGAGCGGTTTTGAGTTCGCTTAAGTCAATCTAGAACTAATCATTCAGGTTTCAATTTCAGTTTTCTCGGTGCGTCCTTTGTGTTGTCTGCGCCTTTGTGGTGAGCAATCCGCTAATAAAGATTCACCACCGAGACACCGAGGACACAAATGACGCAGAAAGAAGATCTCAAACTAAGACACTACCAATCATTCAATTTTATTGACAATCCCAGTCTGCTTTGTTAGTTATTCAGGTCGTTTTTCCAGACCATCCTATTTATTTTTAGTTTGTCCGGCTTTCTCCAGCCTGAATCTCTGAGCTACTACTAATGAACAACAAACTTAAGCCAGCACTTCTTGGTGGATTGATTGTAGGCGTGTTCTCGGCAATCCATTCCTTGATTCCCATAATCAGCCTCTGCTGTTGTATCTGGAGCATTATCGGCGGCGTGCTGGCGGCACTCCTTTACGCAAAGAGTTCACCCAAGCCCGTGCCTATGGGTGATGGCGCAATGGTAGGCGCCCTGGCTGGAGTTGTCGGCGGAATCATCTACGTCGTCATTTATTTGCCCATCGCGCTGTTGTGGGGGATGGCCACCATGCAAGAGCAGCTGAACCGCAGTGGTGTGCATCTGCCTTTTTCAGGCACGATTCTGATGATCGTCGGCAGTCTAATCGGCGCTGTCGCGCTTGTCGTTTTGTCGACGCTTGGCGGCGTAATTGGAACGGCCATTTTTGGTAAGGGCAAGGGAACCAGCGTCGCACCGCCACCGCCCCAGAACTTTGGCGGCCCAGGCATCTAAGCATCGGGACGCAAGAAGCTCTTCGTTAGAAAATATTCAGGAGAAACTACTAGATGTCTCAACAGTGGATGCCGCCTCCGCCAACGGATGTGCCGGCGAACGTGCCAAACTATTTAGTGCCGGCGATTATTTCCTTGTTCTGTTGCTGCCCGCTGGGAATTGTGGCGGTTATTTTCGCCGCGCAGGTAAACGGGAAAGTCGCGTCCGGAGATATCGCGGGCGCCGTTGACTCTTCCAAGAAAGCCAAACTCTTCAGTTTTATTTCAATTGGACTTGGGTTAGCGATGATTTTGTTCTACGTGATATTCATGGTCTTTCTGGGCGGCGTGGCAGCCTTGGGCTCCAGATAACGGAGAACCTTGTTGACTTGCGGTGTTAGCAAAAGAAGTTAACTGACACTTGTTAGATTGGCGATTGCGGTGGTTTGAAATGTTATCGTAAATCTACGAAAATTATCGGAGCTAAAAACTTATGACGAGATATTGCACAAAATGCGGCGCAGTAAACGATGAAAGCGCTCAATACTGCGCCACCTGTAATGCGCCGCTGAGTTCGCCCGGCGGTTATCAACCGATGCAATCGGTTAATCAGGGTTCTTCAGGGGCAATGACGGACTGGAAAGCGATGGGCGCCGACAAGAAAATCGTTGCCGGTATCTGCGGCATACTGCTCGGCGGCTTTGGCGTTCATAAATTCGTCCTCGGTTACACCACCGAAGGAATCATTCAGATAGTCATCACGCTGGTTACCTGCGGCGCTGGTTCGATCATTGGTCTGGTTGAAGGGATTATCTACTTAACAAAGTCGGATGAAGATTTTGTCAGGACCTACATTCAAAATAAGAAGGCCTGGTTCTAGGCGCTTCATGTTCTCCAGCGGCGTTGCGTCGAAGGTTTTCCCAGCGGCGCAGCGCGAAGCTGACGGCTTTACGCCGCATTTCCCGCCAAACATTCCCACATGATAGTTTAACTTCTCGTGATGTTCGCTGAGACGTTAAATCCCCGTTTGCTGGCTGCGTTTAGCTGGTTGACCCTGGCCGTTGCCGGGGTCTACCTGTTTATTTTTGAGCCCGGCAAATCGGGCTTATTCCCCGCCTGTCCATTTCGCGCGTTGACTGGATTTGCCTGTCCCGGTTGCGGCAGCACGCGCGCAATGCATGCGCTGGTCCATGGCGACGTCGTTGCCGCGTTCAAGTTTAATCCCTTGTTGATTCTGTCGCTGCCATTTCTTTTCTATGCGTTCGTGCGTTTTACAAACGCCGCAATCCAGGGTCGCCAGTTAAAAGGAAATCAGCTCGAAGCCAAATACATCTGGACAATCTTTGGCGTAGTCTTGTTCTTTTGGATTTTCCGCAACACACCGTTTTATCCGTTTGCCTCGTAAGCTTTCCACGTTTTTTCATGTCTGACGCAAATCAAAATCTCAAGGAACGGGTGCGCGCTTTCTGGCAAGCGAATCCGTGCGGCGTAAAGTTTGCGGATGCCGAACCAGGAAGCCGGCGTTTTTATGAGCTCGTCGAAGCGCACCGCTACGCGAAGGAGTGGCATATTCCAGCGGCGGCGAACTTTGCCGGCGCGCGCGGGTTGAAGGTTTTGGAAATCGGATGTGGACTGGGAACTGATGGCGCGCAGTTTGCCAAAGCTGGCGCGGACTACACCGGCGTTGATTTGACCGAGGCTGCGGTAGAGCTGGCCCGGAAACGGTTTGAGTTGTTCGATCTTCCGGGTAAGTTTCAAACCGCTGACGCCGAGCATCTCGACTTCACTGACGAAAGTTTTGACCTGGTGTATTCGCACGGAGTGTTGCATCACACGCCCGACACGGCCGGGGCGATTCGCGAAATTCATCGCGTGCTTCGTCCCGGCGGGCGCGCAATTGTTATGCTCTACCATCGCAATTCCTACAACTATCGCGTAAACATTTCGCTGCTGCGCCGCGCCGGCGCGCAGTTGCTCAGGTGGGACAGCGGCGTGCGCCTGGTCCATAAACTGACCGGCGAGCCGCTCGACAATTTGCAGGAACATGCCAGACTGTTGAAGACCCAAAAGAAAACGTATCTTGGCGATGAAGAGTTCTTGAGCCAGAACACGGACGGCGCCGGCAATCCCTTAGCGCGGGTTTATTCAAGAGCGGAAGCGGGCAAGCTCTTCCAAGATTTTTCTGAAGTGAGGGTGAAGGCGTATTTTTTTAACAAACGTTGGCTGCCGTTGCTGGGTAAATTATTGCCGCGCTCTGTGGAATCTCAGCTCGCCGCGCGCTGGGGCTGGCACTTGTGGATTTACGCTACTAAATAGATTGGTTTTGCGGCTTTGCCGCGACCCGTGCGGAAAGGCTGTGCCTTTCCGAGGGCGCTCCTAAATAAGGAGGCTATGCCTCCCGCCGAGGCGTAGCCTCAGATTCGATAGAGACCAACCGGAAAGGCAGAGCCTTTCCGCAAGGAGGGCGGCAGAGCCGCCTTTCTTCTCAATTGATCATTTCGGTATGAAGAATATCTTAATCACCGGCGGCGCCGGGTTCATCGGTTCACATCTTGCTGATCGTCTGCTGGACGAAGGCAGGTCGCGGATTACTGTCGTCGATGACTTCAACGATTTTTATGATCCGGCCATCAAGAGCGAGAACGTCAGGCAGCAACTCGAGAATCCCAACTATCATTTATTCAGAATCAATATTCGCGACAAGGCTGGTTTGGAAACGGTTTTTGAAAGCGCCAGTTTTGATTGCATCGTTCATTTGGCGGCACGCGCAGGCGTGCGACCATCGTTGGAACAGCCGCTGCTTTATGCCGAAACAAACATCAGGGGCACGCTGAACCTGCTGGAACTTGCCCGCGAACACGGCATCAAACAGTTTGTGTTTGGCTCGTCTTCGTCAGTTTACGGAATCAACGCAAAAGTTCCCTTCAGCGAAGACGATCCCATTCGCCAGCCTATCTCGCCGTATGCGGCGACAAAAGCCGCAGGCGAGTTGCTGTGTCATACGTATTCGCATTTGTACGGAATTCGCTGCGTCTGCCTGCGCTTCTTCACGGTCTATGGACCACGCCAACGTCCCGACCTTGCAATTCACAAGTTTGCGCGACTGATAACTGAAGGCAAGGCGATTCCGGTTTTTGGCGACGGCAAGACGCGTCGCGACTACACCTACATCGACGACATCATTGCCGGCGTTCGTGCTGCCATTGACTATGAAGCGAGCGATTATGAGGTAATCAATTTGGGCGAGTCGCGCACGGTCGAGTTGCGTGAGCTGATTGACTTGCTGGAAAGAGAATTAGGCAGCGAGGCGAAAATCGATCGGCAGCCTTTACAGCCCGGCGACGTGCCGCAGACTTTTGCTGACGTGACGAAAGCGAGACGGTTACTTGCCTATAACCCTCAGACGCAGATTGAAGATGGGATTAAGAAGTTTGTCGAATGGTTTCGGCATGACCGGTAGCGTGCTGCCTTAATTGCAATTGAGGTTGCGGCTTTGCCGCCTTCCGTGCGGAAAGCCTATGGCTTTCCGAGCTCGCGTAAATAGAGAAGGCTACGCCTGAATCTGAGGCATAGCCTCAAGAATCGTGACAAGCCTGCGGAAAGGCGGAGCCTTTCCGCACGGGTGGCGGCTAAGCCGCGGCGCAATCCCGCCGCAGCACTCCTGCCAATATGGAGTGGCGTTCCGATGTCTTACAATACACGGCGAGTTGGCACCAGCAGAAGCAATGTCTACAAACACAAACATCATCGACAAAGCACTGCCGCGCGAGATGCAGCAGCACACCTACTCGATCATGCATCGAATCGAGGAGACGCATTGGTGGTTCGTCGGGCGCCGCAAGATTATCGAAAGTTTTCTCAAACGCGTTTGCGCAGAACTCAAATCGACTTCACGCAAAGGGTCGCTGAACATTCTGGACGTCGGCTGCGGCACGGGCGCGAACCTGGAAATGCTTTCGCAGTTTGGCCAGGCCGAGGGCGTAGATGTCTCGGCTGAGGCGCTCGAATTTTGTCGCGAGCGTGGCTTGCAGCAGGTGAAACAGGGCGCGGTTGAAGCGCTTCCTTACAAGAACGATTCGTTTGACCTGGTCACTGGGCTTGATGTGGTTGAGCATCTTGATGACGACGTTGCCGGTTTGAAAGAAATGCGGCGAGTGTTGCGTGCCGGCGGTCGGTCGGTTCTGTTTGTTCCGGCGTTCATGTTTTTGTGGGGCGTGCAGGACGACATCAGCAATCATCGTCGCCGCTACACAATGGACAACTTGAAAGAGGCGGTAAGAAAAGCAGGCTTTGAAATTGAGCGCGCGAGTTATGTAAATCTCAGTTTCTTTGCGCCGATATTTTTTGGACGGCTGCTAATGCGTGTCACCGGCTTGCGCCCGGCTTCTGAAAACAACATCACAATTGGCGCGCTCAACGGTGTAATGGGAAAACTGTTTGCGGCCGAACGATTTCTTTTGCGGCATTTGAATTTTCCTTTTGGCGTTTCCATTATTTGCGTGGCGCGACGACTTGAGTAGGACAGACATTCCTGTCTGTCCACCTGCCGAAAGTAGCATAGACTTTAGTCTGTGCCGGCGTGATACCACAGACTGAAATGTATGCTGGCGAGACCGACACAGACTGAAGCCTGTGCCACTTAAAAGAAAAAATGAAACTCTACGACGAACAGGAAGAAACGTTAGTTGCGAATGCCGCGCCAACAGAAGCTCGCGCAATGCCCGAGGTTTCTGTTTTCCTTCCTGTCTACAATGAAGAGCCAAACCTTTTGCCGCTGCACGCCAAGCTCGACGAAGCACTGAAGGCACTGGGCCGTTCGGCTGAGATTATTTACGTTGACGATGGCTCAAGCGACGGCAGCCTGAGTGTGCTGCGTCAAATTGCTCGTCGGGACGATCGTGTTCGCGTCGTGGCGCTGAAACGCAATTATGGTCAAACTGCCGCGATGGCCGCGGGCATCGATGCCGCTGAAGGCGACGTGCTGATTCCGATGGACGCCGATTTGCAAAACGATCCGGCCGACATTATCCGGCTGCTCAACAAGATGGACGAGGGCTATGACGTGGTTTCGGGCTGGCGTAAAAACCGGCAGGACACGCTCGTCACCCGCAAGATTCCATCAATGATCGCCAACCGGCTCATCTCCTGGATTGGCGGCGTGCCGCTTCACGATTACGGCTGCTCGTTGAAAGCATATCGCCGCGAATCGCTCGAGGACGTCAAACTTTACGGCGAAATGCACCGCTTCATTCCAATTTACGCCGCCTGGGCGGGCGCGCGCGTGACCGAAATTCCGGTGGCCCACCATCCGCGGACGATGGGCCAATCGAAATATGGACTGTCGCGCACTATCAAAGTTATTTTCGATCTGGTCACGATCAAGTTCATGGCCTCTTATCAAACCAAGCCGCTTTATCTTTTTGGCTTTGCCGGATTGCTGACGTTTGGTGTGTCGCTGCTCTCGGCTTTGCTGGCCTGCCTGATGAAATTTGCCGACTGGCCCCATCATGCGGACTTTATTCAGACGCCTTTGCCGGTAATGGCTATGGTGATGCTGGTGTTGGGAATTCAACTTTTCCTGATGGGCCTGCTGGCGGAAATGCTCGTGCGCACTTATCACGAGTCGCAGTCAAAACGGATCTATGCGGTTCGCGAACGCATCGGCTTCGGAAGTCGTGAATCGTAAATCGTGAATCGTAAATTGATAAAAATCACCCTAAGTTGCCCGCTTTGAAAGGAGTCTCAATGAGACCTCATCAAAAGTTGGATCTTTGGAGAAGAGCTATCGAATTTGTGGTTTCTGTCTATAAAACCACTGAACGTTTTCCGAAAGAAGAGAAGTTTGGATTAACTTCTCAAGTACGGCGGGCGGCGGTTTCAATCGCTGCTAACATTGCAGAGGGAGCTGCACGAACCTCGACTAAAGAGTTTTTGCAGTTCTTATCCATATCACAAGGATCTGCAAGTGAGGCAGATACTGAGTTAGTAATAGCTCGTGAACTTGGATATCTCACTACGAATGAATATGAACATTTTGGCCGTGATCTCGATGATATTGGGCGTATGATCACAAGGCTCTCGCAAAGTCTCAGACGCCGATAGTCAGGCATCCGCGAGTTTTTTCACGATTTACGATTCACGATTTACGATTCACGATTTCATGTGCGGAATAACTGGTTGGGCCAATCTTGATTCACGTACGCCGCCCGCGGCGGGCGCTGAACATTTGCTGCACGCAATGTGCGAGCGCATGGTCCATCGCGGTCCTGACGGCGAAGGCTTACTCGTGTCGACCGGCGTCGCGTTGGGAATGCGACGGCTGGCGATTATCGATCTCGTCACCGGCGACCAACCTGCATTCAGCGAAGACAAGACCGTCGCAGTAATTCTTAACGGCGAAATCTATAACTACCGCGAGCTGCGGCGCCGGCTCGAACAGCGCGGCCATTCGTTTCGTAGCGAGTCGGACACGGAAGTATTGCCGCATCTTTACGAAGAACACGGCGCGGCCATGCTTGAACATCTGAATGGCATGTTCGCCTTTGCGCTGTGGGATGCGAAGCGCAAAAAACTTTTGCTGGCGCGCGATCGTTTCGGTGAAAAGCCACTCTACTGGGGCGTCTTTGAAAACACGTTGTTGTTCGCTTCGGAGCCGAAAGTCTTGCTGGCCCACCCGGCCGTCAAGAGTTCGCTCAATCTCCAGGCCCTGCGCCAGTATCTGTCTTTCGATTATGTGCCCGCACCGCTGTCGATTTACGAGGGCATCAATAAGCTTCCCGCCGCGCACACGCTGACGCTTGAAGACGGCGAAATCAAAACTGAACCGTATTGGCGACTTTGTTATGAAACCAAACAACCGGTGCCGAGCGAAGCCGACGCGGCTGAACACTTGCACGAATTGCTGGCGGATTCTGTTCGCATGCGCTTGGTTTCGGATGTGCCTCTCGGCGTCCTGCTTTCGGGTGGCGTCGATTCGTCCGCCGTTACGGCGCTCGCAGTGCGCGCGTCTTCCGAGCCGGTGAAAACGTTTTCGATTTCCTTTGCCGAGTCTTCTTTCGACGAATCGCAATATGCGCGCGCGGTCGCCAAGTTTCTCGGCACCGATCATCACGAAGAACGTTTGAGCGCGAACCTGGCAGCGAACCTCGTCGGCGATATCGGTTCGTGGATGGACGAGCCGTTCAGCGATCCTTCGCTGGTGCCCACTTATCTGCTGTCCCGTTTTACCCGCAAGCATGTGACTGTCGCGCTCGGCGGCGACGGTGGCGACGAGCTGTTCGCCGGTTATCCAATGTATAGCGGCCACCGGTGGGCGGAAATCTATCGCCGCATTCCGGGACTACTGCGATCGGGAATGATCGAGCCGCTAATCGGATTGCTTCCGGTAAAGACCAAGAACCTTTCGCTTGACTACAAGGCAACACGGTTTGTCGCCGGCGCGAAGCATGACCCCGTCACGCGTCATCACATTTGGTTTGGTTCGTTTACTCCCGAAGAACAGCAAGCGCTGCTGACTCCGGAAGTCTTGCAGGGTACGGATGGGGATATTTATGGCGACGCGCGGCGCATGCTGCTCGAATGCGAGTCGTCGAATGTTGTCGAACAGATGCAAAGCCTGGACACACGGCTCTATCTGGCCGAAGACATATTGACGAAAGTTGATCGCGCGAGCATGGCTGTGTCGCTCGAAGTTCGCGCCCCTTTTCTCGATCATCGAGTTGCCGAGTTTGCCGCCTCGTTGCCGCCAAGCTACAAACTGCACGGCCGCAAAACGAAATATATTTTGAAACGTGCTGTTTCCGACCTGCTGCCGCCGTTCGTTGCCCGCCGGGGAAAGAAAGGTTTTGGAGTGCCGGTCGCGAAATGGCTAAAAGAAAATCTGCGGCCGCTGGCTCGTGATCTCTTGTCGCCGGAACGCGTGCGCCGCGCGGGCGTCTTCAATTCCGCTTACGTAACTAGACTGCAGGACGAACATGAACGCGGAGTGGCCAATCATCGCAAGCTGCTCTGGACGTTGTTGATGTTTGAGCTGTGGCATGAAAGCTTTATCGAGACTCCGCGGCGAATTGAGACTTCGGTTGCAAGCAGAAGCTAACCGCAAATGGGAATTAATTGGCCGCGAAATACGAATGAATTAGCCGCGGATGAACGCGGATTAACGAGGATCAGAATAAAGAAGAAGCAGAACGACCAGAGAAAGAATTGGAGTTAAGACAATCCAGCCTATAGATTGGCTTGGCAACAGAAAAAAATGTTCTATGCTTTTTCAGATTTGCGCCGATCCGCGTTAATCCGCGGCCAATAGCTTCATGCAGAATTCCTTCGAGCAGGCTCTCAGCGATCTCTTCGAATGGTGCCGCGCACGCAATTTTGCCGGCGACGATCCCTTCGACGCCCTCAACAGCCGAATTTTCCAGGCCACTCCTTTCGCAAGATCCGAAACGCCACGTTTGGTTTGGACGCAACTCATCAAGCGCTCGCCGGTAAACCTGCGCCGGCTAGCTCATGTTCCGGCACAGACGAACCCCAAGGGCATCGCTCTATTTGCGCTGGCAGCCCTGGCGAATTACCGGCGGCTGAAGACGACTGAAGCCGAAAGCGAAGCTCGCGACTTAATCGATGAGCTGCTTGACCAGCGAATCAGGGGCTACAGCGGCGCGGCCTGGGGATACAACTTCGATTGGCAAAGCCGCCATTTCTTTGCTCCGCGTGGCACGCCGATGATTGTGCCGACAGCGTTTGCGGCGCGTGCCTTGCTGCAGGCGACAGCCACATTCCAGGATCAAAGTTATTTGAAAATCGCGCGCACTAGTTGTGACTTTATCCTTCGCGACCTGAAACGCACGGTCGACACAGAAGATGAGCTCTGTTTCAGTTACTCACCAATTGATCAGACCTGCGTTTTCAATGCCAGCCTCCTGGCTGCCGAAACCCTTGCTGGTGTCGGCGCCATTACCGGCGAGGCTGAGCTTTGTGATTTCGCAGTGCGCGCCGCGCGGTATGTTGTGAAAAGGCAGCGGGACGATGGGGCGTGGGCTTACGGTGCGGCGAAGAATCAAGGCTGGGTGGACAACTTTCACACCGCTTACGTGATGCAATCGCTTTCGCTCATTACCAAAACTTGTGGCGCTGCAGATGCAAGCATGTTTGGCGCGGCGCTCCAGCGCGGGTACCAATTTTGGCGCGACCGGTTCTTTCTTGCGGACGGGTGGCCGAAATACTACGATGACGCGCTTTATCCCGCTGACACGCACTCGGGAGCCGCAGCGATTGTCACGCTTCTGGAATTGCGGCATCTGGACCAGGGAGCGCAGTCGTTGGCCGAAAAGATTGCGGCCTGGCTTCTAAACAACATGCGTGATAGCCGCGGGTTTTTTTACTATCAGCGCAGACGTTTCTATACGCAGAAGACGCCTTTCATGCGCTGGACGCAAGCGTGGACTGCCTACGCGCTGGCGCGACTTTTGGAAGACTTGGGTAATGCAAAACCTGGTTTGTAAGAAGACTTTCCTCCTTGAATGCCTTCTGTTTTGACTCATGTCTCTGTCGATTTGTCGCTATGGTTTAGAGAACTGAAGATGCCTATCGCTCCAGATGTAACTCTCGGAAAAGACGTTCGTATCTTCCAGCCGGAGCTCGTCAACCTCTACGGTTGTTCTATCGCCGCCGAAACAAAAATCGGCGCCTTTGTCGAGATTCAAAAAAACGCTTCCATCGGCATTCGTTGCAAAATTTCATCGCACACATTCATCTGCGAAGGCGTAACCATCGAGGATCATGTCTTCGTCGGCCATGGCGTGATGTTTACCAACGATCCTTATCCGAGCGCGGTCAATGACGACGGGAGCTTGCAGACCGAAGCGGACTGGACAGTTGTCGAGACGCGTGTGAAGACGCGCGCGGCCATCGGCAGCAACGTCACGATCATGGCCGGCGTTACGATTGGTGAGCATTCATTGATTGGCGCCGGGGCGGTGGTGACGCGCGACGTGCCTGACTTTGCCATCGTGGCAGGCGTGCCGGCGCGCGTGATTGGCGACATAAGAAAACGCCGCGGCAAGACCGAGCAGGACAATAAATGATAAGAGTCGGAGTCATCGGTTATGGCTACTGGGGTCCGAACCTGGTGCGGAATTTCATGGACGCGCCAGGCTCGACTGTAGTTGCCGTCTGCGATTTGCGAACGGAGCGGTTGGCCCAACTGCGCATTCGTTATCCGACTATTCACACTGTCAACGATCCCAACGTTCTCTTTAATGACCCCTCGCTTGACGCCATTGTAATTGCCACGCCGGTGTCATCTCACTTCGAGTTGGCGATGGCGGCCTTGCGTGCCGACAAACATGTGCTGGTCGAGAAACCGTTAGCCGCAAACTCCGAACAGGGCATGCAGTTGATTGATGAAGCGGCGCGTCGCCGGCGTGTTCTGATGGTGGACCATACTTTCGTTTACACCGCCGCCGTTCGAAAAATTCGCGAGCTGCTTACCGCCAATGCTTTGGGCGACATTTATTACTACGACGCGGTGCGCGTTAACCTGGGCCTGTTTCAGCATGACGTAAACGTAATTTGGGATCTGGCGATCCATGATCTGTCGATCATGGATTACGTGCTCCCGGCGAAAGCGACTGCGGTCTCAGCGACCGGAATCAGTCATATTCCCGGCCAACCTGAAAACGTCGCTTACATGACCTTGTTCTTTGACAACCGCATGATCGCTCACGTTCACGTCAATTGGCTGACGCCGGTTAAGGTGCGCCATACGCTCATCGGCGGCAGTGAAAAGATGATTCTTTATGACGACCTTGAACCCAGCGAGAAAGTGAAAATCTACGACAAAGGCGTAACTGTTTCGCAAAGTCCCGAAGCTGTTTACGAAATGCTGGTTAGTTATCGTTCGGGCGACATGTGGGCGCCGCGCCTTGATGCGACTGAAGCGCTGCAAACCGAAGCGACTCATTTCATCGACTGCCTTGAAAACGACAAGCAGCCGGAAACTGATGGCCAGGCCGGCTTGCGGCTGGTTCGCACCGTCGAAGCCGCGGAAAAATCTCTGCGCGCAAAAGGCCAGCTCGTGGAAATTCAGTGAAGCGGGCTGCCAGGCAGATAGTTTGAGTGGACCTGCCATTTAGTTTTAGAAAGCCAATGCAGTTTTAGATAGCCCATGCGAATCTGGATCGATCTCGCAAACTCGCCGCACGTTCCATTCTTTCGTCCACTCGCAAATGAGTTTGTGCGGCGCGGTCATGAGGTAATCGTGACCGCTCGGCAATTTGCCGAGACTGTGCCCCTGGCCGAGGCCGCTGGATTTGCGGCGCAGGTGATTGGCGGGCATGGTGGCGCCAAGTTGACCGGCAAAGCTGGAAATCTTGTGGGTCGAGGTCTGGACCTGGCGCGCTGGGCGCGAGGAAAACAAATCGACCTGGCGGTCAGTCACAACTCCTATTCACAAATTCTGGCGGCGCGCGCACTGTCGCTGCGATCGGTGACCCTGATGGACTACGAACATCAGCCGGCAAACCATCTCGCCTTCCGGCTCGCTTCGCGCGTTATTGTCCCGCGCGTCTTCCCCGAAGCGGCGTTGACGCGCTTCGGCGTCCCACCCGCGAAAGTAAAACGATATGACGGCATCAAGGAAAATGTTTATCTGGCAACCTTCGTTGCGAATCAGAATTTTGAAGTGGAGCTTCAGAAGTTAGGAATTGATGCCGCCGACATTCTGGTGACGGCGCGCCCACCGGCCAGTGAAGCGCTCTATCATCGCTTTGAAAATCAGTTGTTCGATCAATTGCTCGATCGTCTTTTGGAAACGCTGGGTGTGAAGTTAGTACTGCTGCCGCGAAATGAAGCGCAGCGCCGGTATTATGCTCGCGAGCAGATAATTATTCCCGCGCAACCGCTCGATGGTGCGAACCTGGTTGCGCGAAGCGATCTGGTGGTCAGTGCTGGTGGCACAATGAACCGCGAGGCGGCGGCGCTAGGCGTGCCCGCGGCATCAATTTACCAGGGTGAATGGGCCGCGTTAGACCAGCAACTTGTTGCGGACGGCCGGCTACAACGAATTGCGACAGAAGCAGACGTGCGCGCGTTGCGGGTTGAGAAGAAGACAGCGACGCCCACTCGCTCCGGCGCCGGTGTGTTGCAACAAGTGGCAAATCTAATACTCGAAGATTGAACTTTTGTTATTCTGTCTGCGAAAACAGAGACTCAATCTTTACCGCTTGCGGATTTTTCTGAATGGCACAAACCTGAATGGCACAAACTTCACTAAGAGCGGACCGGATCGCGACGTCCAGTGTTGGCGCGAGCGTAGTGCAGGCCTCCTCACGGGCCCCACAATGGGTCCTGCCCTTAATCAAGACTGCGCTCGTGATGATAGATATTGTGATCGCGACGGCCGCGTTTCCGCTGGCATTTTACTGGCGCGAAGGCCTGCCACTTATTGCTCCCGGCGGCGGCGCTCTTAGCTGGAGCACCCGGTTCGCTCCTTACGGCGCCTTGTTGTTGTTTGTGGTTCTGATTCGCCTGGTGCTTATGCGGTATTACGATCTTTACCGGCTGCGCGGCGAGTTTTCATTTGTGGATGACGGCACACGCGTTTTCAAAGCGACAGCGATCGGATCGCTGCTAATCGTCGCCGCCGCATTTCTCTATCGCGGCGGATTCCATTACCGGGCATTTTCTTACGCGCGCAGTGTCTTCGTGCTCGACTTTCTGTTGGCCTTTGCGGGCTTTGGGTTAGTGCGATTGTTTTTGCGCACTGCACAAACATTTTTTCGGCAGCGCGGAATCAATTTGATTCCCACCCTCGTCGTCGGTCGCGGTCCGGAAGCGGCATTTTGCATCAAGGAGATGAGGGAACGGCCATCACTCGGTTACCGCGTGATTGGCGTGGTCGAAAGCAGCCGCACTTTTCAGATCGAAGCCGCCATAACCTACGAAGGCGTCCCGGTAATCAGCGATTTGGCGGGGTTGCCGGATGCGATTCGCGAATCGAAAGCGAATGAAGTGATCATCGCCGATGCGAATGTCGATGGCGATACGCTGTTTGAAGTGATGATGCGTTGCGGGCGCCGGCACGGAATTGAGTTTCGCATTGCACCGAGCCTGTTCAATTGTTTGCCGAGCAAAACGGAAGTCGATCAAATCGGCGCGTTGCCGATGATCCGTTTGTTTCGCGAGCCGCTTTCGGATTTCGCGCGCGGCAGCAAACGCATTTCTGATTTGATAATCTCATCGCTGACGCTGGCGCTGCTTTCGCCGTTCTGGCTTTTTATTGCGCTGTTAATCAAGCTGGATTCCAAGGGACCAATTTATTATACGCAGGAACGCGTGGGCATGGACGGCCGCATTTTCGTAGTTTACAAATTTCGTACGATGCACCTGAATGCGGACAGCGAAATCCATCGCGAGTACCAGCGCAAGTTCATAGCCGGACATGCAGAAGCAAACGTCGGCGATGCTGATGAACCCGCTTACAAACTGCGCGATGATCCACGCATCACGCGCGTTGGGCGAGCGCTGCGCCGCTTTAGTCTGGATGAAGTGCCGCAGCTTCTGAACGTCTTGCGCGGCGATATGAGCGTCGTTGGCCCACGCCCGCCGATCCCGTACGAGGTTGAAGCTTACGAGCTGCGCCATCGCCGGCGGCTGGATATGAAGCCCGGACTGACGGGATTGTGGCAGGTGTCGGGAAGAAACCGTTTGCCGTTTGAAGAGATGGTCAAACTCGATTTGTTTTATATAGAAAACTGGTCGCTGCTGTTTGATTTGAAAATAATGTTGCGCACCGTGATGGTCATGCTGCGCGGCGATGGGTACTAGCCGAATCATTTGAAAGAAGAAAACCAGAAGAAGAGCCGCGGGGCCGCGCTACTTGATAGCGCGATCATTGCCTGTCTCTTTCTGTTCGCTGTCGCCGCACCCAATTCCATTGCGGCGACGCAGACTGCGTGGCTGCTGGGCATGGCGTTCTGGCTGCTGCGTTTTGCTTTTTATCCCCGGCCAAAACTCCAGCGTACGCCAGTTGATTACTTTCTGTTTGGCTTCTTCATTCTCAGCGGGCTTTCTTGCCTTTTCTCGTACGAGCCGATGGTTTCGCTCGGGAAGATGCGCGCCGCCAGCCTCTTCACGATTGTCTATTTGTTTTCTCAAAACGTGCCTTCGCGACGTGTGATTCGTTTGCTTGCACTGGCGCTGATTGGCGCCTGCATGATTAACGTGATCTTTACCGGCGCGCAAAGACTGCTGGGATCGGGAGTCAAGGTTCACAACCTCTCAGAAGCCAGCCCGCTCTACAAAGCAGGTGTTCGCGATGGCGATACGCTGCTGACAGTTGACGGAGTAAAGCTTCACAACCCGCAGGAACTCATAAACGAATTATCAAAGCCGGACAAAAAAGTCGTAACCCTTACAGCCTACCGGCATGAATGGATGATTCCCGTTAAGTTGCCGCGCGGCATTGTGCTGCCTGGCAACAATGCTCTCGAGCAACTTGGTGTTGGCAGTTGGTCCAAAGGAAGAGACTGGCGGGCGAGCGGTTTTTTTGGGAACTTCGTAACCTATGCTGAAGCGTTGCAGTTAATCCTGGCATTGACCGTTGGGTTATTCGTCGCGTTGCCACGCAAACGCAGCCTCATCGGTGGCGCGCTGCTCCTGGCTATAGCCGGAATGGTCGGAGCATTAATGCTGACCGTCACGCGTGCTTCCTGGTTGGCGTTTGCGATTTCCACTGCGTTGATTTTGCTTCTTAGGGTCAGCCGGCGCGCCGTATTGGTTGCCGGCCTACTTGCCATTCCATTGATTCTGGCGGGCCTGTTTGTGCTTCAGCAAAAACGCAACGTTGGCTTCATAGACCAGACGGATCAATCAACCAGTTGGCGCGAAACTGTTTGGCGCGAGGGCTTTCACCTGCTGGTAAGCAAGCCACGACACCTGCTGGTGGGCATCGGCATGGATTCAATCAAAGCGCATTGGCGCGAATGGGGCATGTTTGATAAAGGCCGTTTGCCCTGGGGCCACATGCATTCAAATCTCTTGCAGATTGCATTAGAACGCGGCGTTCCGGCCTTCCTCGTTTGGCTCGGCTTTCTATTTGTTTACGCGCGCACAATCTGGCGAATGTTGCGGGACACAAACAAGCTTGATTGGATAGAACAGGGAATATTACTGGGAGCCCTCGGTGGTCTTGTCGGCTTTTTTATTTCCGGATTGGTGCATTACAACTGGGGCGACTCGGAAGTAATAATGATTTTCTATTTCGTCATGGGACTCGTCCTGGCCCTTCGGAGGATTGAGTTTTCCAGACAAGCCGCAGCCGGTTAGTTCTTTACTCTGCGAGGACGCCCTATTTCGCGAACCGTTTCCCTTGCTGGCACCACGTACAGGCGGCGCGAAACCAAACTCAATCCCACCCTGCGCGAGGCTACATCAATCACGCGCACTTCACCTGGCTTGGAAGAAGCAAGCGCTCGTCTGGGCTTATAACTGACCACATACTGCGAGTCGATTAGCTTAGCGGCTTGGCTCCCGTCATCGACCATTTCCTCGAAGGATTCGGGTAGCCAGATACGACCACCCGTCTCGGCTGTAAGATCTGTCAGCTGCTTTTCACTTGTGCGCATCGCTGCTTCATAAGCTCTTACTTGTCGCTGTCGTTCAGGATCGATATCCGCGATCACGCCACCCGGTTTATGCGCCTGGCGCAACGGATCCCAGAGATGGTCCGATGGCAATTGGTCGATGATCTCGTCGGAAACAATACTCTTGTCACGGTTTCGCGTTATACGCCGACTGCTTGCGGTGGCGGCGCGCGATACGGTCGTATAACTGATCACATGGACCACCACATTTCTTGCTTCCAGCTCCTTGAAGACCGCTGCACGATCTACTCGTTCGCCGGCGCCTTGCACGCCATCGGTGATCATAACCAGATGACGGTTGCCCTGTGGTCTATCAGCCCAACGGCCAGCGGCTGCGACCAGTGCATCCAGAAACCGGGCCCGTTTTCCGGAAATCATTTTTGAGTCCAGTGTTTGCAGAGTCGCATTCTTATCGCTGGTCCAATCCTGAAGCACTTCAACATTATTGTTGAACTGCATTACAGCGAACTCATCCCGCGGGTCCAGCGCTGTTATCAGATGGCGGGCAATCTCGCGCGTTAGCCTGACGCGCTTGGCCGAGTTAATTTCGCCGCCGGTGTCAAGAAGTATGAGCACGTGGGCCGGTACAAGGCGAGCGCTTCGTAGCTCCTGAGAAACACCATTTTCAAGAACCATAATGTCCGGCAGCTCAAGCGTAGGATCGAGGTGGCCCTGGCTGTCCAGGGCAGTGACGGTGAGTTGCACTTCCTCGGTTACCGTTCGAATGGCTTGTTGCTCGCTTTGCGGGGTAGCGGGAGACGTAGGGTCCGGAGGCCCGACGGGTCGTTGCGCGAAACAGGTCACTGCCGCTGCAGCTAATAAAGCCAGCAAAGCTGTTGCGAGACGGAGGGAATTGCGGGTTGGGGTCATGACGGCCGTTCAATAGGTTTTCATTCTGAACTCGAATGTGCCTGGTGTGAAGCTCGGATGCCCTTTGTAATTCGAAGGGTTGCGGGGGGAATCAACATTTCCGCGTTTACAGGACAAGAAAATGCGGACGAAGGTGAAAACTTCGTCCGCATGAACCGCCTCTTGAAGTGCCGGTTCGCCCAATTTTAGTCGCTGAGCATGATGCCGTCGCTAAGCATGATGCCGTCGCT
>DNND01000116.1 GCA_003488005.1 Blastocatellia bacterium | reverse complement strand
GATTTTCGTGACAACACGCTGCCGGCAGGACGACCTCAAGGTCCCAAAGGCTTGCTTTACGCTTCGCAGGCTTTTCGAAGTGCCCTGCCCGATCTCCATTGCACGATCGAAGACCTGTTGGTTAGTCGCGACAAGATCACCGCGCGCCTTCTCTTCACCGGCACTCACAAAGGTGAGTTCATGGACCATCCTGCGACCGGCAAGCCGGTGAAGTTCTTCGCCATCGACATACTGCGCATTCGAGGTGGAAAGATTGTTGAAGATTGGCATCTCGAAGACAACCTATCCTTGTTGGAACAACTAGGTGTCGTTTCCTTGAAGAAGTAGGAGGAGCAGATCATGGATCGCCGCACATTCATACAGGCGAGCACCTTAAGCGCGGCGGCGATGGTTACGACATCAGCAGCCAGAACTTCGCGCGCGGAACGAATTCAAAAGGAAAGAACTGAAATGAAGAAGTCAGGTGCTTTTTGGCCGAACGGAGCGCGCTTAGTTGTTTCCATCTCAATGCAGTTTGAAGCAGGTGCACAGCCTGAGCGCGGCGCCGAGAGTCCATTCCCGGTCATCGAACCAAATATCCGGATCTCCCCGCCGGCAAGTGGTACGACTATGGATTCAAAGAAGGCATCCCGCGGATGCTGGATATGTTTGACCGAGTTGAAACCTATCGGGCGTGTACCGGTTGCGGTTTCGATCGTTTTGATGCTCGCCTGGTAGGAGGTGTGCTCCTCCTCGGGTGTCATCGAGAACTGCGGCGTCCATGTCTGCCCATGTCCGGCCGCTTCGTGTCCGCGCTGCACGATCTCCTTTGCGAGTTGAGGATTTCTTTCCACGGCCGCGCCCACCATGTGAGAAGTGACCTTCACTCTGTCGCGGGTTAATCCAAGAATTTGGTAATACATCGGGATAAAATCAACTTTAGGCAATGGAACGAAAACTCACTGCACGTAATAGAAATATGACGGTTCAATCAAATCAACAACTTGGAGATAGCGACGGCGGATCAAATTTACGTAACCGTAGGGGGGCCTAGGCGTTGCGCGGAATAGCCTTCCTTGACACTGTTTAAGCCTGACTGTTACATTACGCGGTCTTTTTGCCATCTCGAATTATCCCAAGTGTTTGCAAAGGAGTCTTCTTGAGTACTGAATCAGGTTTCCTGTTTACCTCCGAGTCTGTCACCGAGGGCCATCCCGACAAAATCGCCGACGCAATATCAGACGCAGTTCTCGACGCAGCCCTGTCCGAGGACCCGATGGCGCGCGTTGCCTGTGAGACGCTCGTGACCACCGGCCTGGTAGTTCTTGCGGGCGAAATTACCACCGAAGCGCGTATCGACTATGGGCGCGTGGCGCGCGACGCTATAAAAGAGATCGGCTACACCAGGGCCAAGTATGGCTTCGACTCCGAAACCTGTAGCGTCCTTTCAGCAATCGATCGCCAGTCACCTGATATCGCCATGGGCGTCGACACCGGAGGCGCCGGCGATCAGGGTCTGATGTTTGGCTTCGCTTGCAACGAGACTCCTGAGCTAATGCCGCTGCCGATCCAGCTCGCGCACATGCTCGCGCGACGGCTGACAGAGGTTCGCAAATCAGGCGCACTGCCCTACTTGCGTCCCGACGGCAAGTCTCAAGTAACGATTGAATACCGCGATGGCCGTCCGTTTCGAGTTGAAGCGGTGGTCATTTCATCGCAGCACGGTCCCGACGTCAGCAACGACCAGTTGCGCGCCGAAATCCAGGAACAAGTGATTAAGCACACAGTTTCGGATGAGCTGCTTGATAGCGACACGAAGTATCACATCAACCCGACTGGCCGGTTTGTGACAGGTGGCCCACAGGGCGACGCGGGTGTGACGGGAAGAAAGATTATTGTTGACACGTACGGTGGCTATGCTCCGCACGGCGGTGGCGCCTTCTCCGGCAAGGATCCTACGAAGGTTGATCGTTCGGCGGCTTACATGGCGCGCTACGTTGCCAAGAATATTGTAGCCGCTGGCCTGGCGGATCGCTGTCAGGTGCAACTCGCTTACGCGATTGGCGTGGCGGATCCGGTATCGGTAAACGTTGAGACCGCCGGCACGGGCCGCATTTCGGAAAGCGCGCTCGCCAGGTTAGTGCGCGATCATTTCGAACTGACCCCGCGCGGAATCATAGAATCGCTTGACCTACGCCGGCCAATCTACCGAGCAACTGCTGCTTATGGCCATTTCGGCCGCGACGGTTTCAGTTGGGAAAAGACTGACAAAGCCGAAGCGCTGCGGACCGCTGCAGGTATTTAGGTTGCGGCGACCGGCTTACTTCTGAATCAAAAACCTTAACAATTTCCAAAAAGGATAAAGCAATAATGAGTGCGACACGTTCCGTCGAGTTTGACGTGAAAGACATTGGCTTGGCCAAACAGGGTAAGCAACGAATTGACTGGGCCGAGCGCGAAATGCCCGTACTGCGATTAATTCGTGAGCGCTTCGGCGATGAAAAGCCGCTCAAGGGCGTGCGTTTGGTTGCCTGCGCGCACATCACCACTGAGACTGCGAACCTCGCGCGCGCCTTACAAGCCGGCGGAGCTGAAGCTGTTTTGATCGCCTCCAATCCCCTTTCGACCCAGGATGATGTTGCGGCGTCGCTCGTTTCTGATTGGGGTATCCCGGTTTATGCAATCAAAGGCGAGTCAACTGAAACTTACAACCGTCACGTGCGCACCGCGCTCGACTTTCATCCGGAGATTATCATCGACGACGGCTCCGACGTTGTTGCCACCTTAATTAAAGAGCGTGGCGATCAGGTTAAGGAGTTGATCGGTTCGACTGAAGAAACAACAACCGGCATCCAGCGTCTCAAAGCCATGGCCACCGCCGGCGTCTTAACCTTTCCAACAATCGCGGTGAACGACGCGCAGACGAAACACTTCTTCGACAACCGTTACGGTACCGGACAGTCAACGCTCGACGGCATCATCCGCGCGACTAACATTTTGCTGGCCGGCAGAAACATAGTGGTCGTCGGCTATGGCTGGTGTGGTAAGGGCGTCGCCCTACGCGCGCGCGGCATGGGAGCGAATGTAATCGTCACAGAAGTCGACGCCATTAAAGCTGTCGAAGCTGTGATGGACGGCTTCCGCGTAATGCCGATTGCCGAAGCGGCCTCGTTGGGTCACATCTTTATCACCGTTACCGGTAATCGTCACGTGATCGACGGCGAGCATTTCGCGAAGATGCGCGACGGCGCGATCGTCTGTAACAGCGGCCACTTCGATCTCGAGCTCAACCTGGTTGCGTTGAAAGAACAGTCGGAAGAAGTAGCCACCGTACGACCATTTGTTGAAGAGTATAAACTCAAAACCAACGGTAATCGCGTGATGGTCCTCGGCGAAGGCCGCTTGATCAATCTTGCCGCCGCCGAAGGACATCCGGCGAGCGTAATGGATATGAGCTTTGCGAATCAGGCGCTGTCGGTTGAATACCTGGTGAAAAACAAAGGCGAGCTCAGTCCCGGCGTGCACCTGCTGCCACCGGAAGTCGACACTGAGATTGCGAGTCTCAAACTAAAAGCGCTCGGTCTTTCGATCGACACGCTGACAGCCGAGCAACTCGAATACATTTCGAGCTGGGAAACCGGCACCTAGCGGAAGAACAGCAATGGCGGTACAGACTTTAGTCTGTGGCGTTACCGCGACCTTTCAAGCAGTTCAGACTCCACGCTTCAGTTTGCAGCGTTTTCGAAAACGCAAACTGAAGTTTGTACTCTGA
>DNND01000108.1 GCA_003488005.1 Blastocatellia bacterium | reverse complement strand
GACGGTACTGACTTCATTGCCACGCCAGCGAATGATAAGCAAAACGAGCGCGCCCAGACCCACTACGATGCTGATCAGTTGCGACGTTGAAAGGCCCGTGGCGCTCGTTAGTCCAAACAAGTCGCCGCGCGGATCATCTCTTAGAAACTCAATCAGGAAACGAATAATGGAATATAGCAGCGCGTAGAACAGAATTACCTGGCCGTTGAATCGTTTGTGCTTGTGCAGCCAAAGCAAAAAGAAGAAAACGATTAGCATCGAGAACGATTCGTAAAGCTGCGTCGGATGCAATGGCACATTAATGGGCACGCCGGTGATTTCATGGCCCAGCTCCGTAAACTTCACACCCCAGGGCAGCGTCGTTGGTTTTCCCCAGCAGCAGCCGGCTGAAAAGCAACCAAGCCGCCCAAAGAAATTGCCGACCGCAATTCCCGGAGCAAACGCGTCCGCGGCTTTCCACCAGGGCAGCTTGTAGCGCTTCATCAGGAAATAGCCAGTGAGCACCGCGCCGATAAGGCCGCCATAGAAAACTCCACCCGAACGCAGGAAATCCAGGGAGATGAGTTGCAAAGGATGATCGCGATACTCGGGTTCGGTGAAGAACATCAGCACCTTAGAGCCGATCAGAGCAGCGAGCAACATCCACAAGCTGAGGTCGTAAATCTTTTCTTTCGGCAAGCCATCGCGCGCCGCCAGCTTTACCGCAATCAGGATCGCGCACAAAAATGCCAGCGCCAAAAACACGCCGTAGGTGTTGATGGGAAAACCGTGGATGCGGAAAAGTTCAGGAAACATTGTAAGAGCGTAAATCGTGAATCGTAAATCGTGAATAGTTTTGGAGGCGCATAATGCTCATGGATCAGTTGGGAACCAAAGAAGCCAAGCGAACAACTGACTACTGACTACTGACCACGGATGTCTTCTTAGTAAAAACCAAATCAAAAGCTAGCAGCAAGGCGCCGATTGTTATGCTGGCGTCAGCCACGTTGAATGTGGGCCAGTGATATGAATGCGCGTGCAACACAATGAAATCGATCACATAACCAAGCCGCGCGCGATCCGTCAGGTTCCCCGCAATTCCGGCCAGCAACAGAGCGCAGGCCCCCAGCACGCGGTCATCGCTGCGCGGCGTGCGCACGAAATAATAAAAGACCGCCGCGGCCGCCACGATTGCCAGCCCGACGAAAAACCAGCGGCCAAACGCACCGCCCTCCTGCAACTGTCCAAAAGCGATACCGCGATTTTCGGTGTATACGAAATCAAAAAAGCCCTGAATGAGCGTGCGATCGCCCTGGAAGCGCAGCGTGCGCACGGCCCAGGATTTGGTCGTTTGGTCGACCATGTAGATGCCAAAACTGGCAAGCAGATAACCGGCGCGCCAGCCCATGCGGGTTCGCACGTTCGAGGCCACGTTCCCAGTATTGAATTCCGTTTCCATATTTCGTGCCGAAGAATGACGGCGCCTCCGCGCTCTCGGCTTTGCCGTCTGATGTGCGGAAGGTCTATGACCTTCCGTTGAGTCTGTAATCGATCGGGGCTGCGCCCCGAAGATAGCGCGCCGTTAGGTGCGCAATGTTTATAGAACTCAGACTCCTTTTCACCAATCTTTCGCGGCAGCGAAACTGCAGCAGTTTTCGCTGCCGCGAAAGATTCCCTATCAGATCATTTTTTCTATAAAACGTTTAGCTCCTACGGAGCCAGGAACCTACGGCACCCAAGCGACTATCCAGCCGAAACCACTTCTTTTTCAATCTCTTCAAGCGCAGCCACGCAACGCTCACACACGCTGGGATATTTTTCGGATTCACCGACGCGCGTCGAATAGTTCCAGCAGCGTTCGCATTTCGCGCCTTCCGCGGGCAAGACTTTTACTACGAATCCGTCGGCTCCTTCATCCGATCGCGTTACTTCAACCTGCGACACAATGAAGATATACCGCAGCTCCTCGCGATATCGATGTAGCAGATCATAGCTGGCGCCAGTCGCTGCGATCTCAACACGCGCGTCGAGTGAGCTGCCGATCACTTTCGCTATTCGTGCTTCTTCCAACGTTTGCAACACGTCTTCGCGAATCTCAAACAATCGTTTCCAGTTTGCGGCCAACTCCTCATCGACCTCATCGCTCGCTTCGGGAAACAGTGCGAGGTGCACAGACTGAGGCCGCGCGCTCTCCGCCGGCAAGTTTTCCCAAATCTCATCGGCAGTGAAAACCAACAAGGGCGCGAGCATTCGCGCGAGCCCATCGGCGATGCGAGCAAGCGCCGTCTGTGCGGCCCGGCGCGCCGGATGGCGCGGTGCGAAAGTGTAGAGCCGGTCTTTCAGAATATCGAAATATCGCGCCGACAGCGTGACAGTACAGAAACGATAGAGCGCATGATAAGCAGTGTGAAATTCATAGACGTCGAAGGCGGCGCGCACCGTTTTTATTACAGTATCAAGCTCAGCCAGCGCCCAACGATCGATTTCCTGTAAATCGGCATCTGCTATCGTATCGCGCGCCGGATCAAACCCATGAAGATTGCCAAGCGCATAACGCGCCGTGTTGCGTAGTTTGCGATAGCCATCGGTGACGCGCTGTAGTATTTCTTTCGATGAACGCATGTCATCGAAATAATTGGAAGAAGCGCACCACAACCGCAGAATGTCGGCGCCGGATTCCTTAATCACTTCATCCGGCGGCACGGCGTTGCCGCCCGACTTGTGCATCTCTTTGCCTTGCGCATCGACGGTCCAGCCGTGCGTGATGACCGCTTTGTAGGGCGCGCGATCGTGCGCCGCGAGCCCGACCATCAACGACGAATTAAACCAGCCGCGAAACTGATCGCCGCCTTCCAGATAAACATCTGCCGGCCAACGCAACTCGGGGCGGCTCTCTAAAACCGCAACAGACGACGAGCCGCTGTCGAACCAGACATCGAGAATATCAGTCTCCTTGGTCCATTCAGTTGCGCCGCATTGCTTGCATTCAAACCCGGCAGGCAACAGTTCGCGCGCTTCCTTTATGTACCAGGCGTCGGACGACTCGCGTTCGAAAATGTCGGCTACGTGGTTGATTACGGCTGGTTCGGCAACGGCCTCACTGCACTTGGCGCAGTAAAAAACAGGAATCGAAACGCCCCAGACGCGCTGCCGCGAGACGCACCAGTCCGGCCGCCCCTTCAGCATGTTGCGCATGCGTACTTCGCCCCAGGCTGGAAACCATTTGACGCGTTCGACCTCCCGCAGGGCAGCGGCGCGCAAAGACGTTTCGCCTTCAGAAAAGTTTTCCGTGAAATTGCTGCGGTCGCGGCCGTCTTCGTCTTTCTCAACCGTCTCAACTACAGAGCCGACAGCGCGGTCCATGGAGATAAACCATTGGGGCGTGGCGCGAAAGATCACCGGGTTCTTGCAGCGCCAACAATGCGGATAGCGATGGCTGTATTGTTCGGTAAACAACAACACACCGCGCTCGCGCATGAACTCAACGATTTTCGGGTTCGCTTCGAAAACATTTTGACCGGCGAAGTGTTCCACCTCGGGCGTGAAGTGGCCGGCGTGATCTACCGGGCAATAAATTTCGAGGCCGTAGCGCTTGCCGATAACAAAATCGTCGTGGCCATGACCGGGAGCAGTGTGTACGGCACCGGTGCCTGCTTTGCTCGCTGACTGTTTCTCGCGCGCGTCCTTCACGTCGAGTTCGGTTTCGGCATCGGCTTCGCCACCGAGCGTGACGTGTTCGCCAACCATCAGCAGCGACGGGCGATCAATCCATGGATGACGAGCCTCCAGGCGGTCGAGTTTTGCGCCGGGAAAGCGCGCCAGGACTTTCACTTCACCTGGCCCATCTTCGACTTGTGCCAGTTCACATTTTTCGACGACCGCGTCCAGTAACTCGCTGGCCACGATGTAGACCTCGTCGCCATTTTCAAACGCGGAATATTGATAATCCGGATGGACAGTGATGCCGAGATTTGCCGGCAGCGTCCACGGCGTCGTGGTCCAAATCAGCACGAATACTTTGCGACCGGCGAGCGCCGGATCGATCAGCGCGGGATCGCTGGCGAGCGGAAACTTCACATAGACCGAAGGACTGGTGTGCTGATGATATTCAACTTCGGCTTCGGCGAGCGCCGTTTGATCGTGAATGCACCAGTAGACCGGCCGCGCGCCTTTGTAAACGTAGCCGCGCTCGACGAAGCGGCCAAACAGTCGCGCCGTTTCCGCTTCGTAATGGTTGGACATCGTCAGGTACGGATTGTCCCATTCACCCAAAATTCCCAATCGCTGGAAGTCGCGCGTCTGTCGTTTCAGAGCCTGGGCTGCGTGCTCGCGACAGGCACGGCGAATGGCGACAGCAGGCATGTTGGCTTTCTTCGCACCCAGTTTGCGATCGACGTACAGCTCAATTGGTAACCCGTGACAGTCGTAACCAGGAACATAAGGCGCGTCAAAGCCCATCATGCTGCGCGACTTAATGACGAAGTCCTTCAGGATCTTGTTCATCGCGGTGCCAAGATGAATGTCGGCGTTCGCGTAAGGTGGTCCATCGTGCAGGATAAATTTGTCGGCGCCCGCGCGCGCCTGGCGAATCAACTGATACAGATTTACTTCCGACCATTTTTTTAGACGTGCGGGTTCCGCCTGGGCCAGATTTGCCTTCTGAGAAAATCCGGTCTTCGGCAGGTTGATGGTCTTTTTTAGATCGAATGGCGTTTCAGTAGACATAAGTTTCGGTGTATCAGAATCAACAATACTAACAGCAGCCAGTTTCGTCGCCAAAACTGGACCGGCGAAGGATACAGATGAAAGGCGTCGCAGTGGCAATGAGGTCAGT
>DNND01000099.1:117285-121862 GCA_003488005.1 Blastocatellia bacterium | reverse complement strand
CTGATCCGCGTTTATCTGCGTAAGTCCGCGGCTACCTTTTTCCGTAGCTAATCATATTCGCAAACATCCGGTAGCCGCCCGGCACGCCGGCGCGCAATTGCCGGTACCACACCATGCTCGTGTAGATGTAGTTTCCCTTGCCATATTTCGCGACCAGCAAGCCGCCGGTTAAAGGCTTCTCACCCGGGTCGTTCATCGAAAACAATGCGGTGTAGTGGCTGTCCCATTCTTTTGGATAGTAAAGTCCGCGTTCCTGAATCCAATTTGCAAAATCACTGGGCCTAATCTTGTTCGGAACGTTGAGCAACGGATGAGCCGGTTGCAAAAACTTGACCGGCGCGGTTTCGTCCGTGACGCGTTCATCGCCGAGCAGAATCGGATACGGAGCTAACTGCGGGCGATTTCGTTTCGGATCAGGGTTCCATTCATTCGACTTGTGATAAAAAACGATCAGGGTTCCGCCGTTGTTAACGAACTCAAGCAGCTTTGCATTAGCAGCAATCAACTCCGGGTGTGCTTCATAGCCGCGGTTGTCGATGATGATGGTGGTGAAGTACGAAAGGTCAGCAGTTTTTATTTCTTCGGCGGCGATAGCCTTAGCGGACACTCCCAATGCCGTCAGCGATCGTTCGATAGTTTGATCAAAGCTGGGCACATACCCTACTTGCAACCCGGCCGCGACGCGCGCGTTGCTATAAACGACCGGAACTGTTACTTGCATGATTGGGTTCTTATCTTTGTCGATAACTGAAATTTGGACGGAACCGGGCTGGCGGAACTCTCTCAGCCTCTCGCGAGGTGGAGTTGGGTTAGTGGCGACAACAGTCTGGTCTCGGGTTTCACCGGGCGCCATCACCAGTTGCAATTCAGAAGAAATCATATGGCCAAATCCGTCAAGAACGTCAACGCGCGTTGTGCCTCGAAACGGAGTCAACAAGTGGTTGACGAGTTTCACTTCGAAGGTTTCGCATCGGCCCAACATCTCTTCGGTGCGCACACAAGGGGACGGCAAGACACTGAGAATTTCAATTGCCGGCACCACCTCAAAATTTTCTGCGCTGCTTAAGTCAAAGTGAACGCCGTCGATTTCAACATCCGCGGTCGCTACAAAACTGTTTCCAAGGAAGAGTCCGTCATAGAGGTGCCTGGCGCTGGGGACTGTGATCTTTGCCGTAGGAGGCGTAACCATCTCGACTGTCCCTGCGGCTTCTGTATCCGGTAGCAGCTGATCCGCGATCTTTACCTGCAGTGTCTGTTCCCAACCGGTGAATGATACCCGGTCCATTCCTATCGAGCGGTCGCCGCTGTTTTCCAAATTCAGGGTGAATGTGGTTTTCTTTCCCGGGATTAACAAATCATTATCGACTGTCAGCCTCAGCGAAATATTTGCGGCGATGGCCAGTGCATGATCGAAACGCGCTTTCATCATTTGCGCGCGCGGCGGATCGGGCGAAGACGCTTCTACAGCGGAGTTAGCTTTGCGCCACTCAATCAAGCTCTCGAGCACGACCACCGGCTGGTCCAGAAAGTCGATCAAGGTCGCGTCCTGAGTCTTAAATGGCGTGATGTGGTAGACGAGCGAGTCAGCGACTTTCAAACCGCCAAGCAGCGGAATGGAATCCGCCGTCAACGCTGGGGCGCTCGGGGCTTCGCGCGCCAATTGATAACGAATTGGCGGCAACTTTCCACCACTGCCGCCGCGCATTCGCATTAAGTCCTCAATCGTTTTCGGCCAGGGACCTTGCGTCGCATGTTCCTGAAGGGCGTCGAGCGCCTGTTCAGCAAATGAACTACCGCGCACCGGATCAACTTCATTAGGATCGATGGCGACAACTTTATCGTTGGCGGGCGTGTTGTTGTTGGCTGCGCCGAAAATCCGCACAAACAGCCGCTGCGCCTGCCACGGTTTCAGTTGGCCAAGTTGTTCGGGAAAGCGTTTGGGATCGGCGGCCGCGTCGAACGCTTCCAGGATCAACCGCGCCGTTGCCTGATGGTGACCATGGTCGTGGTTAGCTACGGAATGGTTAGTGATGATCACGTCGGGACGCAGCTCGCGAATCTTCAGCACCATGCGACGCAACGCTTCGTCGTGTCCCCAAATCCGAAAAGCTTCTTCAGGCGACTTTGAATATCCAAAATCCTTGAGACCGAGAAAGTAAGGTTCGGAACCCTGGATGCGCGCCGCCGCCATCGTCTCGCGCGCGCGAATCACGCCCAACTCTTCGTAAAGTTCAGGCCCGACGGCGTTCTGGCCGCCTTCGCCGTAGGTGGAAAACAAACTGACTGTGTGGACACCAAACTTGCGCCGCAGCATCGTTAGCGTCGTGCCATCTTCATCGTCGGGATGCGCCGCGACACACATCACCGTAAAAGGATTCGTCAGATCGATGAGCGCCTGGTGTAGCTCAGCCTTGCGAGCCGCCGAAGTGACCGGGGTTGGCGACGCAACAGGTTCCTGCGCCCGCGCTGGACCAATCGATCCGAGCGACAAAATTGCGACAATAAAAAGAGAACTGAGCTGTTGATATTTTTTGAGAAGTTTTGTCATACCTCTTTGCTTATTCGCTCTCACGGAAGCTGTCTCAAATAACCGCAGGGCTTACGTCCGCTTCGGCTCTGCCGCTTGATGTGCGGCGGTGGCTATGCCCCGCCGTCAGTCGGCGGATTACTCGGGGCTACGCCCCGAAGTTTCACTTTAGTCCTTCGGAGTTCATTACGCGAACAGGCCGTAACAAGGGCATAGCCCGAAACCTAATGGCATTCGTACGGCGGGGCATAGCCACCGCCGACGAAGTCAACTCAGGCGGCAAAGCCGAATCTAAAGTCGCCTATGATTTTTTTAAGGCAAAGCCAATCACGATCTTAAACGCTCTAATCTTCCCGCCACCATCATGCTGACGGCGATGATTGCCATCAGCACAACGCCGTAAGCTGCCGCTGCGCCCAGATTGAAATCGCGCAACTCCGACGCTATCGCAATTGAGATGGGCCGATTGCTCGGTACGAACACCAACACCGAAGCCACATATTCACCCAGCGCGATTACAAAAGCCAGCAAGGTCCCCGCCACTGCTCCCGGCCAAACCAGCGGCAGCGTGATGCGGAAAAATCTTTGCCGCCAACGCGCGCCCAAACCGCGACCTGCCTGGTCGAGCGCTTCATCAATTTGCTCCATGCTTGCCTGCACCGCGCGCACCACCAACGGCATGAAGCGCAGAAAATAAACGACCGGCAGAATCCAAAAGGTGCCGACGAGGATGAACGAGCCCATCAGTGCGGAGGGCTTGCCATAAGCTTCGGCGAGCGAGACCGCGACTACGGTCCCGGGCAACGCCCAGGGCACAAGTATCAGCCACGAAAGGATGCGATGCCATGCGCGCCGGCGCTTTTTGACAATCAGTGTTGCTACGCAAAAACTCCAGAGCAGCGCCGCAACGGCTGCAAGCGCCGACATCGACAGGCTATTCAGAAAGACTTCGCGCGCCGCATTGTCCGAAACAATCCTGGAATAATTTGCGAGCGTGTACGAGGTCGGCAAGGTTTGCGTGGTCCAACTGCCTTCGCGCGCAAAACTTACTACAACCAGAGTTAACACCGGCAGCACCAGCAACAGGGAAAACAAAACTCCAAAGGCGATAGCAACCACCCGCGTGGGACCTGTCGCGATGCTGCGGCGAGTCTTCGCGGCGCCCTTCATCGCGGCTGCGGCAAAGCGGCGTGTTCCCTCGTATCGTTGAAAAAGGACCAGCGCGCTCAGCGAAATCACAGCAAGTATCACAGTCTCACTCAAAGCCAGCGTCAAATCGCCGCGCTGGCGCGCTGTGTAGATCTCCAGCGTGAGCATGCGGACTCCGCCGCCAAAAAGTAACGGCGCACTGAACGAACCCATCGAAGTCATAAAGGTCAGCAACGCCGCAGCCACCAGCGACGGTGTCAATTGCGGCAGAACAATTCGCGTCAGCACGCGCGTTCGAGATGCGCCAAGGCTTTTCCCTGCCTCGGCGAGCGCGGCATCGATGCGACTTAAGCCCGCGCCCGTCAAAACATAAAAAAACGGGTACATCGTGTAGGCATGAAAAAGTAGCAGCGCCGGCCAGCCCCGCAACGACCACGGCGCGCGTTCCAGATGAAACAGCGATTGAACAATGCGTGCCAGAATGCCCGACTCGCCGCAAAGGAAAATGAATGCGACGGTGCCGACCAACGGCGGCAAGACCAGCGGAAGCGCGGCGAGGGTGGCAAACAAGCGACGTGCGGGAAAAGTAAAACGCTCAAAAAGAAAGGCAAGCGGGATTCCAATGGCCGCGCAAAACACCACGGTCAAAACCGAAATTGAAACGCTCGAGAAGATGGCCTTGAGAACGATTCGCTGGGCGAGGATCTCGCGATAGTTCTCGAGTGACCAACTGCCTTCGCGTTGTAGCGATTGCAGGACGACGTGAAGATTCGGATAGATCACGCCGTAGAGCAGGACGATGGCAACGATTAGAAACAGTATGAGATTGGGAAGACGGGAGTAAGCGGCGAAGCGTTGACCGGGCGAGATTTTCGCGGCTTCGCCGTCTGATGTGCGGTGG
>DNND01000099.1:60577-116980 GCA_003488005.1 Blastocatellia bacterium | reverse complement strand
GATGTGCGGTGGCGGCTCTGCCCCACCGTTGCGGGTTGCTTGCTCATTTTGGGCTACGCCCACGAGTGGGGCATAGCCCCAAAACATTTTAGAACCGGGACGGAAGGTCACAGACCTTCCGCACATCAGACGGCGAAGCCGTGTTGGCAAACGTTACCTCTGGCGCGAGCAGCGTTCGCATAACGCTCATTCTTTTAGCAGTGAAGTGTGCTCGGGCGGCAGTACGGCAACGCAGTGAACACCAACAGCAAAAGCATTGGGCTGGAGCACCAGCGCTTCCAACAACAAACCGCCGGCATCGAGTTTGACTGTTGAAGTTGCGCCAGCAAAGTTGATCTCGCGCACCTCTGCTGGAATTTCGTTCTCCAAACCATCCGCTGCTTGCTTGAGCACTACATGCTCTGGTCGAATGGCGAGCGTGGTTGGTTTGTTCAGCGGCGCTAACTCCCCCCGCTGAATTGGAACCCGCAAGGTGTGGCCGCCAGCTAAAGTTTTGAACTCACCCATGCCGGAATTGCTCGAGCTGAGTCGCATCACTTCGATTAAATTGTTTCTGCCAAGAAAACGCGCGACAGCAAGTTTTGCCGGCTGCTCGTAAAGCGCGCGCGGCGCCCCCGTTTGCAGCAAGCGTCCGCCGACCATCACGCTAATGCGATCGCAAAGTGCAAACGCCTCTTCCTGATCGTGCGTCACGTAAACAGCGGTCAGGCCCAGCCGCACAACCAGCTCACGCAACTCGCCGCGCGTTTCTTCTCGCAAAGTGACATCAAGATTTGAAAGCGGCTCGTCAAAGAGCAGCAAGGCGGGTTCAATCGCAATCGCGCGCGCAATTGCCACGCGCTGTTGCTGGCCACCCGACAACTCATCGACGCGCCTTTTTTCATAGCCGGGAAGTTGGACCAGTTCCAGCGCACTCTTCACCCGTTCCTTGATTTCGGCGCTTGGCCGGTGACGCGCGCGCAAACCAAAAGCGACATTCTCAGCCACGTTAAGGTGCGGAAAGAGCGCGTAGTTTTGAAAGACCATGCCAAAGCCGCGCCGTTCGGCCGGCAGGTTCGTGATGTCGCGACCATCAAATTCGATTGTGCCGCTGTCGGGTTTTTCGAGGCCGGCAATCATGCGCAGCGTGGTTGTCTTGCCGCAGCCGGATGGACCAAGCAGGCCAAAGAACTCGCCGCGCTCGACATCGAGCGAGATGTCCGCGACCGCCGGCGTGGCGCCGTAGTTTTTAGAAATGTTCTTGAGAGAAAGTAACGGCATCTTCGGAAGAGAATCCACAGATTACACAGATTACCTGAGACAAAACCAGGCTAACCGCAGCAGCGACAACTAACAATCAGTGTAATCCGCGTAATCTGTGGATACTTCATTGCTTGTTATGATCGCGAATTTCGGTATCCCAATAGCGTAGCCATTCGCCACTTTGTTTGCGCAACACATTCCAGTCCAGTGGCATCGCGTTGACTTTTTCATTCATCCACGCCGGCAGTTGGCTGCGATCGATATCGTTGCGCACCGGCATGCGATAGTACTTCCTGGCAGCAAGCACCAACGCTTCTGACGTGGTTACAAACTCATAAAAGCGTTTTGCTTCGGCTTCGTGCGGTGCGCCGCGCACGAGGGCGATGCCGTCGGTAATCACCGGCGTGCCGCTGGCTGGAAAGTTATATCCGATCGGAAATCCTTTTTGCTCTTTGTAGAGCCAAACATCCGGCAGGTTCCACAGAGTTACAAGCCCTTCGCGTCGCACCAGTTTCTGCATCAGCAACGTACCATCCGCCGTGTATTCATGAACGTTCGCGTCCAGCTTTCGCAGCCACTCATAGCCCTTGTCGGGCGTGCCGGTGTCTTTGTAGAAGCGCCAGATCATCGCACCAAAAATCGCGCGCATTGAATCCGAGGGGTTGGGATTTCGGATCAGAATTTTGTCGCGCCACTTTGGATCGAGCACGTCGTCCCAGTCTTTCGGCGCCTCATCCGGCTTGACCGCGTCGCTGTTGTAAACGATGACTTCGGGTGTTTGATAAGTTCCGTACCAGTTGTCGTTCGCATCGCGGCTGCTTTCTGAAACGTTCGCAGCCCAGGTGGGCCGATAAGGCGCCAACAGGTTTTCTTCCGTCGCAGTTTGAAAAGTCGTGTGCGCGGCGCCCCACCAAAGATCAGCCTGCGGACGATTGCGCTCGGCGCGCACGCGTTCAAGAATTTCGCGCGCGCCCATGTCGAGAAACTCGACAGTCACTTCCGGATGTTGGGTTTTGTACTGCGCCACGAAATCGCGCAGCATGTCCTGACCGTGCGGCGTGTAGATGAGAAGTTTGTTAGGCGACGGTCCCGACCGGTTGCAGGAAAACAACAAAGCGCTAAGGCAGGCGATCGTTAATAATAACTTAGCTGCGCGCATCGACGTTCAAAGTTAATTCGGTCTGGGATTGTGTGGAACGCGCTCATGCTAACACACAACGAACGTGAGCAATATTGACTTGCTGGTAGTGATGCAATTTGAATTAGAGGCCTTGGCAGTGGCAATGAGGTCAGTACCGTCCGCGGTAGCGGATGGATTCAGTGATTGCCGATTGACAATTACCGATTGGTGTCTAGTGATCGGGCAAATAGCAAGCGGCACTCGAAAATTGGCAATGTCGGAACCCATCCGCTACCGCAGACGGTACTGACCTCACGCCACTCAGTCGCCTCAATTCAAACTGCATTAATACTAGCAGTTGAATTCCTTTCGTGAACGCTGCGAAACATATAAACTTTATTCTAAAGAGACGTGATGGCAAAGAAGCGAAAAAAAGGAATCGCAAAGCGAGGCGGATGGGAGGTTGCCAAGAAACTGCTCAAGGCAATTCCGATCATCGGCCCGATTTTTGTCGTGGGCTTTGCCGGCCACGACATTAAGAAGAAAGGGCTCGTCGCCGGCGCCGTGCACGTTGGTCTCGATGCGACGCCGGTGGTGGGGACAGCCAAGAACGTGCTTGAAATTTTCACCGGCGACTTGATTCCGGATAAGGCTGATAAAGTTCAAACTCCTTCAAGAACCTCGCGGCAACCCGTCCCGCCAAATCAAAACTAATACAGACCCCGAAGTCGCGATAACCAACGGCGGCGGCTCAAGCTAAAAAAGCGGCTCTGCCGTATCCCGTGCGGAAAGGCTCTGCCTTTCCGGCAAGCTCAACCAAAAACTTCGCGAGGCTGAGCCTCGCGAAGTCTCTTGGAGTCCATCCTCGGTAAGGCAAAGCCTTACCGCACGGAGAGCGGCAAAGCCGCGTTTTCTCATGCATAGACCGGCGGGCGTTCGGTGAATGGTTGCGCAGTTTCGTAAGCGTGCGCGAGTTTGAAGAGCGTGGGTTCAGACCAGTAACTGCCGAGCAGTTGAAAACCAATCGGCAACCGGCCGGCGGAAAGTCCGCAGGGAACACTCAATCCCGGAATGCCTGCCAGGTTCGCCGTTACCGTGTAGATGTCGTTCAAATACATTGCCAGCGGATTGTCTACTTTTTCGCCGATCAAAAAAGCGGGCGTTGGTGACGTCGGCGTGATGATCGCATCGCAGCGCTCGAAAGCTTTTTGAAAATCCTGCTTGAGCAACGAGCGCACCTGCTGGGCCTTATGATAGTAAGCCTCGTAGTAGCCCGCCGATAGCACGTAGGTGCCCAGCATGATGCGGCGTTTCACTTCCGCACCAAATCCTTCATCGCGCGTTTTGCGATACATCTGTCGCAGCTCAGGCGCATCCTCGGCGCGAAATCCATAACGCACGCCATCAAAGCGCGCCAGGTTTGAAGAAGCTTCCGCAGTCGCGATGATGTAATAGACCGCAATGCTGTACTGCGCGTGCGGTAGTTCCACTTCAACGATTTCCGCGCCCAGATCGCGATAGACATTTACTGCCGACTCAACCGACGCGCGAACTTCTGTGTCAAGTCCTTCGCCGAAAAGTGCTTTTGGGAAACCGAGCCGCGCGCCTTTGATGTCAGCGCTTAGCTCCGAAGTGTAATCAGGAACCGGCACGTCCGCCGTAGTTGCATCGTGCGGATCGCGGCCGGCAATGATTCCCAGAACGCGCGCCACATCTTCAGTGGTGCGCGCAAAGATTCCCACCTGGTCCAGCGAAGAGGCGAATGCCACCAGGCCATAACGCGAATTGCGTCCATAGGTAGGCTTCAAACCAACGACGCCGCACAGCGATGCCGGCTGCCGCACCGAGCCGCCGGTGTCGGAACCTAACGCTACCGGGACAATGCCCGCGGCGACGGCTGCGGCAGAACCGCCCGACGAGCCGCCCGGCACACGCGACGTGTCCCAGGGATTCTTGACCGCGCCAAACGCCGAGTTCTCGTTCGAAGAGCCCATGGCAAACTCGTCGCAATTAGTTTTGCCAATCACGATCGCGCCGGCGCCCAACAATCTTTCAATGACCGTCGCGTTGTAAGGCGGATGGTAATCGCCAAGGATGCGCGAGCCGCAGGAAGTTTGCATTCCCTGCACGCAAAGGTTGTCTTTGATGGCGATGGGAATGCCCGCGAGCGGTGAAGCTGAATCTATTTCTCCGGCGCGTTTCACTGCGCCGTCGCGATCGATTTCCAGAAACGCGTTGAGGGTTTCGTTCAGTTTCTCGGCAGCATTCAGAGACGACTCTACGACCGCGCGCGCAGTCTTCTGGCCGTTCGCGATCCCTTTTTTGATTGACTCAATCCCACTCATGCTGTCCACACCATCGGCGAACGACCCTAAACAAATGGAAAATGAAAAATGGAAAATGGAAAATGGAAAATCATTGCTCGACTCGTACGCACTGCCAATGCTATTTCCTAAAGCACCTTCGGTACTCGAAAGTGTCCTGACGCGGCATCGGGCGCTTCGGCAAGCGCAGTCTTTTGTCCCAGCGACGGGGCGACAACGTCATCACGCGCGGAGTCGGTGGCTTCGCCTTCAGGTGTCAGACCGCCGAGCGAAGGCTGCACATCTGTCGTGTCGAGCGCGTTGAGTTGTTCGACGTAAGCGACGATGTCGGCCATTTGCGGCGCAAAGATCTTCAACTCGTCCGGCGTAATTTCCATGTGCGCGAGTTGCGCAACTTTTTCCACGTCTGCTTCGGTGATTGGCATGGCGGTCTAAGTTTCAAGTTTCAAGTTTCAAGTTTCAAGTTTCAGATTGCGAATTACTTTCCAATCGCTTGATGCAGCTCGTTGCGGCGCCGAGAAAGGCGCGCCGCAAGTCAGCATCCTGAATTTCGGAAGCAGCCGCGCGCAGTTCAAACGGAACGGCGGAATCTGAATGCTGCTTCGGGGTGCTTTGCGAAATTCGCGTTTTTGGTAGCGCTTGGGGATCTATACTCAGCTCAATCAACTTAACCAATGAGTGCCCCAAGACGGTGTTCAGCCGAAACAGCAACTGCGGACGAATCTGTTCCAACTGCCGCTGCCAAATGTTGTCGGCGACAGCGACGATCAGAGTTTGATTCTCAAGTTTTAGCGGCACGGCGTGAATACTCAATGCATCTCCGACGGCGTGTTTCCAGGCTGCAAAACAGGCAGCCTCAGCGACTTCTGCCGACGGTCCGGCCGCGGATAAGATCGCGGGCAAAGTTTTTATCAGGCTCTCCATTTGAAGACCAGGGCGCAGTTAGTTTCGAAATTCCGTCGCTGAATTTAGAATCGGGAATGTAAAAGCGAAAGCTAAAGACGGTTTGCGAGTGTAGCGGAGTTTTGTTTAGCGGGACAAGCGAACCTTGCGACCGGGTAGTGTTCTAATAGGCATTAGCCAAATCCCAGGGCACAATCCCGGCACAAATGATTACGACATCACTCGTAGAGTTGAAGGGATGGGGTCACCGAATCGGTTCGGGATTCATGAGAATGAACTAAGGATTTGGATTGGCACTAGACGGTGGCAACCAAAGGCAACGATCCGCTGTCAACTTCGGGTCGCCGATCCTGATGCTCGCGCTTAGGGTTGCGCTCTAGTTCATCCGTGTAATCCTTGCTCTCTTTGCGTTCAGTTCTCGAACGTTCGATAGCGTCTTCCATGTTACCGGTTGCAGTCATGGAGTCAGCGTAGGCCAGGCGTTTGACCGCGGTCTGTGCGGCAACACACAAACGCCGCTCTCAACTGCAAGCCAGGGGATTTGCCGCAAAGGCCCGCTGATACGCGTAACGCGAGCCAGAACAGCCGCTCGGACCATCTCAGCCCATTTTTGGCCCTGAGTGATAGTGACGCCAGCCGAATATATTCGGCTATCGTGAAAATGGATGGTGAAGTTGCCCGAGGCTTCTTCTTTGGTGAGTCGGCCGACATTCAACTGAAAAGGGATTAGTTTTTCCCTCCACAGTTCGTTCAGCACCTGCTGCGCTTCTGTTTCGAGGGTCAGCGGTTTGCGTTCTTGACGCGCTCCGCCTCCAATGGACTTGGGGGACATTGATCTCTTTCTGGGCGAGGATTACATCATACCTGTGCTGTCTATACGCTACCGCTCGCGGTTCTGCAAATGGCTGCACTTGTAAGAATTCGCGATGGAGCAGCGAGCGAAATGAACAATAAAGACTTCCTTTTCGAAAAACTTATTCTCGCGTCGGGCAGCCCGCGCCGCATGGAGCTACTCCGCGCCGTTGGCTGGCCCTTCGATGCAGTCGCCGCTGACATCGATGAGGCTGTTCGCGCAGGCGAGGATGCCGTCAGTTACGTAAAGCGTCTGGCATTAACCAAAGCGCAAACGGTTGCGAGCAGGAGTCCTGAAAGTCTCGTGTTGGGCGCAGACACAACGGTCGTGGTTGGCGGTGAAATATTGGGCCAACCGATCGACGACGATGATGCCAGGCGAATGCTGAATTTGCTGAGCGGCAAATGGCACGAGGTGCTGACGGGCGTCGCGCTCCTGCGCGCCGATCAAGAAGCGCCTTTGGTAGATCACGAGACAACGCGGGTGCGCTTTGCTGAAATGTCAGTCGAGGAAATCGATTGGTATGTAGCGACCGGCGAGCCGCGCGGCAAAGCAGGAGCTTATGGGATCCAGGGACACGCCGCGCTGTTTGTTGAAGAAATTGCTGGAGACTATTTCAATATCGTAGGCCTACCGCTGCGGTTGGTGTATGAAATGGTTCGGAAAAGCGAGCAAGAAGTTTAGAGTCCAAGCTTTAGCTTGCTGCTTCCGCGACACGACAAGCTGAAGCTTGGACTCTAAACTTCTTGTCGCACTCAAAACAGCACGCCGCCGCCGTCGATGTTGATTGCCTGACCGTTGATTCCGCGCCCGTTTTCAGAAGCCAGCAGTAACGCCAGCGCTGCGACTTCTTCCGCAGTGACCAGGCGGTTTTGCGGACTCAGCTTTTTGATTGAGTCCAACGCCTGATCCTTTGTCAGTGAAGTTTTGTTGGTGATGTTCTCGATGCCGCGCGTGGTCATTTCGGTATCAACATAGCCCGGACAGATCGCGTTGACTGTTATTCCTTTGCTTGCCACTTCCTGCGAGGCGGAACGTGTCAGGCCAAGCACGCCGTGTTTGGAAGCCGAGTAAGCGGCGATGTAAGGTGCGCCGGTTTTGCCGGCGATGGACGCAATGTTGATGATGCGGCCCCAGCCGCGCTCGATCATTTCGGGCATCGCGGCGCGCATGCAATAAAAAGTGCCGTCCAGATTGATTCCCTGAAGACGTCGCCAAAGTTCATCATCGGTGCGAGTGAGCAATGCGCTTTCTGCGATACCCGCGTTGTTAACCAGGATGTCCGGGCCCCGGCCGAATGCTTCCGCGACCTTACCAAACATTGTCTTAACGCTGTTTCCATCCGAAACGTCGCAGGCGATGGCAACTGCCTGAACTTGAAACTGCTCCGTTATTTCTTTCGCGACGCGTTCAACTTGTTCCTGCGTGCGCGCGGCGACTGCCACCTGCGCGCCCTCTTGCGCAAAAGCATGCGCAATGGCACGACCAATGCCGCGTCCGCCGCCGGTGATCAGGGTAATCTTGTTTTGCAGCTTCATGGTTTGAGAAAAAGTGCTGAGTGCTAAGTCGTGGGTAGGGTCGAGAAGTTCAGAGTCCAAGCTTTAGCTTGCTTCTTACCAGCGCAAGAGCAACCTGAAGGTTGTACTCTGAACTTCTTCACGCTGACTCAGTACTTGGCTCGGAACTACCGTCCCGTAAACTTTGGTGGCCGTTTCTCGAGAAAAGCTCGCACGCCTTCAGCGCCATCGTCGGAATCGAAACAGCGCATCTGCGCTTCCGTTTCGTAACGCAGCATTTCGTCCAACTCAGATGAGTGGCTCATATAAACTGCTTGTTTAGCGGCGGCAATGGCAATGGCGGGCGCTGCGCGCAAACGTTCCGCGAGTTTGCGGGTTTCGGCTTCCAGTTCTGAAGGAGCAACGACGAAATTTATCAGTCCCAGGCGCTGCGCTTCTTCGGCGGTGATCGAATCGCCAAGGAAAAACATTTCGCACGCTTTATTTGGAGTGACCAATCGCGGCAAGAAATACGTGCCGCCCCAATCGGGATGCAGGCCGACCTTGGCAAACGACTGGCTAAACGTCGCGTTACTGGAAGCGATGCGTAGATCGCAGGCCAGCGCGAGATTGAAGCCGGCGCCGATGGCTGGTCCATTGATCGAAGCAATCACCGGTTTGGTCATGTGACGAATTGCAGTAACTACGCGCCGCGCCGAGCCCAGCAGCCGAGAGAACTCGTCGGCATCCTGGCGTTCGATCAAGTCGGCCATCGCGGCCACGTCACCGCCCGAACAAAAGGCGCGTCCGCCGCCGGTGATGACAACAACATGGACAGCGCGATCGCTGCCGGCGGCTTCCAGCGCTTCTGCCAAATCGCGACGCATGTGTCCGGCAAGCGCATTCAACTTTTCCGGCCGGTTAAGCGTGATCGTGGTGATGCCGTTGTCGTCTGTTACATCGATTTGATCGTACATAATGAATCCACAGTAAATGGTGAATGGTAAATGGTAAATGGAGCAACCCGCTAGCTCCGAACCATTTACTATTCACCATTCACTATTTACCCTTAAATATAGGTTTGCGTTTGCCGACGTAGGCGTCCAGGCCTTCCTTCGCATCTTCCGACTGGAAAAGTTGTTGTTGCAGTTCGCGCTCAAGGGCCAGGGCTGACTCAAAAGGTATTTCGCTGCCAGTCTGGACGGCGCGTTTGATTCTGCCGACTGCTGCGGAAGCTTTGTTCGGCGTGGTGAACTGTCTTGCGTAAGTAATAACCTGTTGCGAAAACTGCTCGCCGTCTTCTGCATCGATGATTTGATTCACGATTCCCAGCTCCAGCCCACGCTCGAAATCAAACAGCTCGCCAGTTGCCATCAACTCGATCGCTTTCGACTTGCCCACTAATCGCGTCAAACGTTGCGTGCCCCCCGTTCCCGGCAGCACGCCCAGTGAAACTTCAGGCAAACCCATCTTGCCCGCGCCGCGGCGCGCAATGCGAATGTCGGCGGCCAGCGCCACTTCCAATCCGCCACCAACGCAATGTCCATTAATCGCGGCAATAACAAGCTTGGGTGTTTGCTCAAGCCGCGACAGAGTCTCATTGGCATGCAGGCAGAAAAAGTATTTGAAGGTGGGCGTGACGTTCGCGAGCATCTGGATGTTTGCGCCAGCCGAGAAAAACTTTTCGCCATTGCCGGTAATGACAATTACTTGGACACTTTCGTCCATGCGCGCAGCGAGAATCCGCGCGTCAAGCTTCTGCATCATCTCGTAACTGTAGGTGTTTGCCGGCGGATCGTTCAGCGTCAGAAAAGCAATTCCACTCTCGACCCGATACTGAACAAGGTTGGGCCCCATTTCAGTTACTTCAAAATGATCAACTGCCGCCATCTTCAAATGCCTTTCAATTTACTTTCCGTCAGTTGTTCCGCGCCAAACGCTCATAGGTTGCGCAACCGTTTGCGGCGCAAAGTGTAGTGCTTCGTGCGCCGATCCGGCAATGAACCCGTGCAGGAACAAACGCGTCACATTCTCAACCAGCTCGGAAACTTTTAGTTTTCCCTTCGGATCATACCAGTTGTAAATCCAGTTCATCATGCCAAACAACGCGTAGGTTGCGACCGTGAGATCCACTTGCGGGCCAATGGTTTCGGTCTGCTGCAGCTCTTTCAAAATCCGGCGCGCGAGTTTCGTGTACTTGTCCTTCTTCGTGGAAACGTGTGCGTGCAAATCCCCGTCCAGCGATTCAGCTTCATGCGACAGGACCTTCATCTCAGCCATGTTGGCGGCGAAAAATGAAAGGTGGTTTTCGATGAAGATGCGCAAACGCGCAAGCGGATCAGTTTCAGTGCGCAACCGCTCTTCCAGGCTTTCGAGCACGCGGCCGAAGCAGTTGTCCTGAATCAGAAACAGCAGCTCTTCCTTGGATTTGCAGTAATGATAAAGACCCGCCAGGCTGACGTTGGTTGCGCGCGAGATGTCGCGCATGGTCGTCGAGTGGTAATTCTTTTCGGCAAAAATGCGCGCGGCATTGCGGAGGATGAATTCCAGCTTTTGATCGTAACGGGAAATTTCGGATTTCGAAATTCGGATTTCGGATTTAAGACTTTCGCCCATCCTGTTTTGAAAAACTTCCTTCATGGCAAATCAAAATTCGCAATTCGAAATTCGAAATTCGAAATTCACAAGCGAACGTACTCAAACTCAAACGGCTTGCCTTTGATGCCGGTTGCCGGTGGCGCAATCCAGTTGGCGATCTTGCCGGGCTCAGTCACCGCGTGCATCAAGCTGCGCACATATTCGCGATCCGCAACGCTCGGCAGCCAGTTGGCTTTGCGCTTTTCAAAGTCTTCCGGCGAAATCAAAGTTCCCTCGAGGTCAAAATTGTGGCCGGCAAACTCGCCGACGTGTCGATGAAAACGGCTGTTAGGAAGAAATAATCTTTCGCTGCGGCCTTCGTCGGCCAAACTCTTATTCCACCGCGCCAAACCCTTCTCACAGTCTTTAACGTACTCGGTGCGCAAAACTTCGTTCAGCGCATTGCGCAAAGGCACTTCCGAATCCTTTAGCTGATTGTCTTCGACGACTTTCATGCTGAAGATCTGATTAGCAGCAAGATGATCGTCGTACTGCTCCTGCTCTTTGTATCTTCCTTTCAGCCCGGCCGCGAAAAAGTCTGCGGAGTTCGAACTGATCTCGCCGCCGAACAAATCGAGCGAATAACTAAACCAGAAATTGACGTAGCGCTGAATGATATCGAGCGGGATGCCGCCCAATTGCCGCACGTCGCCCTGGTTCATCAGTTGCGCGGTGCGTTTGACGACGCGGTTGATGCCTGTGTCACCGACGAACATGTGGTGCGCTTCTTCAGTCAACATGAACTGGCAGGTGCGCGCCAACGGTTCAAAGCCGGATTCCGCCAGGGCCGAAAGTTGATACTTGCCGTCGCGATCCGTGAACATCGTGAAGCAAAAGAAATTCAACCAGTCGTCGCAGGGTTGATTAAAAGCTTCGAGGATGCGCGGCTTGTCGGGATTGCCGCTGCGTCGTTCGAGCAATGCGTCCGCCTCATCGCGGCCGTCGCGGCCAAAGTAACGCTGCAGCAGGTAGACCATGGCCCAAAGATGCCGGCCCTCCTCAACGTTCACTTGAAACAAATTGCGCAAGTCGTAAAGCGAAGGACAAGTCTTGCCAAGTTCCCGTTGCTGTTCGACCGAAGCAGGTTCGGTGTCGCCTTGCGTAACAATGATGCGACGCAAGGCGTTCCGGAATTCGCCTGGCACTTCCTGATAAACCGGCTGACCATAGTTGTCGCCGAAACCAATCTTTGCGTCTGCCTCAGCGGGCTTTAGAAAAATGCCCCACCGGTAATCGGGCATCTTCACGAAGTCGAAGTTGGCCCAACCGTCCGGCTCGACGCTGATGGCGGTGCGCAGATAGACGTCCTTTTGTTGAAAGCCATCGGGTCCCATCTCGTTCCACCAGTCAAGATAGTTTGGCAGCCATTTCTCCAGCGCCCGCTGAAGCTTTTTGTCTTCCGACAAGTTAACGTTGTTTGGTATTCGTTCGTATAAGTTCATGATGTCTCGCCTAAAACCAGCCGCCGATTTGCGCGGAATAACGCGGATATGAATTTTTCTGATCTGCGCAAATCCGCGTTCATCCGCGGCTAAGTCCTCTTAAAATCAAATTGGGCCTTCGTCGGTTTGCCATAATTACTCAACGCACCTTTTTCCCCGACGGCGTTTGGTCGTTGAAAGATCCAGTTTTGCCAGGCAGTCAACCGACCGTAAATCTTCGTGTCCATCGTTTCGGGGCCAGCGAACCGCAGCGATGCTTCCATCCCGGTCAACGCATCCGGCGACAACGAAGTTCTTTCTTCGATAGCCACGCGGATTTCATCTTCCCAATCTAAATCATCAGGCGCGAAGGTTATTAGTCCGGCTTCTTCCGCCGCTTCAGTATCAAAACGACCGGTGTTGGCCAGAATCTCTTCAACCTTTTCCGGCGTTGCCAGGAACCGAGACTGTAAACGCGATAACCCATTGCTCATCGGTAGCGCACCATGATTTAGCTCGCTGAGTGCGAGTTCGACACGCTCGTCGGCGTTGTTGAGCATGTAGCTGCGATCAGAAGCCAGCATCAGCTCAAGCAGATTGCCGGCAAAACAACTGCCCGGTTCGACGATGGCGAAGAAACTCTTCGCCGTCAGATCCAAACGGCGCAGCACGCGCGCCATGAAAGCGGTGATTTCGCGCACCAGCCAGTGGTCCTTGTGGGCTGTAAGCGTCTTGTCGATCGCCAGCACGTCATCGATGTTTCCCGCAGTGCGCACGCAAACCAAACCGATCTCAGGCTCATTCACCCGCAGGTAAAGCAAGGCATCGTCCAACTCTCGATAAGCCTGAAGCGGCCAGTAAGAGTCGCCAAGCTTCTGAATCTCATCGGGCGTCGTCGGCAAATTCGCTTCTGGTCCGCGCACAGTTAGATCCGCATAACGCTGCTCGCGATTCAAAATTACATTGACGTATTTGTATTCCAGACCCGCCGGCTTTATTTCAACTTGCAGCGGATTGAGTTTGATACCAACGCCCGGCTGACTATCGCCATTTGTTCCGACAATTTCCTGCGCGCGAGCGTCAATCGATTCCTGAAACTTGCTGGTGGGAAACGAATCGTCTATCAGTCCCCACTCTTTCGCGCGTTTTCCCTTCAACCCCTCGGCGAGCGTAGAAAAAACGTCAGCGCGGTCGCGACGAATCTTTCGCTTATCAACCAAACGCGTCAGGCCGCCAGTCCCGGGCAACACGCCAAGCAGCGGAACTTCGGGAAGGGAAACCGCGGAGTTGCCATCGTCAACCAGATAAATTTCGTCGCAGGCGATGGCGAGTTCATAGCCGCCGCCCGAAGCGGTGCCATTAAGCGCAGCCACATAACGACGACCTGAATGATGCGAGTCGTCCTCAATCGCGCAACGAGTTTCGTTTGTGAACTTGCAGAAGTTCACTTTGAAGGCATGCGAAGAAGTACCGAGCATGTAGATATTCGCGCCCGCACAAAAGATCCGCGGCTTGAGACTGGTGACGACTACAACCTTCACTTCCGGATGCTCAAAACGAATTCGCTGGATCGCGTCGGCCAACTCAATATCAACGCCAAGGTCGTAGGAATTGAGTTTTAGTTTGTAGCCTTCGGCCAGGGTTTCGTCCTCTTGAACATCCATGCTCAGGGTTGCGACTGTACCGTCGACAGCCAATTTCCAGTGATGGTACTGGTCTGGTGATGTTTGAAAGTTAATCATGCACTCCTCAAAATCCAGCGCGGAATTCCTATATTTCAGGCCTATTTACGCCAGTTGTTACCTGCCGTTCGAACGTTCGTTCGAATATTAACCCAGGCGAAGTCTAACGATCAAGCCGGGGATCACGGGACAGTACTGAGCGCTGTTAGATAATTTGCAGGTTGGGAAGGGGGCAATGCCCCCTTCCTTCACCTGCAAGTTGCCGAGCCGATCCTTCCAACGTGCGAAATACTAACTGCGCTCGTTCAGCGGGCGAGACGCCGGCGGTTTCAGTACATCCAACACCCGCCCTTCGCTGTAGCGGTCTTCGACTCCAGCCGCAACTTTTCCTTGATTTTTCGCGGTCGGTAGGTTATCTGCTTTGCTCAAAAGATACCCCACCGGGCCGCAGGGCGTTTGACTCAGCACTACTTGCAGATTTTTCAAGAGGGGTTTAGGTCATTCAACAACGACGAGAAACCGGCTATCAGTTTATTTACGAGGTGGACTTAGCGAAGGCCGCACATCCACGTTTATGAAAATCTATCTCTCAGAAGAAACGAACGGTCAGCTTCAACCTGAACGGGAATTCGACGCGGCGACTGTAAAGGTCGGTCGTGATGGCAGTGACTGTCAGATCGTATTTGACGGCAACGAATGGCCGATGGTTTCACGCAAGCACGCCGAATTTCGGGTTGAGGGCGGACGCAGCCTGCTGGTTGATTTGAACTCTCGCTTTGGGACGTTTATCGACGGGCGTCAATTATCCGCGCCTGCGGAAATACGCGCCGGTGCGCGGGTGCAGTTCGGTCCTGGTGGACCAGTATTGCTGGTGGAGCGAATTGCGTCTGCTCAAGCTGCGGTTCCGAGCGTTCGAGCCTCGACTGTAGCTGAAGAGAGGATCGCTCCTACTTCCGCTCACCGCGAGCCCGCTTTTCTTGAACTACAAACCGATGGCGCAGTGCAAAGGTTTGAGATCGCGGGCGACGTTTCAAGTGTCGGGCGCGATACAAACATGGATATCAGGATTGCTGCGGATGCCGGTCTTGTTTCGCGCCGTCACGCGGTCATTAAACGTCGCGACAATCGCTTCGAACTCATCGATCAAGACAGTTTCAATGGCACGCTTCTGAACGGTCAACGAATTGTCGCAGCAAGTTTGTTGAACGACGGCGATCGCATTCAACTAGGAAGGGGTGGCCCAGTCCTGTATTTCCGCGACCCCGCCAACCCTGCAGCAAAGAGACCAGATCGAGAATCTGTGCCCGCCACCATCATGGCGCCCGTGCAGCAACGGAGCGCGCCAGGGCCGGGTGGCCAGTCCATGGACCAGCGAGTTGCGAGCACGAGTGAACAAGGCGCAGCCGTCGCTCAGGCTTTCGCAGGAAACGCACCGTTAACGATCGGCCGTGCCTCGGACATCAATGTCAGACTCGACGGTCTGCAAATCTCGAATTACCACGCGCGCGTAAGCAAATTGAATGGTGCTGCTTTTATCGAGGACACTGGTTCAACTAACGGCGTGTACGTCAACGGCACCCGAATTAAGAGCAAGGTGCAGATTAGCGCGAGTGACACGGTTCAGATTGGACCATTCCTCTTGTTGGTGGATCCGGAGCGCGGAGTTGCGGTCCTCGACACGCGTTCAAAAACGCGCATTGATGCGATTGATATTACAAAGATCGTCCCTAACCGTGCCGGCGGCGGAACCATCAAGCTGCTGGACGACGTTGACCTGACGATTCAACCTAACGAATTCGTCGGCCTGTTGGGCCCATCGGGAGCCGGCAAGTCCACTTTGATGGACGCCCTCAATGGTATGCGCCCAGCGACCAACGGGCTCGTCCTGGTTAACAGTCAGGATCTATACGAGCATCTGGATTCGCTCAAGCAATCGATCGGTTATGTGCCACAGGACGACATCATTCATCGCGAGCTGACGGTCTATCGCACACTTTACTACGTTGCCCGCCTGCGATTGTCGAGTGACGTTTCCACGCAGGAAATAGATCAGATCATTAATGAAGTGATGGACGTCACCGGCCTGTCCGAGCGCCGTGACGTTCCGGTTGGTCAACTTTCCGGCGGCCAACGCAAGCGCGTTTCAATCGCAGTAGAACTGATCACAAAACCTTCGATTATCTATCTCGACGAGCCCACCTCTGGCCTTGATCCGGCGACAGAAGAGAAGGTGATGAAGCTATTCCGGCAGATTGCCGAATCGGGACGCACAGTAATCCTGACGACCCACGCGATGGAGAACGTACGGCTCTTCGATAAGATTGTAGTTTTGATGCGCGGCAAACTCGTTTTCTATGGCGGTCCTCAAGCTGCTCTCCGGCATATTGGCGCCGACAGTTTTAAAGATCTCTACGACAAATTGGAAGCGCCGATCGAGACCGGTGTCAGCAAGCTTCCGTCAGTGCCCGCGAATGCAACCGCTGAACAGAAGCGGAGTCATAAACTACAACGGGAGCGTATCGCCGAAGACGTAGCGGAGGAATGGAAGCGCCGTTTTACTGAAACAGAAGAGTACAAAGTAAATATTCTGCAGCCTTTGGGTGCGCTGAAAGGACAGCAGCAAGCCGCCGCGCCAGCGAAGAACCGACATACCGTCACCGATCGTCTGCGCCAATGGAAGACTCTTGCTCAGCGCTACATTGAAGTGCTCCGTCATGACAAGTTCAATTTACTGATTCTGTTTGGCCAGGCTCCGATCGTCGCTTTCCTGACTTACCTGGTGGTGGACAAAGAAAGTTCGCGCGACTTTCCCTACTTCGTGCTGGCGCTGGTCTCGGTCTGGTTTGGCACCTCGATAGCGGCTCGCGAAATAATCAAAGAACGGGCGGTCTACAATCGCGAACGAATGGTCAACCTCGGACTGCTTCCTTATGTCGGTTCAAAGCTGCTGGTCCTCTCTTTAATTGTGGGTCTGCAATGCATTCTTCTTTTCGGGTCGCTGCGACTGCTCCAGGTCGCCGGCCTAATGGAGCTACCTGGAAATTACTACGGCGTTCCGCAATTGCTGGTGATGATTTTGACCGGCATGGTTGGTATCGCGCTTGGTCTATTCGTCTCAGCGATCGTGAAAACGTCAGAGATGGCGACCAGCTTTGTGCCGCTTATGCTAATTCCTCAACTTTTGTTCTGCGGCCTGGTTGGAGTTCCCAAAGGAATTTCGAAGTACGCTGGCGTAGTCATGCCCGCCACCTGGGCCTTTGATGAGATGAAACGTTTCTCAGCTCTGCCGGTTTTGCGCGGCAAAGATGAAGAGGCTGAGCCGGCGGCGCAAAATGATGGTCGCGGTCTTTACAAAGACATCAAGTATCAAAACGACAGGCTCGTTGATCAGAAGCAGAAAGATGTAGAAGGTTATAAGTCGAAGTCCGAAGCTAAGTTCGACGACTTTGACAAAGAGATGAGCACGTATCAGAAAGATCTGGAGAAATGGAACATGGGCGGACGGCGAGGCACCGAGCCCAACAAACCTTCAAAGCCTAAACTCGATCCGGTGCCGCCGCAGGTAAAGGTGGTGCAAATGCCGGATGACCTGAGCGGCTATGTAGACTTTCTGCATCCCTGGGGCAATCGTTGGTTAGACCCACTGGTTCTGTTGCTGATGTTTCTCGGTCTGACTGGCGGAACGATTTTGGCTCTGCGCTCGCAGGACATTGGATGAGCGTCACCCAAAAACCTTCCAGACGCCGCTGGCTTTGGTTGATTCCCGGCGGTTTCGTGCTTGTCGGCGTGGTAGTTTTCTTTGCCTGGTGGCAGTACTTCAAAACAACTCCTGCTTATGCGCTTGCGCTACTCATTGAAGCGTCTCAGCAAAATGATCGGGCAGCTTTCGATCGAATGGTGGATCTCGATCGAGTGATTGATAATTTCATCGGCCAGCGCCCGGAAGGCTCCGCGATCGGCGTGACTACTCCGATGGTGACGTCTGTGCGCGTGCAACTGGAATCGCTTGCTCCGGAAACAATTGCCGCTATCAAAGAAAACGTGAAAGAGCGTATACGGAATAGAATTAATGAGGTGGCGGGTCCAGCCGGCGCGCGACCATTTCTCGTGACAGCGCTGGCGATGCCCTTCGTGACTGAGATGAGCAGAACCGATCAGAGCGCGGAGATAAGAATTAATCGCGCCGCTGAACTAGAGTTAACTATGGAGCGTCGAGAAGGAAGTGATTGGCAAGTCACTGCGGTTCGAGATCAAGCACTGGCCAGTCGGGTTGTCAGTGAGATCGTCAAACAATTGCCGCAATCGGAACCGGAGTTTGATAAGCAGCTAGGGAAAGAATTGCGAACGCTGCCGCAAAAGCTGCCGCTGCCGCTTCCTTGATCCTCGATGAATTCTCTCTTTGTCACGGGTGGATTCTAGTTCGAAGTGCAACGGAAAAGTCACTTCGCCCCGGCGGGGCGAGATGTTTATAGCCATGGATTTTTCATTTTGTTTCTTAGCTGCGGAGGAGCGCAACGGCGGTTGCCTGAACGCGCCATCGCTCCGCTGCCGGTTTCGCCCCTAAAGGAGTGAGATCTTTTGCCTGCGTTCGCAGCTATAAACATCTCGCTCCGCTGGAGCGAAAGCCAGTTTCCCTGTGGCACTGGAAGCTGAATTCACCAGGCACACATCCAGAAGGAGAATGTATGACCTTGCTTAAGTACCAGAGCCTCCTGATTCTGATGATCCTTTCCTCCTCGTTTATCGCGCTTGCTCAGCAAACTAACGAAGGGACTACGCGCCCGATGCCGAAAGAAGTACGCGGATACAAGATCCATCGCGCTCAGGTGGAAATGAAAAAGCCCGAGTCGGGGAAGAAAAAGGACAAGAAGTCGGAGAAAGAAAAGTTTGCGAAGGATGAGTACGACGAAACGGAGCCTATCTTGATCCGCTTAGGCGAGGCAGAACTCGTCGGAGTTACACCACTCGGCGTCACCCTTGATGTGCCGGTGATCCTCGCCGCAGTGAAACAGCAGGGAGATGTCGACCTGCTCGTTTTCGAGGACATGAAGGTCAATGACACACCCGTCACACTCGATGATTACGTTCACCCATTTAAACTGCCGAACAAAGAGCCATTAACTCTCGCTCCCTCCATACGAATTTTTGTGAGCACACCGCAGGCGGTATTGAGAACAATTGACGAGGTAATTAACTCGAAAGAGGTTTGGCCGGTAACGGGCAGAATCTATGTGTGCGGCAACTTCAAAAAGTTTCTGTTTACGTTTAAGCGCGCAGTACCGGTTGAATTGCAAACCTCAATAAAGAATCCGCTGCGCTAGGTGACCGCTGCAACGTTAGAGCTTGTGTGAAGATCATAAGCTGGTGACGCTAATTTGCAGGTTAGGAAGGGGGCATGCCCCCTTCCCAACCTGCGAATTGACGCTGCTTACAGCCGTGATTGAGAGAAACCTTCCCAAGCCGCGAATTGGCGCTGCTTGAGCCGTGATCGAGAGAACTTAATGATGCGTTTCCATTTGATCCTAACCTTGATTGTCGTTTTGTTTTCCGTTGCCTTCGTGATGGCGCAAAAGCCTGAGCTGAGTGTGCAGACGGGCCATTCGGCCCAGGTCCTATCCATTGCCTTCACCAGCGACAGCAAGCTCATGGCTTCGGGTAGTGTCGATAAGACGATCATTCTGTGGAACCCGGAAACCGGCAATCAACTGCGGACACTCAAGGGACACACGGGAGCAGTGGGTCCGGTTGCGTTCAGTCCTGACGACAAACAACTCGCCAGCGGCAGTGCTGACAACACGATAAAAATCTGGGACGTCGCCAGCGGTCGCGAAAAACAAACGCTGACAGGCCACAAGCTTTTTGTTTCTTCCGTTGCCTTCAGTGCGGATGGGAGACTGCTTGCGAGCGGTAGTGGCGATCAGACGGCGAAGCTTTGGGATCTTGCCACTGGGCGCGAATTGCGCACGTTGGCGGCGGGCATGCCGGCTTTGGCCGGTATTCCACTGAGCGTGGCCTTCAGTCGTGACGGCAAAATATTGGCGACCGGAGCTCAACTAGTAAAACTCTGGGACGTCACATCAGGGAACGAGATCCGAACGATTAGGGTGACTGAATCGAATGCTCCGATGGAGAGGCCGATCGCTTTCAGCTTCGACGGCAGCGTGTTGGCTACGGGCGGTGGCGGCGTCAAGCTTTGGGACGTCGCGACGGGCAAGCTGCTGCGCACGCTTCCTGGAGATACCCGAGCTCTGAGCTTCAGCCCGGATCAAAAGACACTTGCGGGTACTGGCGGAACGGAAATCAAGTTGTGGAATATTACGACCGGACAGGAGTTGCAAACTCTTGCTGGATCGCCACTCGGCGTAGATTCGGTTGCCTTCAGTGCCGACGCCAAGCTCCTGGCAGTCGGCAACTCCGACAATACCGTGGCGCTTTGGGACGGCGCCAAACGCCAGGAAGTTCGAGTACTCAAGGGCCATGTCGCAGCCATTGCAACGGTTGCGGTGAGTGGTGACGACAAGGTATTGGCGAGTGCACTCGCAGCGGGGGTTGCCGGCATCACGCGCGACGACACGATCAAAATCTGGGACCCGGTTACTGGGCAACTGGTCCGATCGTTAACAGGTAGAAACAGCGGGCACTCAATTGGACTCAGCAACGATGGCACCAGATTAGTATCCGGGAGTTTCGGCAGCACGGTTAGCGTGTGGAATGTGTCGCAGGCAGAGGCTCAACGAAAGATTAGCGTCCCGCGCGAGTCCAGGTTTGTGCCGGACCTCGTGGCTCTGAGCCCCGATGGAAAGCTGATCGCTGCAGGCGGTCGCGACAATGAGATCAAACTTTGGGACGCAGGCACTGGTCGTGAGTTGTTCACACTGAAAGGCCATCGAAAGAGCATCAGGGATCTGGCTTTCACTCCTGACAATAAATTGCTGGCAAGCGCCAGCCAGGATGCCGATATCAAGATATGGTCTGTGGCAACCGGGCAGGAGATGAAAACCCTGACGGCGCATTCCGAAGGCGTCCTTGCGCTTGCTATCAGTTCTGATGGAAAGAAGTTGGCGAGCGGCAGCCAGGACCGGAGCATTCTTATTTGGGATATCGAGTCGGGAGAGTCCGATGCGATTTACACGGGCCATCGGGAATGGGTGAACGCCGTCGCCTTCAGCCCGGATGGTAAGAAGCTGGTGAGTGGAAGCGTGGACGGTGAGATTCGAATTTGGGAAGTACCCGCTCGTGGGCCACGACGAGAGCCGCAAATGATAGAGCGGCCCCTGCAAACACTGGCTGGGCACAAAGGTAGCGTTAATTCGCTAACCTTCAACTCAGACGGAAGACTTCTGGTCAGCGGTAGCAGCGACGCAAGCATTAAGTTGTGGGACGTGACGACCGGAAGAGAGTTGGCCAGCCTGTTTTCATTGGACCAGCAGGATTGGCTGGTGCTGACGCCAGACGGACTGTTTGATGGTTCACCGCCTGCCTGGAACCAGATCCTTTGGCGATTTTCTGCGAACCTTTTTGATGTCGCTCCCGTCGAACTCTTTTTCAACGATTATTATCACCCGGGTTTGCTGGCAGATCTGTATGCCGGCAAGAGGCCGGTAGCGCCGCAGAATATTACGCAAAAGGACCGCCGGCAGCCGACTGTTAAAGTGGCAATAGATGAGGCGCAGGTTGCAGCTGTTCAAATTCGATCACGGACCATCGGAGTCAAGGTAGAAGTTAGCCAGGCTCCAGCCGGCGCGCAGGACGTGCGACTGTTTCGGAACGGAGCTTTGGTTAAGGCCTGGCGCGGCGACGTCTTAAAGGGACAGAGCCGAGTGGTGTTGGAAGCACAGATTCCGATTGTTGCTGGTCCAAATCGTTTCACTGCGTATGGGTTCAACCGCGACAATGTGAAGAGCGCTGATGCAACGGTCGTTATCACCGGCAACGACAGTTTGAAGCAGCCAGGCACGCTTTACATTCTGGCATTCGCTGTTAACAAGTATGCGAATTCGCAATTTGATCTTCGCTATGCAGTGGCCGATGCCACTGACTTCGCCGGCGAGTTGCAACGGCAGGAGACGCAGATCAAAACATACGCAAGCACGGAAATTATTTCGCTGCAAGATACACGAGCTACTAGAGCAAATATTCTCGCGGCGCTATCCGGCCTCGCCACTCGCGTCAAGCCTGAAGATGCCGTAGTGGTTTACTACGCCGGACACGGCACCGCGCAACAGAATCAGTTCTACCTCATTCCGCATGACCTCGGTTACGCCGGAGCACGAAACCAAATCGATGCCCCCGCGCTGCAAACTATCATGGCCCATGGCATTTCCGATCGAGAGTTGGAGCGCGTTTTTGAGGCGATTGATGTAGGGCAGTTTCTATTAGTGATCGATGCCTGCAATTCGGGCCAGGCACTCGAAGCCGCAGAAAAGCGTCGCGGACCGATGAACAGCAGAGGACTGGCCCAGCTTGCTTATGAGAAAGGAATGTACGTGCTGACGGCGGCGCAGAGTTATCAGGCGGCGATGGAAGCAGCCAGGCTGGGTCACGGCTATTTGACCTACGCGTTAGTTGAAGAGGGACTCAAAACTTCGGCGGCTGACATACAGCCAACGGATGGCCAGGTGTTTCTGAAGGAGTGGCTTGATTACGCCACGCAACGAGTGCCGCAAATGCAGGAAGAGAAACTGAAGGAAGCGCAGGGAAGACAGTTGGAACAGGTGGTGGCATTCGTGCCCGGCGACGAGAAAACTGATCCGGCAAAACGAAATCTACAACGGCCGCGAGTGTTCTATCGACGCGAACTGGGGGTTGAGCCTTTCATCGTCGCCCGCACCGGAACCGTGCCAGCGAACTAAGAAGAATTATCGTAATCTCAGCTTCTCTGTGCGTCCTTTGTGTTCTCTGTGCCTCTGTGGTGAGCAACCTGCTGATAAAGAATCCACCACAGAGGCACAGAGAACACAAAGGACGCACAGAGATGAATTAGGAGAATAGTAACGCGCGGGCCCATGAGGTTAGTACCGCCTGCGGTAGCGGGTGGGTTCTGGAGTTTTCCGCCCTCAATCAAAATTCGACAATTGACGATCCTCAATCATGAAACCCACCCGCTACCGCAGGCGGTACTGACCTCATGGGACGGTCAGTTGACGAACGGCCAAAGTAACTTTGAGCACGTCAGCGGTTCATCTTCCATACCGTAGCGGAACAGTCACCATGAATGCGTTCTTACTTCTGCTGCCGATGCGGTAAACCGTTTGCGGCGCCGGTTCTTCCTGCGTCAACATTCTGTTCGAGCCCGCGGCGCTAGCCGCCATCTCCACCTTGGACCAGGGCATGCCGGCGCCACCCACCATCTCAAACCGTTCGACTTCGATAGATCCCGACGCTTCCCACTTTGCAACCTCAGATTTTGAAAGTTTCAACGGTCGCTCTGTCAGCCGAAGATTACTGAGTGGCACGGGTGTCACTATGATGCTCAGAATTTCAGCAACTTGATCGCTTCTGCTCGGGCTGGGCACGAGGGTGAAGTAACTCGGGTTGTCCTCCTGCGCCGGAATGTCTATCAGCTTTCCGGGGCGGACTTGATTGTCGCCGCCGCGAGTGCGCAGCGTGGGAAAGATCAGGTAGGCATCGCCAAAGGAACCGTCGGCATATTGTTCGCGATCGATCACATACAGATAACCAGCGCGCGGCGATTCGATACTAAGCCTGACACGCTCACCCACTTGCAACGGTGTGTCGGCTTCAATGCGCTGCGGTGTCCACTCCGTTGACCGCGCGTTTTCCATTACCAACATTCGCGCTCCGCCCTCACTGCCGGTGGATGGACGCAGACGCCAGATAGTTACACCGATATCCATTGTGGGGGCGCCGGGCTGCAGGGACGCAATCACTGACGGCGTCTTGCGCGTGTAACGAGGCGCTTTGGCGACGGCGGCTGGTCGGCGAGGTCCGGTTCTTGGTGGCGGTGCTTTGGCAGACGTTGCAGCCGGACGCGCGCGCGTGAATTCCTCCAGCACGATCTGCCGTGAACCATCGCCTTGTGATCTGCTGATGGTTGCGAACGGTAATGAAAGCACAGCTAGAAAAGCGAGGCCCATGCCTACCACTCGCGAGTTCCGAGTTAACAATCCAGGCGCTCTCATCGTTTGGTTGAGAGACGGTATATCAGCTTGATAATCGTCGTCGGTACGATCCCATCGTCGTTGCAGGCGGCGACGTTAACGGTCATGTTACCTTGCTGCACCGGTACCAGGGTTGAGGTAGCAGGAAAGAGATTGAATGTTTTGTTTCCCGGCTTACCGTTGCCTTCAGCAAAAGCTCCTTTGACGGTGGCAATCGGACATTGATTTTTGTAATTGCCAATTGTAGAGTTTGCCAAATCAGAAAAACTACCTTTATAGACAGTCTTGCCTTGCTGAATCAGCAACGAGTCTGCCGTTAATCCAACCACTACCTCATCAAACGCATGTCCAAAAAGCGGCTCCCTCAACCTCTTCAAAGGAAGGTTTATCGATTGACCCAGAAGGATGGCCCGTTCCAGTTGGAGCACGGCGTTGTCGGCATCCTTCTTAACCAAAAGAGCGAGCCCTAGATAAGCATGTGCCTGCGCACTATCAGGAGTAGTTTCAAGAAAGCGACTGGCGACGCGGATTGTTTCGTCAAACATGCTGCTCTTGTAACTGAGTTCAATGTCCCTAAGGGTCACGGGGCCGGACGGCTGCAAGCCGGCAGACGCGGCGGGCGATCTGCCGGATGCCTTAGCTTCCAGCGACGTGACGCGATTGTTCGCGAGTTCGACGAAAAGTCCTTGCGGGAATTTCGTGACGTAGGAACGAAAATCTGAAGGGTTTTGGCTGTCCTTGATCGCGTTCCAATAGGTCATTTCCTGAGAATCACCGCTGGGCGCGTTACTCGCGGATCGCACCGGGTTGGAGCGCGACTTGGCCAACGCCGCAAACTGGCCGTCCGGATATTTGTCCAGATAACTCTTGAAGTCCTCGGGATTGTTGCTGCTCTTGATTGTCTCCCAGTACGACAGCTCCATCGCCGCCGGATCCAACATGGCCACGTTAGGCGTATCAGAGCCGGGAGCCATTGAAGCTGAGTTGGTAACTGCCAGGACCAACTGATCCGCGCGATAACCCTCGATGTTTGCAAAGGGTTTCTGTTGCTTGGTTGAGCCGAGGTCGATAGCTAATCGTTTAGGTACTGTTTCCTGAACATACTTCACTAATGAGGATAGTGTTATTTCGCCTTTTTCGTTGGCGGCAGCGCCCTTCAATCCTTCAACTATGGCCCAACTGAAATAGCCCTGCTTCTTTTCAGTGTATTCGTAAGCGCGCTGGCCGATTCCGGTAGCGTACACCGTGGCGAAGGCCTGGACTTCGCGATTGCGCACATCAAAATTAAATGCGTTCGTGTAGGCGTTGGTCAAAGGATTCGGGGCATCGGCCCGGCCACCAGGATCATTGCGGCAAGCATCCAGCAGCACCAGAACTTGTCCGACACCTGTTTCCTTGATCCGCTCTTTTACACGATTGATGCTGATCGCGGTTTCTTCCAGAAACGAGATTTGATCGCTGATTTGAGAATCCGAAGGCATCAGGAAGGCTTGTCCGCCTCTTTCCATCCCGTGACCCGCAAAAGAAATCAACAACAGACCGTCTTTCGGTACAGCGGTGCTGAGATTTGATAAGCGGCGCAGAATGTTGACGCGCGTCGGTTGCCGTTCCATCGGCTGCGCGGTGGAAAGCAGAATCACTTGATCGGGTGGGAACCCTGCATAGCGGACCAACGCATCAGCAATCAATCGGGCATCGTTATCCGAACCCTTGAGGGGACTGATTTGCGGGTCCATATATTTGTCGACACCAATGACCAGCGCCCAACGCTTAGCACCAACCGGCAAAGTTGCAATTTGATTTAGTTGCGACACAGTTGAACTGGCGGGCGAAGATTTCGGTTGGTTTGTTGACGCAACTGGTTGCGCCTGGGCCGCAGGCAGTTGTTCGAGTTGACGGCTGAGAGGTTCAGTCTGCCTGGCTGTCGGTGATTTCGCCGGGGCCGGCGACAAGTTTTGCGGCGCCGAGGACCGCCGGTTGACGACCGGCTGCGGTTTCTGGCTCGGAGCTCTAACTACATCAACCTGGGGCGCGGACGGTTTCTCAACTTCAGTTTGCGAGAGTGGCGTCGAGCCGGCAGTTTGCACAGGCTCACTGGTACGAGCCGGTGGGGAACTCAAACGTGCCGGAGTTTGCGAAGCGGCTGACGAGGGGGCGGGGCTGGTGTTCTCCGCCCGCGCCGATCCCGCTTGGATTTCCTTACTTAATTTTTGCGCAAGCTTAGCGTCAATGCCGGCAAGCTTTTTGACTTGTTCATTGGCAGCGTCAGCCTGGCCCATTCGCATTAAAGCCTGGCCCAGGCCGTAATGGGCATCAGCGTACCCAGCCTGCAACCGAATTGCGCTCTTAAAAAAGGAGATTGATTTTTCGAAGTCAGCTCCGCGCAGGTAAGCGTAGCCGATACCGTAATAGGCTTCGGCATAGCCGGGGTCGAGGCTGGTGGCCCTAACCAGCGGTGCGAACGCTTCGCCGTGACGGCCCATCGCGTTGTACGCATATCCCAGATCATATTGCGCCTCTGCGCTTTTTGGTTCGAGACGCACCTGCTCTTTGAACGCGGCCAGCCCCTCGTCCCATTTGCCGCTATTGAAGTAGGCGTTGCCCAGACCTCCATAAGCAGGCGCGAAGTTTGGATCAAGGCGGATGGCGATTTTGTAAGCGTCAATGGCATCGGACGGCTTGCCGTCATCCAACAGTTTGTCTGCTTCTTCTGTGATGCTGGCGGCGCGACTGTCCGATTTTTGCGGTGCGCGATTTTGCGTTGCTCGGGCGCGCTTTTGTGCTAAGGCAGTCCCGGCGAGACTGCAATTGATGAGGGCAAACAAACACAGCAAAGCCAGGAACAGCTTCGCGGAAGGGGCATTCGATTTCATAAAACAACTCCCGGATTGTGAAGGCAGGGTAGGCAGCAAAAACGGCGGCCCACAGGACTAGCGTCAAACGAATTTTCGGGTCGTAGACTAGGCTGATTGCTTGATTCTTGTCAACGATTTTGGTTCGCGGGGTGACATAACTTTTTTGGACTGCGGGAACCTGTCCGTTTCCGTGTCATGAGGTCAGTACCGCCTGCGGTAGCGGGTGGATTCTTTTTGCTTCAGTGATCGCTCAGGATCGAGGCATCACACGACCCATCCGCTACCGCGGACGGTACTAACCTCATGACACAGCGACGACGAGTATCAGTCTAGTGGTGTTCCAGCTCCATGAGATGGACCAAAACATCGCCGTGCCCCTTGAGGTTAGTCTGCTTGTTTGTAGAGTCCTTCTGCACTTCTGTCTTATCCGCTGAATGCTGCTCAAGCAGGACCTTGACCGCCTTTGCCTGCTCAGCATCGCCAATCTCACCTTTGTCTTTCGCGTTTATTACACTCTTGACTGCTTCGAGCTCGGGTACAGCGTGGGCGGCCCAAACGATCCAAAATCTTTCCGTCCCCTGATGTTCGTCAAACACCATCCAGGCCGTTTCAGTTTTCTGGTTCGCCGTAACCGGAGGCTCGTTGGAGTTTGCCGCCGAAGCTGTAAATAACAGGTTGTAAGTAGTTGCACCTCCAGCGGACGGCCCCTCGTTCAAGAGATAAAGGTAACCGGCCTGCGGACTGGTTAGATGCACGCGAAATTTCCAGCCATTCTCAAAAATCTCCTGACCCGACGATTCGAACGGATCCTGGTAAGGCCGGCCCTCGCGCATTTTTTGCACCGTCAGCCCATAGCTGAGAAGACGATCAGTCGCTGCCGGCGCCGGAGGGTTCTTTGTTTCATTAGTGCGGGATCGGATGATGGCCCAGGCTGCCAATGCGGCAATCGCCAGAACCAGCACACAAATACCTGCGATCCAGGGAAACATGCTTCTCGATTTGCGCGCGCCATCGGCTCGCCGGCCTAAACCAAGCTGGTCCACCGACGGACCAGGACCAAATTGGGCCGCTGATGGATCGGGCGGCTGAGCGGCTCGAAAAGGTACTTGAAGAGTTTTTGGTGACGGACCGGGTGGCGCTTTGGCCAGGGGCGTCTCTTCATTTGAAAGCTGCGTAGGAGGCAAAACGAAATCCACTGGCGCCGAAAATCCTCCAGTCTGGAGATCGTCTGCGATCGCGCCGGCAAAACTATCGGCGAATTCGCGCGGCGTCGGGTAACGATCTATTGGAGCGAAGGAGAGGGCCTTGAGAATTACCTCTTGTGCTTTGATGGGAAGACTCGGTCTTAGGTCCGCGGGTTTCACACGAACGCCTGTCTGTTGCATTTGCAGCAGTTCGAACCCTGTCTCCGGATTGAAAGGTTTGCGTCCAGTTACCATTTCGTAGGTAATCGCGCCGAGCGCAAAGATATCGGTCGCGGCAGTAATGGGCCGTCCGTTCAACTGTTCGGGAGCCATGTAGGCTACAGTTCCTGGCGAAAGGTTAAGAGAAGTACTGGGCGCAATGACCGAGTCTTTAACCTTGGCAATACCGAAGTCGATAATTTTTACCTGCTCTTCGCCGTGACCCAAATCCTGCAACATGATGTTGTCAGGCTTCAGGTCGCGATGAAGAATCCCGCGATTGTGCGCCGCCGCCAGCGCGCGTCCAATTTGCTTTAGTAGTCCCGCAGTTCGTTCGAGGTTCATGCCTTCCGGGCTAATCGCCGAACGCAGAGTTACCCCTTCGACGTACTGCATGATGATAAAGGGTTTGCCGTTTTGCAGTTCACCGGCATCGATGATGCCCACGATTCCCGGGTGGTCTATGCGACTGAGCGCTTCCACTTCCTGACGAAACTTTTGCACGACGTACTCGCTCTGAAAAGCCTCCTCAAGCAAAACTTTCATGACCACTGGCCGGGCGTGTAACTGCTGATCCAGCGCCAGGTAGACCACGCCCATGCCGCCTCGCTTTATTTCATGTTGAATGAGATAGCGCCCGTTAAGCAGCTGCCCGATCAATTCGTCCTGGGAAGGAAGTCGGGTGGGATCCATGACAGTGGGCGCAGGCTCATCAGGCCCTGCCGTTTTGCGGGGATCTTCGTCCGTTTTCATGCGGCAGAGGTTACCTCAATCGGGTCTGCGCGCCAATAGATTAGGCCGCATGTCACGGGCCGTCTTCGCTGAATTTGTTGCATGGCGATGGAACAGGCGTCGTGGTTCACTCGCTTGACAGGGTCGGCGAACGGCGCGTAGGGTGTCGCTCCGGCAGGCCAGGTCTTTGATATGTAGGTCAAATTCTTCAAAGTCTTTGGCGTTATAGGATTTGAAAAATAAGGTTTGGAACTACGGAGGCGAATCTGTTCTGGTGAATGGCGCGGTCTTCAAAACCGTAAGTGAGACTGTGAGAACAGGCTCAGGTAGGTTCGATTCCTACACGCCTCCGCCAACAAGACAGTGGGCAGTGGGCAGTAGGCAGTAGGCAGACGGCAGACGGCAGACGGCAATAGGCAGTTGCAACTGACAACGGACTACTGACGACTGACAAGGCAAGAAATCGGAAATTGGAAATCGGCAATGCGTGAATGGGTAGCACTTAATATGACACCGGGCATTGGCCCTCGGGCCGCTGCCAAGTTGCTCGAGCGTTTTGGCTCGGCCGAAGCGGTCTATCGGGCGCAGCGCGCCGAGCTCGAAAAGCTGAGGCTGCTGCCTGAAGCGGTGGACAGCATCATCGCTCGCGACCTGCACGAGAAAGCGGAAGTAGAACTTCTCAACGTCAGAAAAATCAGCGGCGATATTCTGGTTTTGGATGACGGCGTTTATCCGTCGCTGCTGCGGGAAATTTACGATCCGCCCATTGCGCTCTATGTAAAAGGCGCCTGGTCGCAATGTCTGGATCAGCCGTGCATCGCAATCGTCGGCTCGCGCAAGTGTTCCACCTATGGTCAGAACGCGGCGTTGATGCTGGCGCGCGATTTGGCACAGCGCGGCGTGACAGTTGTTTCCGGTTTTGCGCGCGGCATTGACGCGGCCGCGCATCGCGGCGCCATTGAAGGTGGAGGCCGCACGGTAGGTGTGCTGGGAACAGGCATCGATGAGGTTTATCCGCGCGACCATAGAAAGTTGGCGGATGAGATTCTGGAGCGAGGCGGCGCGCTGGTTTCGCAGTTTCCTTTAGCGACTCCACCTGTCCCGGAAAACTTTCCTTACCGAAACCGCATCATTAGCGGACTGAGCCTGGGCGTGTTAGTTGTAGAAGCAGCGGAGAATTCCGGCTCATTGATAACTGCGCGGTTGGCCATTGAGCAGAATCGGGAAGTGTTTGCGGTGCCCGGAAACATTACTTCGCGCACCTCGTTTGGCACGAACTATTTAATAAAGGGGGCGGGCGCAAAGCTGGTGCAGCAGTGGCAGGACATCGCGGCCGAACTGCCGCCGCAAATTGCGGCGAGGCTTTTGCCGCCGCCACTCGGCGCAAAGAAGAAAGAGAAGTCGTTGGCGGATCAACTAGCGATGATTCCACAGGGCTTAACCGGATTTGAGAATTCTGTTTTCAAACTGCTGTCCGCTGATGATCCGGCACACATCGATGCGTTAGTTGATCGCAGCAAGTTGTCGATTTCGGACTTGACCTCGGCTTTGTTAACGTTGGAAATGCGTGATTTGGTCCGGGCGCTGCCAGGCAAATGCTTTGTGCGGAAGATGTGAAAGTATGGGCATAACGTTGGTAAGCGAGCCAATTTCAACTCGACAACTTCGTGACGCCGGCGAAGAGCTATACGGCGACATGGTGAAGGCCGTAGTTGATGTCGAGAAAGAAGTCATGGCGGTTGGTGGTGAGTTACATGCCGACGAAGAGGCGCTTCTGATTGAACAGAAATCTCGTCAGGAAGATCTATGGGGAATCAATTTATATACAGAGCGCGAATTCAGCGAAATGGTAGAGTTTGATTCGATGATAAATATTAGACCAAGGCAAAACAACCGTTCGCGTGGTGTCGAAGACCCAATAATTCAAGCTCGAATCATTCGAATTGTTCGCTCGCTGGTCGAAGAGAAGAGCAAATGACTACTTATCATCCAGACTTGGCGAATGGCCGCTGGTTCACGATGACGTTGGCGGCGCAACTTGGGAATGTCGGTAGCGAATACGAGCGGGCATTGCGATGGAAGGAGCGAGGTGATGACGTGCGCTTTGAGCATGCCTTCGCGCGACTGCTCGAGTTGCTGGATTTAACGATTGTAGATCCAAGATGGAAGAACCATCGATTGAAAGAACTGACAAGGTTGAGAGAAGTAATATGTGATGAACTGTCCAATGAAGTTCGCGAATTTAATGACCGGAATGACTTACGCAACTATTTTTTGTATTTTGGAATTCTGGCTCGAAGCGAACGTGACAGGGCGGCCGATGCACTTGTTGTGTAATAAATAATCGAAAATGGCAAAAAATTTAGTCATAGTTGAATCGCCGGCCAAGGCGAAGACCATAAACAAATATCTGGGAAAGGACTATCTGGTTAAGGCCTCGATAGGCCACATAAAAGATCTGCCTTCCAAGGGGTTGGGAGTTGATGTTGATGACGACTTCAAACCGACCTACGAAGTAATTCCCGATACAAAAAAACGCAACAACAAAAGGATCGTGGCTGAGCTTAAGGCCGCCGCCAAAATTGCGGACAACATCTATTTCGCCGCTGACCCTGATCGCGAAGGCGAAGCGATTTGCCAGCATCTGGCAGAAGAAATTGTGCCTAAGAAGCCCGCGAAAGCGACGTTTCGGGTGATGTTTAATGAGATTACCAAGCGCGCGGTCAACGAAGCTTTCGAACACCCGAAACAAATTGACCAAAACCTGGTCGATTCGCAACAAGCTCGTCGCGTGCTGGATCGTCTGGTTGGTTACAAGGTGTCGCCCCTTCTTTGTCGCACTGTTGGCGGAAAGCTAAGCGCCGGCCGCGTACAGTCAGTGGCATTGCGCATGGTGGTCGAACGCGAGCGCGAAATCGAACGGTTCGTCAAGACTGAATACTGGACCATATTCGCAAATCTCGGCGCCAAACTCCCACCGGCGTTCGATGCCCGGTTGTTCAAGGTCGGAGAACAGACCGTCAAGACTGGCGGGTTCGATCAGGACATTAAGCGCGGCGAGATTCTCATCAACGACGAAGCCCTCGCGTCCAACCTCGTTGCCGAAGCAAACCTGCAAACGTTCGTCGTCAGCGAGGTAACCCGCAAAGAGCGCAAGCGCAATCCTGTTCCACCGTTTATCACTTCAAAGTTACAACAAGAAGCGGCGCGCAAACTCGGCTGGGCCGTCAAGCGCACGATGATGATTGCGCAGAAACTTTACGAAGGTATCGAGATTGGCGCGGAAGGTTCCGTCGGATTGATCACCTACATGCGAACCGACTCCACGCGAGTTTCTGAGGCGGCGCTCAGTGAAGTGCGCGATTTCATCAGCAAACAGTATGGCGCGCCCTACCTGCCGGAAAAGGCAATTCACTATCGCTCGAAAAAGGACGCGCAGGATGCCCACGAAGCGATTCGACCAACCGATGTGGCGCGTACTCCTGATTCACTCGCAAGCTATTTGAACAATGACGAGCTGCGACTTTATCGCTTGATCTGGCAGCGTTCGGTTGCTTCGCAAATGACACCCGCTCTGTTTGATCAAACGACAATCGATATTACTGCCGGGCGTTTCATATTCCGCGCGACCGGTTCGGTGCAGAAGTTTGACGGCTTCCTGAAACTTTATCAGGAGGGCCGCGACGAGAAGACCGAAGAAGATGAAGAGGCCGAGCGTACGCTGCCGCCGGTAGAAAAGGGCGAGACGCTCGCGCTCAACAAGATCACGCCGGAGCAACATTTTACGGATCCGCCGCCGCGCTTTACCGAAGCCACGCTCGTAAAAGCCCTGGAAGAAAAGGGAATCGGTCGGCCATCAACTTATGCGGCAATCATGACCACGATCCTGGCGCGTGAGTACGTTGAGAAACTCGAAGGGCGTTTCCATCCCACCGAGTTAGGCAAGACGGTCAACGACCTGCTGATCGAAGGCGGTTTCGCGGATCTCTTTAATGAGACTTACACGGCGCGAATGGAAGAAGAATTGGACAGTGTTGAGGAAGGCAAACTCAAGTGGACCGACGCGCTGCACGAGTTTTACGACAAGTTCTCGAAGGACCTGGTTATCTTCACCGAATACACCGGGCGGATTAAGAACGAGGAGATTCCGACTGACGAGGTCTGTCTCAAATGCGAGACAAAAGGCATGGTGCGGAAGCGCGGTCGCTTTGGTAAGTATCTCAAGTGTTTGAATTGCGGCGCGACACGCGATGCTGAGCCCAAGGCTGCCACGAACGGCGGTGAGAAGGGAGCCGACTCGGGCACTGCCGAAGCTGCGGAACCGGAAGTTTGCGAACTGTGCGACAAACCGATGCAGATGAAGCGGGGCCGCTTTGGTCCATTTCTCGGTTGCACCGGTTATCCCGAGTGCCGCAATATTCGTAAGGTTGCCAAGAGCGGTGTGGCTGCGCCGGCGCCGGTACCACTTGATGAGAAATGTCCGCTTGATGATGCGCAACTGGTGCGCCGGTTCGGACGTTTTGGCGAGTTCGTCTCCTGCTCAAATTATCCGAAGTGCAAATACATCAAGCAGGAACTGACCGGTGTTAAGTGCTCGCGGCCCGGTTGCAAGGGCGACCTTGTAGTCAAAAAATCAAAGCGCGGCAAAGTGTTTTATGGTTGCTCGGCTTATCCGGATTGCGATCGAGTTTATTGGGACAAGCCGGTGCTGGAAGCTTGCCCGAAATGCAACGAGCCTTTCTTGCTTGAGAAGACCACCAAGAAGGCCGGCACGTTTCGTTACTGCGGCAACGCCGATTGCGGTTATCGCTCGAATGAGTCGGAAGTAAGCGAAGCGCCTAAAGCAAAAGCCAAGCCGAAGGCGAAGAAGACAGCCCCGGTTGTCCGGTAAGCCGGGTCAGGATTCATCTTTCGACGCGTGGCGTCAGCACGAATTTAGCCCGGCCTTTCAAGGCCGGGAAAAGCCGGGAAGGTTTTTGCGTCGCGTAGCGACGCTCGAAACCATCGACACTCAATCGTCGCTACGCGACGAAAGCTAGAAAGAACCTGATCCCGGCGTTGAAACGCCGGGCTAAATTCGTAGGACGCTACGCGCCGAAGAGATCAGAGTTTCCTAAAGTTTATCGAACATTTGCCAGCTTTCCGTTTTTCAATACTTCAACTAATCTATCCGGCTAAAGTTCAAGCCAAAGCCAGGCGAGTTGCTGGCCATCATCAAAACCTGGAGAGACATATCAACATGCTTCGACGCCATGTAGCACTCTTGCTGCTTTCTATTTTTGTACTTTTGCCAGTCCTTACTTTGGCGCAACAACCGTCACCGACTCCGGTCGTAGTTCCGGCAACGCAACAGGCCGGAACGCGAGTGGCAACGGCTGATCCAAACGATCCCATCGCAAGAATTAAAGACGAAGGGCTCAATCGTTCACAGGTCATGCAGACGTTGAGTTATCTCAGCGACGTGATTGGACCACGCCTGACCGCGTCGCCGGGAATGAAGCGCGCCAATGAATGGACGCGCGATCAGCTCACAAAGTTTGGACTTCAGAACGCGCACCTCGAAGCGTGGGGGCCTTTCGGTCGTGGCTGGACGCTCAAGAGATTCTCGGCGCAAGTCAGCGAACCGTTGAACATTCCATTAATCGCATACCCGAAAGCGTGGTCGCCTTCGATTTCAGGAACGTTGAATGGTCCGGTCGTTTACGTGGACGCAAAAGATGAAACGGAGTTGCAGCAGTTCAAAGGAAAACTCAAAGGCGCGATTGTGTTGACTTCGGCAGTGCGGGAAGTGAAAGCGCATTTCGAGCCGCTGGGCACGCGACTCGACGAGAAGAATCTATTGGAGCTTGCTGACGCGCCGGAACCAACACGCGGCGGCGGCGGGCGACGTTTTAGTCCCGCATTGCGCGCCGCGCAGGTGTTTAGCATGCAAAAGTATTTGTTCTTTCGCGATGAAGGGGCTGCGGTTTTGGTTGAACCCAGTCGCGCTGGTGATGGCGGAACAATCTTTGTGCAGCAGGCTACGGTTGCACAGCCGGTTACTGTCGATTCATTTGGACCAGGCGCGCCGCGTCTGCTTCAGGCTTACGACAAGCGCGCCACGCAGGTGACGCCGCAAATTGTGCTCGCCGTGGAACAGTACAATCGCATTGTTCGCATGATCCAAGCCGGTGAGAAACCGAAGATGAGCGTCGACTTGAATGTCGAATGGCAGGACACGGACCCGATGGGCTACAACACGATCGCGGAAATTCCGGGCACAGATTTGAAAGATGAGATTGTGATGCTGGGCGGCCACATGGACTCGTGGCACGCCGGCACCGGCGCAACCGACAACGGCGCCGGGGTCGCGGTCGCCATGGAAGCAGCACGCATCATTCAAGCTTTGGGTCTCAAGCCGCGGCGTACAATTCGTGTCGCGCTATGGACCGGCGAAGAGCAGGGACTGCTTGGTTCAAAGGCTTACGTGACGGAACATTTTGGGGAAGTGCCGGCGCCGTCGCCAACGCCAGCACTAAATTCCAGTGCTACGGCCACGCCCGAAGCAGCGACGGCGGTACCCGTGGCCCAGGTGATCAAGAAGCCCGATTACGACAAGCTCGACGTTTATTTCAATCTCGATAATGGAACAGGAAAAATTCGCGGCGTCTATTTGCAAAACAACGAAGCGGTGCGACCTCTGTTTCGCCAGTGGTTGATGCCGTTCCGCGATATGGGCGCGGCCACGCTTTCGATTACGAACACCGGAGGCACGGACCATCTGTCCTTCGACGCGGTTGGTCTTCCAGGTTTTCAGTTCATTCAGGATGAAATTGAATATGATACGCGCACGCACCACTCAAATCAGGACGTCTTCGATCGGGTGCAGGGAGACGACATGAAACAGGCTGCGACAATCATGGCGGCATTTATTTACAACGCTGCGATGCGCGATGAAAAGGTGCCGCGCAAACCCATAGCCAAATAACAGCGGGAGTGCGGCTGTTTCGTTTCTTCGGCGGGGACAAAAAGTCACCGATCGGCAGAGGCGTCTCTGCCGCCTTCTGTGCGGTCGAAATGCGGCAAAACCGCGCAAGGCCACCCTTCTCCCGAATCTACTGATTGCAGTGCCCGATCGCGCCTATTCCCACCAGGCGTATCTCCCGTTGGTCCAGTAGAGAAACCCGTCATGGTCTGTAAGTTTCTCGCCAATGACATCTCCCGCGCGGTTTTTGACAGCATTCTTATTGCCGTCAATTTTGGCTGCTTCCGCAAACGATTGCGCGCGAATATTTTCACCGATCGCATTTCTGAGTAGATAAGTCTGGCGAGCGTATTGATGATGCCAACCTGATTGTTGATATCCATGCAGGACTAATAGCAATAAGTCGTTCGCTCGAACAAGGACGCGTGGCGGCGGTTTAGGCAATCGCTGCACGGCTTTGTTTGGATCAGGCAGCACCACTTTTTGCGGGTCTTCGACTATCCAGTTCGCATATTCGCTATTGAGCTTGGGCAGCGCTCCTTTTGTTGGTCTGACAATTACGGCGAGGTCCTCGGATCCGTCGCCATTGAAATCGCCAACGATGAAGGGCGTGCTCTGGTTAATGTCGATCGCTACGGCGTCCACGCAGACGCGCGTGACAGCGTCCTGAACGTCGTTGAGCGACGCCAGTGTTGAGTTGCTCGGATTATTTGGTTGTGGAGTAGCAGTCAACTGCGCTGTTGCTTGGGGGACGGCCGCGGCGCCGGGAGAGTTTGGTCCGGGTTGCTGTTGCGCTGCGGAACAAGCAAACGACAAAGCCGTGGCGATCATTAAGAGAACAAGGTGACACCGCGATGTTCGTCCTGGCAGTTTTTGAAGTGCCGGCATTAACGCGGTTCTCCGTTCATTACCTCTTACGTAGTCTGACCGGCGGACGACTGATACTAGCCCCAGCCCCGACAACTCGGGGCTGGGGAGATGAAATCGTGTTCGCAGTCCGTGTAGCGGGCGGCTGATCTCATTTCGCTAAAAATGATTTGAGCCGCGCGCTTCACGGACTATGTCTTGGGTTATGCAAATTCCCGGCACTTAGGTGCTGCGCTATTCCTCATTCCGGACTATTCCAAACGCTCGGGCAGCTTCGCTACAGCGACTCAAGAAAGACGATCAGTTGCCTTTTTTGGTTAGGACTCAGTAGTTGAAACTGCGCGGTCACTGCCGCTGCCTCGCCCTGATGACGCAGAATCGCTTCCATGAAAGTAAACGATGCGCCGGCCGGCGGAGTCTGAGAGCCCGTCGGGCTGACTGACGATCCGTCATGCATGAGCCGCGTCCGCGTACGAACTCCCCAAAGCGGCGGCGTGCGCACTTTGAGACGCGTCACCTGGGTGCGATCATTCTGAACTATGCCATCGCCAGTGCCAATGTCATGTAACAGAAAGTCACTGAAGGGCCGGAAGACTTTGAAGCCCAGGGCCTTGTCCACTTTGAACTGGTCCTTGTTAATAAGCGTCCCTGGCCTCACGGTCAGGATTGCCGGAACATGGCAGGCGCTGCAACTATAATGAAGGCCGGGCATCTGTTCGAAGATTCCTCTACCCACCTTCACGTCTTCCTCGAACGCTGCCTGAACCTCCTTGTCCTGCGGCGGCGCCTTGGTGGCCCTCATGAACCGCGCGAAGCGGACGATATCCTGCTGATCGTCCTCACCGCACGGGCAACTGGGACAGTTTTCTACCGGCTTTTCACATGGAAGGGTACGGTCGTTGGGAAACGGGTCGAATGCCGAAACCGGGCGGCCCAGCGACGTGTTCTCGTCGATTACCAGGAAATTCGTGATGCCCATCTCATTAAGGTAAGCATCGCCGGAAAACGAGAGCAGGCTGGCGATTTGATCCTTCCAGCCAAAGCGACCGAGGCGACGCTTGCAAGTTTGCCCGCGAACCGCACAGTCTCGGTTGTCTTGCACATTCGCTTCGAGTACCGGAACAGCGAGGGCAACCCCGTGGATCATGCCGCCGCTCAGGTTCGACTGCGCATTCGAGATTGCCAGCAGCGTGCCGTTGGCTATCGCCTCGACAAAACCATCACCCATCAAATTGAGCGACGTGCGGAACGTGCGAACTGATTCTTCGTTTGGTATCGGAGACGGAAAAGGAGTCGATTGGGTTGGATAAACGAGTGCGCTAAAGAGCGGCGGCACTCGCTCCTGGACCTTGGCGTTAATCGCGCGGTCGTTGATCAACGAGCCGCCCGGAGCATCAAAGAACGTGGTGCTGGCGTCGTTGGCGACATTATGTCCGGCTCTTAGTTCGGTGATCTGACTGATGGCGCCGCTAACTGGATTCTGATGGCATTCCCGGCACGCCTGAGCGTTATAGACCGGTCCCAGTCCATCCGGGTCTATTTCGTCAACCTTATTGAACTCGATCAAGTCGTCTTTGTGATCGGTGTCGCTAGCGTGCCCGTTGCTGTCAGTACTAAAGTCTGCCGGCGCTTCCAACGCGTGCCCGTCGTCTCCGCATTCTTGCGGTACCGGGCAACTTGGACATGGCGCCACACATTGATCAGCGGCCGGCGGGCGGTCACCCTCACCGGCTGTGAAGATAAAAGTTGATTCGTCGAAGGGATTAACTGTTTCGCAATCGATGCCGTCGCCACAGCTTGGTACAGGGAATTTGCCCGAGCCCTGGGTTGCGGTTACCGGAAAGCCGGTCCCCGAAACTTTGTCGGCCTGATTTGTTTGGGCATTAGGATCCTCTCCCTGACTGTAGACGTAGATCGTTGGTGTTGCTACTGCTGCTACAAAAAGCAGCAGAGCCAGGATTTTCAGATGCTTCATTTCTGACCTCCAGATTGGTGGGCTATCACACCCGGAGAACCGGGAGCATAGCGGTCGTAGAGTGAGAAACCGACCTCAGCGTTATTGGTTTGACCTACTCAGACTTAACGGCAGGTTAAGGTTTGAGTGAACAAGCACAACACCGTCGGGTATTCATGTTTCTTTAACTGGAACCAGAGACCCATCCCGGTGTCGGGTACCGAGAGAAAGCGGAAACGACCAGAGGGAAAAGAGGAAACTGAGAACCGGTGATTTCACTCACTGGGATCCATCAGTTGGACGGAGGGGCCAGAAGTAATCTAGACATCAAACTATAATGGGATCGAGCGCAGAATAATTCCGACTTGAAGAAAAGTCAACAAGAATTTTTGCATAGATCTTGCGAGAAAGTCGCAGGAAAAAAGGCGAACTGTCGAGCCCGCGAAGTGGGCGATACGAAACAATCCCAGCCTTGCGCTATAGCGAGCTTCGGCGCCGGATTCTTACCTGACGCTAACCTCATGCTGTCACTCGCTCCGCCGCTTTTGGAAAAAACGAACATGAAAAAAGGCGAGCACTGCTGCTCGCCTTTTTTCTTAGATTGTTGGCTTTCTAAAACTCTCTCGACTGCGCCGGCGCAGGCTCATAACTGGCGCGTGGCCGTTGCTCACTTGTCATCGAGGTAGCTTTGGTTTTATTGGAAAGATCGATACCAATCCAACCTTTGATTTTTTTCAGCAGCGCCGGCAAAACGATCTGTTGCGCCGTTGTCGAAAGTTCTTCCACCAGGCGGTCCCCAAGCGATCCCGCTTCCTTGCTCAGCCGATCGTAGGCTGAGGTTTCCTTGAATCGGTCAAGCAGCCCCGGACCATCGTCCTTGCCATTTGTCTTGGATGATGAAGGTGACGACATGGCGTTTGCGAGGGGTTCACCGATTCTCCGCTGCGGCTCGTAAGTACGCATGGTCTGTGAAGCGTAGGGAACGTCATCGCGATCGTCGCCGCTCAGTGCAGCAGCCAGCCCATAGCCTACAAAAAATCCCACGCCCGCCGCCCCCAGGCTCCAGCCTACAGGTTGCTTCTTGAAGTGTTCACGCCAGTCGAGCGCGTCCTTTACGTTTTCATATTGCTGCGCCACGTTGTCTTTAATCTCCGTCACTGTGTTAGTGATCGAATCGCGTGCCTCTTCCATGCGGCGCTGCAGCGCCTCTTTCGATGGGTCTTCGTCGCTGGTTTCGCGCGCGCGCGCGAGCCCTAAATTTCGTTCTTCAGCCATTGCTTGTCCTTTCTTAGTTCTTCAACTGTCCGGTCGGGCACAAGGCTCTGCCTGGCTAGACGGTTTTTCATGGTGGTGACGATGATTCCACCCACTATCAGATAGAGCACACCCGCCGCCAGAAAACCGATGGCGTATCTGGCGGGTTGGCTGATATCGACGCCGGCAAGCAGGGCCGCTATGCCAAATGCAACCGCAACATTCAGCAGTGCAAAGCCAATCGCTGCGATAACACCGCCGACCGCGATCATTGCGCCGCCGCGAGCATAGGCGTTCGCTTCTTCCTTCAATTCGACCTTGAGCAAACTGATCTTGGTATCGAAAAGCTGCATCACGTCATCGCCTAAGCGGCTAAAAAGCGATGGCAAATTGTCGTTCTCGATTCGTGGCGACAGCGCCGTCGATGTCGCACCTGTAGCTGAAGCTGCCATGGGTATGTCTCCTTATCTAACTGCGCTATTCGCGAGAGAGACTCAGCGCCGGCCGCGAATAATCAGACCGACCAATAGACCCGCCGCTGCCGAGATCAGAATTGCCTGACCCGGATTCTTGCGCGCGTAGTCTTTTGCGTTCTCGGCAATCTCGCCAAGGTCAGCGTTCTGAAGATCTTTTAATTTGTCACCAACGAGAGAAACTTTGTCGCTGACGTAGTCCTTTGCCTGGCTGGCGGCATCGGAAATTTTTTCACCATACTCCTGAGCGGTCTGCGCCAAGCCTGTGGCCGTCGCGGCGCCGGTGCCTGTGCTCCCAGTTGAACCCGTGCCCGAGCCGGTGGTGCCAGTTGTTCCAGGGAAATTTGTGGTTGATGTGTTTTGTGACATGTTGTCATTTCTCCTTCTTGATTTGCTGAAAATGTGACCGCCTATTTATTGCATCCGACTTGGAAAATTCATGGGTGATCACCAGAAGGAGAGCAAACAACGTGCCGGTTGTTCGGACCTTACAATGTGTGAATGAATGTCGCCGTTCGCATGCAAACAACTAAGCCGCGCTGAGAATTCTTGTTGTGAAAAAGTACAAGTCCGCATCGCCTGCGGGTCGGGAACGATACAAGCGCAGGGGGATGAAATGGTAGGCAGTTTTCTTTTCCCAGCAAGCTTGACAGGCAGGCGGAGTGATGGTAAGTAAGTACTTACTTTGCCGCGAGTATCGGCGAGAAAATCACCGTTGAGTAAGCAAATAACCATAAAAACGGGCGCCACGACGCCAAACGGCTCACGAATGGCTGCCGAAGATCGGCGGCTGCAAATTCTGCAAGTTGCGGTTAGCCTTTTCTCTCACCGGGGGTTTGTCGGCACTACCACCAAAGAAATTGCGCAGGCCGCGGGCGTTTCCGAAGCGATGGTTTTTCGTCACTTCGCCAACAAAGAGGAACTCTATTCAGCCATCCTCGATCACAAAGCATGTTCGGGCGACGCGATGAATCCCGAGGCGATGGTAGCCGAGGCGCTTCAGGAAAAAGACGACCGCGCGGTTTTTGAACGTCTGGCTTTAGGCGCGCTCGAACATCACGAATGCGATCCCGAGTTTCAACGTTTGCTGTTGCATGCGGCACTCGAGGGACATGAGCTGGCGCAAATGTTTTTTGAAAAGTTTGTGCGGCGAGTCTACGAGTTGCTGGGCGACTACGTCACTGAGCGCCAGCGCGACGGCGCGATGGTCGCGATGGATCCGGCGATCGTAGTTCGAGCCTTCATCGGAATGATCATTCATCATTCCCTGAACAACAATCTTTGGGACCCAAAGCGTCGTTTGCTGAAAATCTCTAATCAGGAAGCGGCGAAACAGTTTTCCGACATTCTGCTAAATGGCATCAGCAGCAAGGCTGCTTAGCGAAAAGATGACGAATTTTCCGGCCGGTAATTTTCAAGAAAGAATTAGATCAGTGTTATCTCACAAAACCATTTCTCTGCTGGCGTTGTCAGTGCTTTTGGCCTTGGTGCTGGTGTTGGCCTCGGCGTGCGGCGGCTCGAAAGCGAATGTCAGACAAGAGCAGCCGAACGCACAGCCTGCTGCGGTTGACGTAACGACGGCGACTGCGATCATCCGCGAACTGCCGCAATACTTCGAAGCAACTGGAAGTTTGACCGGCGACGAGCAAACCGATGTTATGCCGTCGATCGCTGGCAAAGTGGTTGCCATCGGCGTGGACATGGGCAGCTACGTGAAGCGTGGGCAGATGATCGTGCGGCTTGACGACGTGGATTCGAAGCTTCGTGTGCAACAGCAGCAGGCGCAGCTCGATCAAATGAAAGCCTCCTTGCGCCAGGCTGAAGAGAAGGTTGGGGTTCGTCCCGGCCAGTCGTTTGACCTCAACAAAATCCCGGAAGTTAGCAACGCTAAAGTCGCGCTTGATCTGGCCGAAAAGAATTTGCGCCGCTCGGAAAAGTTAATTGAATCCGGCGACGTTTCGCGGGCCCAATATGATCAACAGAGAGCGCAGCGTGACCAGTTGCTCCAGGTTTATGAGGCAGCGTTGTCGCTGGCCCGGCAAAACTACGCGGCCGTAATGACCGCGCGCGCCAATGTTGCAAGCGCCGAGAGTCAACTAAATCTGGCGCGCCGCAGTCTTTCGTATGCGCTCGTTTATTCACCTATCGATGGCTTTATCACCGAGCGCAACGCAGACCTGGGTGAGTACGTTTCGCCGACGAGCAAGGTCGCGACAGTGGTACGCATCAATCCCTTGCGCGTGCGCATTGATATTCCCGAGCAGGCAATTCCGGCAATCAGCGTTGGCCAGTCGGTCTCAGTCACCACCAGTGCCTGGCCTGACAAGAATTTCGGCGGTCGCATCGCACGGGTTTCACCTAACGTTACCCCGACTTCGCGCACGCTGACGGTGGAAGCGGAAATTGAAAACAGCAACGGCGCGTTAAAGCCGGGACAGTTTGCGACCGTCAGGATTTTGCAATCGCGGGCGCAGCCGGCGGTGTTGGTGCCGGCTCGTGCAGTTCGCACCGAGTCAGGCGTTAGCCGCGTATTCGTGATCAAAGACGGCCACGCGCAGGAGCGTGTGGTCCAACTGGGACAAACCGAAGGCGATCTGATGCAGATCAAGAACGGCGTGGCCGGTGATGAACAGGTCGCCACCAGCAACGTCGACCAATTGGCAGATGGAATGGCTGTCAGGCAATAACAGTTTCAAGTTCCAGGTTTCAAGTTTCAAGGGCGACCGAAACTTGAAATCTGAAACTTGTAACTTGAAACTTTTAGAAGATGCAAAAGTTAGCTGAAATTTGTGTCCGGCGTCCGGTGTTCGCGACGATGCTCATCCTGAGTCTGACGGTCGTCGGACTCTTTTCCTATAAATCGCTGGGCGTCGATCTCTTTCCCAAGATCGATCTGCCGACGATCACCGTGACTGTAGTCAATCCCGGCGCCTCGCCGCAGGAAGTCGAAACCGAGATCACCGACAAAGTTGAGGGCGCGGTCAACACCGTCAGCGGCATTGACGAGTTGCGCTCCACCTCGGTTGAAGGTGTGTCGCAAGTCTTCATCACCTTCCTGCTGGAAAAGAATCCGGATATCGCCGCGCAGGAAGTCCGCAACAAAATTGATTTGATCATCAGTGATCTGCCGGTGACTGCCGAACAGCCAATCGTTCAGAAGTTGGATACCGACGCTGCGCCGGTGGTGCGTATTGCCGTGTCGGCGCCGCGCTCGCCGCGCGAAGTCACCGACATCGCTGACAAGAGAATTAAGCAACAAATCGAATCCATTAATGGTGTGGGCGATGTGCAGATTATCGGCGGACGAAGGCGCGAGATTGAAATTTGGGTCGATCCTGACAAGTTGCGCGCGTTCAATGTCACGGTCGCACAGGTTGCCGATGCGGTGCGTGCGCAAAACCTGGAAGTGCCCGGCGGACGCATTGACGAAGGCACGCGCGAGCTGACGGTCCGTACGATGGGCCGCATCGTTAACCCGGCTGACTTCAATAATCTTGTTGTCGGCAGCCGCGGAGATTACGCCGTAAAGCTCAGCGACGTTGGTTACGCGGAAGATAGCGCTGAAGAAGCGCGAACGGAAGCGCGGCTCAACGGCCAGCCGGCGGTGACATTGGTCGTTGCCAAACAGTCGGGGCAGAACGCGGTTGCGGTTGCAGATGCAGTGAAGGCGCGTTTGGCGGAACTGCAAAAAACACTGCCGCCCGGCTTCCAGACAAAAATAGTTGGCGATCAATCGATCTTCATCAAGGCCTCGATTGAAGCGATTCAGACGCACTTGATTGAAGGCAGCATCCTGGCGGCCATCGTCGTATTTCTTTTTCTCTGGAGTTTTCGCTCGACGATTATTGCCGCGCTGGCAATCCCTACTTCGTTGATTGCGACGTTTGGCCTGATGGCGGCGATGGGCTTCACGCTCAATCAAATCACCATGCTGGCGCTGACGTTGATGGTCGGTATCGTGATCGACGACGCCATCGTGGTACTGGAAAATATTTTTCGCTTCATTGAAGAAAAGGGCATAGCACCCTTTCAGGCAGCGATCGACGGCACGAAAGAAATCGGCATGGCGGTTACCGCCACCACGCTTTCGTTGCTGGCAGTGTTTCTGCCGGTCGGCTTTATGGGCGGCATTGTCGGCCGCTTCATGTCGTCATTTGGTTTGACGTCTTCATTTGCGATTGCAGTCTCGTTGCTGGTTTCATTCACGCTCACCCCGATGCTCGCCGCGCGCCTGATCAAGCGCAGCAGTGATAAAGAGGAGGGTGCATTTGAACGGCGTACCGAGCCTGCCGACCACGGCTCGAAAGAATCCCGTTTCTACCGGCCGATCGATCAGACATATAAACGCATGTTGACCTGGTCCATGGCCCATCGCTGGGTCATTGTGCTTGCGTGCGTAATCGTGATCGTGAGCATCGTGCCGCTGTTCATGCTTGTCGGCAAAAACTTTCTGCCGGTCGATGACCAGTCGCAGTTTGAGCTGAACGTGCGCGCGCCTGAAGGCTACACACTCGCCGCGACTTCGGAGTTAGCGGAACGGATTTCCGCGGACCTGCGCAAGTTGCCGGGAGTGACAGACACGCTGACAACGATTGGCGGCGGCCAACAGGAACAGGTAAACGTCGCCTCGATCTACGTGAAACTACAGCCAATTGAAAACCGCGACGTGTCTCAGGCCGACCTGATGTTGCGGGCGCGTTCTGAAGTTCTGGCTAAGTATCTGAAGGAATATCCCGGACAACTGCGCACCAGCGTGCAGCAGGTTGCAGCCATTTCCGGCGGCGGCTTTCGCAACGCTGACGTTCAATACGTCATCGGCGGGCCGGACCTCGACAAGCTTACAAAGTATTCCGAGGCGATGCAGGCAAAGATGAAAACGATTCCCGACGTGGTTGATGTCGACTCGACGCTGATCACCGGAAAACCTGAGGTGCGCGTTGTTATCGATCGCGCGCGCGCGGCGGATCTCGGTGTTCGCGTTGCAGACATCGCGCAGGCTTTGAACACGTTGGTGGCCGGGCAAAAAGTTTCGACCTTTAACGCCGGCACCGACCAGTACAACGTTCGCGTGCGCGCGGTCGGGCAATTTCGGTCAAGTGTTGAAGGTCTCAATCGCATGATTGTTTCTTCGTCGAAGATTGGTTGGGTCAGCGTCGACAATGTGGTGCGGATTGAAGAAGGCACCGGACCGTCGGCAATCGATCGTCTTAACCGGCAGCGTCAGGTGACGCTGATGGCAAACGTCAAACCCGGCGGATCGCAGGCTGCCGTGATCACCAAGCTGAACCAGTTTGCCAAAGAGATAAATATCGACCCGGCTTATTCGACGGGATTGGCGGGACGTTCGAAAGAACTTGGACGCGCTGGTTATTACTTCATGCTGGCGTTCGTGCTGTCGTTTGTTTTCATGTACATGGTGCTGGCAGCGCAGTTTGAGTCGTTCATTCATCCAATCACGATTCTGTTGACGTTGCCGCTCGCGATACCGTTCGGCATCCTTTCGTTGTTGATGACCGGGCAAACGGTAAACATCTTTTCCGGCCTGGGCCTGTTGCTGCTGTTTGGCGTCGTCAAGAAAAACGCGATCCTGCAGATCGATCACACGAACCAGTTGCGCGCGCGCGGCATGGAACGGCTGGAAGCGATCATTCGCGCGAACCGCGATCGTCTGCGGCCGATTCTGATGACTACGATCGCGCTGGTTGCGGGCATGTTGCCGCTGACGATTTCGAGCGGCCCGGGGTCGGGTACGAACCGTTCGATTGGCGTGCTGGTTGTCGGCGGACAGTCACTGTGTCTGTTGCTGACGTTGCTGGCGGTTCCGGTTTTCTACTCGCTGTTTGACGATCTCGGCCGCAGTCGAGTGTGGGGATTGATTGGCGCAAGCTTTACCAGGATGTTTGGCAGGGTGCGGCGTAGAGCGGCGAGTGCAACAGCCTCGTTATTGGGTTTGGTGTCGAGACATTGAGTAGGACTTTTGGATTGAGTGAGAATGATGGTTGAATTTGAATCAATTTCTAATTTGCGGTTTTCCGCACGGTGCGGCGGCAGAGCCGCAGTGTTGGCGGTCACGATCCTGTTTTGCTTTCTGACAGCTATCGCTCAAACTCCATTGCCATCTCCGTTGACGCAACTTGCGCCACCGCCTCAGGATCTACAAGTACCTTCCGTCGCTACAGATTTTCATCCCGCACTCAAACCCTTGCCTGAGTTGAGCCGCGTTGGCGTCGACATGGATCGGCAGCGGCCACTTTCAATTCGTGAGGCACTGGCATTGGCGCTGGCAAACAACAAGGACATCGAAGTCGCGCGCCAAAACGTAAGAATTTCAGAGTTTGATTTAAAGTCGGCGCAGGGCGTATATGACCCGCGTCTGAGTTCCACGGCTTATTACGAACGCAGCAAGACTCCCATCTCCAGTTTTCTCAGTGGCGGTTCGGACGGCGCAGTTACGCAAAGCGATTACACCGGCACGGCGCGTTTGGAAGGGCAGACGCCGGCGTTTGGCGGCAACTATCATCTGGATTTTTCTTCCGTCAGGTTGACCAGCAACAATGTGTTTACGGCGCTGAATCCACAGTATCCGACGGCGTTGACGTTCACCTATGCACAGCCGTTGTTGCGCGGTTTGCGTTTTGACAGCAGCCGCCGGTCGATCGAGATAGCGAAGAAAAATCTTTCGCTGACCGATGCGCAGTTTCGCCAAAGAGCAATCGAAACTATCACCAGCGTGCAGCGCGCCTACTGGGATTTGGTCTTCGCCTTGCGGAACCTGCAGGTGCAAAGGGAAGCGGTGCGTGACGCGCGCACGCAGCTCGAGCATAACCAGCGCCTGGTAACTGAAGGCGCGCTCGCACCCATCGATGTGGTTGCAGCCGAAGCGCAGGTGGCCGGCTTTGAACAAACATTATTTTCTTCGCTTGAAGAAGTTTCGCGTACTGAAAACAATCTAAAGAATCTGATTGCCGAGAACCATCAGTCGGACCTTTGGAACCTTTCAATTGTGCCGACTGATTCCGTCGATTTGGTTACGCCTCAGATTTCCCTGGCTGACGCTATGAAGGCGGCGATGGACAATCGCCCGGAGCTGCAACAATCGACAGTCGCGCGCGAAATCAATCAGATCGATCAGAAATATTTTCGCGAACAAACCAAGCCGCAGGTCGATCTGGTTGGAACTTATGGCATGGTCGGTCTGGCGGGAACAACAAGTGGCACTGCAAATCCGTTAACCTCGTCATCCACTCAATTGCGCGAGGCGGTGAACAAGCTGCTTTTGAATTCCGGTTTTGATCGTCTTCCTGATCCGCCGGCGCAAACGATCTCGCCGGATTTGCTTGGCGGCTATAACCAATCGGTGCAAAACCTGCTCAGCAATCGTTTCAACAACTACCGCGTCGGCGTGCAGATTAGTTTGCCGTTGAGAAACCGCACCGCCGAAGCGCAGCTCGGACGTTCGCTGGTTGAGGGCGAGCGGCTGGCGACGCAGCGTGAACAACTAAAGCAATTCATTCAGGTTGAAGTTAGAAACGCCTTGCAATTAGTTAGCACCGCGCAGGCGCGTCTGCATGCGGCTGTGATTCAACGCCAGGCGAGCGAACAGCAGTATCAAAGTGAACAAAGAAAACTCGATGCCGGGCAATCGACGGTGTTCCTGGTACTGGAACGACAAACAGCATTGACCACCGCGCGCGGAAACGAGTTGCGCGCGCAGACTGATCTCAACAAAGCAATCGCCGATCTGGAACGCGCGACCGGCAATGCGCTGACAACAAATAGCATCGTCGTGCGTGTGCGCTGATTTAGGAGTCTCCCGAAAACCGGCAGCACCGCACACGAGAAGGCGGTGAGTACGTGGGGCGAAACTCACCGCCTTCATTTTTTGTAAAGCAAACTGTTAGTTTGCGTTCCGTCGCAATCACTCACCGAAAATTCAACATTCTCTTTCGCGTAGCGTTACACGGCAAACCATTAGTTTGTCTAAAAAGAGGGGCGCTTGAAAGTCATGGACCATGTCAGTTCGGCTTTGCCGCCTGATGTGCGGCGGTGGCTAAGCCCCGCCGTAGATAATGCCTTGATATTTTTGGGCTACGCCCTTAGTGCGGCCTTTGACCTAGGCTAAGCTCGGACGAGGGGCATAGCCCCGAAAGAATCTCGCTGCTCTCGGCGGGGCAAAGCCGCCGCCGCACATCAGACGGCAAAGCCGAACCTGACATGGTCAATTACTTTTGAAGCAAAGCAGTCTTCCATATACCAATCCGCTTATCGTTGACACTGATCACTGTCGAGCGTAGGTTACAAGTGTCTCCTTACTTGTTAACAAGGGCTTCACCCCATCAGGCAATCCTGGCTCCTGTTATCCTTACGTCCGCAATTCCCGCAACGGGAGATTAGGAGATTTCATGGGTTACTGTATCTCACTGAGCCTGACCTTATTGGTCGTTCTTCAAGCCAACAACCTCTCATCCATAACCAGCATCGTTCAACAACAAGACTCCCAAACAGAAGAAACAACCCGACAGCAGCAGGAGGCAAAGGAAAAAGCATTTAACCAACACGCGAGCTATTACTGAGAGAACGTGTGCCCTTTGATCCGGACATTCTGAAGGATCGGGACTGGCGACGAAGATTGAAAACAACTCTCTACGGAATGTGGGAAATGCACAGGGCCTGTCGGTTGGAGAGTCAGCTCAAGGGGTTGCTACTAGCAGATGTTTTGTACTTGCCGGAAAAAATCGACTTGGTGGACGATACTGTCATAATCGCGAATATGATAATTTTTGAAGGGCGAAATATTGTAATCAAAGGAAATCACAGTTTTGTTTACTATCCGGTCGAGGGCCAAGGGGTGTTAGGAACAGCGTTAGAAGAAGCGATGTTGAAGCAAGGCTATACCGAAGAAGTCCCGAAGTTTGGTTGCGATGCCTTCAACCAATCAGCCGCAAAACGATTCGTTCCGAGTTGTATTGACAATTTCACTTTCACAGTCGATACAAGCGGCGCGGGTCCCAAAGGGGACCTGCGCAACGACAAACAACGGCCCAGGCAATAGAGAGAACTGTCGGACGGAAGCAGAAAAAAGTGACAGATAGCACACTCCTGGAAACCTGGGACATTCACAACCGCATCAATCTTTATCTGCTTGATGCGGTTGCGCCTGCTTCGTTGCCAGGCCTGTCCGCTTCAAAAGGACGAAATGTCGGCGAGCAGTTCGCGCACATTCACAACGTGCGATTGATGTGGCTGAAAGCCGCCGCGCCCGAGTTGCTAAAGGGGTTGGCGAAACTTGAAAAAGAGAAGGCGCTCGATAAAAAACAGTTGCGAAGGTCGCTAGCGGATTCGAGCGTAGCGATTAGAACTTTGCTCGAGCAGAGCGTCGCCCAGGGCGGAAAAGTTAAAGGATTCAAACCTCACGTCGCGGCGTTTCTTGGTTATCTGATTTCTCACGAATCGCATCATCGCGGACAAATCGCGTTGTCGTTAAAGCAAGCGGGTACGCCGCTGGATAAGAAAACTCAGTATGGAATTTGGGAATGGGGCGTCAGGTGAAGTGCGGACTCTAACCGACGTTCTCGAGAATAACCAACCCGCCATAGCAGGCCATCAGAACGAGAATTCCGGCGATGATGTACCACTGAATGAGCTTGGTCCTACAAGCCGGACAGCGCGTCCGCATCCAGCCGGTGTATCTGCTGCAAACAGGACATCTCATGGCTTAGCCCTTCAATACAATTTTTTGGATACCGGTCTGATCAGCCGCAGAAGAAATTCGTGGCCCGGATTCTAGCATACTGCGCACGGTTGAGATGTTTGCCTGGATGCGGCTCTGCCGCTTCCCGTGCGGTAAGGCTCCGCCTTACCGAAAGCGTTCTTTGAGATTCGAGGCTACGCCTCCGGCGTTCGGAGGCACAGCCTCAGAAATCAAAAATCGTTGTCGGTAAGGCGAAGCCTTACCGCAAGGAAGGCGGCAAAGCCGCAAAGACACTAACTAGAAAACCCAACCACCCTCCCGAAAGACTCTCTCACTTGCCGCCAACACTTTGTCGACGCAACTAAAAGCATTGGTTAGTTGAGGAATGCCGAGCAATCCAAAAGTAATGGCCACCAACGACCGCAAACTAACAGTTTGCTTTACGACTTGACCGCGAGCGCCGCTTTAGTTAAACCTCAACGGCTATGGGCGATTCGCAAACCGAGCTGGACGTGCTTGCCGTTTTCTCGCACCCGGATGATGCGGAACTTTCGGTGTCTGGAACACTGCTCAAATTAAAGTCGCAAGGTTATCGCACCGGTGTGCTCGACATGACGCGCGGGGAGATGGGCACGCGTGGAACTCCGGAAACGCGCGAGCAAGAGGCAGCAGAGGCTGCGCGCATTTTGAAGTTGGATTTGCGTCTTAACCTGGGCCAACCCGACGGACATATTTGGCCCACCGAAGCGGCGCGCACGGCAGTGGTGCGAGTGCTGCGTTCACACGCGCCGAAAGTTTTGCTCACGACGCACTGGGACGATCCGCATCCTGATCATGCCAACACCTGCCACATTGTGCGCGAGGCCGCGCGGCTGGCGACCATGGCGCGCTACGACGAAGCGGGACAACAAAAGGCCGTGCGCATGCCGGCGCTGATGCATTCGCTTTTTTCGCGGCGCGTGGTGCCGTCATTTATTGTCGATGTCTCGGAATTTGTTGAGGAAAAGATGGCGTCGATCCGCGCTCACGCTTCGCAGTTTTACCAGGCGGAATCCAACGAACCGGCCACGCGCATTAGTGACCCGGCGTTTCTCGATGAGATTGAATCCCGGATGCGCTATTTCGGATCGTTGATTGGTGTTAAGGCCGGCGAGCCGTTTTATGTGCGTGAAGCTTTGAATGTAGACGATCCGATCGCGCTGTTAACGCGACCTATGAACATCTACTCGTAAGCGCGAAGAGCGGGAGCATGCCCGCCTTCCCGACCTCGAGGTGATCGAAGTTTGAGGTATTGCCGTCGGCAGGCTTTCAACGCGAAAGCAATCGAGCAGTCCGGGAATCTCGAGGTCGGGAAGGCGGGCATGCCCCCGCTCTTGCAATCGCACACCTCACTTCTTTTCACCAAGTAGTGTTCGCGAGACAGCGATGAGAGCAGTGGCGCGCGGGGCCTCACCTTCGAAGCTGCGCGCCAGTTCGATCGCCTGGCTCGCGTTTTCCTGAGACAACGAACGAAAGATGCCGAGCAGGTTAAAGTCATCGACCGAGCTGCTGTGCAACGAAGTCATATTCTTTGATTGCAGCCGCCACATGAGCCCGCCATCTTCACCGTTGAAACCCTCAGCGGAGTTTGCCGCTTTAACGACCTCCAGGATCGTCTCCCAGGCACGCGCATGGTCCATCAACCACAAAGCGTTGGCAACTGCGACCAGGGCTCGAGGCCGATCGGCATCTGAAACATCAATGCGCCGCGCTTCGGCTGCGGCTTCGGCGATGGACTCCACGGCTTTCTCGCGCTCAGCGGGCGGCAACGCCTTAGCGACTTGCGTCAATAGCCACGCTCTTTGAAGGTGCGTAAGATCGCCTTTAGCAGCCAGGGTAAGAGCCTTCTCGATATCTTTTTTCTCTATTGCATTTCTCGCCAGGTACATGTCCACGAAGGGCCTGGCCTGTTTGCGCAGCTCGCTGTCTTCGATTTTTTCAGCAAAGTCGCGGGCGCGCATGTCGCCTCTTTGGGCGGTCCTGGACGCCAGTTGCAGGTAAAGTCCATCACGTTCTTCAGAGGTTTTTGCACGCTCAATTCGATCGAGCAATGACTTTTCAACATCTTCCGGTTTCCGCTCGGGAGTAATCCCGCGCTGGATCGGATTCTCGTCGTCTGATTCGCTTACGTTTCCTGGAATACCTTGCTTGAGTACAGCCATTTCAACCCGCAGTTGGTCAGCTATTTCTTTTGACGCGTACTGTTCAAAGAGCGGCAGCAGACGTTTGATGACCTGATACTTTCCCTGCAGTCCTGAGGAACTGCGATCCTGTTCGCGGTTGGGCATTGGGCGGAGAAGAATCTGCGCGGCTACGCGAAGGTAGGCGCTGCGCAGCTCAGGCGCGACTTCCGGCGGAGGAGTTGGTCTGGTCATCGACGAAGATGACTGGCCGCCCCCGGAATCGAAGGTGACAAAGAGATGTGGCGTGAACGGGAATGAGGAGAGCAGCGAGACTGTGTTGGCGTCGGATTTCAAATCCGTCTCGGCAATTGCAAGCATTCGCAGGTAACGCCGATCGGCTGCTGCCGCATTCTTATCTCGCAGGGACGAAAGAAAGTTGAGCCCATCCATGGTCACAGTTCCCAGCACCGGATCGGCAAACTGCAGTGCCCGCTCAACGTCCGTCTCGAGCAATTGGTTAGCAAGTCGCAAACGCTGTCTGACTGTTGCCGGAGTAGCAAAGGGATCCAAGCGCGGTGGCCCACCGGCGTCCGTCGCTTCCTGTTTGCGGGCCTCTTTGAGTTTGTCCAAAAGCTCTTCGCCGAGCGCGCGATCCCTTTTGGCTGCCAGGCGCAGTACCTCTGAGCGCAAATCGGATGGCTGAACCAGCGCGAAGGGCCTGGTCGTGTCACCTCCCTGTTGGCGCTGCCGTTCTTCCTCAGTGCGACGCGCTGCATCCTGATCGGCAACTTCAGCGGCGTCCCACGCTTTGCGGAAGAGCGCGCGGCCCTGGTCGGGATCGGGCTCCCAAAGAGCGTCAGCGATCCGCGACAGCGTGCGCGCACGCAACGTCTGATCGGAAAAATTGCGAGCCTCGTTTGCCAGCGAAACTAACACTGTCAGACCCAACGCCTTCTGCTGTTCGATCTTTGCTTTTGCCGCTGCTGAGGTTGGTTTGGATTTCTTCGCCGGCGCCGCCGCAGTTGCCGTGGCAGGCGGCTGCTCGATTACTTTTTGCACGGTTTCCTGGGCATTGATTGCCAGCGGCAAAAGCAGAACAAGCAGAAAAGCTTGCAGGGGAAAGCGATGAGTCATGTGGATCTCCTGGGCGGATCGGCAGAGATGGACTAAGTCGTAGGATTAAACGCGGACGGCGGGTTTGAGTTCCGGAAACTTAAACAGCAATAACTTCAAGTTCAGGATCGATCTCCTGCTTGAGCATTCCCTCGATCGCCATCAGTGTACCGGTTAGTGAGCTGGGGCAACTGCCGCAGGCGCCCTGATAGCGAATGCTGAGTGTGTGTTCTTTCAAACCAAGCACTTCAAGATAGCCACCATCTCCCATCAACGCGGGCCTGACTTTCTCATCCAGAATTTCATTGATCTTCAACAGCCGCGGATCATCGCTGGTGACTGCGGCAATCGCACCGCCAACAGCAGCGGCTGCGGCCGCGGGTGAATTCACAGCTTCAGCGGCGCGGATGGGAACAGCCAGGATTGGCAGCAGATCATCCCAGTCGCCCTCATCATCTTTTTCAATCGTGATCATGCGATCCATGTAGAAGACGGAAACGACGTGCTCGATGGCGAACAATGATTTCGCGAGGCTGTCATCCTGCCCCTGCTCAGCCGTACTATATGAACGGGCTGTGCCGTTACTGACCGGCTCGCGCAAAATAAATTTGACGGCGTTGGGATTAGGAGTCTCTTCGATGTCGCTAATTTTTGGCATTGCTAAATCTCCGCTCGCTTATGACCAATACTTAAGAAAATCTCTGCAACTTTGAATATGTAAGCATTATAACGGGTTTGCGCGACAAGCGCAGGTGACGAGTGGCAGGGCGACATTTGGCTGAGAAAAACCGCGTAAAACTAAGGTTGTATTATGGTCCAAAAAATGTTGCCAAAGCTGGCAGGCGGGCATATACTCCCGCCCTCACTTGCCCCCCCTTACAACTAAGGTGAGCCAAGTTGAGATGGAGGCAGCGCGATTGCGAGGGTCGTTCTGCCTCCGCTTTTTTTTGCATCAATGGTCTTTGGGCTTGGGTCTTTGGTCTTTGGTCTTTGGCGAGGAATGATCGATCCTTACAATAGTTAACTTACCCCAGGAAAATCAAGACCAAAGGCCTAAGACCAAAGACCCACTGAAATGAACATCGGCATCACGGTTTATCCCACTTACGGCGGCAGCGGCATCGTCGGCTCTGAGTTGGGCAAGGAACTGGCGGAACGCGGGCACACGGTCCATTTCATTTCTTCCTCACTACCGACGCGATTGACTGAACTGAACGAGCGCGTGCGTTTCCATGAAGTGGAGATGATGTCGTACCCGTTGTTCGAACATCAGCCCTACACGCTGGCGCTGGCGACCAAGATGGCAACAGTCGCCGAAACCGAGAATCTGGATCTCCTGCACGTTCACTACGCCATTCCCCATTCGATTAGCGCCATCCTCGCGCGCGAGTCGCTTAAGCCAAAACGGCGGCTTCCGGTTATCACCACACTGCATGGAACCGACATCACCCTGGTGGGCGCTGATCGTTCCTATCTGCCAATCACGCGTTACGGCATTGTGCAATCGGATGGAGTCACCGCGATCTCGCATTATCTGAAGAATGCGACCAAAGAGATTTTTCAGTTTGACGATATCGAGGTCATTCCCAATTTCATTTGCCAGTCGGAATACGCGCGGCATCCGGTGACAGACTTGCGCGCGGCGCTCAGCCCGGCAGGCGAGCCCTTGCTGGTTCACGTTTCAAATTTTCGTCCGGTAAAGCGTCCGGTCGATTGTGTCGAGATACTGGCGCGGGTGCTCGCCAAGGGAATTGCGGCGCGACTGGTGATGGTCGGAGACGGCAGCGAACGAACAAACGTCGAGCACCGGGCGCGCTGCCTCAAGGTTTACGACCAATGTGTTTTTGTCGGCAAGCAACCGAAGATTGTTGATTACCTGTCAGCCGCCGACGTTTTGCTGTTGCCTTCGGAACAGGAATCGTTTGGTCTGGCGGCGCTGGAGGCGATGGCCTGCGAAGTCCCGGTCATAGCATCGCGAGTCGGCGGCATTCCGGAAGTAGTCGACGATGGCGAGACGGGATTTCTCAGCGAAGTGGGTGACGTGGAAAAGATGGCGCACGACGCGGCAAAATTGTTAGCCGACGGTGAGTTGCGCCGCGCGATGGGCCAGCGCGCTCGTGAATCAGCGGTCTCGCGTTACCGCACCGACATCGTGATCCCGCGCTACATCGAGTTTTATGAACGAGTCCTGGCGAAATGAAGAAGCAAACCTGTTAGTTTGCGGTGCCGAGATAGATTCATCGTTGAGTGCGGCGAGATAGCCACAAGACAAGGTGTAACTGATGAAGAGAAGGCTAACAATTCTTTTATTGCTCACGCTCACGCTACCCGGTTTTGCACAACAGCCTGCACCTCAGAAACAAGCCACGCCGCCTCCTGAAACGCAAACACCCCAACGCGCCAGCGAAGAAGACGTCGTCCGCATCACTACTAACCTTGTACAAGTGGACGCAGTGATTACTGAAAAGAATGGCAAACAGGTTACAGACCTGCGACCAGACGAGCTGCAAATATTGGAAGACGGAAAGCCGCAAAAGATCGACAACTTCTCTTACGTTTCACTCGATTCCGCTGCCAGGTCCAGCGCCGCGGTTGCCGCAAAATCCGTTGATAAGAATGCGCCACCGCTGCCGCCGGTGAAACTCAGGCCCGAGCAAGTGCGACGGACAATAGCGCTCGTGGTCGACGATCTTGGCTTGTCATTTGAAAGCACCCATTTCGTGCGGGACGCGCTTAGGAAATTTCTGGATGAACAAATGCAGCCAAATGATCTGGTGGCGATAATTCGTACCGCCGGCGGTGTCGGCGCGCTGCAACAGTTCACGTCCGATAAGCGGCAGCTTTATGCGGCGCTGGATAAGGTGAAATGGAACCCGTCAGGACGAGGCGGCATCGGAGTCTTCGCGCCGATTACCAGCAGTTCGCCCCAGACCGGAGCTGGAGGCAATGTGCCGCTTACCTCAGACGCGGATCAGGACCTGGAACGTTTTCGCGAAGACATATTCTCGGTGGGCACGCTGGGCGCGATCAATTACGTTGTTCGCGGTTTGCGTACTCTGCCAGGACGTAAGTCGGTGATTGTAATGTCGGACGGCATCAAGATTTTTAACGGCGGGGGGGGGCCCCGCGGGCCCCC
>DNND01000099.1:39090-60282 GCA_003488005.1 Blastocatellia bacterium | reverse complement strand
ACGCCTCCGGCGGCCAGCGAGTTCTCGACGCGTTGCGAAATTTGACTGACCAGGCCAATCGCGCTTCAGTCGTCATTTACACTATGGATGCACGGGGATTGCAGACGCTTGGTTTTACAGCCGAGGACTCTGGCGGGCAAATGAACGCCAATGAGATCGAAAAGAATTTGGCTGATCGCCGCGCCAGTTTTTTCGAATCGCAAAACGGCTTGTTTTATCTGGCTCAACAGACTGGCGGCTTTGCCCTTGTCAACAATAATGACCTGGCCGGCGGAATTAAGCGCGTCATCGAAGATCAGAAAGGCTACTACCTGATTGGATACCGCCCGGATGAATCCACGTTTGACACCGTATCGGGCCGCAGAAAATTTCATAAACTTTCTTTACGCGTGCTGCGACCCGGTAAGTTTAATGTCCGCGTTCGCAACGGATTTTTTGGCATCACTGATGAAGAGGCCGTGCCCCAGGTTAAGACGCGCGTGCGGCAACTTACCGATGCGCTCACCTCGCCGTTTGGTTCAGCCGGCGTTCATCTGCGCCTGACCTCGCTCTTTTCTCACGATCCGAAGACAGGTTCGATTATGCGTTCGATGCTGCACGTCAATGCTCGGGACTTAACCTTCATCGAACAACCCGATGGCTGGAATCAATCCGTGTTCGATATCCTGGCCGTCACCTTTGGCGATAATGGCGTTGTCATCGATCAGATCAGCCGCACCCATACCATTCGGCTTAGAGGAAAAACCTACGATCGCATTTTGAAAGAAGGTTTTATTTACAACGTTATGGTGCCGGTCAAGAAAGCCGGTGCTTATCAATTGCGCGCCGCGTTGCGAGACGTAGCGTCTGAACACGTTGGTTCGGCATCGCAATTCATAGAAGTTCCCGATATCAAAAAAAATCGCTTGACCTTGTCGGGCGTGCTGGTGCGAGGTCTGCCGCTGCAAACATATTTGCGAGAACGTGCAGGGCCTGATCCGGAAGCGAGTGCTGATGACAGTGTCGATCAATCCGACCCGGAAACCAGCGCGGCGCTGCGTCGCTTCAGCGGCGGAATGGTGATGTTGTATGGGGTGGCCATTTACAACGCGCAGTTAGATAAGCAGACGGGAAAACCTAACTTGCAAACGCAGATTAGGGTTTTCCGGGATGGCCAACTGGTGTTCACCGGCGGGCAAGTTTCTCTCGACACCGCCAATCTGACAGACTTCAAACAATTGCAGGTGACGGGCGCGTTGGAACTTGGGGCTGGAATGTTGCCTGGCGAATACGTCTTGCAGGTAATTGCTACGGACTTGCTGGCGAAAGAGAAGCATCGCCTTGCCACGCAGTGGATCGATTTTGAAATCGTGAAAAAATAGGTTTATGGGCATAGGGTGTAGGGGTGGGGTAGGGTGTCGGTAAGACATCAGACATCTTGCCGACGTGGTGCCTGCATCTCCTCCCTAACCCTACACCCAACCCCCTACACCCTGTCTTATGCCATCCATCGTAATCGGCACCGCCGGACACATAGATCACGGAAAAAGTTCGCTGGTCCAGGCCCTGACCGGAAAAAATCCTGATCGCCTTCCTGAAGAAAAGCGTCGCGGCATCACTATCGATCTGGGTTTTGCCGACCTCGAGCTTGGCGACCTTCGCATAGGCTTCGTTGATGTTCCCGGACATGAGCGCTTTGTGAAGAACATGCTGGCCGGTGCGCATGGCATTGACGCCGTCGCGCTCGTAATCGCCGCGGATGAAGGCGTGATGCCGCAGACGCGAGAGCATTTCGATATTTGCCGGCTCCTCGGCGTAGTTCATGGACTGATTGTCATCACCAAGACCGATCTGGTTGAGGAAGAAATGCTTTCGTTGGTTAGAGCCGAAGCGGCAGAGTTGGTGGCCGGTTCGTTTTTGGAAGGCGCGCCCATGATTGCGGTAAGTGCGAAGACAGCCGCCGGGTTGGAAGAATTGCGCGCGACGCTGCGCCAGGTTGCAGCCGAAACGCCGGCGCGCTCCGCGGATTTTGTCACGCGGTTACCCATCGATCGCGTGTTCACAATGAAAGGGTTCGGCGCCGTTGTCACCGGCACACTCGTGTCCGGTCAGATATCGGAAGGCGATGAACTTGAACTGCTCCCCGCCGGCGCGCGGGTGCGCGTGCGTGGGGTCCAGGTTCACGGCGCAGCAGTACGAAGTGCCGCAGCCGGACAGCGAACGGCAGTGAATCTTGCGAGTGTGGAGTTGAGCGCAATCGAACGCGGTATGGTGCTGGCGGAAGTCACTCGTTTGGCGACCACGCAAATTCTCGATGTGCAGCTAAAAGTTCTCGAGAGCGCACCGCGAGCCTTGCGAACACGCGCGCGCGTCCGGGTGCATATTGGTTCGGCTGAGGTGCTGGGGCGAGTACGAGTACTTAATCTGCCCGGCGAAATTGCGCCCGGTGAATCCGCTTTCGCACAATTACGATTGGAGACGCCGGTCGTAGCGCTGCACGGTGAACGCTTTATTATCCGTTCTTATTCGCCGGCGATAACCATTGCCGGCGGCGTGGTGCTCGATCCCCTGGCCGCAAAACATCGAGGCAGGGAACTGGCAAAGACTGACGAGCGCCTGCACGAATTAATGCGACCCGAACGCGCAAGAAAGTTAGCGGCCTTTGTTTTGGCCGCCGGCGATCAAGGAATGACGCTTGAACAACTGATAGCCCGGATGGGTTTGAAAGATACGGTTTTGTCGGCCGCGGCAACCGAAGCAGAGCGGGCCGGAACGATCACCAACGCGAATGGGGTATTCATCAGTACTGCCAATTTTGAAAAATTCGCGGACGCCGTGGTTGCGGAAATGAAGTCTCATCACAAACGCGATCCCTTATCGCGCGGACTTGCGCGCGAAGTTTTGCGCGAGCGTTTCTTCAGTCATTCGGCGCCGGAAGTATTTCGCGCGGTAATGAACCGGCTTGAAAGTAAGGGCGCTGTGGTTACGGAAAAAGATTTGGTTCGCCTCAGCGAACACACAGTTGACCTCTCCACCGCCGACACGACGCTGCGCGACAAAATCGCGGCCATCTATCAAGCGGCACAACTTGAGCCACCTACTCTTGACCGGGCTCTGGAAACCGCCGGGGTGACGCCGGCGCAACGCACTCACGCGCGAAAACTTCTGCAAATGCTGCTTGATAGCGGGACTCTGGTGCGCGTTCACGCGGAAATGTTTTTGCACGTTAGCGCCAGCGATCGCTTGCGCGCCCTGCTTCAGGACTTCGCTTCGCAACACGAACCCGAGCGGTTGCTCGACGTGCCGCAGTTCAAGACGTTGGCGAGTGTATCGCGCAAATATGCCATTCCGCTTTTGGAGTACCTCGACAGCGAACGAATAACGCGACGCGCTGGCGACAAGCGAATCATTCTTTAGAGATTATTCAGTTGAGTACGTGGTCAACAAGAGAAAACTGAAATTAAGACACCGCTACGGCGTCGAAAAACTTGCGTTCCCGGATGGCTGGCGTTAACATGCTGACCACATAGCGCTAAGTGGCTTTTTCCTAACCTTCATAGCAACTCATTGCCGGAGGTAAATGATATGAAAGAAGTGTTACTCGCGATTGTGGGTCTGCTCGCTGCTGGAGGTGCGATTTACTACTTCTACAGGTTCGTGACTTTTACGGACGCCGAGGGCGGACATTCGTTAGGTTGGCGCGCCCTGGGCCTTGCTGCCGTTGCTTTCATCTGCGGGTTGCTCTACTTCCTGGGACATGTAAACAAGGAAGAGGAGATTCACATCACGCAGTAGTCGGTGATTCGTTTTTGTTCGCATCACGGCGTCTGCTTGCCCGACAACGCTGTCGCTATTAGCCGTTTCTAAAATTAAAACTTTGACCGCCGTTTGTGCACAGTTAGCGGCTTCGGACGTGCGCAAACGGCGCTTGGTTTGTTAGCCCGTACAAACCCGAAGAGGAGAAGGCGAATGTTTATCTTGTTGGTAACGCTGCTCGCGCAAGTAAATACCACTTTCCACCAGCCGAGTTATTTCGGCCCGGTTATCGCCAGCATGTTTCTGCTGGGCGCAATAGCCTGGTTGGTAGCAGCGGTGCTCGGTTTTGCCCGCGCGCGGGCGTTTGGTCCAGCGACGCGTTGGTTTTCATTCACTGCGGTCTGCATGCTGTTATTTCACATTCAGTTTCTGGCGGTTGGCTTTGGAGTACTAACCAACGATTCCAGCTTTGTATTCACGGTGCTGACCTTCTTCAACTTCTTTGTGATACTGGGGGCGATTTGTGCAATCATCGGCTTTATCCGATTGACGACTCCCCGGTGAGAAAGCTCCATCCGTTATTTCGTTTGCTGTGAAAAAGTTTTTACCATACGCCGCGCTCACAGTTGCTGTGGGTGCGGCCTTTTTCTTCATTCGGCCCGGCTCGCCAGCTGCTCGCCGCGACCCATCAAACCGCTTTGTGCAAACGCGTGGTAGCCGTTTTCTAATCGCCGGTCAACCGTTTCGTTTTGTTGGCGCCAACGTATCGGTGATGTACCGCGATGACGATCGCCAGCGCATGCCCGAGACGCTGCGCCAGGCGGCCCAGGCAGGCATTCGCGTGGTGCGTATCTGGGCGTCAGGCGAAGGTGGTCCAAATGATGTGGGACCTGTCGCCGACCAGGCAGACTGGCCGCGTACGCATCCCTTTCGCTGGTCGCCGGGTAACTGGAACGAAGACGCGTTTATTCATCTCGACAATGTCATTGCGCAAGCCGCGCAGAATAATCTTCAGGTGCAATTGTGTCTGGCAAATTGGTGGCGCGACACGGGTGGTGTGACACAGTATTTGCGCTGGGCAGGCATCGCTGACGCGGCTGATGCCCAATACAAGTTTGGAATTAATCCTGAACGCGCAATGGCGTTTTATACAAACGAGAAAACGCGACAGCTTTATCGAGAGCACCTGGAAAAAATTGTTACCCGGCGCAACAGCGTAACCGGCATTCTCTATCGCGACGATCCGACGATCATGGGTTGGGAGTTAATGAATGAGGCGCAGGCCGTAACCGGTCGTTGGACGGAAAGACGCGCTTGGATTGCCGAGATGAGCGCGTATCTCAAGTCACTCGATCCGAATCATGCGATTACGCCGGGCGACTGGGGCTATCGCACTGCCGCCGAAAGAAGGGAGTGGCTTGCCGACCACCGTCTGCAGAATATCGATTACTGCGACGTTCACAATTATCCAAAAGACGACAGCGACAGCTTTGTTGATTCGCCAGCGGCGCTGCGCGAGTTTGTCGAGAATCGCGCGGCGGCCGCTTTTTCTCTTAACAAGCCGCTCGTCTTTGGAGAATTTGGCATCGGCACCCAGGGTTATCGCGGCGTGTCGCAAACGGAATGGTATCGAGCATTTTTTGAGAGCAATGTTCGCGCTGGTTCGGCCGGCGCGATGTTCTGGATTTTCACGCCGGATCCCGGTCGCGGTTACGGAATAACGTATTCAACTTCGCGCGATGCCGCCGTCCTTGACGAAGTTAAGCGCGCTGCGCAGATGTTTGGCGCGCTCAGTTCTGCCGATCCGCCGGAACGATTAACCGACCCTTCGCGTCACTTAGTACCCAGACAGTTTTCCTGGTCGCGATCGCCCGGAGACCCGGCGACCATGCCGCAAATAATTGTCCGCGATGATCGGTCGCTGTTGTATCAGTTCAAACCGCAGATGGCTGCAGCCGAGCAGTTTGAAAAGATTGGCAGTGGACCAGGATACATCTGGGGATTCGGCGTGGGCCACCTCGATTATCTCGTGCCGGAGCGCGCCGATCGGCGCCGTGTAAGCGAGATGATTGTGCGCGCGCATATTCAACCTGTGTTGCCGATTGATGCAAAGCCCGAACAAATCAAGACGCGCGTAACGCTTTTTGTGAATGGGACGGACTGCGGTTCGCGACTAATCCCGGTCGAGCCCGGCAACGCACCTTTGATTCAGGAATGGCGCATCGACAAGTTGTCAGTTCGTTTACGCGCCATGCGTGGGCTGCCGATTACTATTCGCTTTGCTGTTAGTGCGGAGGCTGACTGGCCTTACGGTGTGAACATTTCTAACTGGCCGGAAGGTTATGAGTCGCACGACGCCAAGCCGGTCGAGGTTGAAGTCAGACGGTAATTGTTGTCTAGGCATAGCCATTAACTTTGCGAGTCCTATCGTCGGCTTATGGAAAAGGAAACTTGGACTCGTAACTCGCGGGATCTAAAGAGCTTGACGAAATCGTTTCTCCTGGAATACCCTTTCAACCCCTCGCTTGTTACAATCGTTCTGAGGCTGGCCTACATGTTTGAGAAAGAGCTAAATTTCTTTATAGCCAATCAAGATCAACTCGTAAAACAGTATGAGGGCAAGACCCTTGTTCTGCGGGGTGAGGAAGTCGCTGGGGTATATGACGACCCGTTACAGGCTTATCTCGACGCCGTTAAGAAATACGAACCCGGCACGTTTATGATCCAACCTTGCGTTCCGGGCTCAGACGCCTATACCGTTACCATTACTTCTCACGAACTTTTCGGTAAGGCGGCCTAAGAACTGATTCAATTAAGCAGACCATTGAATGCCGAGCATTTACACAAAAACATAACGGCGTCGCAAACCGGATCATTACCGAGGTTCGCATTTCGGAAGCTTTCGATCCACAGACCCCTCCAAAAAACCCTAACCTCTTCAAGACTGCAGCACTTTGGGACACCGGAGCGACCCATAGTGTGATTACAGAAACCACGGCTAAGGCGTTGGGCCTCATTACCGCAGGCAAACGATTGGTCCATCATGCTGGTGGTAAGGGTGATTTTCAAACATACCTCGTCAACTTCTTCCTCCCAAATCAAGTGGCGATCATCGGCGTACTCGTCAGTGAGTGCCCAGACATGCAAGGCTGTGGCGCGATTATAGGTATGGACATCATCATGGGCGGAGATATGTCCATAACAAATCACAATGGAGAGACATGGTTTACGTTTAGGTGGCCATCGTTCGGATCTATAGATTACGTAGCGGATATCAACAAAGCGAAAAAGGCGGCCTTAGCGTCCGTTGGACGAAACGAGCCATGTCCCTGCGGCTCAGGCAAGAAATACAAAAAGTGTCATGGCTCAGACTAAAGCCATTGCTCCCATTCAACCGAACGTTAACCAAATTTTCAATCATGGGGGTTCCAATGAGTATTTCCACGGCTGATGCTCAGGCCGACGGTGTTGCGATCACAGGAGACGCTCTAACGGTCAGCTTGGCGGATGGGCGAACTATTACGGTACCGCTTGAGTGGTTCCCGCGGCTCGTGCACGCCACCGCCGCTGAGCGAGAGAATTGGCGGTTAATCGGACAAGGCGAGGGACTCAATTGGCCTGACCTCGATGAAGACATAAACATCCACGATCTGTTACTTGGAAGACGGTCGGGCGAGAGTCGAAGCTCATTTCAGCGTTGGCTGGAAAAACGAAGGTCGATTGATCGAGTGTCTAATCAAGAGGAGGGGCCGAAATAATTAGTTGCTGATAACGTGCGTACCATTCCAACTGAATATTACTGGCCAACGGCGGCAAGCGTCGCGCCGTTTCCAAAATAACTTCCTGCGTCTGTTTGTCCAGTTCGTACACCGAAGCCGAGACTGCTGGTCCCAGCATCGTTTGAAATGTCGGTGAGACCGAGTTTGAAAGAACGTTCAGCAGCACCTGGTTGCTAAAGTAACGCCGGCCCCTCGCATCGACAACAAAGTCGCCTTCCTTTAATTGCTTCAACGCATTCGGATCCGAAACAGATACGCATACCAGATCGGGGCGATTGGCCCTGCGCGCGTAGAACGCGGCCAGATTGGGAACCTCGCTGGCAACCTGCGCATTCGGTTTGGCGCGTTTGGCTATCTCAAACATCACCTCACGAACACTGCCATCGTAGAATTCATCGTGCGGAAAGTAATAACCCTCGCGAGCGACGCCTCCACCAAGCACATTAGTAAAAAGCCTGAAGTGTGGGGCCACCGAAGCCGCCGCTTGCACTGAGCCGATGATGAAAACCAGAACGAGCGCCAATCGCAGGTAGCTGGTGGGCCAGCTTGCGGCCGGCAAGTTCGCCAGCTTCTTTGAAATCCAAACGCTGAAGAACTGAATTCCGATGGCCGCGGTTATCAGCACAGCGGGAAGAGCCACGGTGAAGTAACGCGTGAATTTGCCACCGACGAAACTAAACGTCATCATCCAAAGGAACAGCCACAACATTATGAAATAACGGCCGTCGCCAAGCTTGCGCCGAAAAAGCAGCGGTAACCCGATCACGAATCCCACCAGCGTCAGCAACGGTAATTTGACGGCGACAAAAAGATGATAGAAGTACCAGGGTATCCCATTGAACCAATCCGTCAGGCGGTGACTGTAAACCTGTCCCATAAACTCGTAACCATCATGACCGATCAGTTTCTGGCCAGCGAACAGCCCCATTTGTTTCCACGTTCCCGGCAACAGAATGGTGGGATTGAGTAACAGAAAAGTGACTCCCATAATGGCGAAGAAAGCCAGCATGCGTTTCTTCCCAAGCCGCCAGCGCGTTTCGGGGATGGGCTGAAAGATCCCGTAATAAGCAATCGTAATCGTGATGAGTTGCGGCAAATATTTTGAAGCCATCATGGCGCCAAAGGCTGCGGCGGTGGCCCAATAATACTTCGTTGGCTTCACATCTGGGTTGCTTTCCGCTAAGCGCTGACCGCGCAGCCAGAAAACATTCGCCAGCAGAAAAAAGAAAGTCAGGAACGTATCTTCTTTCGCGATGCGATTAAATCCAATTGCACTTGGGTCAAACGCCCACAGCGCGGCAGCTATCAAGCCGGCTTCAGCTCCAAATAATTCAGCCGTCAGCAAGTAAATAAGAATTGTAGTCAACGCCCCGAAGAGCGCGCTGGGAAAGCGAAGGGCAGTTTCAGTTGCGATGGGCTTGGTTCTGCCTAACGAGATGCCGTTCCATTTGTCGGCGAAAACAACCGTGACCGTTTGCAACGCCTTCATCAAAAGCGGATGTTCGCCGTTTGCCGACGTCAGACCGTGCTGGCGATAGTCGTTTACCGCTTCCAGCTTGTTCAGTTCGTCTTCGCTTAGTCCTTCAGCGCTGAGGTGCGTTAGGCGAAAGGCGAACCCGGCCACCACAAGCAGCGCCAGCGCGATGACCAGCACACGAGCGTTTAAAGAAACCATTCCTCGCGCCGCAAACAACTCGGGTCTTAATCCGGCGGTAACAATTACTTCAGCTTTAGCTGCCAATTTGCTGTCCTTAAACGTTCTAAAAAAGCGTGCGTCAGCAGATAGTTAACGATCCTGGCGCCAACAAAAGCCGCAAGGGTAGCGCGATTCAAAGTCCTAAGCAAACTGGAGTTCATCAAGCACTGCATGCTCACCGTCCAAGCTTGCAATTTCGCCGGAAATCAGCCAATATTCGCGACGTTTATAAGGCAACCGCCGCGGCCCACAGTCTTACTAACACCGTAGAAACTGTACTGACCGCTGGTAATCATTCGCAACCGTTTTCCCGAGACGCGCGTCCCAACTGTCAGCCGGCCAAACTCGCCGCCTGCTCGTTCAACTTAGAGAGGAAATATCATGGCAGAAATTCAGGAGAACATTCAGACTCCACCGCCTGTGCCCACGGATGCAGGAACCGATGCGCCGGCTTTTCGCATCGATCAAAAACTCCATCAAATACTTTATAAGGAAGAGAGCCGGCCAAAGCTCGAGCCGATTCCGGAAAACGTTTTGCCCGAGCCGGTCTATCCGCAAAAACCAAACCCGGTGGAGATGACCGAGCGGCAGTATCAGAAGTTGAACGCGATTCGCACCTGGAAGACGTGGGGTTCACCTTACTTCAAATCGCGCTGGCACAGCGGCGATTTGCGACCGATCATTCCCTATCTCTTTACAGAATGGAAATGCAATCTCGATTGCCATTATTGTTGGTCGTATAACAACGCCGTCAAGGGCATGACTGAAGACGTGGCCAAGCGCTCGATTGATTGGCTGCATTCAATTGGCTCGCGCGTGTTGGCGCTGATGGGTGGCGAACCGCTGCTGCGGCCGAAGTTCATTCATAAGATCGTCGACTACAGCGCGAAGAAAGACATCTTTGTTTACCTGCCGACGAACGGAAGGCTGATGAAGCCGGACGTAATCGATCGTCTCGGTGACGCAGGCATTGCCACTGTCAACCTGGCGGTGGATTCGGTGAAGGATCGAAAGTCATTGCCAAAGGCTTTTGAACCGATCAAGCCTTACTTCGATTATCTCGTGAAGCGCCAGCGTTACTACGGCTACACCGTGATGTTCAATATCAACATCTGCCATAACAACATGGACGATGTTAAGGAGTTGACCGAGATTGCTCACGACAGCGGCATCGCGACGGATTACCACATCAACGAGACGCCGATGACCGAGCAGGATCACTTCAAGCATCTAACTGAAAATCAGACTTACCTGACGCCGGAAGATTGGCCCAAGGTTGATGCGTTGCTCGATTATCTAAATGACAAGCGAGTCAACCATGGCTACAAAATGGTCAACCCCATCCAGCACATGGAAGACATGAAGTTGTTGATGCGCGGGAAAGTTCCACCCTGGCAGTGTCGCGCCGGACAGAACTCGCTGATCATTCGCACCGATGGAACGCTGGCGCCGTGTTTCCCGATGTATTCGGCGACGCACGATTGGGGCGTAGTCGGCAATCACAAGTTTGACGTCAAACAGCTTGACGACATGAAGGTGGATTGCACCAAGCATTGCCTGTCAACTTGCAACTACATACTGGGTTACTGCTACGACACCACGCGCGTGTTGACCTGGGCGGCCAAACAGGCGCGCCACGGATTCAAAGGCGTGAGCGGCAGCTTCTAATTCGCAGAGCTTTTTGTTAAATGAAAACCGGAGTCACAAACCTTGTGGCTCCGGTTTTATATTTATCCGTAGATTACACAGATTGCGCGGATGCGGAGAAAACAGATTAGCGTTTTTGGGTTTTCTTAATCAGTGTAATCTGCGTAATCGGCGGATTGAATCTTCAAACCAGCCGCGCGCCTCGCATGGTGATCACGAAGACCAACACGTTAACGGCGAGACCGATCGCAACTGCAGTCAGGTACCTTTTTCTGCTCAAGTCATTTCTAAAATGAACGAGGCAAAAAATGCTCAGCGGTATCCAAATCAAAGCTGACGACACGACACCGGGACCGTAAACGCCACTGCTCAAGCTCGTCATGGTATGAGTCAACCCGTTGACCAGCGCGATTGACGCAACAATAATGACCACCATATGAGGAAAGTTGAAGCGTCGCGCCAAAATAATGCCGGCAGCCATCAAAACAGTGCCAAGGGCTTGGGCTACCAGAAATCTTGTTGTCGAAAGTTGCACGCCGCGGACTCGCAGAATGTAGGCGGGATAACCTTCGCCGCACCAGTACTCCTCCGCGACATGAACTAGATAGGTGAGCGGAAAAAGCCATGAGCAGAGATCGACAATTCCCAGGGGCCTATGGCGATTCTTAAGGTCCATAATGGAACGCTGGCATTCGCGGCGGCGTGTGTGAAATAGATTTATTCGAGCTGCGACAGTTATAGCAGAAATATTAGTTAGTTAGAGAAGAAGTCGTGATGCTGCCGAGTCTGGGAAAATAGTTTTGATGCAAAGCTTGTAAGATAAGCAAAAAGGAATTCCTTGGTCCATCCTGCGCATAAGAATGCTGGTTTGGCGCGTCGCCTCGGATTGTTTGACGCCACCATGCTGGTAATGGGCGGCATTATCGGCTCGGGAATTTTTATGAATCCTTCCGTAGCCGCTCGCCACGTTCACACGCAGTTCTTGATTTTGACTGTTTGGGCGCTGGGCGGCCTCGTTGCGCTGGCCGCTGGATTTATTTGGGCCGAGCTGGCAACGGTGCGGCCTGAGGTTGGCGGACAATATGCATACCTTCGCGAGGCCTTTCATCCGCTGGTCGCTTTCTTGTATGGCTGGGGGCTGTTGCTGGTAATTCAAACAGGCGGCATGGCGGCAGTTGCTGTGACCTTTGCTCGTTATTTTCGTGAGTTGACCAACGTTCAGATGGCGGACGGTGTGTTGGCGGGACTGGCGTTGGCAGTGTTGACGATCGTCAACTGCCTGGGCGTGCGCGCCGGTGGCACGGTTCAAAGTTTTCTCATGGTGCTGAAGATCGTTGCGATCGGGGCGCTAATCGCCTGTGGTCTGTTTCTCGCCGGTCCGGAGAAAGTGCCCGCGGTTAATCCATTCGGACCAGGTAACGGCGGCCATACCGAGTTCCAACTATATAGTTCCCGGGATATTTTTCCTTTTCTTACGATGATTGGCGCGGCCATGGTGCCGGTGTTGTTCGCGTACGGAGGTTGGCAAACTGCAACTTTTGTAGCCGGCGAAATACGCGAACCAGCAAAGAATCTGCCACGCGCACTCGTCATCGGCGTGACTGGCGTCGTCATTCTCTATTTGGCGGTGAATGTTGTTTGCGTGCAGGTGCTCGGAGTTTCAGGCTTGGCGAACACCACAACGCCAGCTTCAGACGTTATGCGAATAGCACTTGGCCCAACCGGAGCGCGACTGATTGCCGCCGGCATTGCGATTTCAACACTGGGCTTTCTCAGCCAAAGCATGCTGACTGCGCCGCGCGTCTATTTTGCGATGGCCGAGGACGGATTATTTTTTGGTGCAGTTGCAAAACTGAGCCGGCGCAGCCGCGTGCCGGTGATTGCGATCGTGATGCAAGGTGCACTCGCAACCGTCATTGCGCTTTCGGGAAGGTACGAGCAGATTCTCAACTACGTGGTTTCCGTCGACTTTATCTTCTTCGGCCTGACCGCGATGTGTGTATTTATTTTTCGCCGCCGCTTCAAAGCCGAACGCGCCAGTGGACCGCTGGCGCGCGTGCCTGGCCACCCGGTAACTACCGTCATCTTTATCGCAGTCTGTTGGTTGGTAGTGATTAATACTGTCTACCAATATCCGGCGAACACTTTGATTGGGTTGGGGATCCTGCTGGCCGGTATTCCCGCTTACTTTTTGTGGCAAAGAAAGAATCGAATATGACCGCTCAACGCGAAGCGCACGCTTCGAAATATATAAACTGGGCCAAGACCAAGTCGCGCGCGCCTCTTAATTTGGCGACCAGCGGCCTGGATAATCTTGAGCTAAGCGAACTCGAGGTAAAACTGGAAGATCTCGCCTTAACGGGAGCGGATAGTTATGGCTACCCACCTTTGCTCGACGCGATTGCTAAAAGGATGGACGTTAGCACCGATTCGATCGTTACCGCGACCGGCACTTCACTCGCGAATCATTTGGCGATGGCCGTCGTCGTTAATCCTGGTGACGAGGTGCTGATCGAACAACCGACCTACGAACCGTTGCTGGCGTTGGCGCGTTACCTTGGCGCAGACATCCGCCGGTTTCCGCGCCGCTTCGAAGATGGTTTTGCAGTTATGCCCGCCGAGATTGAGAAGAACCTCTCGGTCAATACCCGCCTGATTGTGATCACAAATCACCACAACCCGAGTGGCGTGTTGACCGATGAGAACTCCTTAAGAGAACTAGGCGAGCTGGCGCAGCGTGTGAATGCCCGGGTCTTGGTTGACGAAGTTTATCTTGAATCGATGTTTGACCAGCGGCCGCCCACGGCGCTGCATCTGGGCCCACAGTTCATGGCAACCAGCAGCTTGACTAAAGCCTTCGGACTGAGCGGATTGAGATGCGGCTGGATTGTGGCCGAACCTTCGCTGGCGCGGGAGATCTGGTTGCTGAACGATTTGTTTGGAGTAAATGCGGCGCACCCGGCGGAACGGTTGAATGTTTGCGCCTTCGTTCAACTCGAGAAGATTTCAATCAAAGCGCGCGCGCGCTTGGAAGCGAATCGCAGATTGCTTAATGGGTTTCTCGATACGCGCGACGATCTGCAAACGGTGCGAACCGATTCGGGCACGACAATGTTTCCACGTTTGCGACAGGGAAGTTCAGAAAGTCTTTGCCGGTTGCTAAGAGAAAAATACGAAACTTCAGTTGTGCCGGGAAGTTATTTCGAGCTGCCTGCGCATTTCCGCGTCGGCCTGGGTGGCGCGACTGAGGTTCTGATTGAAGGACTTGAACGTTTGGGCAAAGCTCTTGACGAACTGCGGAACTAAATTATCGACTTGCAAGTATTCAGGATTTTCCACAGAGTTCAAACAAGGACTATGGCGCTGGTTTCTTCATCGCGGCTGCGAACACCAGCCATTGATACAAACTTTCCGCAGCCTCGATCCCGGCGTCTTCCGGCGTCATCTTGACCGGCGTGCCGTTGGGCCAATTGCTCTTGCGCAAGCGCCCGCTGCCAACGGATTGAAAGTAAACCTTGCCTTGCGTTTGCTTTTTGCCTGAATGCGGCGCGAATAAAAAATACTCAATCTCCAAATCCTGCGAATTCAAAATGATCGTTCCGCCCGCATAGCTGTCGATATCAAAGGTAACGATAACGACCGGATTGACAGTTTCCGTTTTCGCACGCGCTGCTGCCTGCGATTGCTTCATGTCGCCAAGAGGCAGGCATTCAACGTTCGTGTATCCATTCAACCGTTTGACGAAACTCGCAAACGCGACGTCTTCGGTTCGCAGATGTTTTCGGGTGGTTTGTCTGGCAACGAGCAGGTGAGTCTTTTCTGGCAAGTGGGCTGAACTTGTCGTCACAGAGTTTGCCGTTGGCGTGTCGACGGGAACTGGAACCGCAGTTAACTTCTCGCCGTGCCGTCCGGACTGTGCGCGCACCGCGGTGCAAAACACGAACATCACAAGCAGCGCGGCGGCTGCTTTGCGCACTCTTTGGTGGGTAATAAGCAAAATTGCCTCCCGCACCGCAGTTTTGATTTCTGAAGGACGAACCTTTGAGGCTGCGCCGGCAGACAAGGTTGCGCGCCGGCCTTAGTAAAACCTGCGAGGAGAATCTATCCCAGCACCTTGATCGCTTCGCGAGCGTAGTAAGTAAGAATAATGTCGGCGCCGGCGCGTTTGATGCTCGTCAATGTTTCCATCATCACCCGCTGCTCATCAATCCAACCTTTTTGCGCCGCCGCTTTTATCATCGCGTATTCGCCGGATACATGGTACGCAGCCAGCGGCACATCGAATTCATCGCGCATCGTCTTCAGCACGTCGAGATAAATTGTCGCCGGCTTGACCAGCAAAATGTCGGCGCCTTCAAGGTAGTCCAGTTCAGCCTCGTGCATCGCTTCGCGAGCGTTGGACGCGTCCATCTGGTAAGCGCGCCGATCGCCAAACGCAGGCGTGCTGTCGGCAGCCTCACGAAATGGACCATACAAAGCCGACGCATACTTTACCGCGTAGGCCATGATTGGAGTTTGATCAAAACCTGCTTCATCCAGCGCTTCGCGAATGGCGCCGACTTGTCCGTCCATCATCGCCGAGGGCGCAACTAAATCAGCGCCGGCTGCTGCCTGGCTGACCGCCGTTTGCGCGAGCAACTCAAGCGACTCGTCGTTGATGACTTCGCCGTCGCGCACCACACCGCAGTGACCGTGCGAAGTGTATTCGCATAAACAGGTGTCGGCCATGACGACTAAGTCCGGCGCTGATTTCTTTATTGCGCGAATGGCCTGTTGCACAATGCCATCGTCGCGATAGGCACCGCTGGCGGTCTCATCTTTTGTCTCGGGCAGACCAAAAAGTATTATGCCTTTTACTCCAGAGTCGAAAGCGGCCGCCGCCTCGTTGGCAATCTCATCGACCGACAGGTTGCAGACGCCGGGCATCGATTTGATCTCGCGTCGAACTTTTGTGCCGGCGCAGGCGAACAAGGGAAGTATGAAGTCTTCGCGCGCCAGGCGCGTTTCGCGGACAAGCGAACGCAGCGCTTCGGTCCTTCTGAGACGACGAGGTCGATGGGTTAGATCTGTCATTCTTATCCTTTAGAAAGAGTATGCCGAAAGTTTTGAGGAAAGAATGATACCCGTCGAAGAATTAGCTAAGCAAATTGTTAGGCTGCGGATTAACGCAGATGAACGCGGATTCGAAAAGCAGCAACTGAAACAACTCGTAACAATGAGCTTTCTTCAAAGGGTGGTCCAATAGTCGAGTGTTTTTCATATTCGTGTAATCCGCGGTAATTCGCGGCCAGATTATTTCGGATTCTCACCAGCGATGATAGGCGGGATGGCCGGGTTTCACTGCGACGAAGGTGCCGCGACAGGTTGCCGTGACCTTGTCATGTGCGATCAACTCGCCTTCAACCACGGCGCGATCAGCGCTGGATTCAACCACGCGCGCCACCAGCCGCACCGGTTGGTCCGTAGGCGTCGGCCGTCGCAAGGTAATCTTGTAATCAGCGGTGACTGTGCAGGGCGGATGATCGGCGCCCGCGCTCTTCATCAAATGATAAGCAGCGGTCCAGTTGCAATGACAGTCGAGCAGCGTGCCGATGATGCCGCCGCTGAGCATCCCGGGAAATGCCTCCTGATAAGACTCGGGTTGAAATTCCGCGACTACTTCGTCACCTTGCGGAAAGCTGCGAATGTGCAACCCCTTTTCGTTCGCCGGCCCGCAACCAAAGCACGCATTGTTGGGCGCGTAGGTTTCCTGGATGCTTTTTTCAGTCACGATTTGTGGTTTTCCATTAGTTGAAAGCTGCGTCGGGATTATAATCGGTTTGCCAATCTTTTCCAGCGCGACGGGCTCGAATCGAAAAGAAATGAAAAGACCTCATCTACTTTCTGCACTAACCCTAATTGCGATTCTCATAATGTCCTTTGAGAGCCCGCTCGCGTCGCCTGCGGGCGTGCAACGTAGATTTACCATTGACGAATATGAACGCTTTTATGAGGTCTTAAGTCCATTGCACGACGTGGCCCTCACTCAGAACGATTTACCGCAAATTAGAGCAACGGCTAAAGAGTTGGTGGCCCGCGGCGAAGCGATCATCAAGCTCGGAGTTCCCGAGGCCCCGCGTGCCAATCGCCGCGCCTTTGCGAAAGCCCGCAATGGCTTTAAGAAGACGCTGAAGTCATTCAGCGGTCGAGCAAAAAAGGGGGAAGCTGAAGAGGTCAAAGAGTCCCTCGTTGCGCTCTCCCAATCATTTGAGAAACTTGTCGACTTGCTACCGTCAGTGTATCCGCGCGGGGACCCGCCGAATCTGATAATTAATTGTCCCTCCGGAGCCGTTCGGGCGGGTAGTGAGGTGCAAGTGACGGCGGATATTCCAGAAGAGGGCGAATTTGTGTTTGTTTGGAGAGTCACTCCGGCAAAGATCATTAAGGGTGACGGAACTCGAACAATAACAATTGATACGACGGGACTGCAGGGCCAAACCATTGAAGTGACCGTGGACGCTTCAGACGGAAATGGTCATATTGTCCCCGCCAACTGCAAATTTTTCGTGAAATAAAACTTGGAATTTCTTATCGAGTTAGAGGACTATGAATCTCTTAATCGTGTTCGCAATTTGAATCGCTGAATCTTGCCGGTCGCAGTGTAAGGCAACTCATCCACAAAGATATATCGACGCGGTTGTTTGAAACGCGGCAAGTTTTCGCGTCCTAGCTTGCTCAGTTGCTGTTCCAGGTCGGCGTTGTCGGCATTGATGTTTGCTTTGATCACGAACGCGCAAGGACAAGGCAAACCATTCCCGTCAAAATCCTGAACTACAGCAACCCGATTGACGCCATCGTGTTTCAACAAGACGCCTTCAACTTCAACCGGCGACACCCACTGGCCGCTGGATTTGAAACAATCGTCGCTGCGACCCATGTGATGCCAATAACCGTCCGCATCCTGCCGGTACAGATCGCCAGTTCGCACCCAGCCGTCGACAAAAGTGGCCGCGGTCACCTCCGGCTTGTTCCAATAACCCAGGGCCGCGCTTGCGCCTTTCACCGAAAGATTTCCTGCTGCGCCTTTGGGCGTAGGATTTCCTTCCTGGTCCAACAGTTGAGCCTCGTAGCCATCGATCAGTTTGCCGCTGCTGCCGTGACGCACTTCGCCCTGGTGGTTCGACATCCACATGTGAAACATCTCGGTCGAGCCAATACCGTCCAGGACTTCTGTGCCGAAAGTTTTTTCTATTTCTTCGCCAAGCGGCGCCGGCAAAGCTTCGCCAGCCGAAACGCAAAGACGCAAGCTCGAAAAATCCAGCGGCGCAACATTGCGATGATGGTCCAACAACAAGCGATAAATCACTGGAACACCGAAGAAGATAGTTGGTTTGTACTGCGCAAACATGCGGCTGATAACTTCCGCGTTTGGCTTTTCGCGACAAAGAATCGTGGTGCAGCCGTTGAGTAATGGAAAGCTAAACGCGTTGCCGAAGCCATACGAGAAAGGCAAACGCGAGGAGGAAAACAACCTGTCACCGTGGCGAAGTTTCAAAACTTCGCGACAATACGTTTCATTCGTGTGGAAAAGATCTGCCTGGCGATGCACTGCGCCTTTGGGCTCGCCTGTGCTGCCGGAAGTATAGAAGATGCAGGCCGGTACGTTGGCAGCCGGATCAGTGAACGGAGGCGTGGTTTGCGAAGCAGACTCAGTCAGCAGTTCGTCCAATTGCCGGACACTCTTTGAGGCAAAGGTTTTAACGCCTTCTTTGTGGGTCCTCTGTGTTCTCTGTGACTCTGTGGTGGACTCGCTGTCTTCATCACGATTGACATTGATGACGATCAGCAGCGACGGCAACTCTTCGTCTACCAGCAAAGCCTCGGCGAGGTTCGCCTCAGCGATTGCCACCGACGCCGTACAGTCGTTGAGAATCGTTCGCTGTTCATCGGGCCGCAGGCCCATATTTACCGGCACCGCAATGGCGCCGTACGAACTGATAGCAATGAATGACGCGACGAACTCAGGCGAGTCATGCAACAACAACGCGATCCGCTCTCCTTGCTCGACATTCAAGAAGCTCAGCGCGCGCACCACGCCAATAGTTTGTTCCCTTAGCTGAGCATAGCTAATTCGCTGTTGCTCAAAGAACACAGCGACTTTATCCAATGACTGCTGATTGAAGATCGCGTCGAAGAGGATCATGCGTGAAAAGGAACTCTACCTGGTTGGATCCGCTGGTTGTGCTTGCCGCGGAATTATAGACGCAAAAAGAAGCGGCCGGAAAGATTGCTCCTTCCGGCCGCGCTTCGTTAAATGATTTATCCGAGGAAGATTCTGTTCCGGCTTAGCACAAAAGTTTCGTGCTAAAAGAGCGGGGGCATGCCCGCCTTCCCGACCTTGAGCTGATCGAAGATAAGTAGCGATCATCGCCAAAAAGGCTTTCAACGTGAAAGGAATCGCGCAACTCTAAGAGTCTCAAGGGCAGGAAGGCGGGCATGCCCCCGCTCTTAGCCTTATCGCCGGAAAGCGGCCGAGCCGCAAGGCGACGTCCACGGAGGCTAAAGCTCCAGCCTTTCGCCGCCATCATCTTCGCAGCTTTGGCGCGCACGAAAGCGAGATTGATTAGCGGCAACGAATTAAACTTCGCAGCCTTCGCATAGTATTCGCGGGCCTTGAGGCGATTACCCTTTGCTTGATAAGCCAGACCAAGCCGGTACAAGTCCTGCGGATTTTGCATGTTCGATTGCTCAAGCTCGCTAATTGCCTTGTCGTAGTTCTTCTCGTCGAAGGCAATCATGCCGCCGAGTTCATGGGCCAGCTTGAGTTGGATTGGATTGTTTGAAGCTTCGGCCAACTTCCAAAATTCCTGCGCTTCCGTTTTCGCAGTGGCCACGTCCTTCTTTCCCAGCGCCACGCGAGTCCGGTTGTAATGATCGAAACGGCGCGTATTGCTCTTGATGGCATCGGACAAGGTTGAATCTTCTGTCATCTTCAAAGCGCGCGCGAAATGGTCCATCGCTTCGTCATAGCGGCCCATCTCGAGCAATAAGTTGCCCTTGAGTTGGAGATCGCCCGCCATTCCGGGAACGTCATTCGTCTTTTCGCCAAGCGCGTACTGGTTATCAACTTCTGCAAGCGCCTTCGCCAGTTGTCCACTGTCCACGTAAACAACCGTCTTACCAAACATCGCGGTGCGTCGTTCGCCGTCGCTACGCGCCTTCGTCATGATCTTGTTCAGTTCTGAGATGGCTGCGGCGGGCTTACCTTGATACATCAAAGCGGAGGCAACGCCGAAATGAGAATTGATGAAATTTTGATCGATGGTCACAGCCTTGCGGTATTGCGCAATCGACTCGTCAAAGCGGCCGATTTTCAAAAGTAACTCGGCGTAAGAGTCATATGGATTCGGATCGTTGGGAATGAGCACGATGTATTTTTTGAACGCGCTCTCGGAGTTTGCATAGTCCTCGTTTTGCCGGTAGGCATAGCCGAGAATATTAAACGCCGTCGAATAATTAGGATTCAGCTCGGTCGCTTTCTTGTAATGCTCGATGGCGTTAGCGTAATCCTGCTGGCCGAAATAATAACCGCCCAACGCAAAGTGTGCGCGTTCATCGTTCGGGAATTGCGCGACTAACTGGTCCAGGTATTCCTTCTGTTTCGCGACATTGCCGTTGGCGCCGGCTTCGGCCGCGAGAATTTGCAAGCGCTCGCCTGCCGATGCGTGCTCAGACAAACTCACCGCTTTATTCAGGTGTTCAAAAAATTCCCGGGCGGTAGGGCTGGAAGTGGCGCGGTTGAGTTCGGCGGCCGCGAAACTCGCATCGAGCGCAATTGCTTTGTCGTAATGTTGAATGGAATCCTGAATGAGTAATTTCTCAGCCAGCTCGCGGCCCAACATGAACTCCTTTTTCGCTTCTTCAGAAGAACTAGTGACCGGGATTTTATCGTTGTCGGCTCGCGCGTTCGCCACTTTCGGTGCACCGTTCATACTCACTTGCGTGTTTTGCGCCATCGCTGCGCAGGACAGAATCAGAATCAGCAACAGAATTTGTGGGCATTTCTTTAGCATGGTGTTTCTCCTCATGAGGGGTTGATAAGTAAAGACAGACATTCGTGTCGGGCCCTTGCTCAGACGTCATTCGCTAGTGCAAAACTAAATAGCAGCGGAGCATACTCGAATGTGCACCTTAAGCAACGACGCAGTGACGAAAGGGACTAAGCTGAATGCTTGGCGGCCTGGAACGCCGACCGGCAGCCAAAAGCTGTATGACGTAGTAATTGCAAATTTTCTGGACTGATAGGGAGACCGAAGCTGGCGCGCTTCGGCTGTGCCGCCTGATGTGCGGCGGTGG
>DNND01000099.1:38640-38790 GCA_003488005.1 Blastocatellia bacterium | reverse complement strand
GCGGCGGTGGCTACGCCCCGCCGGAGATGCCTTTAAGGTCTTGGGCTGCGCCCTTGGCCCGGCTCACCCAATAAATCCAAGGGCTGATCCAGATCCAGGGCATAGCCCGAGAATAATTTAGTTGCTATCGGCGGGGCATAGCCACCGCCG
>DNND01000099.1:28614-38331 GCA_003488005.1 Blastocatellia bacterium | reverse complement strand
CACATCAGGCGGCAAAGCCGAATGTGACGTGGCCGATAACATTTAGGCACCAATCGTCTGCACCAATAAGAAGTTTCTAACGGTTTTTGTTGGGAGCAGGATCAGGAGAAACCGTTGGAAACGGTTCAAGGAATCATTTTGTAGGACTTGACCACCGGGCTTAAGCCACGGTGCTAATGAGATCGCTTCGCGTTCCGCAGCCGGCGTGTTCACCACCGCATTGGGCATCAATTCTTATCCGGCGTTGCATTTCGTCGTTTGAAATCGTGCGACCATCGTCCGAGTCTTTCAGCCCGCGTTGCACCATCAAGTCAAAGGCAAGTTCGCGCACGATCTCATCATAAGAGCTGTCGTCAGGTTGCCTCTTGAGGATTCGCCAATTTGATCTTTTGCAGTACTCATGATCGCCTCCGCTGATATTCTACCGTATGGGTTGAACTAGTTAAACTCGGATGTTCGCGACCTTCTGCTGTGCAGCACTACCCAGTCTTCTGTCTCCGCATGAGCATTTATTTCTGGTCCAGTTTCCTGCCCGCGTTCAAATTATCGAAATTCAAGATCGCGTTGAAGACGAGAAAGTAACTACCCTTCGTTTGTCCGCGCCACATGGGATTGGTCGAGAAAAGAATCACATGTCCGCGGCCGAGCGGTGAATCAATGACCGCCGCGTGTTGCGCAATCTCGTCGCCTCCATCCAGCAATCCTGAAACAAAAAGATCGCTGTTGTCCGCGTAACGCAGAACTACGCGCGGCCGCTGATCCACCGGGATAAGTCCAACCGCATTGCGGCGCTGTTCGTCGGTCAGCGGTAACGCTTCCCAGGTTTCCGCTTTGGGCGGTTCCGGAATTTCAGCTGGCGGACGCCCCTGCACTGTGTCGGGATCGTCAGGCGTGCCGCGGCCGGTGACGCGTTGATCCGAACGGCGTTGACCGCCGCCTCTGCCGGCAAGATTGCTGAGGTTGAAGATTGGTCCATTCGCACAATACATCGCGAGCGAGTCCGCGTAACCGTAAGCAATCGGGCTCGAGGCGTCGACTGTCTTCATGCGCAGAATATCGCCGACAGCTCTTAATCGATTCGGCCGCGCGATTGACACGCCGGGCGCGAAGCCATGGTCAACTGCGAAGCTGGCCGTGTCGTCTACAGCTAAAAAGACGCCGCCCTGTTGCACAAACTTTTGCAGGTTTGCAATTCCTGACCAACCCAGCCCCGGCCGGGTGTCATCAGTCGAATCGATCTTGCCAAGATTCGGCGTCAGCGTCGTTGTTTTCCAGGGTAACGGATTTCCATACATCGGCAAGCCGTCTGTGATCGCATTTTGCGGAATGCCGGCAGGCGCAAACAGAATCACATCATACTTCGCGCGCAGGTCGGCATCTTTCGCGACGTCCTGCGTGCTGATGTAGGAGTAAGGCACCCCCAACTTATCAAACGCCAGGCGCCACCAGCCTTCATTCTGCGTATCGATCCAGGTATGCATTAGCGCGACCCGCGGAACCTTGATCGCATGGCTTTTGACTGTGGGCGCCTCGGTTACCGCGTAGACCTGAATGCCAAGTTCAGTGGCCACGCGTTCTATCTCGTCGCGCGCAACTTTGCGAACGACAAACGATCCGCGATTGAACTTGTGTCCTGCGACTTCGACAGGCTCTTCGATCGCGTCGACAGTCGCGTCCACCACGCGCCAACGCAACCTCGCCAGTGCGTTATCGGCGGTGTGATTGATGAGAAAGATTGATCCAGTGCCGCTGACTGCGGCAGGCGCGCGTACTTCTCCAGTCACTCGCTCCATCGGGGCGGTCAGAACCTTCGTATCAACCACGCGCACCGTCTCGACGTTTGCCAGTTCACCCATGGTCCACGCCGTGTCGTCGTAAATTTGCGTTTGCGGATCGTTAGGCGCCCAGTATTGATAGTCGAGCAAAGCGTCGGCAATGCGGCTGTACGGCTGGTCCATGCGCACGATGTAACTGCCGGCGGCGAAGGTCCGTTGCACAAACTTCGCAGGGCTAGGTTGCGGGCTTGGTGCTGGGGAGGGACTTGCAGAAGCTCGAGGCACGGCATCGGACGGAGTTGCGATGGCGACGGGTTCCTTGATCACAGCGGGTGATGTGGCCGGTGTGGTTGCCGGTTCTGACTTTTTGTCGCTGGCCGCCTTGCCAGCTTTCACTGCAACCGTGAACGGCGCCGTCGCGCGGCTGATCTCCACTCCTTGCGCTTGCAGCGTTCGCAACAGCTCCGCCTGATTTCCCAGCCGCGGATCGTCGCCGGGCAAAACATAAGCGGCCGGTCCTTCGTTCTTTGGTTTCAGTACCGAGCGCTTGCTCTTCAGGTAAAAATTCTTGAGAAAGAGTTTGCTGTTGTTGCCGAAATAATAAAGCGACGTCAGCAACGCGCTTTGCTGATAATTATTATTGTTGCGCTGGGACCACTTGGCTTTCGGCAGCGGCGGATTCTGGCGATACCAGGTGCGCGAGTATTCATTTGGTGAAAGCGTGCGCTCAACTGTGTCGGCGCCGGCGTTGCCAAAGGTTTCGTAGAGACGGCTGATGCCGTTGTGCGTCGCGGCGATGAACATCAAATAACCGGGCGACCAGGTATCAAAGTCCCCGTGGGCAAACACACCGGGCATGCCAAACTTCGTCATCTCGGAAACATTGTTCCAGCCGATCATCTGCCATTCATCAGTGAGAATCGGATCGACCCAGGCGTTGTATGGACCATCGCCGATGGTGTTGTCGTAAAGATAGGGAACTGACTCGTGCAGGTCATGCAGTACCTGTGCTTTCCAGCCGGTGTAGGTGTTGAGCACGTTGCGCGTCAGATTTAATGAGAGGCCAATCGCGTCGCGATTATTATCGTGAGCGACGTAGTGGCCCCAGTAGATCAGCGATGGATAATTCTCGTTGGGGTGGGCCAGATGCCAGTTATAAATATCCACCATCCGATCGCGCCCGTCGGTTTCAACCACCGGCGTGATCAAGGTAACCATGTTTTCGCGGATGGATTTGACGTACGCACTCTCATCAACTGCCAGCCGATAGACGAGCTCCATCAACGCCGTCGGCGAACCGGTTTCAGTCGAATGAATAGCACCGGTAATGTAGTAGACCGGAAACGATTGGCTGACGAGCTTGTCCGCTTCGTTGTCATCAAGATTAATCGTGCGTGGGTCGGCAAGCTTGCTAAGACGAGCGCGGTTTTCATCGAGCTTTGCCAACAAAGTTTCTGAGGCGACGGCCACCGCAATCATCTCGCGGCCCTCTTCGCTGTTGCCAATGGAAAACACTCTGACACGCGGGCTGGCCTTTTCGAGCAGCCGCATGTAGCGATTCACTTCTTCCACGTAAGGCAGTTTGCCGGGTGCGCCGGCAACATCGCCGAGTACGGCTTTGGGCGTCGGCACTTTCGCGGACGCGGGCAAATAATCCGTCAAGGGCGAGTTAAAGTAAGGCTCGGTCGTATACTCGCGAATCTTTTTCGTGTACTCCTCGTCGATCGGTTGATTGGGATCGCGGCCCGGCTTTAACTGCGCCTGCACCGTGAGGATGCCGCAAACGAACATTAGACCAAACATTAAATATGATGTGGACCAGCGAAGCAATGAGCGAGTCATCGAGTTTTCCTCATGCGACTAAAAGAATTTTTTGAGCTGCGGCGGCTTGACCGCTTGAACGACGCGAGTTTATCTCCTTAAAGGAGATCGCAGCGTAACCGAAAGCGGCGTCAAGCCGCCGCGCTATAAAGCGCTGTCAAGCCAGCGCACTCCAAAGTTTGAGCGACGAAGCAGGAGCAGATGCTTTTAAGCCAAACGCCGCGCCAAGTCAAACATTTCATTTTCGGTTACAATCAGTGCGAACCTATTTAACGTAACTGCTTGCCTTTTTGTTTTCATGACTGGACGAATATTTCAACTCAATATCTCCGCGGGTGGCGTTCCCAAGCTGGCCGTTCGCGAAGGCACGGTCAATGAACTGGGTATCGTCGGCGATGATCATACCGTTCCCGACATTCACGGTGGACCTGAGCGCGCCTTGTGCTTGTTCTCGTTGGAACGGATTCTGGAGCTGCAGGCCGAAGGACATCCGATTTTTCCCGGTGCGGTGGGCGAGAACGTAACCATCTCGGGAGTCGATTGGCAGAAGTTAGTTCCCAGCGTTCAGTTGTCGCTCGGCGACGAAGTGTTGCTCGAAGTTACCAGCTACACGACGCCCTGCAATACCATTCCTGCTTACTTTGTTGATGGCCAATTTCAGCGCATCGCCCAGAAAGTTCATCCCGGCTGGTCGCGTGTTTACGCGCGAGTGCTGAACGGCGGGAAGTTGAAAGTTGGACAAGTGGTGAAACTGATTAATGGCTCTTCCGGTCAATACTAATTAGCCGCGGATTTACGCGAATTAGATAAGGCATGCAATCCCGGCAAACTTCAGTGACTTCTCCTTCAGATTCTAACCCGCGTTTATCTGCGTAAATCCGCGGCTAGATTCTTATCGCAGCTCTTCGAACTTTCCGCGGCGGGCGGCACTTTGTAAACCGCTCTTCACGAAATACAATGAATTCCAATCAAGTCATTGGTAATTAGCAATGTCAGATGGGAAGCCCACAACGACCGATCGTCGCGCTGAATCGCCTGAAGAGCCCTCCCTTGTGCAAATCGAAAGGCCGAGCAAAGTAGCCGGCGGCATTCCCTCGATTCTCGCCACTGCAAAAACCACCTGGAATGAAATGGGTGTCGCGCGGGGCGTGCGCACGTTGCTGAAGCTAAATCAAAAAACAGGATTTGATTGTCCCGGCTGCGCCTGGCCCGAACCTGACGATGAGCGCTCGCACGCGGAGTTTTGCGAAAACGGGGCCAAGCACGTTGCCGATGAAGCGACGACCAAACGTGTAACGCCGGAATTCTTTGCGCGCTGGAGCGTCGCCGATTTGGCTAATCAGACTGACCATTGGCTTGGCAAGCAGGGCCGCATCACAAGCCCCATGGTGCTGCGCGACGGCGCTACTCATTATGAAAAAATAAGTTGGGATGAAGTTTTCGCTTTGCTTGGCGGCGAGCTGAACGCATTGGACCACCCTGATGAGGCTATCTTCTACACTTCAGGGCGCACCAGTAACGAAGCCGCGTTTCTGTATCAACTTTTCGTCAGGCAGTTTGGCACCAATAATCTGCCGGACTGCTCGAATATGTGTCACGAGTCAAGTGGGTCAGCGCTGGGTGAAACAATCGGCGTCGGTAAGGGCACGGTGACGCTCGAAGATTTCAATCTCGCGCAGGCAATCTTCGTCATCGGTCAAAATCCCGGTACGAATCATCCGCGCATGCTGACCGCTTTGCAGAAAGCCAAACAGAATGGCGCCCGGCTGGTCCACATCAATCCGCTGCCGGAAGTTGGCATGACGCACTTCAAGCATCCGCAGGACGTGCTGCATTGGTTTGGCGGTGCCACTGCGCTCGCCGATCTTTTTCTTCAAGTGCGCATCAATGGCGACGTCGCCCTGCTCAAAGGCATCATGAAGGAAGTGCTATCCGCGGAGGAACGTAATCCCGGTTCGGTGTTGGACCATGACTTCATGGCGAATTATACCGATGGGTTTGCAGAGTTTGCCGAGTCGATTAAGACCGCGCACTGGGGCGACCTGCTGGAACAAAGCGGAGTTTCAAAAGCACATATCGAAGACGCGGCGAAAATCTTCATTGAATCGGAACGGACAATCTTCTGTTGGGCCATGGGCCTGACGCAGCACAAGAACGCGGTGGCCAACATTCAGGAAATCGTCAACTTGATGCTGTGCCGTGGCCAAATCGGAAAGCCCGGCGCGGGTCTGTGCCCGGTGCGCGGCCACAGCAATGTGCAAGGCGATCGCACGATGGGAATTTGGGAACGACCCACGGATGCTTTCCTCGACAAGCTGGCAGCCGAGTTTGATTTCGAGCCGCCGCGCGGTCATGGCCATGACACGGTCCGCGCAATTCAGGCAATGCATGCAGGGCAGGCCAGAGTTTTCTTTGCGCTGGGCGGAAATTTTCTGTCGGCAACGCCTGATACCGAATATACGGCCGACGCCCTGCGCCGTTGTCGTCTGACTGCGCATGTTTCGACGAAACTCAACCGTGCGCATTTAATAACCGGGAGACAGGCTTTGATCCTGCCTTGCCTGGGACGGACTGAGACTGATATGCAAGCCGGTGGTGCTCAATTTGTGACTACGGAAAATTCGATGGCGGTGGTGCAGGCTTCACGTGGTTCTCTGCCACCAGCTTCCGAAGAGTTGCTGAGCGAGCCGGCCATTGTTGCGCGCCTGGCAACCGCTACCTTAGGCCAACGTTCCGCAACCAAGTGGCACGAGATGATCGCCGACTACGATCGCATTCGCGATCACATTGAACGAGTCGTGCCTGGGTTCGACGACTACAACAATCGCGTGCGGCATCCCGGCGGTTTTCATTTACCCAGTCCGGTTCGCGAGCGGGTGTTCAAAACTCCAACCGGTCGGGCGCGTTTCACTGTTCATGATTTGCCCAAACATGATCTGTTACCTGACCAACTGTTGATGATGACGATTCGTAGTCACGATCAATTCAACACGTCCATTTACAGCTTGGACGATCGCTATCGCGGCATTCACAACGGCAGGCGCGTGGTTTTCCTGAATCAGGACGACATGGCGTTGTTGCATTTGACGCAAGGGCAGATGGTGGATCTCGTAAGTCACTTTGAAGGTGAAGAGCGCATCGCGCGTAATTTTGTGGTCGTGCCCTACAGCATTCCCCGGCGTTGCGCGGCGACCTATTTTCCCGAAACAAATGTGCTGGTGCCGGTGCGCAGCGTGGCTGATAAAAGCAATACGCCGGTTTCAAAGTCGGTCGTGATTAGCATCCGGCCGTCGGCCGGAAGAGCGAGTTCAGTAGCATGACGGTTCAAGTTGCCAAAGTAGAAACGGGTACAAAACGAGAGTTGTACGCGACGCTCGCCGCTCAATTGAGCAGTCTGCTGGAAGGCGAACATGACTTGATCGCCAACGCAGCAAACTGCGCCGCGCTGCTTTATCATTCGCTTCCTGATGTGAATTGGGCCGGGTTCTATTTGTACAAAGAAGGCGAGTTGGTGTTGGGCCCGTTTCAAGGAAATCCAGCATGTGTGCGGATCGCGATGGGCAAAGGCGTCTGCGGCACTGCGGCCGAGCTGAAACAAACAGTCGTCGTCGAAAATGTTAACGAGTTTCCCGGACACATCGCCTGCGACAGCGCTTCGAATTCCGAGATTGTAGTGCCGTTGATAAAGGACGAACGATTAATCGGCGTGCTGGATGTTGACAGTCAATCGCTCGCGCGCTTTGACGACGAGGATGCGCAGGGGTTGAATGAGTTGGCAGAGATCTTTATTACAGCGTCCGTTTAGAAGTTGTGTTGAGCCCGCGAAGCGTGGCGTTGGCATAAAGCCTGGGGTGGAGCGAAGCGGAACCCCAGGAACGCGAAGAAACCGAAGGTATCGAGCCCACGAAGTGGGCGACAGTTGTTTGTCGTGAATAGATACCACTGTTGCGCTGTCGCACGCTTCGCGCGCTTGGTTCATTTGCCTTGGTGATCCTGGGGTTTCGCTGTCGCTCCACCCCAGGCTTTACGCTCCCACCCGCTACGCGGGTTCTGGAAAAGGGAAGAACCGATGATCAAAATTCGCAAAGCTGAAGCTCGCGGCCATTTCGATTTTGGCTGGCTTAACACCTATCACACTTTTTCCTTTGGCGATTATTACGATCCATCGCACATGGCGTTCCGCTCGCTGCGCGTGATCAATGAAGACGTGGTGGCGCCGGGGCGTGGTTTCCCGACGCACGGTCACCGCGACATGGAAATCGTTACCTACATAATTTCGGGCGCGCTCGAACATCGCGACAGCATGGGCAGCGGCTCTGTAATCCGGCGCGGAGACGCGCAACGAATGAGCGCCGGCACCGGTGTCAGGCACAGCGAATCTAACCCTTCAAAAGAAGAACCGGTCCACCTGCTGCAAATTTGGATTCTCCCGGAGCGTGAAGGGCAGCCGCCGGAATACGAAGAAAAGAAGTTTGCCGATGAAGAAAAGCGCAACAGATTGCGGCTCATCGTTTCACCTGCTGGCGAAGACGGCGCGGTGCGCATTCATCAGGACGCGAAGATCTACGCGAGTGTGCTTGATGCGGACAAGTCAGTTAACCATCAATTAGCAACTGGCCGGAACGCCTGGCTGCAAGTGGCCGCGGGCGCGGTAGAGCTAAACGGCACTCAGCTCAAACACGGCGACGGCGCGGCGATTAGTCAGGAAGACCAATTGAGCATCACTGCCGGCGAGCCGTCAGAAGTACTGTTATTTGATTTGGCTTAAGGGTTGTTGAAGCAGGAAAGGAAGGTCGCAAATGGAAGCAACACGAGTAACGGTTGATGAAATCAAGGAACGAATGGAGCGCGGCGAGCAGTTTAGTTTTGTCGACGCGCGCAATCCGACCGCGTGGTCCGAGGCCGAAACCAAATTGCCGGGGGCCGTGCGCGTACCCGACGACGAGGTTGAACAGCACCTTGCCGACATCCCGCATGATCGCACCGCGATCACCTACTGCACGTGCCCGCACGAACATTCCAGCAGCAAAGTGGCGCAGGAACTCTCGGCCCACGGTTACAAGAACGTTCATCCGCTGTTCGGCGGAATGGAAGCCTGGGAAAAGGCCGGCTTGCCCCTCGAACCTAAGGAAGAAACGAAACAAGATGGCCAGTGAAAACGCAGCCGAAGTGCTTAAGGCGTGGGAAACGTCTTCGCAGTATTGGAACAAGCACCAGGAGTTGATTGAAAAAATGTTTGCGCCGTTGACGCGGGCGCTGATCGAAGAGGCGCAAATCGTCGCTGCCCAATCGGTGCTCGATATTGGCGGCGGCGCAGGCGAACCTTCGTTGACCATTGCCGGCGTTGTTGGCCTTTCCGGACACGTGACGTTTACCGATCCGACAGCAGGCATGGTCAAAGCCGCCGGGGAAGAATCTGAACGCCGCGGGCTAAAGAATATCGAGTTTCATCAGGCGGCGGCTGAGAAACTTCCATTCGCGAACAACGCTTTTGACGTCGTTGTGGGCCGGCTCTCAGCCATGTTTTTTGCGGACGTGTCTGGCGCGTTGCGCGAGATCTTGCGAGTCGTCAGGCCCGGCGGCCGACTTGCGCTGCTCGTCTGGGCCGACCAGGAACTCAATCCATTCTTCAGCGTCATCACAGAAGTTCTAAATAAATTTGTGGAGTCCCAACCTGAAGGTGAAGATGCGCCCACCGCTTTTCGTTTTGCGCGGTCAGGGAAACTTACAAAGTTGCTGGAAGAAGCGGGTGCTGTCTCAGTGAAAGAACGCGCCCTGAAGTTTGATACGGAAGCGCCGATCGATATTTCTCAGTTTTGGGAGTTCCGGACAGAAATGTCAGACTCGTTTAGAAAGAAACTCGCCACGCTGGCGCCGGATGAAGTCAACGCCGCGCGAGATGCGGTACTCAAAGCCGTGGCAGTTTATTTCGAGGGCGGCGACATGAGTTTTCCTTCGCAGGTTTTGATTATTAGCGGCAGGAAAGCAGTTGCTGCGAAATAAAGGGCTGTTCCTGCCGCGTGCCCCGCCAAGGTTTGTAGTTTGAGTAGAGCTTGTAGTTCAGAGTCCAACCTTTAGGTTGCTCTTGCGCTGGTAGAGGCAAGCTAAAGCTTGGACTCTG
>DNND01000099.1:16348-28318 GCA_003488005.1 Blastocatellia bacterium | reverse complement strand
CAAGCTAAAGCTTGGACTCTGAACTGCTTTTTCGTCACCTATGGAAACGCTTTGTAGTTCAGAGTTCAACCTTGAGGTTGCTCTTGCGCCGGCAACAGGCAAGCTAAAGCCTGGACTCTGAACTGCTTGTTTGTACTTTCGCGATTATTTTCTTTCCGGTCGTAGCGCAAGGTTGTCAGGATAGCGTTGAAAAACTGCGTCCAGGTCGCCAAGCCGCTCGATGACAGTGTTCGTAAGTGTGACGAGAGACAGATTCGAATCGAGCCTTTCCAATTCCTCATGCACCAAATTGATCCAAGCCCGCGTAAGTTCTTCCTTATAGATTTCGCGACCTAAGCCATGATGATCGAGAAACCGCAGCAAGCTGCAGCGCATCTTCTCGACAGCCTGTTCGACCGATGAGTTGCGCAGGTACCAGACTGCAACGGCTAGATGTTTGCGATGCGGAAAGTCGTCTTTGCCGGTCGTACAGGATTCCAAGCCCTGTACGACACTTTCGATTTCGGCTTCAGTTTGATAATGGCTTTCCATGACAATGCCTCCGGAGGTAGCGCGTTTTATAAATCTTCGACGGGTAGCGTCCGCACGAGTTTAGCCCGGCGTTTTAACGCCGGGCTGAAGTGAGGAATCGATCTTGTCGCGTAGCGACAATGGAATCCGTTCGGCTCGGCCGTCGCTACGCGACGTTAATATTTCATTCGCCTCTCCCGGCCTTCAAAGGCCGGGCTAAACTCGGCCTGACGCTACGCGTCGAAAGAACTTCTTAAAGTTTATGCCACTCAACAAAAACGAGGCGGACCGATTAACTCGATCCGCCTCGTCATCTAAAAATTTGAAAGCTGTTATTTTGTCGCGACAGCATTCACGCGCGCGGTCAGTCGCGATTTGTATCGCGCGGCAGCGTTCCTATGCAGCACACCCTTTTGCACTGCTCGATCAATGGTTGAAATCGTCTCCGGCAAAATCGCGCTCGCCTGCTTGCCGTCGCCTTCGAGTGCGGTGCGCAGGTTCTTGAGCGAAGTTCTTAAACGGCTGCGATTGCCGCGATTGAGCTTGCGGCGTCGTTCACTCTGCCGCACTCTCTTTTCTGCTGACTTGTGATTAGGCATCAACTTCTCCAAATATCCACTGCAAATAAATGCGTTTTTCTAACGATTTGAACCAGTCTACCTGATTAGCGCCAATGCGCAAGTGACGGAGTATAGGGATCGCGATATGGAGTGTCAAGCAACTGGGACGACTTGCAGTGCCGTGTTTTCAAAGTTCATTTGACACTAATTGAGGCCTGTAGTAGCGTCGCTGTCAACCAGGATATGCCAGCAATTCTTTTCGCAGCTCACACTCCCGAACACAAATCGAACAACTTTCGTTCAGCCAAAGGAGACGCTTGCCTGTTTTGAAACAGATTGAACTCCCACCTCGCGGCCTGGAAACGCTCTTCGGCGTTCACGATCAAAACATCAAATACCTTGAATCGTTGCTCGCGGTTCGAATCGACGCGCGCGGGCAGGATGTTTCCATCGACGGCGATCCGGCGGATGTAGCCACCGCCGAGCGCATCCTCGAAGACTTTTCCGAACTCTTCCGGGAAGGCCGCTCGTTCACCGATAAGGAGCTGCGCGAGGCTTTTGCGCAGATTGCCGAGGACCGCGCCTTTAGTTTGCGCGACTACTTTACCAAGTCGCGCTTCAATCCGGCGGGCAAGAAACAGGTGGCGCCAAAGTCGGCGACGCAACGCAAATACATTCAGGCGATTCAGGAACAGGACGTCGTGTTCGGCATCGGCGTGGCCGGCACCGGCAAGACCTATCTCGCGGTTGCGTTGGCCGTGCAGGCGCTGATGCAAAAGCAAGTGAACCGTATCGTGCTCGCGCGTCCTGCGGTTGAAGCCGGCGAGAAGCTTGGCTTTCTGCCTGGCGACTTGCAGGAGAAAGTTGATCCTTATTTGCGGCCGCTTTACGATGCGCTGTTTGATTTAATCGACTACGAGCGCGTAACCAAACTGCTTGAGAAGCAGGTGATCGAAGTGGCGCCGCTCGCCTTCATGCGCGGACGCACGCTCGCCGACGCCTTCATCATTCTCGATGAAGCGCAAAATACAACTAGCGAACAGATGAAAATGTTTCTGACGCGTATCGGCTTTGGCTCGAAAGCGGTGATCACCGGCGATGTGACGCAAGTGGATCTGCCGGCGGGGAAACGCAGCGGCTTGATCGAAGCCGAACGCGTGCTGGCGAATCTTACCGGGATTGAGTTTGTCTATTTCACTGAAAAAGATGTCGTGCGCCACAAGCTCGTACAGATGATTATCAAGGCCTACGACGAGCACTCTCGAAAGCGCGAGATGTAAACGGTTGTCCGCAGATTACGCCGATTCCACAGATTAACGCTTCAAGAAATCATGGATGCTGGGTGGTGATTTACGTGACTGGTTCTGCTATCGCAATCTGCGTAATCTGCGGATAATTCATGATTGAAATCGTCAACCGCCAGCGCAAATTGCCAATCGCTGCCGCAAGGTGGGAAACATTTGGAGCGAAGGCGTTGAGAGTCTTGCCGGTTAAGAATGCGAGCGCGACGCTCGTCTTTGTTTCGGATCGCACGATGGCCGAACTTAATCGTCGTTGGCGTGGCCAGCGCGGTACCACGGACGTGCTCTCGTTTCCAGCGGCGCAGGATAAGTTTGAAAAGTCCGAAGGACTCAATTTAGGCGACGTTGTTATTTCAGCCGAGCAGGCGGCGCGTCAGGCCAAACAAAACAAGTTGAGCCTGAATACTGAGATCGCGCAGCTTATTCTTCATGGTCTGTTGCACTTGTGCGGTTATGATCATGCGACTGACAAGGGTGAGATGAATCGGCTGGAGCTGCGGCTTAGGCACAAGCTGGGAATCTAGAGAAGAAAAGAAGAGAAGTAAAGTTTCCATTTTCCATTTGTTGCCATGCAGAAAATGCACCGCGTTTGAGTGAACCCACCGCGCATTCAAAAGCGAACGGCCCGCAAACGGATCGTTTGCTTTACAAATGAAAAATGAAAAATGGCAAATGGCAAATGGCAAATGGAAAATCTGTTCTTGGGCCCTGAACCAACTAAGTTATTTCGCCACTTCCAGCCAAGCGACTTAACTATTCACCAGTTCCGATTTACTATCTACCCCGACCGAAATGCAGATTGAGATCATACTAGCGTCGCTCCTGTTATTCCTGCTGTGTACGCTTGCGACCGTAGACATGGCTTTTGGCCAGTTGAGTGACGTCGGACTGCGCCGGCTAATCACTGAAGCCGAGGAACGCGCAAACGATCGCTCGGCGGCGTTTCTCAAACAAGTCCTCGAAAACCGTCCTCGCTTTAGCTTTGCCATCTCGGCAAGTATTCAGATACTGCTCGTAATCGTTGCTGTCGTTGTCACCTCGATTTCCCTGAGTGTGTTCGACGACCCGCGCTTTGTTTTAGTGGGGCTGCTCGCTGGTCTAATCCTGGCCGGCATTTTCCGCCAGCTAATCCCGCTCTTTATTTCGACACGCGACCCTGAGGGCACGTTGTTGTTCCTGTTGCCCGTGATTCGTCCGTTTCTTCCGCTGATGGCGTTTGCTGCCGATCCTTTTCATAGACTGTTTGACCGCTCGCGCACCAGGGAACAGGAACTCGCCACCGACGACGAGGACGAAGATGAGGACGCGACCGACGATATTCAGGCGCTGATTGATGTGGGCGAGGCCGAAGGCATTCTCGAAGAGGAAGAAGGCGAACTGATCCATTCGATCATCGAGTTTGGCGACACTCGCGTCAGCGAAGTCATGACACCGCGCCCTGACATCGTCGCCGTGCCCGCTGAAGCAAGCGTTCGCGAAGCGCGCGACGTCATGCTCGAATCGAAATATTCGCGGCTGCCTATTTATCGCGATCAAATCGACAACGTCGAAGGCATCATCTACGTTCGTGATCTGTTGCAGCGCTGGGCCGACGGCGATGAAGAAGGAAGCATCGCCTCGCTCAAGCGGGATGTTTATTTTGTGCCGGAAACGAAACCCGTCGCCGAGCTGCTTGAAGAAATGCAGAAAGCCCATGTGCAACTTTCGATGGTCATCGACGAATATGGCGGCGTCTGCGGGTTGGTGACGGTAGAAGACATTCTCGAAGAGATTGTCGGCGAAATTGAAGACGAAGACATTGGACGCGACGAATTGGAAGACATAGTCGAACGGCAACCTGGCTGTTATGAAGTGCTGGGTTCAACTCAAATTGGGAAGATTGAGCGGCTGTTCGACATGGAGATCGAGGCCGACGACTTTACAACGATTGCGGGACTGGTAATCAATCATTCAGGAAAAGTCCCGCAACCGGGCGATCGCCTGAGGTTTCGCGGATTAGAGGTCGAGGTGCTGGAAGCTGACGAGCGACGCATCGGCCGGCTGCTGGTGAAACGTTCGGTCACGGAAGATCAGGGAGAAGCACAAGGGACAAATGCCTAAGAAGAAGAGCAAGTTTCTCGCGGGAAGAAAAATCGATCCGGCGCCGATAACCAAGCGAACTACCATCACGCAACTGGTTGACGAATCGTTTCTGGCGTACAACGGCGCGCGTCTGCGTGAAGCGTGCCAGTTGTTTACGCAGAAAATGCTCGAGCCGCAGGTAACGGTCGGGCTTTCCCTCACCGGCGCATTGACCCCAGCAGGCTTGGGCACGTCGGCGTTGATTCCACTAATCAAAGCTGGATTTATCGATTGGATAATTTCGACCGGCGCCAATCTTTATCACGACACTCATTTCGGCATTGGCCTGGCGATGCATCAGGGTAATGCGCAGATTTCCGACATCGTGCTCCGTGCCGAGGAAGTCGTGCGCATTTACGACATCTTTTTTGATTACTCAGTTTTGCTGGACACGGATGCTTTCTTTCGCAAGATGATTACGGGCAAAGAGTTTCAGAAGACGATGTCTACCGCCGAGTTTCATTACCTGGCTGGTCGTTATGTGAACGAACGTGAACGAAAACTCGGCTTGAAAGATAAATCGCTGCTCGGCGTCGCGTACGAATATGCGGTGCCGATTTACACCTCCTCGCCGGGTGATTCTTCGATCGGCATGAACGTCGCGGCCAAGGCCCTGCAGGGTAATAAATTGGCATTCGATCCCTCGCTCGATGTAAATGAGACTGCCGCGATCGTGTTGTCAGCGAAACGGAACGGCGGAAAGAAAACTGGTGGCGGCAGGCAGAAGAAAGGTGAGTCGGCAGTCTTTATACTGGGTGGCGGTTCACCAAAGAATTTTCTATTGCAAACTGAGCCGCAGATTCAGGAAGTGCTGGGCATCGATGAGCGCGGCCATGATTACTTCCTGCAAGTTACCGACGCGCGCCCGGATACCGGTGGACTTTCCGGAGCGACGCCGGGCGAGGCTGTCTCTTGGGGCAAGGTCGATCCTGATCGGTTGCCGGATGCTGTTGTCTGCTATGTCGATTCCACAGTAGCGCTTCCGATCATTACGGCTTATGCTTTAGCAACGCACGCTGCGCGCGAGCCAAGGCGACTCTACGAACGTCGTCAGGAGTTTATGGACTTGCTGCTTTCCGAATATAAGAAATCAAAACGCCGTTGAGTTAGGCGGCGAGCAAAGGCGGCATCAGGCACGCCGAGAGAATTTGAGTAGGAGATAGGGGCAATAGGGAACATGGGTTTAACACCAGCTACCGGCCAGAAACCAAAGTATTACGATTGCGATAAATGCATCGCCTACTGCTGCTCGATCTATGATCGCGTCCAGGTAGTTCCGCGAGACGTGCGGCGATTGGCGGCACACTTTGGAGTTACTCCCGAAGTCGCGACAGCGCGCTTCACCAAAACGTGGGGCAAAGAGAGAATACTTCGCCGCCGTTCCGACAAGATGTTTGGACAGGCCTGCATGTTCCTGGACCAGGACACACGCAAGTGCACCATCTATCATGCGCGCCCCGGAACTTGCCGCGAGTTTCCCACTACCGCGCGTTGCGCTTATTACGATCTGATAAAGTTTGAACGGACCCAGCAGGACGATCCCGATGTGCTGCCGCTGGTGAAAATTACTTTCAAGAACGGGAAAGGAAAGTAGCGCGCGGCCCGCTTGCTTGTTTTTAAAGAAAGAAGATCAACGTGGAACGTTTCTTAACCGGTTATATCGGAAAAAAGCTGGATGTCTATTGCGGCGGCGCTTCAAGCCTGCGTGGTGAGGTATTGAAAGTTGAAGATGGCGTGCTTCATCTCAAGGATAACGACGGCAAGATATGTTTCATAGCGATAGATAAAATTGTAGTCGTGTGGGAAGCGCGAGAAGACGAGCACCGCGCAGGCTTTGTCTCGTTCACTGAAAAGTAATTAAGGCTATTATCAAACAGAAACGCCGGCACCCGAAAAGGGTCGCCGGCGTTTTCGCATTTGAAAATTGGTTGATTTAGTCCGTAGTGGTTTTGACCGGAACGGGAACCTGACGGAAGCCGTCGATGCGCGCGAGCCAGTAATCATTGAAAGGCGAATAAACAACGCCGTGGTGGCGCGAAGCATGATAGAAGCCATGCTCATCAGCGACTACGCCGACGTGCGCAAGGTTGCTAAAGAAGACGAGCGTGCCGAATTTGTGTTCTTCACCAGGCGCCGGGGCACTGAAGCGACTCCACAATGTTCGAGCACTGCCGCGCTCAAAATCAACACCGGCTGACTGGAAGATACTCCAAACAAAACCCGAACAATCGAAGGCGGACGGGCCGGTGGCTCCCCACACATAGCGAGCACCAAGTCGCTGATCAATCGCGGCGGTCATCAATTGCTGAAAATGATTTCCTGTCGGCGCCGTTACGAGTGTCGCGGCCTTGATATCTTCAGCCGACGCCAGGGAAATAATAATTGGCTCATCGTCTGCAATCGGAAGGGTTGAGATATCGTTTGCTTTGGCCAGTTGATGCAGACTTATATCTGCACTTTGCGCGAAAGCGGTTTGGGCAATCATACCGAGCGAAAAACAGGCCGCTAGCGCATAGGGGAACAGTCTTTTAGGGAACAAAGGGGAACTTCTCCTTAAAATTTATTATTGCCGCAACTACTCTGGTGAGGAGCTACTCGGGAGGGCGAAACCATAATAATGGGCCGAAAATTATTGAACAAGCGGCAATGTGACTGTTTCGTGACGAATCACAAACGCGCGTAACATTACGACCCAAAAGAGGTCAGAAGATTATTTTGAGAATAGGCTTATGTGGTAATGATTCGGTTAGAAACGTCTGATCACAAAATACAATCAGTCAATGTGAGCCATTCTTAGGAGACGCGACAGAGCATTCGGCGCAGATTGATCGCGAATAATAAAGTGAGTGCGAGTGTCATTGGGACAAGCTCCGGCGAAATTCGCAACGCAAATGTAGTTTGCGCTTCGGTTCAGTATTGATTGATATTGAGAAAAGAGAATTAATTGATGGCGAGTTCCGCAAAGCGTCAGACGAGCATGTAGCCAACCACCGCAAACTAACAGTTTGCTTGACGTCAGCTCCCTTGAGTAGCGGCCTGGTAGTTCATCCCGACTGTCATAATTTTTTGCAGCAATTGATCGTAAGGAAGTCCGCTGTGCGCCGCTGAATCGGCGAAGTCTTCGTTTTCAGCAATCTGCGGGTTTGGATTGGCCTCGAGCAGATAAAACTGGCCTTCTTCAGTTAGCCGATAATCAAGCCGCGCATAACCGCTCAAAAACATGTAGCGGTAAATTCGCTTGGACAAGCGCTCGATCACCTTGTGTTGCTCAGGCGTGAGTTCGGCCGCTCGGGTTTTGACGCCGACTTTTTCCTGATAGGCCGGGTCCCACTTTACCTTGAGCGTGGCGATATTTTCCGATCCCTCCGGCAGTTTCTCCATCACCAATTCCCAGGGCGAATATGTTTGAATGTTCGTGTTCCCGATCACGCCGACGTAAATCTCGCGGCCTTTTATGTATTGCTCGGCGATGGCGGCGGTCCTGTTTTGCCGGTGAATAAACTCGACGCGCTGGGTCAATTTTTCGTCGTCGTGAACGATCGAAGCCTGCGCGATGCCAACCGAACCTTCCTCGCTAATCGACTTGACCAGCAACGGAAACTTCAAACGCTTTGGCCGCCGCACCTTGCGGTTCATGGGAAACACCGCAAAATTCGGCACTTGTATACGGTGATAGCTAAGAATCATTTTGGTGAGGGCTTTGTCATGGGCCAGGGTCAAACCGCGCGGGTTGCAACCGGTGTAGGCTTGCTTCATCAGCTCGAGATAACTGACGACGTGCTGATCGTAAAGCGGATAACCATGAAACTCTTCCAGCAGGTTAAAAGCGATATGAGGTTTGTGTTCGAGCAACGCATCGCCAATCGCATTGAGCTGATTGTAGAGACCAACCGGATAAACCTCGTGCCCCATCTTCTTCAGCGTTGAGATTACGTCGTACTCAGTTTTGATTTCGATCTTCTCTTTGTCACTCAGGCCGTCGAGTGTGTCCGGCGGCACCAGGTCCTGATGGACCAGCACGATGATACGCAGCTTCTTCTTCGGCTCGAAGATTTCTTTCTTCTTTTTGGATTTAGCAGTCATACGGCGATACGATGATAACCCGAATGCAACACGTTCATGACCTGAACTGTCAAAACAATCATCAGGCGGCGGCGCGCTTCGCGTGGCGGAATGGCGACGCGCAGCTTAAGATCTTTGCAACGATCGATCATGTTTTCGATTACGTGATCGATGGTGTACTGGTGGACTCCGGTCCCGTCCGCGACTATCTGGCGCACTTCGCGACGCACGCTGCGGATAAAGCTGGCGGCGGTGGGTTTGGCACGATGCCTGGGATCGTCAGAGAAAATTCGCCGCAAATCACGATCGTAAACAGCGGGCCAATCAAAGTCGTAACGCTCGCGCTTGCGCCGGTAATGCTCACGTAGCGTGATGCGAATTTCGGAAAGCGGTTCAACTTTCGTGCGCGCGCGATTGCGCGGTTTGGTGCCGGCAAGCTCGGTCATCGATTCGTCGATGTATTCAAGTTTCCTTAACGCGGGCCAACCTTTGTAACGCCGGCGCCAGCGTGAACGCGGCTGCAGCCAAACCGCAAACGTCTCCGCAAAGTCTTCAGCCGGATGCGCCTGCGCATACCACGCGCGCAGGTGCAACACATAGTTTCGACTTTTCGGTTTTGGTTTGTAGAAGTCGGGATAGCGTTGCGCAAACGATCCAAACAGTTCGCGCCAACGCGCTTTGAAGTGAAGCCGAAAGGCGGTGTCGAGCGCGTGGCCCGCTTCGTGCCGAAGAATTCTCATGCATTCTGGGTCCGTCCCGCCCTCGACTTCGAGCATCTGTTGTCGTTCAAGTTTCATCAGCCGCGGATGGGCGAGGTAAAAGGGAATGGCGATACCGGGAACACCGTCCGGCGAAAACCATTCTTCGGACAGCCAGACGTGGGGCTTGAAGCGGATGCCGCGGTCGTTGAGTTCACTGTAAAGCCGCTTGATATGAGGCTCGAGAAACGAGCCTTTAATCTTCAACGCCAGGTCGCAAATGCGCAGGTCGAGTAGGTGCTCGTCGGCCAACCGGTACCAGGGGAAACGATAGCTCACGCGCATTTCTCCCAACAAAACGGCTGTTTTTGGCCGAGAGAATTGAGACTTCGCAGTACTGGCGGCAACCGGTTGGTGGCTGGCATGCGTGGCGGCAGAAACTGTCGGGGCTATTCAGAATTAGGGAACGGCGTTCATTCTAGCGGTGATTGCACAGTCCGACAAACTTGAGTTGGTCTAAGACCCGCGACAAGCTAAAGCTTATCGGACATCAAACTAACTTCCGGGCATGACACCGGTTTTGAGATATGACGAGGGGCAAAGCTTTTCGATGACGCACTGATCGCACAAGGGATTGCGCGCTTTGCAAATTGCGCGGCCGTGCGCGATGAGCAGATGGGAGAAGATGACCCAATCCTTTTTTGGCACCAGCACGATCAAATCGTTTTCAATCTTCTCTGCGGTTTTCTCGGCCGATAAACCCAGTCGATGTGACAGCCGCGTAACGTGTGTATCCACCACCACGCCCGAGGCGATTCCAAAAGCATTGCCCATTACGACATTCGCAGTTTTCCTGGCAACGCCCGGCAGCTCAAGTAGTTCCTCCATCGTCTCCGGAACTTTGCCGCCGTACTGTTCGGTTAGAACTTTTGCCGTGCCCTGAATCGATTTTGTCTTGTTGCGAAAAAAACCGGTAGTGCGAATGTCTCGCTGAAGTTCTTTCTCGGGAACTTTCAGATAGTCTTCCGGCTTGCGATATTTGCGAAAGAGATCCTGCGTGACAATGTTCACGCGCACGTCCGTGCATTGCGCCGAAAGGATCGTCGCAATCAATAACTCGAAAGCATTCGAGTGATTCAACGAACACTTTGCGTCCGGGTGAGCTTTCTTCAGCAGGCGTATAATTTTGCGCGTGCGCGCCTTGAGTTCTGTAAGCATTTTTCTGCCGCGGATTAACGCGGATGATACGAATCTGAAAACCGCTTGGTTAACTTATCTTCACAGTTTCTTGGTTTAATCCGCGTAAATCCGCGGCCAAATTCATCTTTTTCCGTCGGCGATTTTTGCAGCTTCAGGTAAGCCGCGCAAACGGAGCATGGCCAGCACACCCAGAAACGGTCCCGGCGCGAGTATCGTGAACGCATACCGCCAGCCTACGAGTTTTACAAAGAAGGGAACCAGTTGAATCGAAAAGCTGGTGAGCAGAAAACCGATGCTGGTTTGAATCGTCAGCGCCGTACCCATGTATCGACGATCTCCAAGTTCAGTGATGCAGGCTGAAAACTGTGGCGAGTCGGCAATCACCGTTACGCCCCAAACCGCTGAGACAGCTAACAACAGAAACGGGTTGGCGCCGAAAAGAAAACCGATCAGCAAACAACAGGTCCCGCTGATGGCCATGGCCCATGAAGTGACGGCAGTTCTTCCGACGCGATCGGCCAGCAGCCCGCCGCCGACACAACCCAGCGCACCGCAGCCGATGATTAGAAACGAAGAGAATTCGGCGAGTTCTGATGGCGTTAGCCTGGCAAACGCAATCGGAGTGTTTTGCGCCGCCAGGCTGGCTCGAATCATTACCGGGATCCAGGCCCACATCGCGTACAGCTCCCACATGTGACCGAAGTAACCAAAACTCGCCAGCCTCACGCCGCGATTGCGGAAAACCGCAAACGCCTGTTTCCAGTCAAAGCGAGCGGGCGGCAGAGCGTATGGTCCAGCGTCGACGAAAAGCAGAACGATCAAACCACCAACAACCGCGAGCAGCGAAATGAAAAAAACATTCACGCGCCAATCAGAACTGCCAAGTCCATTCACCAGATATGGCGATGCTTTGCCCAGGGTCAAAGCTCCGATGAGCACGCCCAGCGCCATGCCGCGACCGCGTTGAAACCAGGTCGCCATCATTTTCATCCCGGGGGGATAGACACCGGCGAGAAACATTCCGGTCAGAAAGCGCAGCCCGATTCCCATCTGTGGGCCATGCGCGTAAGCGCCGAAGGCAGCATTTGCCAACGCTCCGCCAAGGGCGGAAACAGCAAAGACGTAACGAACGCTGATCAGATCGGGCAAATTCAGAAAGGCGCTAAGCAAGGTGCCGAACACGAAACCGAGCTGGACTGAAATCGTCAACCAACTCGCCGCCGTCTCGCCTAAATGCCATTCGCTGCGCAGAGCGGGCACCACTGCCGAAGCGCTGAACCAAAGTGACATGCCCAGCAGCTCCGCAAGTGACAACAAAGCGAGCGCGCGCCAGCGAGCAGACGGGCGTGTTTTGTCGAATTTTTCAGGCGGCGGCATTGGAGTGCGAGCGAGAATACTACAGGACCAAGCCGATAAAGAACGTATTACTGGGACCGCGGGCGTCTCGCCCGCAGCGCGCGCCAAATTCACTATTCCCTTGCACGAAGCCGACAACCAGGGTGTTGTTCGCGCTGCGCG
>DNND01000099.1:0-16043 GCA_003488005.1 Blastocatellia bacterium | reverse complement strand
TCATTGCGGGCGGGACGCCCGCGATCCCAGTTCGTGATATTCTGGTGTATTCAAAATCACTTTAATAACTCTGCTCGCGCCCGACGCGCGCGGGCCGATCACCAAAGCGGGTAGTGTTTTCAAACATCGATGAGTGAATTCCTGGGATCACTTTCTGAAAGACTTGCGAAAGCCTCACGTTACGAGGACGAGCAACCGTTGAGCGCGGAGATCTTCAGCGTTGAGCGGTTGGAACAATACGCGAAAGTTCTCGCCCGGGAACACAAGACGCTCCGCAAAAAAGGGCGCGCGCAGTTGTTGCCACGGCTGGAAGACAACGGCCGGAAACTGGTTGCCGCTTATCGCTCGCTGGTTGAAGCCATTCGCAGAGGCCGCGGCATTTCTCCCGCGGCTGAATGGTTAGTCGATAACTTTCATCTCGTTGAAGAGCAATTGCGCGAGATCCGCGAGGACCTCCCCAAGAGTTATTACTATGAACTGCCAAAGCTCGCGGATGGTGAACTAAAAAACTACCCGCGGATTTATGCGCTGGCCGTAGCGCTAATCGCCCACACGGATTGCCGGCTGGATACCAACACGCTGCGGCGTTTCATCGCCGCCTATCAGACCATCAGCCCGTTATCCATTGGTGAGTTGTGGGCCAGTGCCATCACGCTGCGGCTGGCACTGGTCGAGAACCTGCGCCGGCTGGCAACGCAGATCGTGAGCGCCCGTGAAGAACGCGAGCAGGCCGACAAACTCGCCGACCGCCTGTTGGAGACTGCGAAGCGCCAGCCTGACGCGCTGGTGCCCTTGATTGCAGAACGCATGGGCAAGCGCGAAAAAATTCCTTATACCTTCGTGGTCCAAATCACGCAACGGCTGCGTGAGCAGGACCCGGCGGTGATGCCGGTGACGGAATGGTTGGAAGCACAACTGCTGCGCTGGAACACAAACATCGAGCAGGTAATTCATGCTGAGCATCAACGGCAAGCCGCTACGCAAGTCACGGTTGGCAACATCATCACCAGCATGCGGTTGTTATCGACCTTGGACTGGCGCGACTTTTTTGAAAGCGTCAGTTTGATCGAACCATTACTGGGCCAGGATCCGGCCGGCGCTTATTTGAAAATGGATTTCGCGGCGCGCGATCGTTATCGCCATGTGATTGAGCGCATTAGCAAACGCGCGCTTGCGGACGAGTTGGCGGTGGCGCGCGCGACGGTGAAATTAGCGGCGGCGACCAGCGTTGGCGAGGCCGATCAAAAACCCAGCCACGAGTCGCATGTCGGCTATTACCTGGTCGACGAAGGTCTAACGCAGCTTGAGGCGCAATTTGACTATCGGCCGCGGCCGGGTGAGCGAGCCAGGCGTTACGTTCTGCGTCATGCGACTTTCGCTTATCTGGGCACCTTAGTTTTATTGACAGGCTTAATCCTGACGGTTCTCGTCGCGGCCCTTATCATGGCGGGTGCGGGCTGGCCCCTGCTCGTGATCGCAATGCTTATTGCTCTGGTTCCTGCCAGCGATCTTGCCGTTACAGTAATTAATTGGGACGTGACGCACGTCTTTCCCCCGCGACTGCTGGCAAAGATGGAAACTGCTGCAGGCCTTCCGGCCGAGGCAGCGACGATGGTGGTAGTACCCACCATTTTTTCAAGAGAAGAGCAGGTCAAGGAGTTGCTCGGTCGCCTTGAAGTGCATTACCTCGCCAATGAAGACCCACATATTTATTTCGCCGTGCTCAGTGATTTCCCGGACGCCGACGCCGAGCACGCGGCCGGCGATGTGCTGCTGCTCGAGGCGGCTGGAAACGGTATTGAGGAACTGAATGTCCGCTACAGCAAAGATGAATCGCCGCGTTTTCATCTGTTTCATCGGCGGCGCCGGTGGAACGCAAGCGAAGGCCGTTGGATGGGTTGGGAACGAAAACGGGGAAAGCTGGAGGAGTTTAATCGGCTCTTGCGAGGCGCAAGTGATACGAGTTTTATTGTGAGGACCGCGGCTGAGTCCTTGCTGGCGCAAATTCGCTACGTCATAACGCTTGATTCCGACACGCAACTTCCGCGTGATGTAGCCCGCAAGTTGATCGGCGCCGCTATTCATCCGCTCAACCGCCCGGTACTCGATCCGGATACGAGGCGAGTTATTCGCGGCTATTCAATTCTCCAGCCGCGCGTCAGCATTTCGCTTGAGAGCGCCTCTCGCTCGCGGTTTGCGCGCATCTTTTCCGGCAACACCGGAATTGATCCCTACACGACCGCAGTTTCCGATGTCTACCAGGACCTTTTTTGCGAAGGGAACTTTACCGGCAAAGGTTTGTATGACGTCGACGCCTTTGAAGCGGCGCTCGCGAATCGCGTTCCGGAAAATTCTTTGTTAAGTCACGATCTCTTTGAGTCGTTGTTTGCGCGCGCCGCGTTGACGACGGACATCGAACTGCTCGACGACTATCCGGCGGTTTACGACACCTACGCAAAACGACAGCATCGCTGGACGCGCGGCGATTGGCAAATTCTTCGCTGGCTGTTTCCCACCGTGCCGGACGCGGCGCGGCGCAAGATGCGAAACCCGCTGCCGCTGATTTCGCGCTGGAAGATTTTCGACAATCTACGCCGCAGCCTGGTAGCGCCGTCGCTGTTCCTGTGGCTACTCGCCTGTTGGACCATCTTTCCCGGCTCGGGATGGCTCTGGAGCCTGTTCGCGCTGATTACGATTGCGTTTCCAGTTTATCTTCATGTCACCACCAGCCTGCTGATTCATCCGCGCGGCATTCCCTGGACCAGTCACTTCTGGAGCCTCTGGGGCGACGTACGCACCAACACCGCGCAGGTTTTCCTGTCGGTGCTGCTGCTGCCGCATCAGGCTTACCTGATGAGCGATGCAATTCTGCGCACGGTTTATCGAAAACTTATTTCGCGAAAGAAACTGCTCGAATGGGTGACCGCCGCCGACGCCGAGAGGACCGCGCGAAACGATCTCAGTTCGATGTTTGGTTTCATGTGGCCGGCTGAGATGCTTACTTTGCTGGCCATCGTACTGACTTTCATTGTCCACCGCTCCGCGTTGCCGGCCGCCGCCGCTGTCGGACTCGTGTGGCTTACGGCGCCGGCCATTGCCTGGTGGGTCAGCTTACCGCGGCCGCATGAACGCAAGCTGCTGAACGCTGAAGATATGAAACTGGCGCGCACGATCGCGCGACGCACCTGGCGTTTCTTCGAAGCTTTTGTCGGGCCGGAAGACAATTGGTTGCCGCCCGATAATTTTCAGGAAGATCCAACGCCGGTGATTGCGCACCGCACCTCGCCGACAAATATCGGCTTGTTGTTACTTACAACCTCGGCAGCGCACGACCTTGGCTACATCGCTTCGCTTGAATTCCTCGAGCGCCAGGAGTTGACCTTTAGCACCATCGCCAAACTGGGAAAGTTTCACGGCCACCTGTTTAATTGGTATGACACGAAGACTCTGGTGCCGTTGTACCCGCAATACATCTCAACGGTCGATAGCGGAAATCTTGCGGGCCATTTGATCGCGGTTAAGCAGGCCTGCATCGAGCTGCCCGACACCAAACTTTTCGACGAGCGGATTGTGGCCGGTCTGCGCGATACCGTTGATGCGATTTCGTTTGAAGCGACCAAGCTAGGTAGCGTGCGACAACGAACCGACGTCGTCACTGTCAGCCAATTGCGCAACGAGATCGAGGCCTGCCGCACCTTGCTTGTCAACGACGCCACCCGCGATCTTTTAGGTTGGACCAGTTTGTTTGAAGCTTTGCGCCGCCGGGTTTTAGAGATTGAGGACATTCTTAACGCGCTGGCACACGAGCACGGAGAAGTTAACTTTAAGGAACTGCGTTGGTGGCTAGCGGCTTTGGACCATCAGGTGAGTTCGTGCCGGCGAGATGCCGACACGCTTACCGGCTGGACTCGGTTTATCACTCAATTACCTGCTAAGACGACGGCAGATTTTGCGGACGAGAATAGCGGCCTTGCGTCGTTGGCGACTTTGCTGAGCGAAGTGCCGACCCTGGCGGCCGTGCCGCAGCTTTGCGATAGCGCGCTGGTCGAACTCGCCGCCATGACCAGCAACGAAACGTCAGCGGAAACTTCTGCACTCACTCAAGCACTGGAACAAGCTGCGGCGTCAGCGGGAGACGTTCTCTCCCGACTCAGCCAGCTCGCCGCAAATTGCGATCACGTCTTCGAGCAGATGGATTTCAAGTTTCTGCTCGACCCCGAGCGCAAGGTTTTCACGATCGGTTACAACGTCTCGGCCCAACGTCCCGACAACTCCTTCTACGACTTACTTGCCTCGGAAGCGCGTCTCGCCAGTTTTGTGGCGATTGCCAAGGGCGATGTGTCCCAAGAGCATTGGTTTCGCATGGGCCGCCAATTGACGTCGGTTGACGGGGGCCGCGCGCTGATTTCGTGGACCGGGACGATGTTTGAATACCTGATGCCGCTGCTGGTGATGCGCAACTATAACGGCACGCTGCTCGACGAAACTTATCGCACGGTAGTTAAGCGGCAAATCGAATATGGCCAGGAGCGCGGCGTACCCTGGGGCATTTCTGAGGCGGCCTACAACGTTCGCGATCTGCAACTGAATTATCAGTATGGACCATTCGGTGTTCCCGGCTTGGGGCTGAAACGCGGACTCATCGAAGACCTGGTGGTTTCGCCTTATGCGACTCTGCTCGCCGCTGAAATCAATCCGCGCGCGGCCATGGAGAACCTGCGGCGTCTCGAGAAGACCGGCGCGCTCGGTGCTTTTGGCTTTTATGAATCGATCGATTACACCGCCGAGCGGCTGCCGCAGGGACAAAATTACGTTTTGATCCGTGCCTTCATGACGCATCACCAGGGCATGAGCCTTATCTCACTAAGCAATTTGATTCAGGACGATCGCATGGAACGACGTTTTCACGCCGACCCGTTGGTCCAGGCGACTGAATTGTTGTTGCAGGAGCGCGTCCCGGTCGGTGTTCCGGCCGTGCATCCGCGTGCCGAAGAGGTATTGACCGGCCACGTAACCCAGTCGTTGCCGCGAATGGTCACGCGCGTCTACGACACGGCCGGTCTGGAAACGCCACGAACCCAACTGCTTTCAAACGGCACCTACAATGTCATGGTGACGACCGCGGGCGCGGGCTATTCCAACTGCGGCCCGAATGCTGTAACCCGTTGGCGCGAAGACGTGACGCGCGACAACTGGGGCACATTTATTTATCTGCGCGATGTGCGCAGCGGCGCGGTTTGGTCCGCCAGTCATCAGCCAATTCAGAAGCGTCCGCAAAAGTATGAAGTCGCATTTTCGGAAGACAAGGCCGACTTTTGGCGCAACGATGCTGGCCTGATTACGCACATGGAAATTGTCGTTTCAGCCGAAGACAACGCCGAGGTGCGCCGCGTTTCGCTGACAAACAATTCGACCCGCATGCGCGAGATCGAACTGACCAGCTACGCTGAAGTTGTGCTGGCGACGCCACAAGCCGACCTGGCCCATCCGGCATTCAGCAATCTTTTCATCGAAACCGAATTCTTCGCCGGCGAAAATGCGATCCTCGCCCATCGACGTCAGCGATCCAGCGATGACGAACCAATTTGGGGCGCGCACGTGGTGGTTGCCGACGGCGAGTTGGTTGGGACTACCCAATATGAAACTGACCGCGGGCGTTTTCTGGGCCGCGGCCACACGCCTGCCAATCCCATCGCTGTGATGGAAGACCGGCCGCTGTCAAACACGGTGGGCGCGGTGCTCGATCCGGTTTTTAGTTTGCGCCGCCGCGTTCGCGTTCGTCCAAACGAAACTGTTCGTTGCTCGTTCAGCACCATTGTGGCGCGCACGCGCGAAGAAGCGGTGATGCTGGCGGACAAGTATCACGATCCTAATACTTTTGAACGCGAGCTGCGCCTTGCATGGACCAAGGCGCAGGTGGAAATGAGTCACCTGAACATCGACGCGGACGAGGCGCACCTGTTTCAACGTCTGGCGGCGCGCATTGTTTATTCCGATCCGTCCTTGCGTCCGCGGCCGCACGTGCTCGCGCTCAACACGAAAGCGCAGTCGAGCTTGTGGGCCTATGGAATCAGCGGGGACCTGCCGATAATTGTGGCCCGAATCGATAAAGCCGCGGATCTGTCGACAGTTCGCAAACTGGTGCGCGGCCACGAGTATCTGCATTACAAGGGACTGAAGATCGATCTGGTAATTCTCAACGACAATCCCACTACCTATCTGCAGTCGCTCCAGAAAGAATTGGAGACGATGGTTCGCACCAGTGGGCTGGGCGGTCTGCAGGACAAGCCGGGCGGCGTTTATTTGCGGCGCGCCGATCACATGCCCGAAGCCGATCGCATCCTGCTGCACGCCGTCGCCCGGGTGGCAATTGTTTGCGACCGCGGCTCGGTTGAAGATCAATTGGAACGGCCGCAGGTGGAAGAGCCGTTGCCGCCTCCGTTCGTTGCGCGCCTGCCTTCGCAAACCTATCCCGAGGCCACCGTGCCGCCGCCGGAGTTGACCTTTTTTAATGGACTCGGCGGATTCCATCAGGGCGGGCGCGAGTATGTGACTCTATTGGGCGCGGAGCAGTGGACGCCCGCGCCGTGGTCCAATGTGGTTGCGAACCAGAACGATTTTGGTTTCCAGGTTACTGAAACCGGCGGCGGCTATACCTGGTCCATCAACAGCCGCGAGAACCGGCTGACGCCCTGGTCCAATGACGCGGTCAGCGATCCCCCCGGCGAGATCGTTTACCTGCGCGATGAAGAAACGGGCTCAGTCTGGTCCACGACGCCGCTGCCGATTCGCGAAGCTGAGCCTTATGTGGTCCGGCACGGCCAGGGCTACACCGTTTTCGAACACGTCAGCCATGGGATTTCCCAGGAGTTGTTGTTGTTCGTTCCGCTTGAGGGTCCGGTGAAAATTTCTTTGTTGCGTTTGCGCAACCGCACCGCGCGCAAAAGAAGAATAACCGTGACTTCATACAACGAACTGGTGCTGGGCGTGCAACGCTCGAGCACCGCTCCCTACGTCATTACCGAAATTGACAAGCAGGCCCGGACGATATTTGCGCAGAATCCTTTCAACAATGAATTCGCGACGCGCGTCACGTTCGTGGCTACGAGTGAACCGCTGACAAGCGCCACTTGCGATCGTAAGGAGTTTCTCGGCCGCAACGGCGCGCCTGATCGTCCGGCGGGTTTACGTCGCACATCTCTTGCCGGCCGCGATGGGGCAGGACTCGATCCCTGCGCTGCGCTGCAAACAACGATCGAGCTTGCGCCGCACCAGGCGCGCGAGGTCATGTTTGTTTTGGGAGAAGCAGCGTCGAAAGCAGAGGCGCAAGATCTGGCGGCAAAGTACACTACTTTTGGCGCCGTCAACGACGCGTTTGAAGGCGTGCTTAGTCACTGGGACAAACTGCTGGGCACCGTTGAAGTGAAAACGCCCGACGCCGCGCTCGACACCATGCTCAATCGCTGGCTGCTTTATCAAACGTTGTCCTGCCGCATCTGGGCGCGGACCGCGTTCTATCAATCAGGCGGCGCTTTTGGGTTTCGCGATCAATTACAGGACGTGATGGCGCTGGTTTACAGCAGCCCGGCGATTGCGCGTGAACAAATTGTCAGGGCGAGCAGCCGGCAATTCAAAGAAGGCGACGTGCAACATTGGTGGCATCCGCCCAGCGGCCGCGGCGTGCGCACGCGGTTTTCCGACGATCTCTTGTGGTTGCCGTTTGTTACCGCGTTCTATCTGACTGTGACCGGCGACCTGTCGGTGCTCGATGAAACAGTTTCATTCCTCGAGCAGCCGTTGCTGAAACCGGAAGAGCAGGAAATGTACATGCAGCCGGACGTTTCGGCGGAATCGGGTTCGGTTTTTGAACATTGCGCGCGCGCACTCGATCACAGTTTGGGTGTCGGCCAGCATGGCTTGCCGTTGATGGGTTCCGGCGATTGGAATGACGGCATGAACCGGGTGGGCCATCTGGGCCAGGGCGAAAGCGTTTGGGTGGGTTGGTTCCTCTACACGACGCTGGCCGCTTTTGCGCCTTATTGCGACAAGCGAAGCGAGAGCGCGCGTGGCCAGCAATATCGCGAGCATCTCGAGAAACTCAAAAAGGCACTGGCCGAACACGGCTGGGACGGCGATTGGTATCGTCGCGCCTTCTTCGATGACGGCACGCCGCTGGGCTCGGCGCAGAACGATGAATGTCGCATCGATTCCATCGTGCAGTCGTGGTCCGTCATTTCGGGCGGCGCGGAAAGTTATCGCGCAGTGCGCGCCATGGCGGCGGTCGAAGAGTATCTGATCCGGCGCGGCGATGGTTTGGTCATTCTCTTTACCCCGCCTTTCGACAAAAGCAAACTCGATCCGGGTTACATCAAAGGCTATGTGCCGGGCGTGCGCGAGAACGGGGGACAGTACACCCACGCCGCGCTTTGGACCTTGATTGCGTTTGCAATGCTCGGCGATGGTGAACGAGCGGGCGAACTTTTCTCGCTGCTGAATCCGGTCAATCACTCTTCGACGCGCGCCGGGCTGCACAAGTACAAGGTTGAGCCTTACGTTGCGGTGGGTGATGTTTATGCAGTGCCGCCGCACACTGGCCGCGGCGGCTGGACCTGGTACACGGGCTCAGCCGGTTGGATGTACCGCGCCGGATTGGAATCGATCCTGGGATTCAAACTTGAAGGCGCGAGCCTGCGCATCGATCCCTGCGTGCCGCGCTGGTGGCGGGATTTTGAGATCACTTACCGTCGCGAGCAAACTACCTATCGGATCAAGGTTGAAAACCCGCTGGGGATCAGTCGCGGCGTGGCTACTGTAGAACTTGACGGGCAAGTGCTGGCGGATGATGTGATCACCTTGAGCGACGACGGCCACATGCACAATGTGCGTGTCGTGCTTGGCGAAAAGCCGGTGCCGCAAACTCCCGAAACAACCGACGAAACAAGCCAAAAAGAGTCAATCCGCTAAGGTTACTTTCTCCACTCAATTGGGAAAAGCGCGCCGGCTTTTTCAGGAGTCAGTGACACTCCCGCAAGCTTCGCGGCGTGTGCAAGTACAGGATCCCGTCCGGCAGCAAGGTCATCAGCCGTCGGCAACATTATTTCGTCGGGTGTGACGCCGACGTTTTCAAGGCTTTTGCCGTCTGGGTGAATAAGATCCGCGTCAGTCACCATCATGCGGTAAATGAACAGCAGGTCTTGCCCAAACTGATGAGTATAGGTTTTGCCGATCATCACCAGGCCCGCTGAGCGATCGCCGATAACTACGCCACGTTTTTCCTGTTGCATTACCCGCGCAAATATTTCCGAGGAAGAAGCCGAATAGCTGTCGGTGAGCACAACCAAAGTTCCCGTGAACGCGCTCTTGCCCCGCCCCTTGGCAATTATGGGCTTAGTCTCTGAGCGTCGTTTCAATTCGCCAACCTTAACGTCATGGTCGAATAAACTTCCGATCAAACTCAGCAACGTACTTATGCGTCCACCGCCGTTGCCTCGCAGATCCAGCACCAGAGCCTTCCGCTTCCGCGCCTTATCCATCAGTTCATTGACTTCAGACTCGTCGAGATCAAACTGCGGCATCTTCCAGATCATCGCCTCATCGCCGATTTCGTAGTAGCGATGCCTGTAGAGTCGCGCGAGATTTTCGTCTTCGCGGATAAGATCCATGCGGTCGCTGGCCATTCCTATTTGCAGATTAGTGACCAATTTACCTTCGTAAACGCGAGCTTCGACGGTGAGCGCGCGGCGCTGGCCATTTGGTTTTACCACTTGCAAATTCATCGCCGGGCGAGGCGCCAAACTGTAAAAGATGTACTGCAAGTTGCGCAGATTTTGGCGCGTGACTGCAACGCCCTCCATGCTGATCACCCGATCGCCGGGCTGCAAACCTTTTTTCTCGGCATCACTACCTGGCTGGACGGCGGTGATGAAGCCCTTATCGCCGATCATTCGCATTTCCCATCCGTGTTCCACGCGCGTCGCGCGGCGAGGAGGCACAAAGTAAGTGTGCGAATCCTTGAGATCCATTACCGTGGCGGCGACGATGCCCAATATTTCGTTCAACGTTGCCGCTTTCTTAATGTGTTCTTCGGCTGCTTTGAAACGTGTCTCGAGATCAATGCCGTGGAATGATGGATCGTAATAGTTCTTCTTAATATCGCTGTGGATGACATCCAAAATCGTTCGTCCCATCTGCCGGTTATAGTCGATAGACTGAGCGGCGGCGCTTAGCGAAAACAGGAAAACGAACGACAAACAAAGAGAAAATGCGAACGTGAGACGCCAGGAACGAGCTGCGTGAGACGGCCTTAAAGACATGTAGTAAACCCTTTCAATTCGTAATTACGTGAGTCGGCCTGCGCGGTACGGGAAAGCCGATGCGGAAAGATAACAGAACTGAGGTTTGGCTGAAAAGCAGCGAACGGCTTTTTTGGGCAGACAAAAAAACGGCGCGTCAGGGTTATCCTGCGCGCCAGTGTTGTTCGTTAAATTGTCCTCGCTAACTCGGTTTCAAGGACCAATACATCCCACGCCCATCGACCAGCGTGAGAATGCTGCACATCGTCCACCTTGGCACGATAACGGAACTGATTGCCAAACTGATCCGTTCGTTTCGACTCTTTATGCTTAAGTGAAATCGACTCGATGGCAAGTTGCGATAAAGTGTGTAATTCCGATGCTTCAGAAATACCGTTGTGATTGGTGTCTTGCCAGAGGCGCAACGACAGAAATATCGCATCGGCATTACTAATTATCCCATCACCGTTGCCGCCATTCGCCGGCTCGTCGTACTCGGCCAGCGCTAGGAATCCGTTCCGATTCTTCGATGGTGGCTGCGGGCTTAGATTGCCGAATAATTCCGTACCATTGTCGATCAGGCCATTATCGTTGCGATCAAGTGCGAGCCAGGCGTCATCCGAGGCGACATCTGTCCATGCAAGGCGACCAGCTATGCCATTACTATTCAGGTCGAAGTTCACTCCACTGGTCGGGTCTGTAAGACTAAATCCGTCGCCCCGCACATCTATCAGGATAGGACTACAGTTGCAGTTCCCGAACTCATCAGCAGGACAACACTCGTGATTAGCAGGACAAAAACACCCGCTGCTGCCAGCTTCACAGGTGTCAGTAAAAGAGTTCCAGAACCCGCCATTGACGTAGCAGATATCGCTGGGAGTAGGAATATAAACAAAACAATTTTCCGGAAACAGGAGCGGTTCCTGTCTTTGGCTCGCGCCATTACAGCCAGTCCAACTCCAGGTATTTCCTATCAAGGCTCCACTTGGAAGCGCGGTTGCCTTAGCGCTTGAAGCAACTTGGGTTCCATGGATAACTGCGTCACTCTGCGCAAAATTTTCCACGGTTGGTATTAAGTCCGGACACGTTAAGGCTGAATAGGAAAAAGAAATCGGACCAGTTTCGGGTTCGGCGGGGTCACAAATAGCCGCAACCGCGCAGAGAGCGAGTCCATCATACGTGGTTACCCGACAATGTCCTCCTCCAATTATCTCTACGATAAACAAACCCGTAACGGCATTTCGACCTCCAAAAGCGGGCACGATCAATGCCATTAGTAACAATAGTATTACGTTCCTTATGACAACTCGGCTCAAGGGTCCGTCGTGAGTTTCACGCCTTTCAGTCATTGCAACTCCGGTCAATCATTGGGGTTCGATGAAGTGAGTGAACGAATCAATTCGTCCGTTTCGGCGCTTGAAAGCTTACCTATCCAAAAATCCTTCACTTCTCCATTTGGGTTCAGCAATAGGAGGCTCGGCGTACCGGATAGTCCCAGAGAATTAAGCGGAATGCTTGCGATGGTATCTATGGGAAAATCGTTTTCTCTAATGTACTTAGTAACGTCGTCAGCATCGTTTGGAAAGATGGCAACAATACGAAGAACTTTTTGAGAGCTAACATTAGCCTCAAGCAGTTTGCGGTAGAAAGGCAAACTCTCCTTGCAAAACTGACAGTTCGTATCTAGGGCAATAAGGAGGATATTCTTATTACCACGATAATCTAGAGTCGGTATCGACGCTAAAGTGGCACCTTTTTGTAATCCAGGGCGAAGCTTAGGCAATGAAGGCTCAAGAAAGTAATTAATCGCGAATATACTTAACACTGTCAACGCAACCAGCAAGACCGCAACATTTGTTGCGACCTCAAGCATGCTTCTTAATCTTTTCGATTCAAAGCTTGCCCTCGCCTATTTTTCTCTTCAATAACGGATGCGGTTTCTTGTGCAATTTCACAAGATACTCGGCAAGACTTTCTTTGCCATAAAACTTTTGCATGTTATCGATTTCCTCAGCGAATAGTTTCGTATAGTACTTGTAATAATCATCTGGCGATGATTGCGATGTTAAAACGATACTCGGTGATAAACCTTTAGCCGCGACCCGATCGAATGCTTCTTCGAGCTTGTCTTTGTCGTTAGCGAAGGCAATGTCCCGGCGCAGATCTTTTTTTGCCTTGACCATTGCCTGAATTCTCTCAAAGAACCCAGTCGCGTTCGGCCCGACGAACTCGCCGTCATCGAAAAATACACCGTCAAGCGAAACCGTTAAGTCGCTTGCTTGCGATAATTCATCCGTCAGCTGGTCGCGAACACCCTTAATTAGGTCCGTGGGCATGGTGTTTGAACCACCAAGGGGCTGACCCCCTTCTGGGCTAACTAGAGCCGACCATGTAAAGCAACGAACACCACCTGGGTTAATCGCCTGAATATGTTTAAAGCGGGGATCGGTAGGGATTTCATTCCCCATCAAAACACCAGGTTCCGAATACGAAGTTGTGTTCGTAAGAACTTGGCCATCGGTCTTTACGATCTGCCACACCAACATATAGGCGACGATAGTGCGCGTCCCACGGTTCTCAATAAATATTGAAAAAGGCTTGAGACTTTTGTTGGAATTGCTCGACTTGCTGGTAAAATAGTTAGCGGCCACTGCTTCGAACTCTGGATCAGCCGAAGTAAGAATACGGATACCGTCATTCGAGAGATCGCGTTTATTGAAGTGCACGGACATTCCTTGGTTGTTCCTCCTCCCAACAACAACGCCTGTAACAATACCCACGACTGAAAGAAGGGCAATTAGGATTGCCAGATATTTCTTCAATACTAATCCCCGAGTCATCATAGGATAACCTTTTTCAGAAGTATGTTGGGCTGGCACGAGCGGGATTCTTTGAGGAATGAGGCTCTTGCTAACGGGTTGAGACAGCGCCTACCCTATGCCTATGAATCGTCTTCGTCAAGTTTGTTTCAACCGAAAGTGGCGCTACCTGTACGACGGTTCTGATTCATCAATTAACTTAGTTTACAATTGATTCATGAAACGTTCGGGAGTTGCAGACCTTCCTCTTCATGGCGGACGCGTGCCCCCTTGGCTCGCTGAGCGCATGACGAAGCTCGGCACGGCGATGACCGAAGCAATCGTCTACGACTATGGCACGTCGGCATTTCTTTCGCGTCTCAGCGATCCGTTTTGGTTCCAAGCGTTCGGCTCGGTGATGGGAATGGATTGGCACTCCTCGGGCATCACCACTTCGGTGATGGGCGCACTCAAGCGCGGGCTCGGTCCACGAGCGGATGAATTGGGACTCTATATCTGCGGCGGCCGCGGGCGCTTTTCGCGGAACACGCCGAGCGAGTTGCGTTTGCTGGGCGAGCGGCGTGGGTTTGACGGTGAAGCGTTGGTGCGCACCAGCCGCTTGACCGCGCGCATCGACAACAACGCGATTGCGGATGGTTTTCAGATTTATCTGCACAGTTTTGTGGTGGCTGCGAACGGCGAATGGGCCGTCGTGCAGCAGGGATTGAATGACAAGAGCGGCATGGCGCGCCGTTACCACTGGCACTCGGCGGCGGTAAAAGATTTTGTTGCCGAACCGCACACCGGAATCGTTGGCGAGCACCAGGGGACCATTATGAATCTGGTTGACGCGCACGCCGGGGCCGCGCAGAACGCGATGCTTGAGCTTGCTCACGAAAATCCGGAGAAGACCTTGAGGGCGGCTCGTCACCTGAAGTTGCCGGCGCATCACGAGGTGCGCGCTCAGAATGTAGATCTCAAACGACTGGGCGCGGTGCTGGCCGTGGCGTACGAACGCGGACTGCACGACTTTGCCGAGTTGCTTTTGCTGGAAAAGCTTGGGCCGCGCACGCTGCAATCACTCGCGTTGGTGGCAGAAGTAGTGCACGGCGCGCCCAGCCGCTTCAATGACCCGGCGCGTTTTTCTTTCGCCCACGGCGGCAAGGACCGGCATCCGTTCCCGGTTCCCCTAAAGACCTACGACGAATCTCTTAACTTCCTGCGCGGCGCACTGGACAAGGTCAAGAGCGGCAGCCGTAACGACCAGGTCACTGGAAAAGAAAAACTCGATGGCTTTCGCAGGCTTGAGCGCTTTGCTCGCTCAGTCGAGACGCGTCTCAAACCGGAAGCGAACTTCGCTGCGCTGATTACTCATGAAAATGAAATCTCTCCGTCGCTCGACGGCCGTTCAGTGTTTGATGATCCGCCCGGTAAACAGTTCAACCTTAGCAAGCAGCGCAGCCTGTTCTGAGCTTTCCCAGCGCTGCACAAAAAGTACCAGGTTGAGCCGGCGCGGAGCGATCTCATTAACACCGTGGCTTCAGCCCGGTGACCCGGTCCAAGAGCAGAGATCCCTTAACCGTTTCAACGGTTTTTTGGTCAACGCGATAAATCATTAAAACGGTTAAAGACAATTGGAGCACTGCTCGGATCACCGGGCTGAAGCCACGGTGCTAATGAGATCGCGCCGCGTGATGACTGTTGTTCAGGAGATTCCGCAGCTAAACTCTTTTCTTTTCAGTAATCGAACGCTGCGTTATTCTCGCTGCGCTGCGCTCGTTAACAACAAATCAAAGAGAGGGACAAAGGCATGTCGCACAGCAATAGGGAAGCAGTCATTACGATTTTTCTTTTGGCGGCGGTGGTGCTCGCTTGCAAGAATTCCGGAAACACAAACTCTGCTCGCTCAGACAACTCGAATACAAATGCGTCGTCATCCTCCAAGCCTGGTGCGGATGATGTGATCCATTCAGCAAACGGAGTGGAGAAAGAAAAGCCGGCAGCGGGCAAAGCGAACGTCCAGGGCAAAGTGTTCTTCAACGAAAAGCCGGTAGCGGATATCGAGGTCAAGCTCTGCGAAAAATTCAACCGGTTCATCGGCGGCTGTGGCGGCGAAACCTTCACTACCAAAACTGACGCCAACGGCGAGTATTTGATTAAGAATGTGCCGCCGGGAATTTACGAGGGTTTGACGGCGAGAGTCTTTAACACGCCTTACTATGTCTTTGCGACTTCGGGCATTGTGGGGTCCGCAAAATATCAACTCGAAGCAGATCAAACTTTCTTTGCGCCCGACACAAATCTTTTCAAGAGCGATCTGAAATTGATCGCACCCAAGGCCGGGGCAAAAGTCGGCGCCAACAATATCGAAGTGAAATGGGAACCGTACCCCGACGCGGCTTATTACAAATTCAGTATTCACGCCGACAGCTCGACGGACGCTAAAACCGAGTACGACTTCATCAACAAGAGAGTGGATGGAACGTCCTATGTGCTGGAAAAACCACTATCGCCGGGGTCGTACACTTGCCAGGTGGTGGCGTACAACGGTAACGACGTGAAACTTTCGGAAAGCGCTGACGACATCAAGTTCACCGTCACTGGCGAGAAGTAAGAGCACCGGCCGTTTTCGGCTATGCAGCCTGATGTGCGAAGTGGCACAGACTTTAGGAAGTCTGGTTAAGTTTCTTATGGGTAGTTGCCGTAGCCCGCGGAGCGCGGCGATAGCATAAAGCCTGGGGTGGAGCGAGGCTTTGCGAGCGGAACCCCAGGATGGGTGGACTACCAGGTTGCAGCCCGCGAAGTGGGCGACAGTCTATTCATCATCAGTGACTTGCGGCGTTTGCGCTATCGCACGCTTCGCGCGCTTGAATTTCATAATCATCGCCAACCTGGGGTTCCGCTCCGCTCCACCCCAGGCTTTACGCTATCGCCGCGCTCCGCGGGCTAAGCC
>DNND01000097.1:18209-50024 GCA_003488005.1 Blastocatellia bacterium | reverse complement strand
TAATACCGATCCTATTCGGCTTAATCAGAGGTTCCTAAAGCCTATCCCACTCTAACAGTTTGTTTTACCTTCGACGCGTGCTCGTTCGAAAATAAAACTCTTCCCAGTGCGCTTTCCTGCCTACTCTTCAAGCGCCCAAATGTGCTATAAACTCGCTTCTCCCTAAGCGGGTTTTGCAAGACTGTTTTGACCGTCTCTTCCTGAATCCGTAGAAACGCAAATTCTATTTCTGGTATCGAAGGGTTGCTTCAAAGGCTGAGCCTGTTGTCTTTTTGCGTCGGTATATTGCTTCGCTTTGTCATTCAGCTCGCACTCGCAACGGCCGCATGGATCTGAAGCTCAGCGTCAGATCTTCTTGTCGGGTAATAGTCCAGGCTTTAGTGTAGGTCGTTACGATCCAGCATAAAATAACTACATAAGGGGAAATCGTCGTGATTAAGAGTCAAAAGTTGTTTCGACTAACTTTTCGCAGCTTACGCGTTTCGCTATTCGTGGTTCTTACGATAGCGGTGGCGCTTGGGCTGTTGCGAACACGTATCATAGTCCAGCCGGTGCAAGCGATTTCGGCGAACATTGTAATTAGCCAGGTTTACGGCGGTGCCGGCTGCGGAACGGCTGGATGCTCTACTTATAAGAACGATTATATCGAACTGTTTAATCGGGGCGCTTCATCGGTTTCTTTGAATGGTTGGTCTGTCCAATATGCTGCCGCAACCGGCACGGCGTGGCAGGTCACCAACCTAACCAACGTTTCGCTGGCTCCGGGCCAATATTACCTCGTGGGTGAAGGTGCTGGGGCAAACGGCGTCAATAACATACCAACTGCCGACGCAACCGGAACAGTCTTTATGAGCGCGACTGCCGCTAAAATCGCACTCGTAAATACGACCACCGCATTGAGCGGGGCTTGTCCATCAGGTGCTTCAATTATCGATCTGATTGGATACGGCGCTACCGCTAACTGTTCAGAAACTGCCGTTGCGCCCGCACCTAGTACTACGACAGCCGATGTGCGCGGGACGGCTGGCTGCACTGAAACTGATAACAACTCAACAGACTTTACGGCCACAACACCAAATCCGCGCAACACTGCAACCGCGCTAAGCCCGTGTGGTGGTGGTGGTACAGCGTTGTCAATCAACAATGTCACGCAGGCTGAAGGCAACGCCAGCACATCGAACTTCACATTCACGGTTAGCCTTTCATCTCCCGCGCCCGTGGGCGGGGTGACTTTCGACATCGCTACGGCTGACGGCACGACCAATCCTGCAAACGCACCGGGCGATTACATTGCTAAGAGTCTCACTGGACAGACTATCGCTGCAGGCAATTCCAGTTATAACTTCGATGTGGTCGTGAATGGCGATACCTCGCCTGAGAGTAACGAAACGTTTTTTGTTAACGTTACAAATGTAGTTGGCGCCACTCCCAGTTCGGTTCAGGGACTGGGCACAATTACAAATGACGACGTAACGCTCACGCCGATTCATACGATTCAGGGCAGTGGCAACACTTCGCCGCTAGTTTCCACTTCTGTCACCACCAGCGGCACCGTCACCGGTGTCAAGAGCAATGGCTTTTTCCTTCAGGAGCCAGACGGAGCTGGCGTGGACGCCGACCCGAACACTTCAGAAGGCATTTTTGTGTTTACTTCGAGCGCGCCGCCGGCGGCCGCTGTGGTTAGCAACAACGTTCAGGTCAGCGGCACAGTTGCTGAGTTCATTCCGGGAACTGATCCAGGCACGCCCTCGACAACTGAACTTACTTCTCCAACCGTCTCGATCCTCTCTACCGGAAACGGTTTGCCCGCGTTTCATACAATCACAGCTTCCGAGACGCAAGTTAACGACATTAACAATCTAGAGAAGTTCGAAGGAATGCGCGTACATGTGGACTCGCTGACTGTTGGTGCGCCAACCGGAGGCAACGTTGATGAGGTCAATGCGACTTCGACGAGCTTCGGAGATTTCTACGGTGTGATTACCGGAGTGCCACGTCCGTTCCGCGAGGTTGGCATCGAAACTCCCTATCCGATCCCGACGCCTTATCCTTCAGGAGCGGCACCCGCTGCTACTATCTTTGATGCTAACCCGGAGCGCATTCGCGTTAATAGCCTTGGTCTGACAGGTTCGGTTGATCTTCAAGTCGCTACCAATGCGGTGGTCATGGGCATTACCGGTCCGCTGGATTACGGCTTCCGCACCTACACGATTGATACAGATCCGCCGACGGTGACGACGACGCCGCTTGTTTCCGGCGGGATCACTTTGACTGCAGTGCCGGTGCCGCTCGCAAGGGAACTGACCATCGGCAGTTTCAACATGCAGCGGTTCTTCGATACCACTGATGACGCGGGAATCAGCGACGTGGCTTTAACAACCACGGCATTCAACAATCGTTTGAACAAAGCTTCGCTGGCGATTCGCAACGTGATGAATATGCCGGACGTCATCGGCATTGAAGAGATGGAAAACCTGACGACTTTGCAGGCAGTGGCTACTAAGGTCAATACCGACGCCGGTCCCGGAACAACCTACACGGCATACCTCGCTGAAGGAAACGATCCTGGTGGCATCGACGTAGGCTTCCTGGTCAAGACCCAGGCCAACTCGCAGCCGCGCATCGTCGTCAACAGCGCAACGCAATACAACAAGACTGAAACTTTTACGGATCCATCTGGGGGCACCACCCTCCTCAACGATCGTCCGCCGTTTGTCTTGCGCGCTAGTATCGTTCAGCCAAGCGGAGCGACTTTGTCGTTCAGCGTCATTGTCAATCACCTGCGTTCACTCGGAAGCGTTACTCTCAGCACCAACGCGGGTGCGCACACACGCGTAAAGCGAAACCTGCAAGCCGCGTCCCTGGCCAGGGTGATCAACGAAATGCAGAACGGCGGGGTCAATGGCATACAGATGCTTCCCTTCGATCAGAACATTGTTTCCGTCGGCGATTACAATTCTTTTCAATTTAATGATGGTTACGACGACGTAATGGGCGTCGTCAAAGGTACGCCGGCTCCGGCCTCACAGGTAGTTGAGTCGAGCGCCGATCTGAACAATCCCGATATGACGGACTTGATCGATTCGCTGCCCGCGGATCAAAAGTATTCCTATACGTTTGGCGGCAATGCTCAGGCGTTGGACCACACAATAGCCAATCCCAACATGATGGGGCGTTTCAATCGCTTCGCTTACGCCCGCATGGATGCCGACTTTCCAGACTCGCTGCGTAATGATCCAAACCGGCCTGAACGCATTTCGGATCACGATCCGGAAGTTGCTTATTTCGTGATGGCGATAGCGCCGACGGCGACGTCGGGAATCATCAGCGGGCGGATTGCAGATCCGAATGGTGTTCCAGTTGCCGGGGCGGTGGTGAATGTAAGCGGCACGCAGAATCGCAAGATGATCACGGATGCGAATGGCAACTACCGATTTGATAATGTCGAGACCAGCGGGTTCTACACCGTGCGGGCCACGCGTGCGAACTATTCATTCAGTCCGCAGGAGCGTTCGTTCTCGCAGTTAGGTAATCAGACTGAAGCGGCGTTTACAGCGACGGTGCTGTCAACGACCAGTAATCCAGTTGATACCGTGGAATATTTTGTGCGGCAGCATTACCTGGATTTCCTCGGCCGCGAGCCGGAAGAGAGTGGCTTCAACTTCTGGAGCGATCAGATCCTTGGTTGCGGCAGCGACGCAGCTTGCGCGGAAGTGAAGCGCATCAATGTCTCGGCAGCTTATTTCCAGTCAATTGAATTCCAGGAGACAGGCGGGCTGGTGGATGGCTTGTATCGAACAAGTTTCGATCGAGCGCCGCAGTATGGTGAGTTCACTCCTGACGCCGCGAGTATCGCGAAAGATGTCGTCGTGGGACGCGCGGGCTGGCAGCAGCAATTGTCGGCGAACAAGCAGGCGTTCCTGGATGCGTTTGTACAACGGCCGGCGTTCCAGAGTGCTTACGGCAGCTTGAGCAATAACAGATACGTTGACCAGTTGCTGACGCAAAGCCGCGTAGGCTGGACCCAGGAAGAGCGTGATGCCCTGGTGAACGGTTTGGAGAGCGGTACGTTGACGCGAGCGGGCGTGCTGGGACAAATAGCCGGCGACCAGCGGTTCGTCTCTGCCAAGCGCAATCAGATGTTTGTGATGATGGAATACTTTGGCTACTTGAGGCGCGATCCGGATGAGGCAGGGTATCAATTCTGGCTGAACAAGTTGAACCAGTTCAATGGCAACTTTGCGCAGGCAGAGATGGTCAAGGCCTTCATCGTTTCCGGCGAGTACCGCGACCGCTTTTCGCGCTAGCAGTAAAGCAAACGGTTAGTTTGCAAATGGGGAGCGAATATCAGCCGCGGATTAACGCGGATTGCGCGAATCAGAAGGAAAGAGATTCTGACCAGCGTCATCCCCGCTAATCTGCGGCTTCTTGCGCTCATTGACCGCCTCTATCAGTTGTAATATGCTTCCGCAGCTTCAATAAGGAACCCAATACCGCAAAATCCCGACTTCGCGCCAATCCCATCAACAACATTTCCGCCCTGTTCAGTTACATCGCCCATCGACGCTCGATGCCCGATGATCCGAACGTGCGTGTCGCATTAGTTCAGCATCAAGAGGATATATAAATGAAGTCCACCCCCGCGCTCCAGTTCTGTATACAAACAATCAAGCAATTCTTCCCTGCGTCTCAGAGCCTTAGAACTTTCAACGCCAGCTTGCTCTGTCTCTTAATGCTGACAGCGCCACTGGCGCCACTCTCGGCAGCGACAAATCGTTCGTCAGCAATCACGACGCGCATCGGCGGGCAAGCGACCAGCCAACAAACCGCGATTGAAGTGCCCGCGCTCGAACCCGATGACAAGGGGATGGTACCGGCAGCGGTGGGAGTCACCGCGAGCCTCGCCGCCGACATTGCATTGGGAGCGAAAAAGAATCCGGGCGATGTGATTACTTACACTGCCGTCATCAGCACCGGGGGCGCGAGCCCGGCAGACGACGCTACCGGCGTGGTGTTCTCCGATATTCTTGATAGCAATACTACGCTCGTCGGTGGTTCGCTTAATGCTCAGCCCATTGCCAAAGCTGATGCTTACACTGCCAGCGGCAACATTGCTATTTCCATCGCTGCTCCGGGCGTGCTTAGCAACGATATCGATCCGATGACGGGAACCAACGCCGGTTTGACCGTCACCGAAGTTCAGGGATTGCCGGCCAATGTGGGTGTAGCGACGAGTACGACAGCAGTGGGACGCGGTGCTGTGAACGGTTCGGTAAACATGGCCGGCAACGGCAGCTTCACCTATGAACCACCACCCGGCTTCACCGGCAGCGACACCTTCACTTATAAAAGCAGCGAAGGCACGCTTACCGATACCAACACAGTCACCATCACCATCAGCAACATGGTCTGGTTTATCAAGAACACCGGCGGCGGTTCGAATCGCGGCACGTTCAGCGATCCCTTCACCACCATTGCCACCTTTAATACTGCCAATGCGGCAGGCGGCGCCACTGATCCCAAGAACGGCGATATCGTTTCACTGCGCACCGGAACTTACTCCGAGGCCGATGGCGTCAATCTCCGGAACACGCAAAAACTAATTGGCGAAGCAATTCAATTCAACACAGTCTTTACCGCCGACAGCAACAGCAATTCTGCCTACACAACTTTCGCCGGAGCCACCAATACCGCGCCGACTGTTAACGCTACGGCGGGCAATGGCATTGACCTCGCAGATTCGAATACTGTCCGTGGTTTGAATGTCGGCACCACGCCCGGGTTTTTCGGCTTCAATGGCACTGCCGTGGGCTCGCCTACTATCAACACGGTAAACAAGACAGGCACGGGCGGCGCGATCAATGTTTCGACGAGCGGCACGTTCGGCGCCACCGTCAGCTTCGGCACATTGGAATCATCGAGTTCGCCCGGAGCAAACATTAATTTGGTCGGAGTTACGGGGACGTTAGGAATTACTAGCGGCGGCACCGGCCTTACCGGCAGTGCCGCCAGCTCAAATGCTATTAACATCAGCGGCGGTACAGTGGGCTTCACTTATCCGGGGAATGTGACAAAGGCAAGTCTCGGTTCGCTCTTGAATGTCTCGGGTGGTCATACGGGCACGCTCATCTTCAACACTGGCACGCTCAGCGCCACGGCGGGCGATGGCTTGCAGTTCAACAATGCCGACGGCACTTATACCTTTAGCGGCACGACGACGCTTAATGGCGGCGACGCTGGTGTAGATGTTCTTAACGACTCGGCGGGTACGTTCAATTTCAACAGCAGCACCACGATTACAAGTCCTTCGGGCACAGCTTTCAACGTCAGCAAGGGTGCTGCGGCGACCTGCAACCCGACCGTTGCCTACGCCGGGACGATCACGCAGAACACTGCCGCTCAGCGCGTCGTCAACGTGGACAGCACGACGGGCGGCTCGGTCGGCTTCACCGGCACGGTTACGGGCAGTTCGGTCGCCGGTGGCGTGACGGGCACGGGCATTAACATCAATGCCGGTAACGGCAACGTCAGCTTCTCGACGCTCAACCTCGGCACGAGCGGCACGCGCATGACCAATCAGGCCGTGACGATTACGAACGGCACGGGGACCTACGGCCTCGGTGCGGTTAGCATCTTCACAAGCAACATCTCCGGCATCGTCTCGACCAACGCCGACGGCACGCTGAACAGCACGTCCGGCACGGTGGACACAATCGGCGCTTCAGCTATCAGCATAGATGGTCCCGCCGGGCTGACGACGCTGGGGATGACGCTGACCGCTGTAAACGTCGATAAGAACGGTGCCACGATTCCCGCCAAAGGCATCTCCGTCCAGGACATCAACGGCAGCTTCGCCGTCAACGGCACGGGAACGACGGCAGGCAGCGGCGGTACGATTCAGTCAACTACTACGCGCGGCCTTGAGATGATCGGACCTGCCGCGGGCCAGCCGTCGCTATCACTTAAGAACATGAACTTCACGAACAACGCCCAGAGCATTCAGGACACAGCCGCCACGTGCGCCAACATCGGCGGCGGCACGAACCTGAATTGCAGCGCCGCCATCCATGTGGTCAACGTTACCGGCTTTACCCTCGACAAGGTCGACGTCAACGGCAGCAATCAGGTCGGCGTTAACGGGAACAACGTGACCACCTTTTCGATGATCAATGGATCGAAGGTGAGGAACTGCGGCAACGAGGCCAACGAGAATGGTATGCAGTTCGCTAACCTTCTCGGTACGTCGGCGATCACCGGCGCAACGTTCGCCACTAACTACAATGAAGGGCTGGATGTGGTGAATACGTCCAGCACGGCGGGCTCGCTGACCGTTACGAGCGGCACGTTCACGGGCAACGGTATCGGTACGCACGGCTCGGCGCTGATGAAGTATAGCGGCGACGGCGCGGCGAACATGACCGTTAATGTGCAGTCGTCCAGCTTCAACTTCAACAATTCGTATGGCTACTACACCGATACAGCGACGACCGCACACGTCACCAGCACTATCAATAACTCGACATTCGGCACGGTGAACGCCGTCCCAGTCGCTATAGGCTACGGCATCTCGGGCAGCAGCAAGATCGACTTCACGGTCACGAACAACACCATCGTCGGCGGCGACGCGCTGCAAGGCTCGATCTTCATGGTCGGTTTCAGCGAAACCGGGATCACGACCGCCAGCTCGTATCTCAACGGCACTTACGACAACAACACCATCGGTACCACCGGCGTGATCGGTTCGGGTTGTAAGAATGGTTGCGGCGGTGTCGGCGTCTTCCCGGCCGGCGCCGGCGGGATGAACCTGTCCATCACGAACAACCAGATCCGCCAGGTCAGCAGTCAGGCCATTAGCCTTTCGTCGAATGCCGGGACCAGCGGGGCGCTCACGATGAAAATCAAGGGCAACATCATCGCAGAGCCGCAGACCGGCTTCTCCAGTTTCCTACGCGCCCTGGTGCTGACGCCGGGCAACAGCGCTGTCTCTCCCGTCACCAATCCGACCTCCTGCTTCGATATCGGCGGGGCTGGCACGAGCAAGAATACAATCAGTGGCTCGTGGCTGGCGGGCTCCTACGTCCGCGTCCAAAACGCGAACAATGCTGGCACCACGAGATTTCCAGGATATGCAGGATCCACTACAAGTGACACGGCCTTGAATGCCTTTGTAGAAGCGAACAACACAATACCAGCCGGAAATGTGGCTGTTACGCATGGAACTGCAATCACGGGCGGGGCGGCCTGCCCGCTGCTCTTCGCGCTCGGTGGCATTGTTTCAGCAAGCGACATGTTCCCGCTGATGTGGAGCTACGACGATAGTCAACTTTCAGCAATCAATGTTTCGACACTCGCTACTCCGTCGAACACCTTGAGCGATTCACTCAGCCAACCACAACTTGACGCCATCGTGACTGCCGCGACCCAGCGCTGGGCAGCTACAGGATTGACGCAAGGACAACTAACGACTTTGCGCAGCGTGAAGTTTGAGATTGCCGATCTTCAAGGCGCATATCTTGGCGAAGCCGACGGCAATCGCATTCAGGTTGATCGCAACGCTGAAGGCAAAGGCTGGTTCGTCGATGCCAATCCGCTGTCTGACTCGAGCTTTGCTCATACAGTCTCAGCTACGCGTCGCTATACCGATCCAATGAACGACGCGGCGGGCCACATAGATCTGCTCACTGCCATCGAGCATGAGATGGGCCATCGTCTGGGACTTGATGATTCATACGCAGCGAAAGATCGCGACAGCATCATGTACGGCTACCTGACGGTGGGCGAGCGCAGATTGCCGGCTCGCGGCCAGGCCAAGGATATAGAGCCGGGCGCGTTGAAGGGATCGCATTTCCTTTCGCTAGGGCCTAAGAATCCTGCGACCAAACGCATGTCACTAAAGCGGGCCGCCACTGCGGACGATCACGGGCTCAGTCCGTTGTCCGGAGAAACAGTAACTGTCAACGGCGCCGGCACAGGCTTTACGCTGCCCGGCGGCGACAGCGTCACGATTACTTTTCAGGCAACAGTGAACACGCCCCCGACCACGCGTGCGGCGAGCACGCAGGGCAAAGTCTCCGGCAGTAACTTCGTCCTCGTGAACGGCATCACCACTGCCAATCCCAATACCAACGACCCGGAAACAGCGGCAGTGAACGACGCCACGGTGACCAACATCAACACCACCTCCATCTGGACCGGTGCTACCAACACCAACTGGAGCGTCATTACAAACTGGTCCCCCAACACTTACGCTCCCGGTATTGGTAACTCGGCAATCAACGATGTGGTCATTCCGCAAGTAGTACCCAATGACCCGACACTCTCTGTCAATGCCGACATTTTCAGCTTGACCATAAACAATAGCGGCCTCTCTAAGACTGTGACTATCAGCAGCGGCAGCACGTTGACGATCGATGGCGCGGCTGCGGGTAGTGACCTTAACTTCACCGGTACCATTCCCATCATTATCGCGGGCGGCGCCTTGAACTTCGCCGGCGCGGGACCGCACACTATCAATAACGCGAACGGTCAGGGCAGACTGTCAGCAACCAATGCCGCCACGATCCTGAGTGGCGCGTCTGTAACTCAAACTACTAACTTCATCATGGGTACGCTGGCAGTTAACAGCGGCGCTACCATGAACATCTCCAATCGGACGCTGGGGCTGGCTGGACCAGGCGCAGCGCTAACTGTGGCCGGAATGTTCACGACCACCGGCAGCACGGTGCAGTTCCAGGGCGGCGCGCCGCAGACGACCGACGCTACTAGTTTCGCCAATCTGACAATCTTCAATGACACCGGCGTCACGCTAAATGCAAACGCGAGTGTCAGCGGTGTCCTGAATTTCCTCAGCGGCAATATTATTACAGGCGCAAACACGCTGACCCTGGGCAGCGCCGGCACAATCACTCGAACCTCCGGCCACGTCGTTGGTACGTTAAAGAAGACGGCGGTACCGAATGGTGCGTTTACTTTCACTGTAGGTACGGCAAACGGCTACACACCGCTGGTACTTGCCAACGCTTCAGGCGGCGGCGATCTGACGGTGACAACAACTGCGACTGCGCATCCGCTCTTGGATCCGGCGCATTCATTGCAGGAGTATTGGACCTTAACCGAAGGCGGGACAGTGACAGCCGATCTGACCTTCAATTATTTGCAGACGGATGTGGTGGGTAACGAGGCGACTTATCGTCTTATCCGGATCAGCAGCGGCACCGCAGTGTCGTTCGCGGCCAGTGTCAACACGGCGACGAATACGGCAACACGGACTGGTGTCAGCAACTTCTCTGACTGGACAGTTGGTGAACCGATCGCGCCGACGGCGGCGAATGGTGTAGTAACCGGCCGCATCGTTGACAACAACGGCAATGCGGTTGAAGGCGCTGTAATAAGACTCGACGGCACGCAGAACCGAAAGTTCATCACTGACGCGAACGGTTTCTATCGCTTCGATAATGTGGAAACAACTGGCTTCTACACCGTGACACCCTCTCGCGCCAATTACACGTTCTCGCCGTCGCAGCGTTCGTTCAGTCTGCTTGGTCAAAGCACTGAAGCTGCGTTTGGAGCGACCCTGGCAAGCGGCAGTAATTACTTAAACCCGCTCGACACGCCCGAGTATTTCGTGCGGCAACACTACATCGACTTCCTGGGACGAGAGCCTGACGAAGCCGGCTTCAACTTCTGGAGCGATCAAATAATCGGGTGTGGTTTGGATCAGGATTGCATCGCGCGTAAACGTGATAACGTCTCGGCGGCGTACTTCTTATCAATAGAATTCCAGAACACCGGCGGCCTCGTCGACGGACTCTACCGCGCGAGTTATGGCGCACCGCCGCAATTTAGCCAGTTCATGCCTGATACGCGAACTGTGGCACAAGGCGTCATCGTGGGGAATTCTGATTGGCAGACGAAGTTAGTTGCGAACAAGCAAGCGTTCGCCGAAGCTTTCGTCAACCGGCCGGCATTCCATGCGATGTATGACAACATGGACAACACATTGTTTGTCGATACCTTAATCAGTCACACGGGAGTGACCTTTACATCCGGTGAACGCGACGCGCTGGTCGATGGTTTGGCCAACGGAACGTTGAATCGTGCGGCTGCATTGCAAAACATCGCTGAGAATCAGCGGTTTGTGGACGTCAGATTCAATCAGGCGTTTGTGATGATGGAATACTTTGGGTACTTGAGACGTGATCCGGATGCGGTTGGGTATGAATTCTGGCTGAACAAGTTGAACCAGTTCAATGGCAACTTTGAGCAGGCGGAGATGGTCAAGGCTTTCATCGTTTCCGGCGAGTACCGGCAAAGATTTCCCCGGTAGGCGCCTGAATCATGCAGGATTTGGTGTACCAAGGCGGACGTTAGCAAGATTTTAGTTATAAAAAGGAAGGTTCGCTATTGACTAGTTAACGGGTCGGCGATATTGTCTCCAACGCTCGTTAACTGTTCTATCAATATTCACCAAGACTTTCTTCAAACACTTCCAGGGACAATCTAGATCACCGGTGGGCTTCGGGCCTGCTCACCGATATCCCGAAGCAACGAGATTGAGTCTAAACGCCCCAATATCAGTATGTGGGCAAGCTAAAACTTTAATTGCGATAAAAGGAGCAATACATGCAGAAAATGCCGCACGCGCGAAGAAGCGGGCTTATTGTTAAGGAAGCCGATGGTGAAGTATTGATTTACGATCTTGAGCGAAACAAAGCCCACTGTTTGAATAATACCGCCGCCAAAGTTTGGCAGCATTGCGACGGGGAAACGACTGTAGCCGCAGCCTGCAGCTCGCTGTCGCGTGAACTCAATGCATCCTGCGATGAAAAACTTGTTTGGTATGCCCTTGAGCAATTCGCAAAAGATAATCTGTTGGAAGAAACCGTCGCGCCGCCGGCTTTCATTGTCGGCGGAATGAATCGCCGCCAGATGGTACGCACGTTGGGATTAACCGCGATCATTGCAGTCCCGCTGGTTACCACAATCCTGGCACCTACTCCGGCGCAGGCCGCTACGTGTTTCCCTACCACCACGGCATGCACCTCCAGCGTTCAATGCTGTAGCGGGCTCTGCGCTGCCAACGTCTGCACTTAGGTGATTCCTGCTTGCGCCAGACAGTAAATGCTGGCGCGGTTTTTCACTTTCTAAGTTCCGTCCCAGAGGAATTCGAAAGCCCAGTTTATTGACTTCCTTTGGGGCATTGAAGGCCGTCCGTTAGATTGACAGAACCTTAAAGGTAACCCCCCATGAAAACCTCCCAGCAAACCGGATCAGCGCCCCGCAAAACCAGGAAATTCACAGCGACGAGAGTAGCTGCTCTGTCGCTTTGTCTATTAGTAATGGGTGCCGCAGTTTTCCTGTCGTCGAACGTATTGACAACAGCGATTGCGCAGAAAGCGGCGAGTGGCCAGAGGACCGCGAAAAGAATCGATCTGCCTCACGGCAAATCACGAAAAACCCCGTCAGTCGTTCGCCATTCGCCTGAAGCGCAAGAGCTTTCCCAATCACAGTCAAATGCCGACGGCACAATAACGCCCGGCCAGATAATCGCTTACCCGATTGAAGAAACCACCAAGCAGATAATGCTGGCCCAGGCAAATCGCCCTGACGGAGAAATTGCGAGGCGGATGCCTGATATGGAGCAGCCTGACCGCAGTAATTTGCCGGAAGGTCCGGGCGCCAATGCCGCAGCGCAATGGCCCTTGCCCGACAAATCGTTATCAACGCCGGATAGCAGCGCCATTGTTACGCCGAACGCGCCGCAGACGTTAGGTACTCAATTCGACGGCGCTACTGGGCCAGCTGAAACAGGCGCTTTTCCCCCGGACACTATGGGCGCGGTAGGGCCCACTCAGTTTTTCGTTTTTCTGAACGGCAGGATGCGAACCTTCAACAAAACGACCGGTGTGGCTGATGGCGTCATCAATGCTGACCCGGATGTGTTCTTCGCTACAGTAATAACCCCTCCGGGAGCGGGCGAGCTCGCTTTCACCTCCGACCCTCAGGTCAGATTCGATCGACTTTCCAATCGGTGGTTCCTGGTTATCATTGACGTCGTTGTCAACGCTGCTACAGGAGCCACAACCAAAGCGAACCGAGTACTGATTGCGGTCAGCGACGCGGCGAGCAATGGAACTATCGGCGTGAGCACAGTCTGGACACTTTATCAGTTTCAAGGTGATGCAACGCTCTTTACCGACTATGAGTCCCTGGGCATCGATGCGAACGCGCTTTACATCGGCGGCGATATGTTCACGCTCGCCGGGGCATTTAATAGCACTAAAGGTTTTGTCATCCCGAAAGCGCCGGCTCTGGTAGGTACCCCATTAACTGTGTGGGCATTTTCTGGTTTGGTGGCAACGGCGACTGGAGCAGGCCCTTTCGCGCCCCGAGGGGTCGATAATTACGACACTACGAATACCGGACCAGCGGCAATTGGGTACTTCATAGGCGTCGATAACGCGACCTTCAATACGCTGATGATACGCCGGGTGACCAATCCGGGCAGTCTCGCTCCTGCGCCCACAATCAGTGCGAACATTTCCGTCGCTACGCCGTTGACTACCAGGTTCCCAGTGCTGGTGCGCCACCTGGGAAACACCGGGGGCAACAATGGCAGACTCGATTCGCTGGATGACAGACTTTACGCCGCTCATCTGCGAAACGGGCGGTTGTGGACCGCGCATAGCATCGGTGTAAATAACACTGGTGTCGCCGGCGCTACCAATAACCGCAATGCAGCCCGTTGGTACGAACTACAAAACGTCAGCGCTACGCCAACCGTCCTGCAATCCGGAACGTTGTTCGATAACAATGCCACCAATGACGTCAATCAACGCAACTACTCGATTCCTGCCATCATGGTTTCCGGTCAGGGACACGTCGCCCTCGGCGTCACCATAGCGGGAACCAGCGAGAGTATTAACGCTTTCACTACTGGTCGGTTGGTGGGAGATACATTAGGAGCACTGCGAAATGGGCCTGGCGGCGCTGCACTACCGGGATACACCGCTACTGCCACAGCCTATAACCCACCCGGCGATCCGGGAAGCGGAAGTGGCCGGCGTTGGGGTGACTATTCGTTCACCAGCCTCGATCCCAAAGATGACATGACCATGTGGACCATTCAGGAATACTGCAATGGCGCCAACACCTACGGCGTGCGCGCGGTGAAACTGATTGCGCCGCCGCCGCCACCAACTAACAGTCCAGCTCCGGCCGCGATTCAATTGAACAATCCATCGACCAATGTCGTGGTGACGGGAACCGCACCCGCCGGTCAGGGTTATTACGATCCGGGAGCGAATCCGGCGGCTCCGCACACCACGTTTAATCACATTTCAGCAGCCGGCCCAGGGATCATCGTTAATACCATTACGTACACGAATCCAACGCACGTCACGCTGAACGTCTCGACCGTGGGCTCGACGCCAGGTACCAAGACGGTCACGATAACCAATCCGGACGGTCAAACTACGACTGTCCAGATCCTGGTTGGACCAACCGCAGCTCCGGCCGCGATTAGCGGACGAATCACTACTGACGATGGCGCGGCGCTAGCTGGTGTGACCTTGGATCTGAACGGCGGAGAATCTAGAGCAATCACGGACGCGAGCGGTTACTACGGCTTCGCCAGCGCCGACACCGCTAATTTTTACACCGTAACTCCATCACTGCCTGGCTATCACTTCAGTCCTGAAAACCGATCATTCTCACTGCTCGCGAATAAGACCGATGCGGTCTTTACAGCAACCAGGGATGCGGCGATTCGGCAAAACGTGATTGATAGCGCGGAATATTTTGTCCGGCAACAGTATATTGATTTCCTTGGGCGCGAGCCGGATCAAAGCGGCTTTAACTTCTGGACCAACCAGATCGCGCAATGCAACGGCGATGCTGACTGCGTGCAGGACCGGCGCGTACACGTATCTGCCGCCTTCTTCATGTCGATCGAGTTTCAGGAGACAGGCGGTCTGGTGGATGGACTGTATCGAACCAGCTTTAATCGGCTTCCGCAATATGCTGAGTTCACTCCTGACACCGCGACCATCGCGAGAGATGTAGTCGTCGGCAGAACTGGTTGGGAGCAGCAGTTAGCTTCGAACCGGCAGGCGTTCCTCGATGCTTTTGCGCAACGGCCAGCCTTCCAGAGTGTTTATGGTGGACTGAGCAACGGGCAGTACGTTGACCAGTTGCTGACAAACACGCGGATAATCTGGGCGCAGGGAGAGCGTGATGCGCTGGTTGACGGCCTGGCGAGTGGTTCGCTGACGCGAGCCGGTGTGCTGGGACAGATAGCCGGTGACGAGCGCTTCACTGCGACGAAACGTAACGAGATGTTTGTAATGATGGAATACTTTGGCTATCTCCATCGCGATCCGGACGCGAGTGGCTACCAATTCTGGCTGAACAAACTAAACCAGTTTGGCGGCAACTATCAGCAGGCCGAGATGGTCAAGGCGTTCATCGTATCAGGGGAATACCGGCGACGGTTTGGCTTCTAAGCCAGGCTGGAACCAATAGCAAAAGGGCGGGGTAACTCCCGCCCTTTTTTGTTTGCCCTATCGAACTTCGCTATCGTACTTGATTAAAATAAGCAAGCCGCCAACAAATCTCGCTTAAGCTTCGCGCACGGCTATTGGTTCCAGCGTTGGTTCTGTTGGCCGGCTACCCGCATCGCGTTGGCTGCCGGTGCCGGGCGGAAGCGGTGGCGGCGGGTTTGCCACCAACACTTCAAGCGCGGCGTCGATCACTTCGCTAATCCGCGAGACAAAGACGATTTGCAGTTCCTTGCGCGCATCGTCAGGCAAGTCTTCAATGTCGGCTTCGTTGCGCGCCGGCAGCATGATGCGGCGAATACCGGCGCGATGGGCTGCTAGTATCTTTTCTTTCAAGCCGCCAACCGGAAAGACCAAACCGGAAAGTGTTATCTCACCCGTCATCGCTGTATCCGGACGAACGCGGCGGCCGGTATATAGCGAAGCCAACGCGGCCGTGATCGTAACGCCGGCGCTTGGTCCATCCTTGGGAATCGCGCCGGCCGGCACATGAAGGTGCACGCCATAATCCTTGAACATATCCGGATTGATGCCAAACTCATTTGCGTGTGACCACAGATACGACTGCGCCGCACGCGCCGATTCCTGCATCACTTCGCCAAGTTGTCCGGTGATGGTCAAACCTCTGCCGCCGGGAAGCAGCGTCGCCTCGATGAATAGAACTTCGCCGCCCATCTCGGTCCAGGCCATGCCGGTGGCAACGCCGGCCGGCAACTCCTTGCGCGCCTGCTCGGGATAAAATCGCGGGGCGCCCAGATAATCGTGAAGGTCTGGGGCATCGACGTTGACTGATTCTGCTTCGCCCTGTGCAATCTTCAGCGCTACCTTGCGCGCGATGCTGCCAATGGTTCGTTCGATTTGACGAACACCCGCTTCGCGCGTGTAACGCGTGGCAATCAATTCAACTGCCGCATCGGTGATGGTCAATTGGCCGGGCTTCAACCCATTTTCTTCGGTTTGGCGAGGAATTAAATAACGCTTGGCTATTTGCAGCTTCTCCATGTCGCTGTAACCGGGGATGGCAATAACTTCCATGCGGTCGCGCAGCGGCGCGGGAATTGGCCCAAGCTGGTTGGCGGTAGCGATAAAGAAAACGCGCGACAGATCAAATGGAAGATCGAGATAGTGATCGCGAAACGAATTGTTCTGTTGCGGATCGAGAATTTCGAGCAGCGCCGACGATGGGTCGCCACGATAGTCGTTGCCCAGCTTATCTATTTCATCGAGCATCAGCACGGGATTGTTCACGCCCGCGCGCCGCAGCGACTGAATGATCCGGCCGGGCATCGAGCCAATGTACGTACGTCGATGGCCGCGCAACTCGGCTTCGTCGCGCATTCCGCCCAGCGACATCCGTTCAAACTGACGTCCCAGCGCGCGCGCAATCGAGCGACCCAGCGACGTTTTGCCCACGCCTGGTGGGCCAACAAAACAAAGGATCGGACTTTTGGTGTCAGGCCTGAGTTTGATAACAGCCAGAAACTCAAGAATGCGTTCCTTAACGTCTTCCAGGCCATAATGATCTTCGTCGAGAATCTTGCGCGCTTCGGTTAGGTCGAGCTTGTCTTCCGAAGACTTTTTCCATGGCAGCTCGAGGACATAATCCAGATAGGTGCGAATCACGTGATAGTCGGGCGCAGCGGCGGGGAGTTTTTCCAGACGCTTCAATTCGCGTTCCGCTTCCGTTCTTACTTCGTCGGGCAAGTCTGCCTTAGCCAGCCGCTCGCGCAGCATGTCGGCTTCAGCTTGCTCGCCGCTTTCATCTTCGCCCAGTTCTTTCTGGATGGCCTTCATCTGCTGGCGCAAAACGTAATCGCGCTGGGCCTTGTCCATTTCGGATTGTGCCTCGGTGGCAATTTTCGAGCGCAGTTGAATGATTTCCAGCTCGCGCGCCAGGTACGCATGGGCCAGTCGCAGTAGTTCATCAGCAGAATCTGCTTCGAGCATCTTCTGTTCCTGCTCGACGCCAAGGTTCAGGATCGAGCCGAGGAAATAAGCGAGCCGCACCGGCTCTACCGAACCGAGAATTGCGACCCGAACTTCAGGCGGAATTCCCGGCAACAAGGCCAGCGCCTGCTGGACCATCGACTGCACATTTCGTTTGGTAGCTTCTACTTCTTCTGTATCCTTCGTTTGCACCGCGGGCAGAATTTGCACGACCGCGCGCAGGTAGGGCTCCTCTTGTTTCCAGGAGATAATCCTAATGCGGTCGGTTCCTTGCGCAATGATGTGCACCGTCTCACCGAGACGCTCCATGCGTTTGATCATGGCCAGCGTGCCGACCTGGTAAAGGTCCGCAGCCTTAGCGTCCTGAGTGCCGAGCGTAATGTCGGGGCGCACGGTGATGCAGCCCAGAAGTTTTTCTTCAGTGCCGAGCGCCGCTTCCACTGCCGCAACCGAGCGCGGCCGTCCTATCGACAAGGGGACCACCGTTTCCGGAAAGAGCGTCGTGTTTTGCAAAGCCAGCACCGCAACTTCAAAAGGCTCGCCCGGCTTTGGCGATTGATTCACAACCTGCGGCACCACTATCTCGGCCTCAGCTTTTGTTTTGTCAGCATTTTCTGCCATTGTAAATTAGTCCTGAAAATTTGCCCGCGTGACACGCAATCCTAGTTGCAATGCAGATTGATAATTAAGAATCCATCGCGATAATCATGCGCGAGTGATGCTTCTTCGATCGGACAGGGAAACTGGATAGTCTTTTCAAACCGGCTATAAGTTATTTCCATTTGCTGATATCTAAAGCCTTCTTTGTAGACCGTGTCACGTCTACAACCTCTCACTCGCAAGCTGGCCTGATCCAAATCGATCTCCAACTCGTCGGCGCAAATGCCGGCAACATCCAGCTTAACCATCCAACCGTCGGCCGTGCGATACACGTCGGCGGCCGGACTCCACAGGCGATCCGACGGCCGGATACGATGAGAGACCGCTAGCAGGGCAAACTCACGATTGGGGTTTCGCATGATTCATAGGATACGGGAACTCTGCGAAGGTGCAAAAGGGGAGACACGAAGGCCTCCCCTTTTGACGAACTTCCAGGACGTTGTTAGCCGAAGATTTTGCCCCAGAAAGATGATTCCCGGGAAATGTCTTCGAGAGTCGCGCCCAGTTCGCGATCGGCCTCAGTTTCGACTGCCACGTCGGCCATCGAGATAATCCCGCGCAAGTTGCCGTTCTCGCTCACGACGGGAATGCGACGGACTTGTTTGTCACCCATCTTTCTGAGCACGTCAACAACACGATCGTGCGGGCGCGCTGTATACACGTCACTAGTCATCACCTCTTCGGCGCGCGTGCTGGTGCAGTCCTTACCTTCCGCAACTGCGCGCATCACGATGTCGCGATCGGTAATCAGTCCCAACAGCTTGGCGCGTCCATAATTTGCACCGCTTAATCGGTGATCGGCTGAAGTGTCCCGTCCATCGCCATTACCGGTGCCGTAATCTACGACAGGAATCACACCGGTATCTTCCTCTCGCATCATGATTGCCACTTCGCGCAAAGTGGTATCGCGAGTTGCGACGGCCAGGTCGCGCGTCATTATGTCGCGAACACGAAGTCGCGAGCGAGTAGCGCGATCGTAATAGCGTGGTTCAGTTTGATAGTCGCGGCCATCGCTTGGGCGCCGCACATTTTCCTGCGGGTAGCTTCCTGAGTAATCGTTGTAGCGCGGCTCGTTGTATTCGTAGTCGGCGCGTTCGCCAAATCTCCCTCTGCCAAAGTCACGCCGTTCGTAATCGTTTGCCGGGCGTACCGGGTTCTCATAAGGATCGTTGAAGTTCCAGGATCGTTCTCGGTCAAGACGATCATTGCGCGGATCAAATTCGCGGTCGTTATCGTTGCGGTATCGTGCCATTGTTGTCCCTCCTCGCGTTCGCAAAAGAAAGTAAAGCCCCGCTTGAAAACGAGGCGAGCTTTATTTAATTTTCCGGGGGCTTCTTATAAAAAAGAGGGGAACAGCGAGGATATTATACTGAAAACATGCTCACGACCAGTCAGCAACTTCAAAAGGTGAGGTCCGAATCAAGTTTTCTCTGTGCAAGCTCCGTGCTCTTTGTGTCTCTGTGGTGAACCTTACTAATGATTGCCCACCACGGGGACACGGAGAACACAGAGGACGCACAAAGAGTTCAATTGAACCAGAACCCAACCAACAGATCCCTACTCGTTTTATTTCTCACCAACTTCTACTTCGGCAACCAACTGCACTCGCGAGGTAATGTCCAACGTGCCTACTTCAATCGGCGTGGGCGCTGCCACCTGAGCGCGCATTGTTTGTAGCGAATCCGTATAAATTGGTCGTGGCCGTTCAAAGCCTTCTTCCTGCACCTCAACGATGCGAACCACGCGACCACCCAGCGCTGTAGCAATCACCTGCGCCTTGCTGACTGCTTCGCGCGTCGCGTCGGCCAGCGCTTGATCGTGCGCGGGCCGGTCTTTCCTTAAAGTAAAAGAGATACCGGCAACATCGTTCGCTCCCGCCTGAGAAGCAGCATCGATCACCGCGCCGACTTTTGTAAGATCAGCAAGTGTCACAGTCACGCTGTTGCGCGCTTCATAACCTGTGATCGTGGGTGGCTGGTTTTCTTTGTAGACACGCTGCGGCTGCAGACTGTAGCCACTCGTTTTGATTTCGGCGCCGGCGCCGGCCGCCGACTTAACCGCGCGCACCACCGCATCGCTCTTGTTGGCGTTCTGTTGCTGCGCCTCGAGGGCGGTCCGCGCCTGGGTCACAACTGAGATGTTCAGTATCGCCGTGTCGGGCTGGGCCTGAACGATTGAATTGCCGGTAACCAAAACTTTAGTCAGCGATCTTGAATCGCTTAGTATGGCGGCGGTGGAACCGCTTTCTGCTAAAGGGCGTAGCATGCGCACCTCAAAGGGCGTGCCCTCCATGTAGGTGGTCATTACATCTGTTTTGACTTCACCGACAGCTTCCACTTCGGAGGCTGCGGTGAACCATTTCTCGTTTTGATATCGCTGAGCATTGAGAAGTAAATACTTCTGATTGCCGGATACAATCACCCAACCACCTACTTCCACTGTCTTTTGCAAGCGGCCGCGAACAGTTATTTCTTTTGCGAATGTCTGACCGGCGAAAAGCGTTAGCAGGGCCAAAACGCCGAGCGTTGTTACGAATTTTGTTAATAATGTTCCACGCATAATCTTTCCTTCCAAGTTTCGAATTAGGCACGCAAACCTTCAGCTTACGCCACCTTTCGAGAACGACTCAGCCGCCGTATTCTTGCGCAGCCCGTCCTACTTCGTTGGTCCTTTAATACTGTTTTGGTGCGATTCATGCAATGCAAGCAATCGGTAATGACGATATGGATTCCCCAGAGCCTAGCCCTTTCTGCAATGGCAAAGGGGAGATGTCAAATGATGAATGAAAAATCTGTTTCATTTTTTTGAGTTTCGTTAAGAAGGACGACTATTACGATTCCCCGTCATTCCCGATCGCCTCTACCGGACAGCACAACAGCGCTTCTTCACACAACGTCTTCTCTTCGTCGCACCCAGGTTGCTTATACACAAAAGAGTAGTTGTTCTTGTCGGAACGCATAAAACTTGCCGGCGCCGTGTCGCGACATACATCACAGTCGATGCAGGTCGAGTCGACGTAATATTCGCCGGCAACATTTTCTTGTACGCGATCGTTTTTGTCAGGCAATTGCGAAACCTACTCTCAATCAACACTTATCCGCAGATTACGCAGATTTCACAGATTATGAAAACAAGACTAAACGGCCAACCTGCAGGATTTGTTTTCTCAGTCTGTGAAATCCGCGTAATCTGCGGATAAGTTCTTAAGGATGAGTCATCTCTTCAGGTTTGACGAACTTGTCAAAATCCTCGCCGCTTAAAAATCCCAGCTCGACTGCCGACTCGCGCAGACTAATCTTTTTCTTGTGCGCGTTCTTGGCTACTTGCGCCGCTTTGTCATAGCCAATGTGTGGGTTCAGCGCCGTCACCAGCATCAGCGAGTTTTTCAAGTACTCATCAATCTGCTCGCGATTCAATTCGATGCCCTTGATGCAATATTCAACAAAGCCATGACACGCGTCGTGCAGCAACCGAACCGAGTGCAGGAAATTGTGAATCATCACCGGCTTGTACACATTCAACTCGAAATGGCCCTGCGAGCCGGCCATGGTGATGGCGGTATCGTTCCCGAAAACCTGGACGGCCACCATTGTCATCGCTTCGCTTTGAGTCGGATTCACCTTGCCCGGCATGATCGACGAGCCGGGTTCATTCTCCGGCAAGGTCAATTCACCCAAACCGCAGCGCGGGCCGGAAGCCAGCCAGCGTATGTCGTTGGCAATTTTCGTGAGCGAAGCAGCCAGCGTCTTAAGCGCGCCGCTCGCAAAAATGATTTCGTCGTGCGCCGACAGCGCGGCAAACTTGTTTGGATGTGACTTGAACGGCAGTCCCGTCAACTCGGCAATCTTGCGCGCGGCACGCTCACCGAATTCAGGATGCGAATTTAGACCGGTGCCGACAGCAGTGCCGCCGATTGCCAAATCGAACAAACCGGGCAACACCATTTCAAGTCGTTCGATATCTCTTTCCAGCAGGTTGGCCCATCCCGACATCTCCTGGCCCACAGTCAATGGCGTGGCGTCCTGAAGATGAGTGCGCCCGATCTTCACAACGTCCTTGAACTCTTCTGCTTTTGCCGCAATCGCGTCGCGGACTTTCTGAATTTCAGGAATCAGCCGAGTCAACTGCTCGGCCGCCGCAATGTACATTGCCGTGGGAAAAGTATCATTCGACGACTGCGACATATTCACGTCGTCGTTTGGATGGACTGGAGTTTTGCTTCCGAGTACGCCGCCCGCAATCTCAATCGCGCGGTTCGAGATCACTTCGTTGGCATTCATATTCGTCTGCGTGCCGCTGCCCGTTTGCCACACGCGCAACGGAAAATGATCGTCCAGCTTGCCGGCAATCACTTCATCCGCCGCCTGTTCGATAAGTCTCAGCTTGTCGTCCGGAAGTTTTCCCAGGTCGTGATTGACGATTGCGGCGGCCTTTTTGAGAATGCCCAATGCGCGAATCATTTCGCGCGGCATGCGATCGTCGCCGATAGCGAAATGAATCAAGCTGCGTTGGGTTTGCGCCCCCCAATACTTGTCCCCGGGCACCTCGATCTGGCCCATCGAATCGGTTTCAATGCGCGTTTCGTCTTTGTGTTCGGCAGCAGTCTGCGACATTGCTCTTCCTCAAACATTGATTATCTATCTGGCCGGCACCGGCTAGCGTCTTGACGTCAAAGCGTCTCAACGCTAACCTTCCCGGTATGAGTTCACAAAAGCGAGCGACAATTTATTTTGAACCAGGCTTGCATAAGGCTCTTAGGCTGAAAGCCGCACACACCGAAAAGAGTATATCCGATCTTGTGAATGTAGCCGTACGACGAAGCCTGGCTGAAGACGATGAGGATCTGAATGCATTTGAGAGCCGTAAGAAAGAGCCGAATCTGTTGTTTGAAGACGTGCTCAAAGAACTGAAGCGCCGTGGCAAATTATGAGCTGCAGATTAAGCCCTCAGCAGTAAAAGAAATAGAGAGACTGCCACGCAAAGATCGCCCGAAGATTGTGCAAAAGATTTGCATGCTTGCTGCCGATCCTCGCCCGCAGGGATGTGAAAAACTTTCTGCGGACGAGAAATACCGGGTGCGACAAGGTGACTACCGCGTGGTTTATTCTGTTGATGACAACAAACGACGGGTGTTCATTGTGAAGATTGGACATCGAAAAGAAGTCTACCGCTGAAATTAATCTGCCTGTAAGTGCAAAGTTAGTCCCTTTCAGTCGGAGCATTTGCTTCTTTCCACGCTTTCCAGCCACCGGCCATCGAGAAGACATTGGTGTAACCCATCGCTTGCAGCACGTCCGCGGCAAGTGCTGAACGAAAGCCGCCGCCGCAATAAAGGATCAGCTCGGTTGCTTTGTCAGGAACAGCGGCCTCGATGTCGCGTTCGATGATGCCTTTGCCGAGGTGTTCCGCACCGGCGGCATGGCCGGCTTCCCATTCGTTGTCCTCGCGAACATCGATTAGCTTTGCCTCAGGGTTAGCCTTCATCCGCTGCTTTGTTTCGTCAACGGTAACTTCACGGATGCGACTCTTGGCGTCGTTTACTACCTTCAGAAAACCTTCAGAGTGTTTCATTGTTTCCACCTTAGAAGAACTATCCGCAGATTACGCCGATCGCGCAGATACGAAAACGAAAAACCTACAACCAATCAAGCGCAATCTGTCTTAACCCAATCTGTGCAATCGGTGTAATCTGCGGATAGATCGGTAGCAGTTTGAATCAAAGGCGTCGCAGTGGCAATGAGGTCAGTACCGTCCGCGGTAGCGGATGGGTTCCGCCATTGCCAATTGCCAGTCGACAATCATTGCACCCATGCGCTACCGCGGACGGTACTGACCTCATGACACTCGGTGGCCTCAAATCAAACTACATCAGTACTGACAAATCAGCCAATTGGAGGAAAGACGAGCAAATGATTATAATGCCTGCCTCTAATAGAAAGCATGGAAATCGCTGACAAGCGAACGTTAACAAGTGACAGGTCAAGCCTGACATTTGGAAATTGTTACTCGTCACGTGTTCACGGGAGGCTCTGATTTCATTGGCAAACGAACAGTTTGACGTCACCATCATCGGCAGTGGACCAGGCGGTTACGTCGCCGCAATTCGCGCCGGACAGTTAGGATTGAAAGTCGCAATCATTGAAAAAGACACCCGTCTGGGCGGCACGTGCACCTTGCGTGGTTGCATCCCGACCAAGCAGATGCTGATGTCGGCGCACATTTACGAACAGATGCAGCATGCGGCGGATTTCGGTGTGCAGGCAACGGGAATTCAACTTGCTTTTGCCGACGTACAGAAGCGCAAAGACAAAGTTGTGCTTAAGAATTCCAAGGGCATCGAATACCTGATGAAGAAGAACAAGGTGACGGTATTCAAAGGGACCGGCAAGCTGGCGCTGCCCGGTACGGTCGATGTCACCGGGGCCGACGGTCAGAAACAAACTATTCAAACTAAGAACATCATTATCGCCACCGGTTCAGTAGTCCGGCCGATACCGGGTTTTGAAACTGACGGCAACCATGTCGTCAACAGCGATCACATTTTAGAGTTGAAAGATATTCCCAAGTCGCTGATTGTCATGGGCTGCGGCGCGGTAGGGGTTGAGTTTGCATCTGTCTATTCTCGGTTTGGCGCCGACACGACGATCGTCGAGTTGATGCCGAGGATCGTGCCGCTCGAAGACGAAGAAGTTTCCAAAGATCTGGAACGCGCGTTTCGCAAGCGCGGTATCAAATCGCAGGTCGACACGAAACTCGAGAAACTGGAAAAGACCGACACTGGCGTGCGCGTGACCGGTAAAACTTCGAAAGGCGAAGCGGTTAATTTAGAAGCCGAGATGCTGCTGGTCGCTGTCGGTCGCATGCCTTACACCGAAGGATTGGGACTCGAAGGCAGCAAGATTAAAGTCGAAAAAGGATTCATCCAGGTTGATGAGTTTCAGCAAACCGGTGAGAAGGGTGTTTATGCGATTGGCGATGTAGTGCCGACGCCGTTGCTCGCGCACCTGGCTTCGAAAGAAGGCATCGTCGCGGTCGAACATATGGCGGGCGACAAGGGCGTGCGGCCCATCAACCTTCGTTTGGTTCCCAACTGCACCTATTGCGATCCGGAAGTTGCTTCAGTTGGATTGACCGAAGCGAAAGCAAAGGAACAAGGCTACGACGTAAAGGTGGGCAAGTTTCCGTTCTCCGCTTCCGGGAAAGCGCGCATCATGGGCGAGGAAGAGGGCTTCGTCAAAATCGTCGCTGACAAGAAGTATGACGAGATTCTTGGCGTGCACATAATTGGACCACACGCGACTGAATTGATTGCTGAGGCTTGTGTAGCCATGCAACTGGAATCGACGGCTGAAGAATTGGGCCGCACAATGCACGCGCATCCGACAGTTTCCGAAGCGGTGATGGAAGCTGCCGAGGGCGTCCACGATTTAGCAGTGCACATTTAAGTAGGACAGACATTCCTGTTTGTCCGGTTTCGCAAATGGATAATCCACCAAACAAAACAGCGCCGCACCCTACCGGGGACAAGAACCGCCGCCGCCATCGGGTACGTCCGGCCCCTTTTCAAATGCGCGTCAGCACAAAATATGCGCCGCGCCGGCCCGTCGACGGAAAGCCCATGAGCTGCACGAGTGAAACTTCACTTAAGCCTGAGCAGCTGCTCGAGCTCTATCGTTATCTGAAGCTCACGCGTTTGGTTGAAGAGCGGTTAGTGAATCTGTATCGGCAGACCAAAATTGTGGGCGGTGTGTTTCGTTCACTCGGCCAGGAAGCAACGGCGGTTGGCAGCGCTTATGCGCTGGCGCCACAGGATTTCATCACCCCTTTGATTCGCGATCTGGGCGCCGTGTTGGTTAAAGGAATTCGCCCGCGCGCCATTTTTGCGCAATACATGGCCAAGGCCTGGGGACCATCCGGCGGCCGCGATCTGAACATTCACTTCGGTGACATGGCTAAAGGTTTTATTGGTCCAATCTCGCATCTCGGCGACATGATTCCGGTCATGACGGGCGTGCTGCTCGCTGCACGCATGCAAAAGAAACGCCCGGTGGCGATTGCTTACATCGGCGACGGCGGCATGAGCACCGGAGCTTTTCACGAAGGTCTGAATTTTGCGGCCGTACAAAAGCTGCCGCTGCTGGTGATTGCTGAGTACAACCATTACGCGTACTCCACGCCGACGAGTGTGCAAACTTCGGTTCGTGACCTGGCGGAAAAGGCAGCCAGCTACAACATCCCCGCGCACATCGTCGATGGCAACGACGTGATTGCCTGCTACGAAGTAACCAAGCGCGCGGCGGATTTTGCACGACGCAGCGGCGGCGCAGTCTTGATCGAAGCTAAGACCTACCGGCGCAAAGGTCACGCCGAACACGACGACCAACGCTACGTGCCAACGGGCGAAATTGAATGGTGGGAAAAGAATAACGATCCGGTCGACCGCTTTGAACTCTATCTTTTGGAACAGAAGATTGCGACCAAAGATAAGTTAGAAGAAATTACTGCAGATGTGCTGCGGGAGATTGAAGAAGATTGCGCCTGGGCCGAGTCTTCGCCGATGCCCGATCCAGAACAGGCAGCCTACGGAGTTTTCGATAACAACATCGTGCCGCCGGCGCTGCGGCCAGAGTTTTTGAAAAGCTAAGAGTTTCTGCCGAAAATAAAGCTAATCAGACGGATCTGAAAGAGAACGAACGAAACAAGCGAGGGAATCGACATGGCTGATGAAGGCAAGATTTCAACAAGCGCAGTGGATGATCAGGGCACAACTGAATCTGAAGGCCGCGCACTGTTAAGGCAATTGCGCGACGAAGGTTTTGAAGGAAGTGATGCAAAGTTGGCGGTCGCTCTAGGACGTCCGCTTGAAGAAGTCGAGGGTTGGATGGGCGGTGCCGAGCCGGTTGATGACGATGTGGTGATGAAGGCACGCGGCATTGCCGGGGAACGTGGTATTACGATCGAATGATTAGTTCGTGGTCAGTAGTTACGAAATGCCTGCCGTTTGGGCTTTGGAACGAAAACGCTTTACTAAACAAACCAGGAGAAAAAATGACCGATAACGACAGACAGAATTCAACCGACGAAGCAGAGGAAAGCAATCAACAGCGGCCGGCGCAAAGCGAAGAGCGTGCGAAACAAGGCGGCACCACTTCGGAGTCTCCAGCGCCGGTAGACGATGACATCATCATTAAGTAGATGTCGACAGCAACCAGGAAAGAACATAAGTCAGCTCGTCCCGAGCGTGGTGGTCAGGCCACGCTCGTTGAAGCGATTCGCCAGGGTATCTGGGAAGAGATGGAACGCGATCCGACTGTGTTCGTTATCGGTGAAGACGTCGGCCTTTATGGCGGCGCGTTCAAAGTCACCGATGGTTTGATCGATCAGTTTGGCAAGGAACGCGTCATCGATACGCCGATTTCCGAAGCAGCGATTGTGGGCGCGGCTTGCGGCGCGGGCTTGATGGGGATGAAGGCAGTCGCTGAATTTCAGTTTATTGATTTCATTTCGGCCGGCTTTGATCTGCTGACTAACTACGCCGCTAAGTGCCGTTATCGCTGGGGCGCGAATATCCCGGCTGTGTTTCGTGGTCCATGCGGTTCGGGCGTGCGTTCCGGGCCATTTCATTCTATCAATGCGGAGGCGTTTTTTCTTAATACCGCCGGATTGAAAATCGTTGAGCCCTCAACCGCCTACGACGCCAAGGGTTTGATTAAAGCTGCGATTCGCGATCCCGATCCGGTTCTGTATTTTGAGCACAAGAAACTTTATCGACTGCCGCGCCTGCGTGAAGAGTTGCCGGCCGACGATTACATCGTCGAGATTGGCAAGGCGCGCACTGCGCGCGAAGGTCGCGACCTTTCAATCATTACGTTTGGCGCGATGGTGCTGACGGCGCTCGATGCGGCGGAAGAACTCGAGAAGGAAGGGCTGGATGTCGAGGTGATCGACCTGCGCACGCTGGCTCCGCTCGACAAGCCGGCGATTCTGGCAAGCGCAAAGAAAACCAACCGCGTAATCGTTTTACATGAAGCTTCGCGCACCGGCGGCATTGGCGGTGAAATTGCGGCGACTATCGCGGAAGAGGCTTTTGAATGGCTTGATGCGCCGGTGCTGCGAGTTGCGTCAATCGACACGCCGGTGCCGTATTCGCCGCCGCTCGAAGATTATTATTTGCCGCAGACGAAGGACGTGTTGGAAGCGGCGCGCAAGCTGGCGGCATATTGAAGTCAGAGGTCAGAGGTCAGAAGTCAGAAGTTCCAAATTGAAATCTAAGATTTGAAAGTCTTTAGGAGGGTGCCATGCCCAAATATCTAATCGAGCGCGAAATTCCCGGCGCGGGAAATCTATCCAAAGCGGATTTGCAAACGATCTCGCAAACGTCATGCGGTGTTTTGCAAAAGATGGGGCCGCAGATTCAGTGGCTGCAAAGCTATGTGACTGGCGACAAAGTCTATTGTGTTTATATCGCGCCCAACGAGGAGATGATTCGCGAGCACGCGCAGCAGGGCGGCTTTCCGGCAAATCGCATTTCGGAAATTAAGTCGGTCATCGATCCGACGACCGCGGAGCAGTCAGCTGTCAGCAGTCAGCGCTCAGCAAGCAGTTGATCATGGCCGAGAGCTGAAAGCTGACAGCATTCTTTTGGAGAACTTATGAGTACAGAAGTTGTAATGCCGCAGATGGGCGAGTCCATTGCGGAAGGAACAATCACAAAATGGTTGAAGCAGGTGGGCGACCGCGTCGAGCGCGACGAGCCACTGTTTGAAATCTCAACTGATAAGGTTGACGCAGAAATTCCTTCGCCGGCGGCAGGCACGTTGACGGAGATCCGTTTTAAGGAAGGCGACACGGTAGAAATTAATACGACCGTGGCGGTACTCGATGGGGGCGCTGCCGGCGCTGCCCCGGCGGCCACGTCGACCGAGACGGTCGTGAAGGAAGCGCAGCCGGAACAGAAACAAAGCGAAGTTACCGCAGCCAAAGCGCAGAGCGCTGAAATTGAAAGCCCGCCGGTTCAAACCGTGCCGGCAGCAAAAGCGGAAGCCGCTCAACCGAAATCAGAACCCGCGCCGGCAGCGGCGGAAACTGTTGCGCAACAGAAACCAGCGGCACCACGCAAAGAGACTGCTCCACAAACTGCTCAACCCACTGGCAATGGCGGTGGCGCAACCGCTACCGCTGAAGAGTTGCGGCGCACAAAATCGAGCCCACTCGTTCGCAAGATTGCCCAGGAACATGGCGTCGATATTGCCGGCCTCGAAGGCACCGGAATGAGTGGTCGCGTAACCAAGAACGACATTCTTAGTTTTATCGAATCGGGTGCGCCCGCCGCCGCGTCGGCGCGCACAACCCAAGCGAGCCCAGCGGTTCAAACCCCAGCCGCCGCTCCCTCGCTGAAACCAGGCGAAGGCGATCGCGTCGAACAGATGACGGTGATGCGCAAAAAGATTGCCGAGCACATGGTTGTTTCGCGCCGCACCTCGGCGCACGTCACTACCGTTTATGAGATCGACATGACGCGCATTGCCAAACTGCGCGAACAGCATAAGGACTCGTTTGCGGAAAGGACCGGCACCAAGCTTTCGTTCATGCCGTTCATTTTCCAGGCGGTCAATAACGGCTTGCGCAAGTTTCCCATCTTCAACGCGCAGGTCAGCGGCGATCAGATTATCTACAAGCGCGACATCAATCTGGGCATGGCAGTCGCACTGGATTGGGGTTTGATTGTGCCGGTCATCAAACGCGCCGACGATCTCAGTATTTCCGGATTGGCCCGCGCCGCCAATGATCTGGCCGAACGCGCGCGCGCGAAACAATTGAAGCCTGATGAAGTCGGTGGCGGCACTTTTACAATTACGAACCCTGGCGTCTTTGGTGGTTTGTTTGGCACTCCGATAATCAATCAACCGCAACTAGCGATACTTGGTGTGGGCAAAATCGAGAAACGCGCCAAGGTGTTAACCACGCCCGACGGCGAAGACTACATCGCTATTCGCTGGATGGCGTATTTCGCGCTGAGTTTCGATCATCGAGTGATAGATGGCGCCGACGCGGAACGCTTTCTTGCTTATGTTAAAGAACAACTGGAAGCGGGTGAATTTTCGCTCTAACCCCGTCACGCTGCATTGACTAAATCGCGGTGATGGGCCTTTGGTTGGGTTAGTCACCGCGAACTGTTTTTGGCCCGGCGTATTGCGATCGAGTGGCAATTGGATGATGAATAGACCAATTAGCGGTTAAGTGCTTGACTTGAAAAACAGCAGACGATAAGAAATGCCGGATCATTCTTGCGGCGGACAACAATTGACCTCGAATGTTCGTCAGATAAGTTCAACGATAGCTGGCCGGCAGGCGAGCTGTTTCACTTTTCGAAAAATAAGGAGAGAGTTATTTATGCCAATCCCGAAGTTCAAGATGTTTCCTTCTCTAATGCTTGCTATCTCCCTGCTGGCGTTTTCAGCCGTCGCCGTTGTGGCCCAGGACACAACCGCCACTGTCGGCGCTCGCACGGTTGTGAGCGGACAGAAAATGAAAATCAAAGGTGTGGTGGTGCGACGTGACGCCGACACTTTTATTATTCGCGACGCGAATGGTGTTGACACCACGGTGCGTCTCGATAATCGCACCAACGTGAAGGCCAATGGCGGCTTTTTGCGCAGTGGTTCAAATTACGCGCAAACGCAAATTCTGCGCGGCTTGAATTTGGAGGTCGATGGCCGTGGCAATGCATCAGGCGAATTGGCCGCTGAGAAGATCAGGTTCAACGAATCGGATCTGCGCGTAGCCCGCGCCGTGGAATCTCGCGCCGCGCCGCTCGAAGATCGTGCCAGCAACACCGAGACGAAACTGAGTCAGGTCGAACAGAATGCCCAGCGCCTGTCCGGTCAGATGGATGAACTCGCAGCCGTCGCAAACACCGCCAAGGGCGGCGCCAGGGCCGCGCAGGAAACCGCGGACTCAGCCGTCGCCGGCGTGACTGCGACGAACGACCGCATTTCCGCACTTGACGACTATGCACCGCAAGCCGTGTTGGCGGTGAACTTCAAAGTTGGTAGCGCGGTTTTGTCGACTGACTCAAAAGCGAAACTTGACGAGCTTGCCACTAAGGCGCTGAACGCCAAAGGCTATGTAGTCGAGGTTTCGGGTTTTGCCGATACGACCGGCAGCGTCGAGAGAAATCGCGCGCTGAGCCAGCGTCGTGCTGACAACGTTATTCGTTATCTGGTTGAGAACCACAGCATCCCGCTGCGACGCATTGTCACGCCTTATGGCTATGGCGAGTCGCATCCGGTTGCCGAGAACACTTCGCGCACCGGCCGCGCGCAAAACCGCCGCGTGGAAGTCAAGCTGCTGGTCAACAAAGGCTTGATTCAACAGGCGCCGACGATGACCACTAGTTCAGGAGAGTAAAAGGTAAACTCGACGGGAGTTTGCCGTGCGGTGCAACCAGTTAGTAATCGCGCGGCACCTAAGGCCATGAATCATGCCCCAGTTGTTAAGATAAGAGAGTAAGGCCAGCAAACAGCAGTACAACAACTGGCGGCATGAGGATTGGTTTTAATGACGAACGGAAATTGGGGAAAACATTTTGGGCCGGCACTGCTTATCGCGGTGTTGGCTCTTTGTTTTTGTTGTGGCTCCGCCGCCCGCC
>DNND01000097.1:13950-17921 GCA_003488005.1 Blastocatellia bacterium | reverse complement strand
TTGTTGTGGCTCGGCTGCCGCGCAAACCATCAGAGATTTACCGCCACCGCCTCCGGCGCCGACGCCTAAACCGACACCAACTCCCGGGCCGCCGAAGGACGAAGATTTTGACGTCATCAAAGTAAATTCGAACCTGGTGATGGTTCCGGTTTCGGTTGTCGACGCTGCGGGCCAGCCGGTCCACGGTCTGCAAGTCAACGACTTTCACCTTGACGAAGAAGGCCGGCCGCAGCAAATAGTCGAAATCGGAAATCCGGATCAAGTGCCGCTGGACATCGCGCTGCTGTTTGACGTTTCGAGCAGCGTCAGCAATAAAGGCTTTTTTGCGTTTCAACAAAAAGCCGCGGCCGCATTTCTCAAACAAGTCTTGAAGCCCGCCGATCGGGCCGCGGTTTTTACCATCACGGATCAGCCGCGGTTGATTGAGCCGCTGGCATCAGCCGAGGTCACAGCCGCGAAGTTGTTGACTATCCCCGCCGCCACTTCGCCGGTACCTACGGCGTTTTATGACACGGTGGTGGCAGCGGCAAAATATTTGAACGAGAAATCCGCTGATCGTCATCGTCGCGTAATCCTCGTCATTTCGGACGGCGACGATAACTTTAGCAATCTCATCAAGGACCTGACCATCGCTCAAGTGCGCGCCGAGCAAAAAGGAGAAACTACTCCCGCGGCGGCGCGGCAGAATCTATTAGCTCGCAGGCAGCGCGCAGTTTTGGAAGTGCAGCGAGCAGTACAACAGGCTGACGTCGCGTTTTATTCGATCAATCCCGGTGGTCCATCGGTGCACCTGAACCTGATCAGCACCCGCGCGCAAAACGATATGGCTTCGATTGCGAAATCGACGGGCGGCACAGCCTACGTGCCTGACTCGGATAAGGATTTGGAGCGAGTGTTTGGGGAAGTTGCCGCGGAACTGCGCGGGCAATACCTGCTGCAATATTATTCAAACTCACAAACGCCGGGGGTGCAGTTTCGCCGCATTGCGGTGGCGACCCCGACCCGTCCTGATCTGCGCGTGCGTGCGCGCCAGGGATATTATCCGAAGGGGAAGTGAGTGCTTTTCCCTCATTGGGTAGAAGCAAAGATTTGCCATTCATCATTTTCCATTTCTCATTTGTCATTGAAGAGCCGTCGTAGCGAGGGTTGATGCACGCTGATCGCTCTTTGCCTTCAAATGAAAAATGGAAAATGGAAAATGGAAAATCTTCCTCATTTCGTGATTCAACGCATTTCCAGCAGCACATCCGTCAGCCGATTCACAACATCCAGCAGCGTCCGTCCAGCCTTATCAAACTGGTTCGCCGCTGCCTGATCTTCTGCGTTGGCGGCGCCTGAAGCAACGCCTGCGAGCTTGATGTAATAGCGCTGCAGTTCGGGCGTTGTGCGGAAATCGATTTCCAGTTTGTCCAAACCTTCGCGCACGTTTTGAATGCTGTTGCGAACAGTCGCTTTGTTCTTAGCGGCTTGGTCGATAATCGCAGGTGAGGCTTCGTTGCGTCGCGCCGCATCGTCGACGCCCTCGAGCCCCTTCGCCACGCCACCGAGTAAATAGATAAACTTCGTCAACGTCTTTATCTGGTCGGCAACGTGTTGGGCCCCGGCGCGCTCGACATCAGACGCTTTAGGGGCCGCGCTTGAACGGCTCGATTTTGTGGTCGTGCGTTTTCGACTTTGTGCGGAGGCGGTTACGGGAAAGAGTACGACTGCGATTATAAAAAAGGCGGCGATTCGTTGCACAAGGATTCTCCTGTTGCTGACAGATTTATCAATCAAACTATTCTGCCGTAGCCGCCACGTCAAGTTCTCGCGGATGCAGATTTGAGGCGCCTGAGTGTCAGGAGGTCAGTACCGTCCGCGGTAGCGGATGGATTCCGACATTGCCGATCGGAAATCGCTGCACCCATCCGCTACCACAGACGGTACCGACTTCATTGCCACTGCGCGCCTTGGTTCCAACTGCATTATTACCCGAAAGGCTAATTGGCTGCGGGCGTGCAGCGACTGCTAGAATGAAACAAATAATTGCTAGCTGGATTGCACTGTGAACGAGAAACGAAGACTACTAGTTAAGCGATTGGGTCGCGTTGAGTATGGCGAAGCGCTGGCGATCCAAAAAACGACCGAGCTCGCGGTTAAGGAAGGACGCGATCCTGACACGCTCTTGTTGCTCGAACATCCGCATACGTTGACCGTCGGCCGGCGCGGCGACAGTGCCGGCATCTTGATGTCATCCGACCTGCTGGCGGCGCGCGGCGTTAGTGTCTTTGAAACAAATCGCGGCGGCAAAATTACCTATCATGGGCTGGGCCAGATTGTTGGTTATCCGATTATTAACCTTAGTCCCGATCGTGAAGATGTTCATGCTTTTGTGCGCGATCTGGAAGAGGTACTGATGCGCACGCTCGCTGACTACCAAATCAACGCTTTTCGGATTGAGGGCTTCACTGGCGTGCACACGTCGCGCGGGAAAGTGGCGGCCATCGGCGTTCACATCGCGCGCTGGATTACGACACACGGCTTCGCCTTGAATGTGAACACCGACCTTAGTTTCTTTAATTTGATTATTGCGTGCGATGGCGAACAGGTAACTTCGATGCAGGATCTATTGGGCCACGAGGTTGACATGCTCGAGGTGGAAGAACGCATCGCCGGCCATTTCGCTCAGGTGTTTGATATGTCGATTAGCAAAGATTTAGTCCACGGCTTTCGCGCCGAATAACCCGATGTCCTGCTTACCATTTTCCCTGTGCGTCTTTTGTGTTCTCTGTGTCTCTGTGGTGATGTTTGGCTCGGCGCAGCCTTGCCTCAAAAATCATGGGCGCCATCCGTTTCGGCTCTGCCACACATCGGGCGGCAAAACCGTACCTAACGTGGCCCATGACTCTTGAGGCAGAGCTGTTTGGCCTTTAATCACCACAGAGACACAGAGCACACAAAGGACGCACAGAAAACATCAGCAACTTTTTGTTGTTTAAAATGCTGAATCTCGAAAAAATAAAAGAAGCTGCGGCGCGAATCAACGGCCGCATCCATCGCACGCCGGTTGTTACTTCGCGTTCATTCAACGAACGTGCCGGGTGTGAAGTCTTCTTCAAATGCGAAAACCTCCAGCGCGCCGGCGCCTTTAAGATTCGCGGCGCGACCAATAAAATCCTCTCGCTGACTGAAGCAGAAAAACGTCGTGGGGTGGCGGCATTTTCGTCCGGCAACCATGCGCAGGCGGTTGCGCTCGCGTCGCGCGAGGCCGGCGTCAGCGCCGTCATTGCCATGCCTGACGATGCGCCAAAGTCCAAGGTTGCAGCGACGCGCGAGTACGGAGCAGAAATAATTTTTTACGATCGACAGCACCAGGATCGTGAAACGGTAGCGATTGAAATTTCGCAGCGCGATGGGCGGGTGATGGTGCCACCTTATGACGACTACCTAATTCTCGCCGGCCAGGGGACCTGTGGCCTTGAGTTTTTAGAAGAGGTGCCTGACCTTGATAGTTTGCTGGCTCCTTGCAGCGGCGGTGGGCTCTTTGCCGGCGTCAGCACGGCGGCGAAGGCGTTAAATCCGCGCATCCGTTGCTTTGCCGTGGAACCTGAGACTGCGGATGACACGCAACAATCATTTCGCAAAGGCGAGCGAGTAGCGATTGAGCCACCGCCAACTATTGCCGATGGCTTGCGGGTGCAGTCGCCGGGTGTTTTGACTTTTCCGATCCTGCAACAAACCGCGGAAGACGTGTTGACCGTTTCTGATGAAGAGATAGTTGAGACGATGAAGTTCATCCTCAGTCGCATGAAATTATTGGTTGAACCATCCGGAGCCGCCGCCGCTGCGGCTGTTCTTAGTCGCAAGTTGCCCCGGGTTGTAAAGCGAGTCGGTGTGGTTCTTTCGGGTGGCAATATCGACGCAGAGTTTCTTGCCACTCTGCTGTCAGACAAATAATCAACGGCAGTCGGCAGACGGCAGGAGCAGACGGC
>DNND01000097.1:0-13650 GCA_003488005.1 Blastocatellia bacterium | reverse complement strand
AGACGGCAGGAGCAGACGGCAGGGGCAGAATGCACTGACGGGCCTGCCGCCTGCTCCTGCCGTCTGCCTACTGGTTCAATAACCCAAACCACTGCCAGGCGTTCATCACTTCACCGATTCCAAACGATGCCAGGTTGGCAACGATGATGGCGCCGAAGTCTCGCCACATGCAGGGCCGGCCCAGGTGCTCGCGCTCGCCGAAAGCCAACCAGAACAGCGCGCACTCCGCGACGGGCGCAAAAGTTTCCGCAACTAACAGATAGAGCGTTCGTGAGTGTTGCGCGAAGATAAGCGGCAACACGAGCGTAACGATTGGATATGTGCAGGCCGTAAGCCAGGCGCCGGCAAAGAGTTTCCGCTTGAGCGAATGACGCCGAGACAGACCAATAACCAGAATTGGCGTCTCGATCAGAATCGTAAGGAGATAGCCGAGTGGGAAAAAACGCCAGAGTTCGGTAGGAGACATATTCAATCAGGGGCGGACGGCAGGAGCAGTCGGCAGGTGCAGCGGGCAGGAGCAGGAAGCACTCAGTCGCCCTGCCGAGTGCTACTGCCGTCTGCCTACTGGCTCAGAGCATCTTTAGCAAAAAGGGCGCTTCAGCCAGCACGTGCGCGATGGCCACGGTGAAATAAATATCGCGCGTGGTGGCGTAGTCGATTGAAAAACCAAACCACAGCACGGCGACAACAAACGCGCCTAGCAACAGCGCCGCTGCTACAAGTTTGGGAAAGCCGCGCGGATGGCGCGCGATGCCTACCGACTTAACTTGCCAAACGCGAGTTGGTTTTTGTTTCACACGAATTGTAGCCGGCACAATTAAGGGAAGCGCTACGATCCAAACTCCGTAATGCAGCAGCTCGAGAAACAGATGGACTGAAACCAGCAGGTGACTCGAGACGCCCGGAAGCAATTGCGCTCCTGAGTGTTGCGTGATGCGCCAGAACAAACCGTTGTCGTCCGGTAGAGCCGGCGTTTGCGTTAGTCGCAAAACAATTCCCGCCAGCAACACGGCCACCAGCACCAGACATTGGTGATAAGTGCGCACCCATTCGGGACGCGTGCGCCGCAGATGACGATCTAAAAACAACAACGCAACGAGTGGATGCAGGTAAACAATCGCCAGGCTGAAAAGCTCCGGCGCCAGCCAGTTGAGTGAACACAGTCCGAGCGCCGCCGGCATCGCCCAGGACCAATCGCGGCGCTGTTTGTTCCTGCCGCGCAGCCATATCAACAGTCCCAACCAAAACAGCAAGAGCGTGTTCCACGACGCCAGCACCATGGACCACGCATCGCTTGACCACGAAGTGAAGTTGTAAAGCAGTGGCAGGGCCAGGTAACCGGCGGTCAGCACGCCGATGCCGGCAAAAGCGGCGACAAAAAAGTTGCGCGACTTGCCAAGGCGCACCGGCAGTCGCATCAGGAAATAACGCAACTCAAACCAGTTGTGCGGACCGGCGAAGAGAAACACCGTGACGACGGAGAGTTGCAGCGGCAACCAAGTTGCCAGCGCCGCGGACAGGCCGGCACAAGCAATAACCGACGCGGCAAACAGCTTCACGCCGTTGCGGCGCCGGGCGCGGTAACCCAGACGCCACGCATTCAAATCAATATTGAGGCTGCGCTCCATCGATGTTCTCGGGGTTATCTATAGTCAGGAATGTCCGTCTTACTTATTGATTCTTAACCGGCACGACCAGCTTCATGCCGTAACCTTCCGGCAGAATCTCAATGTCCACGCTTGCGTAGGTTGGTTTGTTGGCGTTCAAGTTTTGCGAAAGATTGCGCCACTGATAAGACGGCGGCGGACCGGCATTAGCCTGTGTAATGATCGCGGCGGCGCCGGCCACAGCTACACCGAGCAGCAACAACGCAACCGTTTTCTGGCCACGCGGTTGGGCTGAACGCATTAACCAAATGCCGCCGATTGACAACGAAAGAAATAAACAAAGACCGGCGATGACCGTTCGTGCCGGACTGTTGGCGATGCGCTGCCGGATCGAATTGTCGGCAGATGTGTTAGCAAGTGCCGCTTTCAATTCGTTCAGACTGTCCTGAGAAATTTGCAAACGTGCATCCCGCGCGTTTTTATCTGGTATGACTGTCATGCTGGTGTGAAAGACAATCTTGGGTTGTTCTGGCGACGGCGAGGGTCGAGCGATGTCCGCGTAGGTGTTGCCACCGGCTACGAGCACAATGCAGAGAACACAAAAAGCTGGCATTCGTTTCATTAGGGGATACCTCCGTTGCTGTCTATCAAATTGCGCGCAGTATAGCGCAAATGATGGGTGGGATAAGCACTATCAGCGCGGTACCGGCGGTTTGCGGCACCGCACCATCGCACAACCGGTTAGCATCACTATTGCAGTGACATGAGGTCAGTACCGCCTGCGGTAGCGGGTGGGTGCTGTGATTTTCGAATTCCGATTACCAGGGGATTGCGGTCGACGCCAGCCGGTATTCTGTAATTCATAGCTGCCATCAACCATCCACCCGCTACCGCAGGCGGTACTGACCTCATGTCACATTGATCGAGCAGAATCGTAAGCCCATTGTTATCGACATGTGGTACTTGGTCTTATTCCACCAAGGATCTATTCAGCCTTAATGCCTAATTGAGGCGGCAATGTTAGAATTCAACTAAGCAACTAACTGAAGGAAAAACTCTTGTCCCGCGAACTACGCGTCATCAGCAACGTCCCAAAGCCGCGCCAGCCCAAACCCGACTGGCTGAAGATTCGGCTGGGCGATCCCACCAATCAAAACCACGTGTTGAAGTTGATTGAGGGCCTTAACCTGCACACGGTTTGTCAGGAAGCGCGTTGCCCAAACATCTTCGAATGCTGGTCGGATCGCACGGCGACGTTCATGCTTGGCGGCGACATTTGCACTCGTCATTGCGGCTTCTGCGCAGTTGGCAAAGGCGCGCCTGGGTCACTCGATCCGCAGGAACCGCGTCACGTCGCGGAGGCAGTGCAGCATTTGAATCTGGCGCACACAGTGATCACTTCGGTTAACCGCGACGACTTACCTGATGGTGGCGCCGCCCATTGGGCCGAGACGGTTCGAGAAGTGCGCGCGTTGAATCCATCCTGCCGCATTGAAGTTTTGATTCCCGATTTCAATGGTGATGAAGCGGCGCTGAATACTGTGCTCGATGCGCAGCCTGACGTGCTCAATCACAACACGGAAACGATTGCGCGACTCTATCGCCGCGTTCGACCGGACGCCGATTATCAACAGTCGCTGACGTTGTTGCGCCGCGCGGCAGACCGTCGCGATCGCGAAGCCCGTGGCATGCTGACCAAGAGCGGCATCATGGTTGGACTAGGTGAAGAGTTTGACGAAGTGGTCGAGTTGATGAAGGACCTGCGCGCCTCGTCTTGCGACATCATGACCATTGGCCAGTACCTGCAACCGCACGCGCGGCGCTTGCCGGTAGAACGTTACGTGACGCCGGAAGAATTCGAGCGCTGGCGGGAAGTGGGCATGGAGCTGGGATTCAAGCATGTTGAGTCAAGCCCGTTGACGCGCTCCTCATACCACGCGCGCCAACAAGCCGAAAGTCCCGCGGAAAACGCAGCGTTACTCGAAGCGTAGTTGACCATCCTGAATTACACTGCTGGCACGGTGAGGGTTTACCACTTGGCTTCTGAGGCTTCCCCGCTCACAAAACAATCTCAACCCGGTTAACCTTTGGTTGCATGAACAGTCGTAAACAGGTTCCGACTCTGTTACTGATCGCATTGTTTGCGCCGCTTTGCGCCTGTCATCGAAGCGCGAAGATTGAGATCCGCGCTGCGCAAAAAGCGCTGCCACCAATCATTCTTTGGGCCTGGGAAAGGCCGGAGGATTTGGAGTTTCTGGATCCGGAACGCTTCGGCGTCGCCTTCCTGGCACAAACACTGATCATTAAAGGCGAGGACGTCATCTATCAACCTCGTCATCAGCCACTCAAGCTTTCACCTGAAACTAAACTCATCGCAGTTACACGCATCGAGGGGAAAAAAACTATTGGCGAACAACCCGCGCTTAGCGACGCACAGCGGCAGCGATTGTTGTCGTTAATTGTAAAAACGACCAGCCTTCAGAATGTTACGGCAGTCCAAATTGATTACGATGTCGCCAAATCGGAACGTGAGTTTTACCGCACCCTCCTTATAGATCTGCGAAAGCAACTGCCGGCCGGTATGCCGCTGACAATGACCGCGCTTGCCTCGTTCTGCGTAGCTGATCGCTGGTTACAGGACTTGCCGGTTGACGAAGCGGTGCCCATGATTTTTCGTATGGGATTGGACAACCAGCCAATCAAAGCCTATTTGGAAAGCGACAACGATTTTCGCGAACCTCTTTGCCGGCACAGTTATGGAATCGCACTCGATGAACCATTGCACATGAAGTTCCAATCCTCTCGCCGTCTGTATGTTTTCTCTAACCGCGCCTGGCAAAAGCAGGACGTCGATCAAATACCATTTATCAAATGAACTCTCAACATCGCCACTTTTAATCAACACGGTCGTCCTGAGCCAACAGGCCGAAGCGCCTGCGGATTTCGATGCAAGAACGTCTGCATCACATTCGACTAAGACGTTGTCAAGTAATCGTTGACTTTTTCAGGATACGCGTTCAGACTCCCCTCGTCGCTTGACGCCGGGTGGCGCGCCCCTTACCTCGAAATTTCACCCAATGAGTGGCGTGTGCGTGCGGTGTCGTTCGTTGCAAACCAATAACTCACTGTCCCACGACAGTAATCCAATTCGCCCTTCACCGAAAGGATTCTCACATGAAACATTTACTTTCTCTATTTCGCCGGGCGCGGTTTTTCTTGCTTGTGCTCGGAGTTCTCGGTTTTATGGTTGCGGCCGCAACCATCTGGAGATCGTCTGCGTTGCAGGCTGACAAACAGGCCGAGGGAAAACGCCAATATCACGCGCGGATTCGCGACGGTGTCGGCCGCGAGGTGCAGTTTGCCTCGCCCGGTGACCCGTCCGGAACGATCCGCGCCTCGGTTAACTCGGTTGACAACTTCATTTTCAAACGCTCGGGCGTAAAGCTCAGCGGCCCGACAAAAACAAGACTAGCCGAAATGGAACGGATCACACTGAATGGAGGCTCAAGACGATTGAGCATTAGCGAGCTTAATGACGTTTTGACCAGCACTGCTTTTGAGCGGCTGGGAAGACTAACTGATGAAGAAATTCTACATGTGGATGATACCCTTCGCGGATTCAACGCCCCTGATCTGCCGCGGAGGTTTGTACGCCGCGACATTCACCTGCCCGGCCGGTTAGTGTTGATTTCCACCGACAAGTTCGTGGGCCAGCTCAAGGCCATGAGGAACCAAACGAACACACCGCTGGGGGAGATCTTGAAAGGCGCGACGCACAGAGAGATTGCAGATGTCGTGCATCGGCGTATCAGTACACTGAGCGAGGCAGTGCCGGAAAAGTTCGCTGGTGCCTGGGACGTCACCACCGACAGGGACGGAGACTCAGGCGTTAGTCCGCTTCAAGCCGTCCTAATTGCTTATTCAGTCGCCAGTCTGGATCTTCTCTGTGGCTCAGAAGCAAATCTCGCTAAGGAAATGAAAGGCTCTCAGGATTGGACGACCCGGTATCTCGGCGAGAACTACCCGAGTCCCGACGGCCACTTCGCCTACGGAGCAAACGGCTACCTAACGTCTACGCCGCTCGATCTTGTTTTCGACGATCAGACCATCAATCTGCTGCTGGATCATATTCAGGAAAGGAGCGCATCATGAGAAAGAAAATCCTGGCGGCGCTCCTTTTCGTTGTGGCGGTTATCGCCGCCTGCAGTGGAACGAAAACGTGTACAGCTACTGGCTTGATAGCAGGCCAAACGTATTTGTATGGTTATGAGGATGGCGCCGGAAATACGGTAGTTGGGGAATTTCAAGCGACAAGTTCGACTTTCGAACTTAGCGGTGTGGATTCCTCGGTTAATTGCGGCAGCATCGATCTCCTCCGGGAAGATTTGCCCGAAGCGCCACCGGTTGCCTAGTTGATCTACTCCGAACGCTTTAGCATCGATTTAGGCTTCGATGGTGGTCCCATTTGATGTCGCCGGTGAACTCCAAACTTCAGAAGGCCGCTTTCGAGCGGCCTTCTTTTTTAGGGGCATTGGATAACGTGTATTATCTGGTTGGTCAAACAATGAAAGCTGTCGTCTTCAATCAACACGGTGGGCCGGAAGTGCTTGAGTACACCGACGCGCCCGATCCAACCATCAAGGCCAACGAAGTTCTCGTCGAAGTCAAAGCCTGCGCTTTGAATCATCTCGACGTGTGGGCGCGCGGCGGTTTGCCGGGAATCGAAATTCCGTTGCCGCACATTCTTGGCAACGACGTTGCCGGCGTGGTGCGCGAAGTTGGCGAGCTGGTTTCATGGGTTCATCCGGGCGATGAAGTGATGCTGCAGCCGGGCGTCTCGTGCGGGCATTGCCTTGAGTGTTTGTCGGGGCGCGACAATCTTTGTCGTGACTACGACATGCTTGGTTATCGCCGCAACGGTGGCTATGCCCAATTGGTCGCCGCGCCGGCAGTGAACGTAATTCCGAAACCAAAGAACTTGAGTTGGGCCGAGGCAGCCGCATTGCCGTTAGTCACCGTCACCGCCTGGCACATGCTGGTGACGCGCGCAAATGTGCAACCGGGCGAAGACGTGCTGGTCCATGCAGCGGGCAGCGGCGTTGGCTCGATAGGAATTCAGGTGGCGAAACTTCGCGGCGCGCGGGTGATCGCGACCGCCAGTTCCGATGACAAACTAGCGAAAGCCAAAGACCTGGGCGCCGACGAAGTGGTTAACTACAGCAAAAACGATTGGCCCAAAGAGGTCAAGCGACTGACAAACCGTCGTGGCGTGGATGTTGTGTTTGAGCATACCGGCGCGGCGACCTGGCCTGGTTCAATCGCTTCGCTCAAACCGAATGGCCGCGTGGTGACTTGTGGCGCCACCAGCGGTTTTGCGGCGCAAACAGATCTGCGCCAGATTTTTTACCGGCATCTGACAATTCTGGGATCGTTTATGGGATCTAAAGCTGAGCTACTCGAAGCAATGAAGTTTGTGGAAAGCGGAAAGATTCGTGCGGTCGTCGATCGTGAACTGCCGCTGGCTGACGCGCGCCGCGCGCACGAGCTGATGGAAGATCGAGCGCAGTTTGGGAAATTGGTGTTAATCCCGTAACCACAGGGCGAGCCGTTCTGTTTTGGTCTTGGGTCTTTGGACTTTGGACTTTGACTCGGTTGTGAAGTTGAGTCTCCCGGCCCTAGAAGTCAAAGACCCAAGACCCAAGACCAAAGACCCAAGACCAAAAGTGAGACGAGTTACCTACCAGTATAGTCTTCCGCTACAAACCGCTTCTTGATTAACCCAAGATTTCCCTGCGCCAGATCAAAGTTCGTTCCGGCAATCACTTTCTTGCCTTCGTCGGTCGTAACCCAATCAACCACCTGCGGCGCATTGGTCCTGAGAAACGCAGCGTCTTCTTTATCTATCGGTTTTCCGTCCGGGCGCGAGAAGACCCAGATGTACGTGTACCCGCCTTTGCGGATGTAGTCCAGATCCGCTTCAAAGCCTGTAACATTGACTGTCGGCGAGGATTGCGCGGTGGGAGATTCATTTGCAGGTGGCGCTGTGTTGGTGTTGCCGCCGTTGCAGGAAGTCAACAAAAATATGCCAACGACTAGCATAAGACTCAGATTTAGATTTGAAAGTTTCGTGAACATCCGTCGCCTGTACGTTTGCTGGAATTAGCCAGGATTTGGAGTTTGCTTCTCACGAATCAGCAGGCGGAGCGCGGCATTGACGGCTTGCGCATCTGGAAATGCAGCAGCAACATCAGGCTCGAGCAACACCAGATTCGTACCCTCACGATAGCGCTCAACATACTTGCCCCGAATGCCACCCTTCAACTGGGAGAAATCGTACTCTGGTCGCAAGTCATCTTCTTCGTCTGATTCAACCTTCTTCATAAGACTTTCTTTCTCCATACGTTGCTTCCCGGGCGCTGATGACCCGAACTGTCAGTCCATCGTCAGTGTGCGCGACTATCAGGATTCTACCTTGTTCAGACAATCCAATGATAACGAATCGGCGCTCCGCAACCGAATGGTCCGGGTCGGGGTGAGTGTTCGAGAGGGAATCACCAAACACCGTCGTAGCTTCTTCGAAAGAAATGTCATGCTTGGCAAGATTGCTCGCAGCTTTCTTCTCATCCCAGGTAAAGCGCATATGCGCACTATAAAGACTCGCAGTTCACTTTGCACTCAACTAGAAGGGAAGTGCTTTTTCAGATCATGAATTTCATGGATTGCTGTTGTCGTTCGATTCTTCATCACCACCACCCTGATCAGATTCCGAATCTTCGGGCGGCGGTTCCGTCTTCGCATCACGAATGTGCATGATGGTGCAGTCGCTGTCTTCATAGACAATCTCAAACCAGCCACTCGCCCGCGCATTTTCGAAAAAGTCGTCATGAGAATTATCGCTGAATACATAGCGCGCACCAAAACGATCGCGAATTAATGGGCCTGGATCTTCTTCCTTACCCAGCGTAATGCGATCGTAGAGTTTCGACAACGCCGGATCGCGATCGTAGAGATAAGTTGGATCGAGCCCGGTAATGTATCGATGGGTCGGGTCGTAATAGAACAGTCGCGGAAAGTCGTCCCAATCAGTGTTGAAGACCAGATCATTCGCCGGCACGTTCTGTTGCAGCCACGTCGCGCCTGCTTTGTAAAAGCTGTCCGGATCACTTGCCGCAATATCTTTCATGGTGACGCGGATATTGATAAACAAAGCAACCCCCAGCACCACCGCGACAACCGCGACGCCAATGGTCCGCCAAAGCTCGCGGAGCTCAGTCTCCCTTGCTGTCGGGCCGGTACCCGGGCGATCCAAAAAAGGTTGCAGTTCGTCGAGAATATCGCTCGACAGTTTCGTCAACGCGGACCGAGTTCCTCCCAGCCACGGCTGCAGCGCGAAGGCCGCAAAGATAACGGCAAAGGGCGGCCAGTATTCCGCAATTCGCTTCCAGCGCATGGTCATGATCATCAGCGCGGTCGAAAACAGCAGAAAGAAAAGTGAATGCGTCGAGCGCTCGCGGTCGGCTGGATCGAAACTTATGTAACCCACCACCATCGCGATGCAGGCGATTATGGAGTTGCCGAGAAATTCCCACGAGTCGTAGGGATACCACTCCTTGCCGACGCTGGTTGAAAAATCTGAAGGCGTTAACTTTATTTTCAGGTGTTCGTAGAGCAGGTAAAGATTCCGCGGAAAGTAGGGATTAAGAATCAAACCTGCGACACAACCCGCGAGCACCCAAACCAGCGGCCGCCATTCCACCCGCCGTTCCGTCCAGCCAATCATTACCGTCCAAAGGATAGTCGCCAGGATCAGCAGCACAAACATGTCGTAGGTCAGTGCGAAAACGAAACCCAGCGGGATCAATGGCCAGTACTTTTTGCGGAACAGGAGATGAATCGCCACGATCAGATAAATAATCGCGAACGGCGGCGCCTTGGCCATGTTCATCCGATAAAGAAACGGCGCCGAGCAGGCAAGCAGCGCCAGCAGCCACACCAGCGCGTAACGAATGCGATAGCGAATCAGTAACCAATAACAAGCGAAGACCGCGACACTCGCAAAAATCGTCGCGGATATTTTGGCTCCTAATCGCAGGTTGCCCGTCCAGGTAAAGGGAATCTGAAAGAAGTGAAACAGCAGATGGTGATCGACGTAGTTACGCGCGTCGAGCGTGGTTAGCGGCAACCACGTGAACGGCGGCGGAAAGGTATGATTGCGTACTGAATGCCAGAGCATCTGACTCCACTTGATGTGGTAGTAGCCGTCAAAATCGCCGCAGCAAATTGCATTTGTAGAAAACTGCAATTGCCAAAAGATCAGACCGATGGCGATGGCCCCGGCGCACAATTGAACTGCGCGCAAGCTGGAATCAGACTGAAGAAAAGTGGCGAGATGTTTTGGAGTTTTCATCTACCGGCCAACTGCTTTAGCGATGAGCAACGCTTTATCTCACAGTTGTTCGATAAGATCGAGGAAGGCGCGCGGATCGATAGGCTTAGTTACATGCTCATTGAATCCCGCGGTCAGCGAACGCGTGCGATCGTCAAACATTGAATAGCCGGTGACGGCAACCAGCGGCACAGAGTCATAACCCGGCAACGATCGTAAGGCTTCCGCTAGTTCGTATCCGTTCATCTCCGGCATGCCGATGTCAGAGATGATTACGTCAAAGCGCTGTTCACGCGCGCGCGCCAGCGCCTCAGGCGCGGTTGAAGCACAGGTGACGTCATAGCCCGCGTGCGTTAATAGCACCGACAACATATCGGTAACGTCCGAAACGTCATCGACGACCAACGCAGAACGAGGCCGCTGAGACTCCTCGACTGGTGTGCCTTCAAGCGCCGGAAAATTTTGATCTGATTTCTGGTGCGATGGCAGAAACTGACTAAAAAGTGGGACCAGACCTGGGGAACTCTGTAAGACGCTATCGAAACCGTAATCGATCATCGCAAGACTTACCATTCGTCGGGGTTAACTGTCGCAAAGCGGGAGGCTTAATGTAGCCGAAACAAGACCTTCTGTCTAGATCTTTCGCCGGTACTCATGCAGTTTAGAGTGCAAGCTTTAGCTCGCGTTTTCGGTTGAGAGCAAGAGACGCCAGCCTAAAGGCTGGACTCCGAACTGCTGGCCTCAAACTGTATCAACACCCTTTCGCCGGCGTCGTATCGCTATCAGGTTGTTCACTGCGGCCACCAGGTCGGATGGATCGATCGGCTTTGATAAATGCAAATCAAAACCAGCTGAAATGGCGGCTTTGGCGTCCGTTTGCGCAGCATAACCTGTCAAGGCTATCGCCGGGACCGTAGCCAGGCCTGGCCGCGTGCGTAAATCCCGAATCAATTGCAGTCCATCCACTTCGGGCATCGCAATATCGGATATTAATATGTCAAATTGTTGGCGGCCGACGCAGGCGAGAGCTTCGGCTGCCGAGCCGCAGGCGATCGTTTCAAATCCGCGACTACGAAAACTTGCATCCAGCATTTCCAGAGTGTCGGGTTCATCTTCAACAATCAAAATGCGAACCGGGTCACCGGCGGCTGTACGTTTCGAAGGCTTCGCCGTTTTCTCTGAAGCGTGCCCCGCCATACCCTCGCGCGGCAACGTAATGGTGAAGGTGCTGCCCTGACCGGTCCCCTCGCTGGTTGCTTCAATTGTTCCGCCGTGGACACTCACAAAACTTTTAACTAAAGAGAGGCCTAAACCCAGACCGCCATACGACCGGGTGCGCGAACCATCGGCCTGGCGAAAGCGCTCAAAGACATGTGGCAGAAATTCAGTTGGAATTCCTTCGCCCTGATCTTTGATCGCAACGATAGCATCTGAAGCGGTGGCTTTGAGAGAAACAGTGACGACGCTTTGCGCCGGTGAAAATTTAATGGCGTTATGAATCACGTTACAAAAGGATTGATTGAGCCGGCCGCGGTCGCCAGTTACGGTGACCGAGCGCGCTTCATCGGAAACCTGCAATTTCAATTCAACTCCAGCGTCGCGCGCGAATGTCCGCATCGTCTCAATCGATTCGTCAAGCACGGAAGCGAGCGCTACGGATGTTTGTTCGATCCGCATTTTTCCGCTCAGCACTGCCGACATGTCGAGCAGATCGCTGATGAGCCGTTTGAGGTTTGCGGCATTCCTGCCGATGACCTCGAGCGCCCTATGCGAATCGCCATCCGCAAGAATGCCGCTTTCCATCATGTGCACCCAGCCGATGATCGGTGTCAGCGGGGTGCGCAATTCGTGAGACAAGATTGTCAGAAACTCGTCCTTGGCGCGGTTTGCAGTCTCAGCCTCAGCGCGCGCGGTTTGTTCAAATTGGTAGAGCCGAGCATTCTCGACGGCCAGGGCTATTCGGTCTGCCGCCGATTGCAACAAGCGAACTTCTTCATCTTTAAAGTCCCTGTGCTGAAAGGCACCGACATGCAATACGCCGATCGGGGAGCCCTCAATCATCATGGGGACGCCCAACAGCGATTTGATACCCTTCTCGCGCAAGAGAGGATTGAATAAATCGGCGTTTTCAACTTCTGAAATAATAATCGGCTTCGCGGTGGCAACTATCTTGCCGGCAAAGCCGCGACCCACCGGAATACGAACGCCTAACTCGACCTCTTCTTCCAATCCCTGGGCGGCCCAGGCGACCAACTCGTTTTCTTCTCGTTCCAGCAGCAGGACGGCAACAGTGTCGACACGCAAAACTTCACTGATTCGCTTGAGCGACTCCGCCAGCAGATCTTTGAGGGTAAGGTGGCCCAGCGCGGCATCCGTCACCTTTTGCAGCGCGGCCAACTGTTCGGTTAGTGCTTCTGCTTCGCGGCGCGCTTCCTGGGCTCGCGTCAAGACCTGGCGGCGTTCAGTCTCCGCTTTTACCCGTTCCATAAATTGGCCGATCTGACTGCCGATGGAAACGAGAGTTGCGAGCGTAGCCGAATCGGGTTCTTCACTCTTCTCGCCGAAGAGCTCGATAACACCGACTGCGACGTCGGCGGCGATGACAGGAAAACCAAAAGCGGTCCGGAGCTTTCCGCGGGCGGCGACGGCGGCGCGCGGGAAACTGTCGTCGGCGCTAAGATCGGCGACCCACATCGGTTTTTTGCCGGCCCAAATCCGCGCGGGAAGGCTTTGGTCATCGCCAACACGAGAATGGCTGCTCGCTTCCGCAAACTCGGCGGTGCCTGCGCACGATTCGTCGCGCCATTTGGCGATGGAATGGATTTCGTTCAGTTGCGGTTGGACCAACCAGAACGCAGCAAATTGCCAGCCTAATTCCGCAGCGATAGTCGAAAGCAGCTTGGGCACGGCCTCATCCAACGATGAAGCACCGGCAAGGATATCTGTGATTGAATGTTGGACTTTTAGACGTTGCTCGTCCCGTTTTCTTCGCGTTATGTCGCGCGCGATGCCGGTAAAAAAACGATGACCATCTTTCTGAAATTCGCCGAACGAAAGCTCCAGCGCAAGTTGTCTGCCGCTCTTGTGCAAGCCAGGAAGTTCAACTGCCTCCCACGATATGTGTTTCTGGCCGGTGGCTAGATAGTGGCCCAAACCGGCGCGATGAAGATGCCTGAGGTATTCGGGCATCAGCATTGTCAAGTTGGATCCAATCAATTCTTCGACGCTGTAACCAAAGGTGTTTGACGTCGCGCGGTTAACAAAAAGGATCGTGCTTGCGTCGTCGATGGTGATGATTGCGTCGGATGCCGTCTCGGCGATGACGCGCGAACTTTCGACGAGGTCCAGTAATGAAGCGGTGGAACCGGGACTCTTTGTCGTTGAACGATTGGCTGTCAACTGATAACTACTCCTGATTCCGACTCGTTCGCAAATCGTAGTGGCGGGATTGTAGTATGAGAACGAATTGTCCAGCTAATTCAATTTCTGGGAAGCGAGTTAGGTTCGCTGCAGGTGTCCGATGAACTTTATGGTTTGTCGTGGCGTTACGCCAAGCTAAAGGAACCTCTGATTAAGTAAGCCGAATAGGATCGGTATTAGTCTTTCGACGCGTAGCGTCGGCTAGTCTTTCGACGCGTAGCGTCAGCACGAATTTAG
>DNND01000139.1 GCA_003488005.1 Blastocatellia bacterium | reverse complement strand
CCGCAGGCGGTACTGACCTCATACCAACATGATGAGAGCAATAAGCACTATGGTTGGTGTGGCACAGACTTCAGTCTGTGCTACTTGTCCGGTAGTCCATTTCTCATCTTCACAGTTGCCTTGGTAAACTACTCACCTCGGAGGAAATGAACTTGGCAATTGTTATTTACACAAAACCCGGTTGTCCTTATTGCGAGCAGGCGCGGGTTTATTACAACGAAAATTCTATTGCTTTTACCGACTACGACGCGCAAAACGACCGCGCTCGCCGCAAAGAAATGCTGAGCTATTCAGGCGGCGATCCGACAGTCCCTTGCATTGTTGAAGACGGCAAATATAAAGGTTCGGGCTGGGGCGATCCACCGCGTGGTTGAACCGTCCACGACTGACGGCCGTGCGCCTCGGACGACAAACAAAAGTAATATCGTAACGGTTTCCTGCTGGACCACTGTTTGGTTCGCGCGAAACTTGCCGCCTGGCTTTAGAGAGAACTAAACAATGATGAGACTGCGCAAAACCATGGCCATCCAGTTACTGGTCCTGTTGATAACTATTTTTCCGCTTGGCAGTTCCAGCTTGGCGCAATCAAATGGAGAGGCGTCCGCGCCGCAGCCGCCTATGACAGAAAAGAAAACAAAGACGACGACCATTCACGGTGACACTCTAAACGACGATTATTTTTGGCTGCGCGAGAAAACGAGTCCTATCGTAATAGCTCACCTCGAAGCTGAAAATACTTATGCCTCGGAAATGATGAAGCCGACTACGGCCTTGCAGGAAAAGCTGTACAACGAAATGGTTGGGCACATTAAAGAGACTGACGACACCGTGCCTTACCGGCAGGGCGATTACTTTTATTATTCGCACACCGAGAAGGGTAAGCAGTATCCAATCAATTACCGGAAGAAGGGCAGCATTAGTGCCAAGGAAGAATTGGTCTTTGATCAAAACGAGCTCGCCAAAGGTTTGAAGTTTTTCAGCGTCGGCGCATTTGTTCCCAGCGACGATGGCAACTTGCTCGCTTACACGACTGACACGACCGGTTATCGTCAGTACAAACTCCAGGTCAAAGATTTGCGCACGGGCGAACTGCTGCCCGAAAGTTTCGAACGCGTTGGCAACGTCGCCTGGGCCACCGACAACAAGACCATCTTTTTTACTACCGAAGACGCAGTCACCAAACGTTCGGACAAGTTTTTCCGACACGTGCTGGGCAGCGGCAAGACGGATTTGATTTTTGAAGAGAAGGACGAAATCTTCGACATCGGCGCCGGGCGCACTCGCGACAAAGCGATAATCTTTGTCGGCTCGGAAAGCAAAACTTCGACCGAGTATCGCTATCTGCCGGCAAACGCACCCGAAGCCGAACTAAAAATTATCAGCCCACGCGAGGCGGATCATGAATACGACATCGACCATCGCGGGAACCTTTTTTACATTCGCACCAACAAAGGCGCGAAAAACTTTCGCGTGGTAACTGCGCCCGACTCAAATCCGGGTCAGCAAAATTGGAAAGAGTTCATCGCCCACCGGCCGGCCGTGAAGATTGAAGGTGTCGATCCGTTTGCCGACCATTTGGTTTTGTCGGAGTGGGAAAGTGGTTTGCAGCGATTGGAGGTCCTCGACTTCAAAACCAGGAAGACACATCGCATCGAGTTTCCCGAGCCTGTCTACGCCGCATCGCTCGCGCAAAACCGTGAATTCAATACGCCGGTCGTTCGTTACAACTACCAGTCGCTGGTGACGCCGAGTTCGGTGTTTGATTACGACATGAACGCGCGCAAGACCAGCTTGTTGAAAGAAACCGAGGTGCCGGGTGGTTTCAACAAACAGAATTACCAATCGGAGCGTTTGTTTGCGACCGCTGCTGACGGCACGCGCATTCCGCTTTCAATGGTTTATCGCAAGGGCACAAAGATCGATGGCTCGGCGCCGTTGCTCTTGTACGGCTACGGCTCGTATGGCATTTCGATCGCGCCGACGTTTAGTTCCAACCGTTTGAGTTTGCTTGACCGCGGCGTGATTTACGTTATCGCGCACATTCGTGGTGGTGGCGAGCTTGGCGAAGAGTGGCGCGACGCCGGTCGCATGATGAAGAAGATGAATACGTTTACCGACTTCATCGCCGCCGGCGACTACCTGGTCAAAAATAAATATACGTCCAGCGATCGGCTGGTGATTCAGGGCGGCAGCGCCGGTGGTTTGCTGGTGGGCGCAGTCACCAACATGCGCCCGGACTTGTTCAAAGCAGTCGTGGCCCAGGTGCCTTTTGTCGATGTGCTCAACACAATGCTCGACGCCACCCTGCCGCTGACAACCAGCGAGTACATTGAATGGGGCAATCCCAACGAGAAGCCGGCATTCGATTACATGAAGCAGTATTCGCCTTACGACAATGTCGGCGCCAAGGCTTATCCCGCGATGCTTGTCAAAGTTTCGCTTAACGACAGCCAGGTGCCGTATTGGGAAGGGGCGAAGCTGGTCGCAAAAATCCGCGCGCTGCGAACCAACAACAACCCGCTGCTGTTGAAAGCGAACATGGGCGCGGGCCATGGCGGTTCGTCAGGCCGCTATGATTACCTGCGGGAGATTGCGTTTGACTATTCATTCATGCTCTGGCAGATGGGACTGGCCAACTAGATGTAAAGCAAACTGATGGTTTGCAGTGGTTGGTAAGCTTTAACCTTGTGGCGATGAGGTCAGTACCGCATGGTGGTACTGACCTCATCACCTGGCACGCCACCTACTCGGGCTGCTGGCTTGACAGAGTATTAGTGAATTTCTATAGTCGCTTGCGAAAGCTGACCAAATGAATAAATCCTGCTTCTGTTTCTGTTGCTGCGTAAGTTGCGCCTGTTGTTGGGGACGCGACCGGCAGAGCGTTTGCGGGTGTGAAGTACAGTTGACTTCATAAACAACCCAGCAAAAGTTTTCAAAGGCCGGTCGCGAATCGAAAAGAAATTCGCGGCCGGTTAACTTTTGGTGGAAATAATTTTCGGATTCAGGGTAACGCATATGAGCGCCGGCGTTTCAGAACAACCGCAACTCGAAGCAAAGACTTCAATCGAAACCAGTATTGGTGGAACGCCGCTGATCCAACTGCGGCGTATTACGGTGGGATTGCCAGACGGCGTTTCCGTGTTTGCGAAAGCGGAACATCTGAATCCAGGTGGTTCGGTGAAAGATCGACCGGCGCTGCGGATGATTTTAGAAGGCGAGCATTCCGGATCATTGCTGCCGGGCATGACGATTCTCGATGCGACCAGCGGCAACACCGGCATTGCCTACGCGATGATCGGCGCGGCGCGCGGCTATCCTGTGACGTTGTGCCTGCCGAAGAATGCCAGTCGCCAGCGCAAGCAAATCCTGCGTAGCTTTGGCGTGCAAATCATCGAAACGGATCCGCTGCAATCGACTGACGGCGCGCAGTTAGTGGCTCGCGAAATGTTTCGGAATGAGCCGGCAAAATATTTCTATCCGGATCAATACAACAACGATGCAAACTGGCGCGCGCACTATGACACGACCGCGCCGGAGATTTGGGAACAGACAGAAGGGCGCGTCACACATTTTGTTGCCGGCCTGGGCACTACCGGAACGTTTGTGGGAGTTGTGCGCCGCTTGAAGTCATTCAATTCTCGCGTTCAAGCGATTGCGATGCAGCCTGATTCGCCGTTGCATGGGCTCGAAGGACTAAAGCATTTGCAGACGGCAATGGTTCCCGGGATTTATGATCCCGCGCTCGCAGATGAGAACGTCGAAGTCGCAACCGACGATGCGTTGGCAATGACGCAACGCCTGGCAAGAGAAGAAGGTCTATTTGTTGGTCCGAGCTCAGGCGCGAACGTGTTTGCAGCTTTGCGATTGGCCCGGACGTTGAGTGACGCAATCGTCGTCACAATCCTTTGCGACGGCGGCGAGAAGTATGTCGAGTGAATATGTGTAAGTCGCAGAAGAAGTTGAAATTGATATTGCGAGAAGACTCTAAACAATCATCAGTGACTCCTAGCCTGCGGAGCAGGCGTTAGCATAAAGCCTGGGGTGAAGCGAAGC
>DNND01000046.1:513-2930 GCA_003488005.1 Blastocatellia bacterium | reverse complement strand
ATGGGTGCAGTGATTGCCGATTGGTGACTGGAGATCGGGCCAATTAGCAATCGGCAACGAAATTTGCCAATGTGGGAACCCATCCGCTACCGCGGACGGTACTGACCTCATGACACTCAGTCGGCTTAAATCACACGGGATCTGTACTAGCTAGAGAACAACAATTAGCTTGTGGCCCTCACCGTCGTTAGCTTACTATTGCGCCCTGCTTTAAGCCTTCAGAAGAGACGCGGAGTCGACAAATAATTCGTTCAACTTGATCGCGCATATGGCTGACGCTCTTGAAACAATTCAACATCCCGATGGTCGCGTCGAACTGCGTCCTGAAGCTGCGCAGGCAATCAGAGTTAGTCCGCTTTACAACGAAGACCTGGCCCCTGTTCCGATAGAACGTCGCAATTGGACCACCTACAACTACGCGGCGCTTTGGATCAGCATGGCGCATTGCATTCCCACTTACATGCTGTCGTCGGGTCTGATCAGCGCCGGCATGAATTGGTGGCAGGCGCTCATTACAATCCTGCTTGGCAACACTATCGTTCTCATTCCGATCCTGCTCAATTCTCATCCCGGTACAAAATATGGGATTCCCTTCCCGGTTTTCGCGCGCGCGGCATATGGAACTTACGGTTCGAATCTGCCGGCGTTGATGCGCGCGATTGTCGCCTGCGGCTGGTTTGGAATTCAGGCGTGGATCGGCGGCGAAGCACTCAACACGTTCTTCGGCGCGATAATTCCGGGCTGGAACGGTTTGCTTGGTGGTCCCTTTGACGGCCACATGGGTACCGAGTGGCTGTCGTTCATGCTCTTCTGGGGCTTGAATATTTACATTATCTACCGGGGCATGGACCTGCTGCGAAAAGTTGAAAACTGGGCAGCGCCGTTTGTTCTAATCATGACGGCGCTGCTGTTGGGATGGGCCATTTGGAAAGCGCACGGGCTTGGTTACCTGCTGACGCAGCCGAGTAATTTTCATAGCTTCAGAGAGTTTTGGCCCATCTTTATTATTTCATTGACTGGCATGATCGGATTCTGGGCCACGTTGTCGCTTAACATGCCCGACTTTACGCGTTTCGGCCACAGCCAGCGCGAACAGGCAATCGGGCAAGTGGTCGCCTTGCCAACTACGATGACGCTGTTTGCGGCCATGAGCGTCGTGATTACTTCGGCGGCTGTCGTGATCTATCCGCACATGAAGCTGGACGAATTGTGGGACCCAATAAAGCTGGTGGGCCAGTTTCACAACGTCGCGGTGATCGCGATTTCTATGTTTACAGTTGTGGTTGCGACGCTCGCGGTGAACATCGCTGCGAACGTTGTTTCGCCGGCTAACGATTTTGCCAACGCGTTCCCAAAATGGATCTCGTTTCGCACCGGCGGCTTGATAACAGGCCTGGTAGGAATATCGATGCGGCCGTGGCGGCTGCTAGCCGATCCTTCCGGGTACATCTTTGCCTGGCTGGTAGGTTATTCAGGTGGCCTTGGTTCAATTGCCGGCGTGCTAATCGCCGATTATTGGTTTGTCAGGAAGAAGCGGCTCGAGCTCGGCGACCTCTATCGGACCAAAGGGAGTTATACTTACAGCAACGGTTGGAACTGGCGCGCTGTGTTGGCGACTCTGATCGGTTGCGCCCTTGCCTGGATTGGTTTGGTAGTGCCAATACTCCGGCCACTTTATGATTATGCCTGGTTCATCGGTTTTGCCGCGGCGGCGATTACACATTTATTATTGATGAAGATTGCACCGCCAGACGAGCCGCAGACTGCCGAAGCCGTCATGGCAAAAGCTGCGTAGGGAGCAAACGTTTTTTCACGCGTCGAAACGACAAACTGAAGTTCATCGGACAGATTAACTAGCGAGGATTTGAATATGCCACGAACAGTTAAATGCGGACTCATCCAATGCACAAATGCGGCGCCGACCGATCTGCCGATCGAAGACATCAAGCGGCTGAACCTGGAAAAGCATCTTGGCTTTATCGAGCAGGCGGCGCAGCAGGGCGTGCAAATAATTTGCATGCAGGAAGTCTTCACCACGCCGTACTTTTGCGCTGAACAACAGACACGCTGGTACGAAGCAGTGGAAAGAATTCCCGATGGACCAACTGTGCGCCTGATGCAGGAAGTCGCCAAAGCCCACGGCATGGTTATCGTGGTGCCGATTTATGAAGAAGAGATTACCGGCGTTTATTACAACACCGCGGCGGTAATCGATGCTGATGGAAAGTATCTCGGCAAGTATCGCAAGAACCACATACCGCACGTCAATCCCGGCTTCTGGGAAAAGTTTTACTTCAAGCCGGGCAATCTTGGCTATCCGGCGTTTGATACAGCCTTTGCGCGCATTGGAGTTTACATTTGCTACGATCGGCATTTTCCCGAAGGCGCGCGCGCGCTGGGACTGAATGGCGCGGAGA
>DNND01000046.1:0-193 GCA_003488005.1 Blastocatellia bacterium | reverse complement strand
TGAATGGCGCGGAGATAGTTTTCAATCCCTCGGCAACGGTCGCCGGGCTTTCCGAATACCTCTGGCGCATAGAACAACCGGCGCACGCCGTTGCTAACGGATACTTCATCGGCGCAATCAATCGCGTGGGCCACGAACAGCCCTGGGACATTGGCGAGTTTTACGGGCAGAGTTACTTCTGCGATCCGCGCGG
>DNND01000011.1:54004-60450 GCA_003488005.1 Blastocatellia bacterium | reverse complement strand
TGCGTTTTCGCAAATTCGAATTCCGAAATCCGCAATCCGAAATTCACACCCGGTGCATGGCGTTGAAGAGATCTTCGCGTTGCGCGTAGATGCGTACGCCGAGTTGTTCGCCCTCACGACGCAACCTTTCTTTCAGTTCGGCCGCGCTCTCGCGCGCTCTGGCGGTGTTCGCAATTATCACCATGGCAAACTTCCCCTGCACCACCGTTTGGTTTATGTCCACGATGCTGCAATCAGCGGCAGCCAGTATCTGGGAAACACCGGCAACGATACCGGGATGGTCCACTCCAAACACGGAAATGATCATGCGCTCGGCCGAGCCTTCCCGGGCTTCCGCCGCTGTAGTGCTGCTGGTTGGAAAGGATTGAAACGATGAATAGGAAGTGCCGTTAGAACCGAGGAAGGGTTCTACGGTGCGGTACAGTTCCGTAACCAATTGTTCGACTGTCTGCTCATCGGCAGCGCCACCCAGACGGTTGTAGACAGCGGTGGTTAGTCGATAGATCAGATCTTCATTGGCCATCTTGAATAGTAATGAGTACTGAGTAAAGAAAAAATGTGTGTTCGGGGTTCTGAGTAATAGCAATGTGGCTGCTCAGTACTCAGCACTCAGTACTCAGTACTTTTCCCCTACGGTCTGCCATTATCCCGCGCCAACTGCACCGCAGCCTCGCGCATTTCTTCGGAAGTCGTATCGGTAATATCGACGCGATCAACTATGCCGACCACCGCCGCTTCAATCGACATCTCTTGATTGCCAATCGCAGTGCGCGCCGCTTTACCGTAAGCGCAAATAACCATCTCACCGGTCCCGGCGCCGAGCCGGTCCGCGACCACGACAATGTTTCGCGTCGGCTCTTTATCAAGGTCGTATGGGTGCACCACCAGAAACCGGATGCCTTCAAGATCCGGAGACTTCTTGGTGGACCAGACTGTGCCGACGACTTTTCCCAGGAACATGGTTTCGAGTTTTGAGTTCCGAGTTTCGAGTTTCGAGTTTAGTTCGCGAGCAAATTATTTAACTCGGGACTAGAAACTCGGAACTCGAAACTGCATTTTAAGATTTCGCAAATATCTCAGCCGGATCGGCAAGGTCACGAGCTGCCGGCGTAATAATGGTCTTCGCAGTGATGTAGATCTTCTCACCTTTTAGAATTGCCCGACGCACGTCATCCTCACTAACGAAGTCAACCGTCTTATGTCCATTCGCGGAAGCCGGCGCTGGTGCTGCGGCCGTGCGGCGTTCAGATGAACCGCCATTTCCGCCTGAGCGTTCGGTCGGCCGAGTTGCCTCCGCTGGAGCGCGGTACATGCTGCCGGCTTCAGCCTCCACGATTGGTCGCGCCGGTGCTTGTGTTGATTGCGCTTGCTGTGGCTCGCGGCCCGCCAGAAAGCGATCGACAATCGCCGCAATCTCTTCACGATTGATCTTTCCCTGACCAGAAGCAGCAACGGGTTGCGTTGTAGCCGCACGCGCGGGAGCTCGTTGAGGCATTGGCGGCCGCGCAGATGCCGCAACCGTTGAACTGGAAACAGCCGGTCTCGAACTCTTCACCGGTCGCGTCTCAAAAGCAACTCGCTTGATATCCATCAAATGCAGCGGCGAAACGTTATCGGAAGTAACATTGCCACCCCAGGAACCACAGCCCAGCGTCATCGATGGCGGCAGCGCAGTTGAAAAACCAATCGCACCATGCGTCGTCGGCGTGTTGACGGTAATTCGCGACGCGGGCATCTCGCTGCCAAACCGGATCGCAGCCTCGCGCGAACGTGTGTGCACGCCGGCAGTGTGGCCCATGCCGCCATAGCGCAGGATTTCATAGCAGCGCTCAGCGCCGCGCGCCAGCCCGTCGGTTACATAAAAAGCGAGAATCGGCGAAAGCTTTTCCATCGAGAGCGGAAACTCGCGCCCTACGCCGCCAACTTCGGCCATCAGACAGCGCGTGCCCGGCGGCACGTTCAGCCCCGCCAACTTCGCAATCACTTCAACCGATCTGCCAACGACGCCCGGATTCAGCGAGCGTTGTGGCGTGGCTACCACTTTGCCCAATTGATCAGCTTCGGCGGCGGACAGGAAATAGGCGCCCTGGGCTTTGAATTGTTCGCGCACTGCACTCTCAACTGGAGCATCGCAAACGACGGCCTGCTCGGAAGCGCAGATTGTTCCATTGTCAAAAGTTTTTCCGGTCAGAATATCCTGCACGGCTTTGGGCACGTCGGCTGATCCTTCAATGAAAACCGGCACGTTGCCTGGTCCAACTCCAAACGCCGGCTTGCCTGATGAATATGCCGCGCGCACCAAACCAATGCCGCCGGTCGCCAGGATCACGGCGGTTTGCTTGTGCTTCATCAGCGCTTCCGTGCCTTCGATCGTCGCAGTAGTCATGCAACCGATCGCGTCGGCGGGCAGGCCTTCCTTCACACCTGCTTCGCGCATCACGCGAACACTCTCGTTAATACAACGAGCTGCCGAAGGATGTGGCGACAAGACAATTGCGTTGCGAGACTTGATGGCGATCAAGACCTTGAAAATTGCGGTCGAGGTAGGATTTGTAGAAGGAATGATGGCGGCCACGACGCCGCGCGGGCTGGCGATTTCGACTACGTCTTTCGACTCGGAAACGACGCCAACCGTGCGCAATCCGCGAAAATAGTTCCAGACGTCTTCTGCAGCAAAACGGTTCTTCTCGCGCTTGTCATCCGGAACTCCGTAGCCGGTTTCTTCCACGGCCATGGCACCCAGACGAGCTGCTTCGCGCAACGCCGCCTTTGCCATGGCTTCACAGATGCGATCAATCTTCGCTTGATCGAAGCGCACAATTTCTCCCTGGGCCTTGTGCGCCGCATCAACTAAATCTCGCGCCTGCTGCACCGACAGAAGATCTTTATCCGTGGACATAACATCTCCAACAGCGTCAGTGGTCCGTTGTTAGTGGTCAGTCGCAGTCGAATACAACGAACAACTGACTACGGACAACAAACGTCTATCGCGCTCGTTCCTTAGTACCTTCGCGCGCGCCACCCGCCTGCAACGAGCGACCTTCGCCCTGTCCCAGCTGACCACGAGCGCCGCCTTGCAATGACCGCTCGTCAGGACTCAAACCAGTGCGACCATCAACCGGCAAAACGCGTTCAACCTCAGCATGCGGGCGAGGAATAACGTGAACACTAATTAACTCGCCAACTCGACGTGCGGCGGCCGCGCCTGCATCCGTGGCGGCTTTGACTGCGCCAACGTCGCCGCGGACAAAAATCGTTACGTAACCGGCTCCGATATATTCCTTTCCCAGCAGTTGAACATTCGCAGCTTTGACCATGGCGTCCGCGGCTTCAACAGCGCCGACGAAACCTTTGGTCTCGACCATTCCGAGTGCTTCTTGGGGCATCTCTTGTGTCCTCACTTTTCTCGTTGTAGAAATTAAAGTCGAGTTGTTAGTCTCTGGCGTCAACCTATCACCGCGAGCGCGAAGAATCAAGAAGTCAGAGGGCAGAATTCAGAATACAGAAGTCAGAATTGGGGCGAAGCGCTGTTTGGCTTACTGCTGTATTCTGAATTCTGAATTCTGAGTTCTGACTCTAATGTTTGACAGTGTTTGGCCGCGCAAGATATATTCGGCCAAACAGTTAAGTTGATCCGGCGAGATCAATCACAGTCCCCCCTTTTGCTCCGGGAAACAAGTGCACTTTACTTCAAATGAACTGACAACAGACACAGCAGCCAAAGCGCTAAGGACGCACGCGAATTGGTGATGGCAGCAACTATCGGCGAACAGTTGCGAACCGCGCGCGAGGAGCGCGGTATTCCCCTCCGCGAGATCTCTGATCAGACGCGCATACAAGTGCGTTATCTGGAAGCAATAGAAACAAACGATTACAAGCGGCTGCCCGGTGGAATATTCAACCGGAGTTTCGTAAAGGCGTATGCAAAGTACGTCGGTTATGACGAAAAAGAGGCCGTCGAAGCCTACACACGCTATATGCGCGATCAAGGTGATACCGGAGAAGAGGTTGGGTCCACGCCTTTTCATTCAAAAGTTTACACTGACATGCCCGCCACCCGATCGCCGTATCTGACGCTGGTGCTGGCAATCGTGATCCTGGCAATACTCTCGGCAATTGCGTTGGCCGTGATGAAATGGGGACAACGGCGCGCAGCTACTGAACATCAACCAGTCCTATTTGAAGTTACAAAAGAAAACGTGGTCGCGGGGTTTGATCATTTCAGCCCTGCGGGCAGAACGGACAGTTGGAAAGCTGATTACGAAAACGTCTGGCAACAATAATTTTTGGCTTACGAGTTTTGGCGTTACTGCGCTCTGCCGCTTCGCCTGTTTGCAAGTCAGCAAAGCAATAAGACAACAAATGCCCGTCCTGACCGGCGGGCGTTTGTGTTTTTGGAGTCAGGCTTCAGCGCTCCGATGATGCAAATATTTTGAAGTAGCACAGACTTCAGTCTGTATATGACTGGGAGACATTGACTGAAGAAACCTCTGATCAAGTATGTCGCTTGCTCGGTTTCAGTCTTTCGACGCGTAGCGTCGGTACGAACTTAGCCCGGCCTTTCAAGGCCGGGGCGTGATCAAGGAAGTGTTCGCGTCGCGTAGCGACGCTTGAAACCACCCTGACTGAATCGTCGCTACGCGACGAGAGAAAGCCGGACTTTGATCCCGGCGTTGAAACGCGGGGCTAAACTCGTACGGACGTTACGCGTCCAAGACACTTGATCAGAGCCTCCTGAAGTCTGTGCCACTGTCCAATTTAGAGGAGAACTAATTTATCCATGATTTCTGCAAACATAGTTGAAGGTCTAACGTTTGATGATGTCCTGTTATTGCCGGCGCGTTCCGACGTGCTGCCTTCAGAAACAGATACCTCCACGCAATTCACGCGCAACATTCGCTTGCAAATTCCGTTGACATCAGCCGCGATGGATACCGTAACTGAGGCCGCGCTCGCAATCGCGCTGGCCCAACAAGGCGGCATCGGCGTAGTGCATAAGAACATGAGCGTCGAGCGGCAAGCGGAAGAAGTTGACAAGGTAAAGCGTTCCGAGTCGGGCATGATTGTCGATCCGGTCACGATCTTGCCGAACAAGCCGGTGCGCGAAGCGCTGCTGGTAATGGAGCGATTTCACATTAGCGGCGTGCCGGTCGTCGACGAAGACGGGCACCTCGTCGGTATAATCACCAATCGCGATCTGCGCTTTGAAACTCGTTTTGATATTCCCGTTTCGGAAGTTATGACACCGCAGCCGTTGGTTTCAGTGCCGGTCGGCACGACGCTCGAGCAGGCCAAGGCAGTGCTGCAAAAACATCGCATCGAAAAGCTCCTGGTCGTTGACGATGACAAAAAAATCAAGGGCCTGATTACCGTCAAGGACATTCAGAAGGCGATCAAGTACCCGGCCGCGGCGAAAGACGACCTCGGGCGACTACGTGTTGCCGCGGCTATTGGCGCCACCGGAGACTATCGCGAACGCGCCGATGAATTGGTTAGGGCTCGGGTCGACTGCCTGGTGATTGATACAGCGCATGGCCATTCAGTTCGCGTTATCGAAGCGGTTGCTGAGATCAAGCATCGTCATCCGAATACAGATTTGATCGCCGGCAACGTCGGTACAACGGAAGGCGCGGAGGAATTGATCGCTGCCGGTGTCGATGCCGTGAAGGTTGGCATTGGTCCCGGTTCAATCTGCACTACGCGCGTGGTCACCGGCGCCGGAGTGCCGCAGATAACGGCAATTCAATCCTGCGTCAAAGCCGCGCGGGCGAAAGGCATTCCAATAATCGCCGACGGCGGCGTTAAATTTTCTGGAGACGTGGCAAAGGCGTTGGCCGCCGGGGCTGACGTGGTCATGATTGGTTCCCTCTTCGCCGGAACCGAAGAAGCGCCCGGCGAAGTAATTCTATTTCAGGGCCGTTCGTTCAAAACCTATCGCGGCATGGGCTCGCTTGGCGCCATGCGCGAAGGCTCGCGCGATCGCTATGCGCAGGAGATGGCCGAGAGCGAAGCGAAACTTGTGCCGGAGGGAATCGAAGGGCGCGTTGCTTATAAAGGAACGATTGCGGAAATGACAACGCAGTTAGTTGGCGGCTTGCGTTCCGGCATGGGCTACACCGGCTGCCGTTCAATCAAGGAATTTCAAGAAAAGAGTCAGTTCATTCGCATCACATCCGCCGGCCTCCGCGAGTCGCACGTTCACGACGTGATCATCACCAAGGAAGCTCCGAACTATCGGCTGGAATAATTTGCTAGCTTGACTACGTAAAGCAAACTGTTAGTTTGCGGGGGTGCCAAGGCTTCAGGTTGAGCGGCAACGAGCCACCGCAAACTCGCAGTTTGCTTTACATCCAGCCTGACAGATTTTAGGAAGGTCTGATCAAGTTGACCAGCAGTTTGATTAGGCTTAGCCCGCGGAGCGCGGCGATAGCGTAAAGCCTGGGGTG
>DNND01000011.1:32708-53731 GCA_003488005.1 Blastocatellia bacterium | reverse complement strand
CTTAGCCCGCGGAGCGCGGCGATAGCGTAAAGCCTGGGGTGGAGCCGAGCGGAACCCCAGGTTGCTGACGATTATGAAATTCAAGCGCGCGAAGCGTGCGATAGCGCAAACGCCGCGAGTCACTGAGGATGAATAGGCTGTCGCCCACTTCGCGGGCTGCAACCTGGTATTCCACGGATCCTGGGGTTCCGCTCCGCTCCACCCCAGGCTTTACGCTAACGCCGCGCTCCGCGGGCTATGGGCAACTACTCTTTGGAAACTTGATCAGAGCTTCCTCACGTTTGTTTGTAGGCTTTTGTCTTTCCTGAGGATTCAAACAATCGGATAAGAAACACTGCCGCCGAGAGGCTGAGCAGCGGACCCGCGACATCGAAAACGCCACGACCCGCATTGCCCAGCGCGTCGGCGAAAATTCCCAGCACCAGCGCCAGGATTGCAGTTGCCACTGAAGCACTAACCCAAGGCGTCGGAAAATCTTTCAGGCGCCAAATCCCAAATGGGAGCAACCAGACAAATACATACCAGAAGTTTTGATCGCTGATAATTCTCCAAAGCGCGACAAATGAATTAGTACCCGAATTCACTTGCTGCGCGATCTGCCAGGGCCATTGGAAGTGCCCGGTGACTCGCGCTTGAATTCCCATAACCACAACAAGACCGACGACGGCCAAAGCTATCACCCATTTGACCTGCTGCAACTGCGCCTTATCGCGGCGCCATTCAACGAACCACCAGGTGAGCGCAAACAAGCTGGAGAAAGGCAGAAAAGTTTCTTTCGCCGCAGCGCCAAACAATCCCCACAGCGGAAGCAACCACCATTTATCGTTAAGGAGACTCCACACCAACGCCGCCATAAAGCAAGCTTCGCCCGCATCGATCATTCCCGCCAGTTGTAAGTTCGAAATGGCAAAGTTCAGCAGATAAAGCAGCGCACCAATCAAGCCGAACGCGGCATTGCCAAGCACGCGCTCGCCCATGCTCACAATTAGACAGGCCGTCGTCGCGCAAAAAATAGATGCCGAAACCAACAAACCAAAGAACACCGGATCCCAGGTGGAGAGATGCGCTCGCGCGAACCAATAAAAAGGCCGCGCAACGTAAGGTACCAGCACGCGGCCTCGAAATCGTTCAGCGAAAGCCGACTGATCCGCGCCTGTGGTAAGAGCGTAGTACTTGATGGTGTCACTTAGTCCCGGAGTCACGCGCGGGTCGTAGCGCTGCAGAGATGGATAACCCAAACCTCCGCAGATCAGAAAAAAGAGTGGCCAGAGGAGGACAAACTTCTTGAGACCAGCGAACCGGGTGGCTCGACTCATTGCATGGATGCTCCTGTTTGCGCCTGGCCCTTTAGCCACGCCTGGCGTGCTTCTTTCTGTTTAGGCGTCGCATCTTTCCGTTCTTCAATTTTGTATTCGAAACGTTCCGGCTCGCGCAACACGATTGTTGCTTGGATGGTGCGGCGATCGCGTTTCACTGTCAGCGGTATCCGATCGCCCTGCTTATAACGAGCCAGCGCCACTAACCAATTTTCGCGCGAGACACTCTTGCGGCCGCCCAGCGAAACAATTTCATCGCCTTCCTGCAAGCCGGCATCTTCCGCGGGCGAATTGTTGCGAACCGAGCCGATGGTCAGCGTGCCGTTCTCCCAGTTAAGCCTAATGCCGGCATCGAATGGCTCGCGTGCCTGCTCCCGCACCAACTGCATCCCGACGTAAGCAAGCGCCTCGTCATAGGGCAGCACCTCTACGCCCTGAACGTAACGTCGGAAAAAATCATTTAGATCCAAGCCGCTGACTTCCGACGCGACTCGTTGAAAATCTTCGCTGGTGTAACCGCGCCCGCGCAAGTAATAAGTCGCGTTCGGACTCTTCAAATAAAACTCCTCGTACATGCGTCGCATCACGTCGTCGAGCGAGGTCTTTCCATTAGCCCGGCCGCGAATTAGTAAATCCAACACAAGTGCGATTAACTCACCTTTCGGGTAATAACTGATCGAGATGTTGCCAAGATTGGTTCGTTGCGCGTGGGGCGCTCCATCGAGAAACGCTGCCAGCTGCGAGGACTGGATCGCGCTCATTAAATGACTGCCGGGAGCATTTTCAATTCCAGTGACGGTCTGGTTTTCGGTGCGAAAAAATCGCGTATCATCCCAAATACCTGCCCGGCGCATCATCAAGTGTCCGTAGTAGTTCGTGAAGCCCTCAGCAATCCACAAACCGCGAGTGTTCGCCGGGCGGGTGAAATCCCATGGTCCAAGTTCGACCGGCCGCAGTCGTTTCACATTCCAAACGTGGAAGAACTCATGCGCGACTGTATCGAGCGCGTCACCATAAACGCCGGTTTCGCCGAGCGCCCCGGGCTCGATAATTTGTGTTGACGTCAGATGCTCCATGCCATCGCCGGAGTGATCGTCGGCAGCGAAGTGAATTAGAAAAGTATAGGAGTCAAACTCCGGCGGCCCCCACATCGCGGTCTCAGCGCGCACAATCTTTTCAATGTCACGGACCAGCGCCGCGCGTTTCCCTCCTTCGTCCCCAAACGAATGGACCATGACGCGATAAAGCTTGGCGTCAACCTTAAACTCGTCGAGCGTGAAGTCGGGCGCAACCTCGGTTGGTGTGTCAATCAGAATATCCCAGTTAGGAAACTGCCAATCGCGCTGGTCCAGGCTCGTCATCCGGCCGTTAAAAATACGCCAGCCCGGAGGCGGATTAATCTCGAGCCTTACCGGGTCGGGCTTGTGGTTAACGACATACATGAAGATCGAACCGCCGTTGTAGTTCGCGTGCCTGCTGTCTAATTGCGAAAAAGTGCCGGACAAATCGTTGCCGAAAACTTTGTAACGAATCGTCAGGCGGGGAGAGTTCATTGTCGAGACGCGCCAGGTCTGATCATCAATGCGCGTGATCGGAAAGGGGGCCATCTTGCATTGCGCGCCGCGCGGACAGATGCCGCCCAGCGCTTCAAATTGCTGGACGTTTTTCGCAAAATCAAAAACTGCGTAACGGCCCGGCGACCATTTAGGCATTTGAAAGTCGAGAGACTTTGGCGCCGCGCCTTCGGACAGTTCAATTTCCATGGTTACTTCGAACAGGTGAGAAACTGGACGCGACATCGCCAGGCGATAGCTGATGGATCGCAGCGGCTGCTCCGATTGCGCAAATGCAAACGGACCAGACAAGACGAGGAATGAGAGCAGTATTGCGCTGCGGATAACTTTATTTTGCGAAATGAAGTTCATGAATTTTCCACTACAACAGTTGCAGTCCAAATGTTAGATAAGCTGTCGCGGATTATGTTGGTTTTCCGGAAAGCCTGTCAAAGAAAACATCGGTATATGGCCACTCGCATAAGTAAACCAACTCAAACCAGGTAAGCTCATGGTTGGGAAGGGGGCATGCCCCCGCTCTTCCAATTAAACTAATGGCAGATCAAGACAAAGAAAGAGCGGGGGCATGCCACCCTTCCCAACCTCGAGACTGCTTTGCTTGAGTGATCCACTTGCAAAGCTTCTGGCTGTTGCACTATTAATCAAATCACCATGCCGGCCACCGAACGCCTTTATTACAACGACTCTCATTTGATCGAATTCGAAGCTCGCGTCGTCGAGATTTCGGAGCGCGTCAGTGGTTGGACCGCGGTGACCCTGGACCGCACGGCGTTTTATCCCACCGGCGGCGGACAACCGAGCGATACCGGGACACTCGACGGCTTGCGCGTGGTTGAGTGCATCGACGACGAAGACAATGGTGTGCTGCATGTAATTCAGGGACGGCCGCCTGAAGTTGGCACCACCGTTAAGGGACGAGTTGATTGGCTGCGGCGTTTGGACCACATTCAGCAACATACCGGTCAGCACATTCTGTCGCAGGCCTTTGTCACTCTTTTTAAGGCACCCACAAAAGGCTTTCGTGTGTTGGCGGACTGCTGCGAGATCGATTTAGAACTGGCAAACCCGAGCAACGAAGTGATCGAGCGCGGCGTGGAGTTGGCCAACAACGTCATCTGGGAAGATCGGCACATCACGATTCAAACCGTAACGTCGCAGCAAGCTGCCGAACTACCGCTTAGAAAAGAACCGTCCCGCGATGGTGATTTGAGGTTGATTGAAATCGAGGGGTTCGACTTGACTCCCTGCGGCGGCACGCACGCGTTTCGCACCGGCGAAGTGGGGCTGATCGCGGTGCGCCATTGGGAACGCGCCAAGGGCTTAACGCGGATTGAGTTCGTCGCCGGCATGCGCGCGCTCGCCGATTATCGACGCGCCAACACGACCGCGCGCGAGGTCGCTTCTCTTTTTAGCTCCGCTCGCGACGACGCGCCGGCTTTGGCTGCGCGAATGCTCGACGAGAACAAAGACCTTCACCGTCGCCTGCGTTCGCTCGAAGGGATGGCTGCTGACCTTGAAGCGGAAGAACTGATTCGTCTCATGAGGTCAGTACCGTCCGCGGTAGCGGATGGATTCTCGCAACGAATCGTCAGCCAAGTTTATTCAAATCGATCCGCCGACTCCCTAAAGCAACTCGCGCACGCATTGATCGCTCACGAGAATGTGGTGGCATTGTTGGCATCGAACGATCACGAAACCGCGCGCCTGGTTTTCGCCAGATCAGTCGATGCGTCGGGTGACATGAATGCGTTGATGAAAGAAGCCTGCGCATTGCTCGATGGGCGCGGCGGAGGCAAGCCCGATTTCGCCCAGGGCGGAGGTAAGCAGATTGAGAAGATTCAAGAGGCTCTGGCGTTAGCATTGAAGCTGTTGCCGGAAACCCTATTGCCAACTGGCAATAAAGTTCTTTAAGCTCCACTCATGCATTCACTCTCTTATTTGCTCACAGTCGTGCTGCTTTGCCTTTCATGCACGCAAGTCGGCACGCAGACCGTGCCGCCAAAACCAAAGGCGTTGACCGCGACCAATCTTCAGAAGCTGCGCTGGATCGAAGGCTCTTGGCGCGGCAGCGGCGACAAACAGGCGGCTTTCTTCGAACGTTATCGTTTCGAAAACGATACGACGCTGGCGGTCGATAGTCTCGAAGGCGACAAGGTTACCGACACAACGCTCTTTGTATTGAAGGATGGCGAGTTTGGCGGTGGCAGCGAAGGCTCGCGCTGGGTGGCAACCTCGCTGGACGAAAATTCGATCACCTTCGAACCCGTCACGAAAGCGAGAAACTCTTTTAGCTGGCGCCGCGAAACGAAGGACTCCTGGAAAGCGGTTCTCACATGGCCGGCGACGAAAGACAAGCCCGCAGGCGAACGCGTTTACCAAATGGAACGTTGGCCGCGCCAATAGGACTTGGTCCGTTGCCAGGCAGAGAAAGTTCAATCAGGACGCTACCCGCGCCACCCAACTGGAACAATGACTTCTTTGTCGTTTGCACAGAATCTTCACACTCTGCCGATTTGTTCAGAACTTGAAACTCCAAACTCGAAACTGTATTCTCATGCGCGTGGGGCAGTAGCTCAGTTGGCAGAGCGCCGCGTTCGCAATGCGGAGGCCAGGAGTTCGACCCTCCTCTGCTCCACCAACTATCTTGAACCATGACAGCCGCCGGCAACGGTGGCTGTTTTGGCAAAATGACTCCCCTTCCTCGTCTCTCTTTTCACTATCAAAGCGATTGCAGATCAATCACAGAAGCGATAGCGCACTTCAGCCTTGAGTGTGCGCTCGAACGCTTCGTCAATTTTCTGAAGCGCATCGCGGCACTCATCTTGCTCCCGCTCATTCATTGCCATCGTCAGTTTTAGAAAAACGCTTGGATGTCGAGGCAAAGGTTTCGAAAGGCGACATTCTGTGCGGAACGTTCGTACCAGATGGTTACACGGCTCACAAATACGTAATTCAGTTCGGACAAGGAGGCATGCGAATGTACAGCGAAGCGGCTTTTGAAAGCGCAAACGACAGACAATCATTACGAAATGACAGCACTAATAGAGGCAAAATTGAAAACATCGCTGCGGCGGTCGCCGGCGCCACTATTGTCGGTTACGGCGTCAGGAAAAAATCTCCTGCGCTTATCGCGCTGGGACTGGCGGGCAGCGCGCTCTTCTACCGAGGCAGCCTGAGCAAGCTTGCAACGAAGACAATCGGCTTGGGAACTTCTGCGGCCGATGACGTAGCCCGCGAGTATCACGTCGAAAAATCGATAGTCATAAACCAGGCGCCTGAGGGTCTTTACCAGTTCTGGCGCGATCTTGAAAACCTGCCGCGTTTTATTGAGAACCTGGAATCAGTGAATCCGCTGGATGAGCGCCGTTCACACTGGGTCGTAAAAGGTCCCGGTGACACCAGGGTGGAATGGGATGCCGAAATTTTCAACGAAAAAGAAAACGAGCTTATCGCCTGGCGTTCGCTTCCAGGAAGAGCCGAAGTGACAAACGCCGGCTCGGTTCATTTCGAAAACGCTCCGGACGGTCGTGGCACAAAACTTAGCGTCACACTCAATTACAACCCTCCCGGCGGTAAGGCCGGCGTTCTCCTGGCTAAGCTCTTTGGCGACGAACCTGGTCAATTAGTCGAGCTTAATCTCAGACGCTTGAAACGGCTGATTGAAACCGGCGAAATTCCCACCATTGAGGGTCAACCTTCTGGTCGCAGTGCGGACTCTGAACCTAAACGCAAAGAAAATAAATTTGCCAGCAAGACTCCGGTCAAGGCGTTGTCGGCCAGCGCCAGTGAGGAGGTTGCATGAAAGCACTTTGCTGGTACGGCAAGTACGACGTGCGCGTTGACGAAGTCCCTGAGCCAACCATCCTGAACCCGCGTGACGCGATCATAAAGGTTACTACTACGGCCATCTGTGGTTCGGATCTGCATCTTTATGATGGCTATATTCCGACGATGAAGAAAGGCGACATCCTTGGTCATGAATTCATGGGCGAGGTCGTCGATCTTGGCAGCAGCGTTACGAATCTGAAAATCGGCGATCGCGTCGTTGTTCCTTTCACGATAGCTTGCGGCAATTGTTTTTTCTGCCAGCGGGAAATGTGGTCCGCTTGTGATAATTCGAATCCTGATCCGCGAATTGCCGAAAAGCTTTATGGGTTTTCCGGCTCCGGATTGTTTGGCTATTCACACATGATGGGCGGTTACGCTGGTGGTCAGGCTGAATACGTGCGCGTTCCGTTCGCCGACGTTGGTCCAATAAAAATCCCCGAGGGATTGCCTGACGAGAAAGTGCTTTTCCTGTCAGACATTTTTCCTACCGGATACATGGCTGCTGAAAACTGCAACATCCAACGCGGCGATACGGTGGCGGTCTGGGGTTGCGGGCCGGTGGGCCAGTTTGCAATCAAGAGCGCTTATCTGTTGGGCGCCGAACGAGTGATCGCAATCGACGACAATCCTGATCGGTTGCGGCTGGCCGCGGAAGAAGGCAAAGCTGAAACGATCAACTTTGCCGAGGAAGAAGTTTACGAAAAACTCAAAACCATGACTGGCGGTCTAGGTCCTGACTCGTGCATCGATGCCGTCGGTCTGGAAGCTCATGGCCACACACTCGACGCGCTTTACGACCGCGCGAAGGCTGCGCCTTATCTGACTACCGATCGTCTCCATGCGTTGCGCCAGGCAATTTACGCCTGTCGCAAAGGCGGGACGGTTTCAATTCCCGGCGTGTACGGCGGCTTTCTCGACAAGTTTCCTTTCGGGGCGGCTTTCGGCAAAGGGCTCACTTTCAAGATGGGCCAAACGCACGTGCACAAGTACCTGCAGCCGTTGCTCGATTTCGTCGTAGAAGGCCACATCGATCCGTCGTTTGTAATTACGCATCGCTTGAGCCTCGCGGACGCAGCCGAAGGTTACAAGACCTTCAAGAATAAACCGGAAGAGTGTTTCAAGGTGGTATTGAAGCCGGGCCTGAACGGGAACGGCAACGGCCGCGCTCTTAGTCATTAATCCAAAGGAGGAATTATGCCAGCAGAAGCAAAGACAACTACAAACCGCAAAGAGATTCAGCAGTGGGTTGAAGAACGAGGCGGCAATCCCGCCAAAGTCAAAGGCACAGAAATACTACGGATTGATTATCCCGGCTACTCGGGTGAAGACACTTTGTAACAGATTAGCTGGGAGGAATTTTTTCAACCTTCGAAGCGAGCGACCTCGCATTTCTTTATCAGGAAGAGACAAAAGACGGCGAGCTTAGCCGCTTCTCAAAGCTTGTCGCACGTGAAAAAGAAAAAGGAAGCGCGGCTGGCTCACGCTAACGTTTCGCTGCATGAACAATTCCAGGAGATACAATGGCGACTACTAACAAAGGAAAACTGGCAATCATAACCGGCGCTTCAACTGGCATCGGCTATGAACTCGCAAAGTGCTGCGCTGAAGGTGTATTTGATCTTCTGATTGCGGCCGATGAACCGGAAATCTACCAGGCAGCGGATGATTTCAAAAAATACGACGTTGAGGTAGCGGCGGTCGAGGCTGATTTGGCAACTATCGAAGGCGTCGACAAGCTGTACGCGGCAACGCGCGGGCGGGCCGTGGATGCGCTGCTCGCAAATGCCGGCCGCGGACTGGGCGGCGCGTTTCTCGATCAAAGTTTCGACGATGTCCGTCATATTATCGACACCAACATCACCGGCACGATCTACCTCGCACAAAAAGTGGGCGCCGACATGCGCGAGCGAGGGCAAGGACGAATTCTATTCACCGGCTCGATCGCGGGCTTCACGCCGGGCACGTTCAATGCGGTCTATAACGGCACCAAAGCCTTTATCGACTCGTTCTCGTTTGCGCTGCGAAACGAGTTAAAGGACTCGGGAGTGACGGTCACGTGCCTGATGCCGGGAGCTACGGACACTGAATTCTTCGAACGCGCCGGTATGGAGGATACGAACATCGGTCAATCGAAGAAAGATGATCCGGTCGATGTAGCGCGGGCTGGCTTTGAGGCAATGATGAGCGGCGAAGGCGATGTCGTCAGTGGCTGGAAAAACAAAGTGCTTTCAGCGGCCGCGTTGATCACGCCGTCTGACGTGCTTGCCGAACAGCATCGCAAGAAAGCCGAACCCGGCTCAGCGAACAAATGAGGTGGTGATTGACACACGAGCAGGCATGACATGTAATTCGGGTGGCTGCGAAAAAAGAAAGAATCGCGATTGCAGGCCGCGCAGATCGCAGTTTCAAATCTCGATAAGATCCTATATCCGGGCGGGCTTCACGAAGGCCAAAGTCATTGACTTTTACATTCGCGTCGCGCCCTTTCTTCTTCCTGATCTGAAGAATCGCCCGGTCACCTTAAAGCATTTTGCCCAGGGCGTGTTCGGGAGTTCTTCTACGAAAAGGATGCCCCCGCTTTTACGCCTGAGTGGGCTCGGCAAACAAGAGGAGCGAACCTTCAGGTTCGCTCCTCTTCCCTTCAACAATTCCGACAAGATGTGCTGCCAAGTTTACGGGCCACAGCTTTCTGGGCATACCCAAGTATTACAGTAGTGAGTTCCCCCCTGCGCGTCCGGTGAGCATCCAAGGTTTAGTGTTAGGTCTTTCTTGCAGGTGAACTTGTGGGTTGCTCCGTTCCAGATGCAATATTCATGGGGCAACACCCTTGTTGCGAGCCGCCAGCCTTTACGAACTTGACCTTTGAAGCCAGAACCATGGCAAGTCTGCGATTCTCGCTTCTCGCCCAAGTCGATCCGTCTTCATAAACCACCTCGCTTACAAGAACTTCTACCCGGTAATCTCCGGTAAGCGATCCCGCCTTGATCAGTGGTTGCATCACGCTGGAAAAGTCAGCTATAGGAAAATCTATGAGTTGTGTGCCGCCCTTTGGCATTCCTCCGGTTATGGCAATGAGCGGGGTTTGACCCTGCAATAAGACTCTGTCCGTCTCATCCTTGAGAATATACCAGGTGAACTTCAACGCCGAGACGGTTTTTAATGAGGCGTTGCTTACGCTCGCACTCGCAGCTCCCAATCCCTTCTCAGGGTCTTGGCCCACGCTGGTAGTGATGACGGGCAATTCCCTGAAATCTGCTCCAAGATATGGACGCGCGCTAACAGTCCAATTGCCGCTGGGTAACTTGCCAGCCTGGCTATTCTCTTGCTGGCCTGTGTTTTGATTTGCTGTGACTAATAGCGCTGCCAGTAGCGAAATACAGCCCGCGAGTATTAGCAGCATTGATATTACTCTTAATTTTTTCATGTTTTGGTTCCTTAGAAGGTATGAGGGTTTAGGGAGTTGAACCTGAGTTCGTGAGTCGGAGAAACTATTATTCAGTTGCTCTTAGCAGGTTTTGTTGTCATCTGAGAGGTGACAACATAGGATGTCATTCTCGTAATTTTAACCTGCTACCATTCTCGATTATCTAGTCCGTCTTTTGAGACGCAAGTCTTGCGAGGAATACCGAACCTTATACACTCGTAGCATGATAGGTTCAAGTTTTTAATAAACAGGTTCGCACGATTCTTATGTATATTTCAGCAACTTGGGTCGAGCGGTTGGCCGAATAGAGGCTAGATGGGTCTCCGGGTCGACCCGGATCTTTCTGCTCAGGCCGAGTGCTCTTTCCTTGACCACACACTCCGACCACCTTGATTATATCGATGAGCAATCTGTTAAAGACTTCCGGGCCATCACGTGAGCGAGCGAGTATCGTTACATTGAATTCGACTTATCTACGCGAAACCTGTTGCCAGCAATTCGCCGGCAGTGTGCGAAGCGCGAATGCCTGACGGTGGAGCATTGAGCATTTAAGCTTTATGCCAATTAATAGATTCGTTATTAAGTTTCCACTTGGGCTGGCTCTATGTCTGGTTGCGACTCTTAGCGTGTCTTCATCTGCTCAGCAGAAAGCACCGCTCAACCCATCTAGTTCCTGCAACCAGAAGAACGCGCTGGAGATCCTTGAAGAACAAATTGCCGCGACAAAGACCTTCGACGATCAGGTACAAAGAATTACTGTCTCGCTTCAAGCGGCCGATCTTCTGTGGCCGCTCCAACAGCATATGGCACGCGCCCTCTTGCTCGATACTTTCGAGCTGGCGAATCGCGACTTCAAGGAGAAGGGCGACAAGCCCGTTCGTGAGGGGATCGGGCTGTCTACTGACCTTCCAGACCAGCGTTACATCGTCATACGTGCTATTGCCAAACGCGATCCCAGCTGGGCCCGAAAACTGACGAACCAGTTGCTTGAGGATCAGCAGAGCGAGACCCAGGAAAACAACAGCAAAACAGTGCAACAAGAACCTCGAACCGCCGAGAGACTGTTGAACGTTGCCAATGAGCTGTTAGCCTCCAATCAAGCGGCTGCACTCAGCTTTGCCCGGAGCAGCTTGCGGTACCCGGCGACGTTTTATCTATCCATTTTTCTCTACAACTTGGCCGAACTCAACCGCACGGCGGCTGAACAGTTGTACCTGGAGGCGCTTACCGCATATGCCAATGCGCCGATGGACCGCCTGCTTTACTTATCGTCCTATCCCTTTGGAAACAATCGCGAAGCCGGAGAAATGCCTGACTACGCGATATACAGCGTCCCCAACGGCTTTGTGCCGAATCCAAATCTGCAACGATCGTTCGTACAGATGCTTCTGCGGCGCGTGCAGCAACGCCTCGCGCATCCAGTTGAGACTTCCCCGCACAACGCGGTTTCGGACACGGGACAAATGTGGCTGGCGTTGTCGCGTCTGGAAAAACAAATTCAGGACACCCTGCCGGATCTCGCGGCGCAAGTGGAACAAGCGAAGGGCAGTCTCTTTGGCCTTCTCTCGCCGAGTTCACAACGACTCTTGGGCCAGACTATCAGTGAGCAAATGGAACCAGTAAGAAGCTTTAACGATCAGGTCGAGTTAGCTGAGAAGAACCCCAACGTAGACAGGCGTGATCAGCAGCTGGTCTTTGCCGTTATCGGTGCTTCTGGCAACGAGGATTTGGACCTGGTGCTTAGAGTGGTTGACAAGATTTCAGACTCGGCCTTGCGCCCACAGTTGTTAAACTGGCTCTACTTCAGCCGGACGCAGAATGCGATAAGAGAAAAACAGCTCCTTCAAGCCCGCAAGCTCGCAGCCAAAGTGGATGAGCTGGACCAGCGCGCTTATCTCTATTTTCAGATCGCCGAGGAATCTTTGAAACAAGACATGGATCAGGCAGAAGCACGAGAAATGCTCGAAGAGGTAGTTGACAGCACAGCTAAGGCGCCGGCCACCATGGTGACAGCCCGCACTCAGCTGGGCGTAGCTTATCTTTACACCAGGATTGACTTGAACCGGGCAATCGCAGTGCTGGGAGACGCCGTGAGAATTATCAACCGAATTGAGCAGCCCGATTTTTCGCGGCAGTTCGTCATAAGGCAGATTAATGGAAAAACCTTCGGGTCCTATGCCACATTTCAGACTCCCGGGTTCAACCCGGAGAATGCCTTCGGTGAGTTGGCCAAAGCGGATTTCGACGGTACGCTCTATCAGGCGAGCAACTTAACAAACAAACCTTTACGCGCGCGGACTACCCTGGCGCTCATTGAGCCTTGTCTCAAGCCACCGCAGCGGGTGAAGTCAACGAAGAAACCAAACAACTAAAAGGCGGCGTCGTTAAGCTTGCCGTGGCGACTAGAAAAGCGAAAAGGCGCAACAGTTTTGGGCTGTCGCGCCTTTTCTAAATATGGTCACTGTCCTCACCCCAGCAACCATGTGATGGAAGGATTCACCAACCATCTAGTTGGGTGGAGTATAGCGCGCCTAATTAAATTTGCAAAGCGCACTCGGCGATTTTTTTTACTCGTAAGAAATCTCGCATAAGCCCGCCGGTCAAATGTCCGAAAACTTCAAGCAGCTCCCTCGACGCGTAGCGTCAGTACCGGTTTAGCCCGGCGTTTTAAGGCCGGGATCAGGTTCGTGCTTATTATCGACCAGCCGCAAACGCGGCATCCGATTCACGGCTGAAAACGCCGCTTTTCAACAACCTTTTCCCATCCCCCTGCATCCGAACGTGCTGCCAACCTCTCCCGCTTGCAAATGGAATCGAGTCTTGTTACACCTGCTTTGGTTGAATTACTCGCCGGGAGAATCATCATGAAACAGATTTTGCGCCCTTTTTGTTGCCTGCTAATTGTGCTGGCCTTGTTTGCACCTGCCCTCGCTGACACTATTCGCCTGAAGGACGGCAGCGTCATCCGCGGTCAGGTGATCGCCTTTAAAGATCAGCAGTTCACGGTATTGATCGGTTCGGGGGCGCAGGGCCGCCGCAGTCGAACGACTATCTACGTTGAAGATATCGAGTCGATCGAGTTTGACTCCGCAACTACCGCTGCAGCTTCCGCACTGGCGAATGAAGACACCGCAACAACCGCCAGTTCAACTGCACCGGTCTATCAGCCGCCGCGAAATAATCCACCGCCTGACACCAGCAACAACCCACCGCCGCGCGTAAGCAACCAAACCCTGCCTTCCAGTTCGCCGACTTTCTTTACGATCAAAGTCGCCGTGCGGGCTGACAACGCGAATAATGGATGGTCGAACAGCGGCTTGGTGGTGCGCAAGGGACAACGCCTGCGAATAACTGCAACCGGACGCGTATCGCTGGGCGGGAATCGTTTCGCAACACCGGCAGGAATTCCCGGCACAGACAACGATAAGCTGATGCGCACCGAACCGACAGGCGCGTTGATAGCTGTGATCGGGGACGACAATGACGACTTTTTGTTAATCGGGACGCGCCGCGATTTCGTCGCCCAGCGCGATGGCGTGCTGTTTCTCGGGGTAAACGAGGGAAATCTTGCAGACAATACCGGCACTTACGACGTGGTGATTGAGGCCGAAGCAGGCGGCGGTCCAAGGTAAACAAAGCAAACCCGCGGTTTGTTAATGAGCATCAGAGTGACTGGCTCGATCGTAAAGCAAACTGTTAGTTTGCAATGGTCCCGCAGCCTTCCTGTTTGAGCGGCAAGGAGCCGCCGCAAACTAACAGTTTGCTTTACTGCTCGAGCACTTTCGATTAGCACTTTTAGTTTTAGGTAAATGCAATGAAGCTCCCTCAATTTGCGCTCTCTCTCTTCGCCGCGATTATCTTATCGGCTTTGCTGATCGCTCCACTTGCCGATTCGGGGTTCGCCCAGTCGCGCCGCCAGCCACCGACCAGCAACGAAAAAAAGAATAAGCGGCCGAGCGAGACAGGAGAAAAGAAGGAAGAGCCGCCTCCTCCCGATCTCGTCGGCAGACCGCAGGACGCCGAGAAGGTTACTGTCTCGACGCAAATCGTTAACGTCGACACAGTCGTTTACCACAAGAAGAGCGGTCAGATTGTTACCGGCTTGAAGAAGGAAAACTTTACTATCTATGCGGATGGACAGCCGCAGGTCATCACTAATTTTTCTACACCCGAAGCGCCGATTACCGTGGCCATGGTCGTCGAGTACAGCAAGTGGTCGGAAGAGTTTGGCTACTACGGCAGCAGTGGTCAGGACCCGGGAACCTATGAAGTGATTCGTCCCACGGCGATGTTCCTGTCACAATTTATCAAGCCGCCCGACGACTATGTTTCGGTCGTTGCTTTTGACATTCGCCCAACGCCGCTTACCGATTTCACCAATGATCCAACGCGCATCAGCCAGGTGATCAATTTACTACTGCGCAATATTCCCGCATTTCGCGAGACAAATCTTTTCGATGCGCTGAAGTTTGTGCTGGTCGGCGGGCGCGGCGATTCTGTGGTGTTGGATAATTCGAAATCCGAAAAGTCTGATTATGCCGGACTCGTCAGCGTGCAAGGACGACGTCGTGCGGTGATCCTCATCGCCTCGGGCATCGACACCTTTAGCAAGATCAATTACGGGGACGCGCGCAAGGTTTTGCAAAACGCAGGCATTCCCGTTTACATCATTGGCACCGCAAACCTTTTCTTTAAGAAGTATGAAGACCGTCTGGGAGCTGTGGATGATATTGCGGGGACTCCCGGTAGAATGACTTTCTATCAGGCGCAAAACACGCTCAAGACTTTTGCCAGCGAAACCGGCGGCGCCTATTTTCCGGTTACGTTTCCGGGCGAGTTGCCGACTGTGCTCGGCTCAATCAATTCCTTATTGCGCAGCCAATACAGTCTGGCTTTTAATCCAGGCGACGTGCGCGACGGCAAGCAGCACAAGATTAAGGTCAGCGTCGACGTCAACGGCGACGGCGTTTACGACGACAAGGAATACGTGATTCAAGCGAGAAGTTTGTACAACGCGCCAAAACCAGACGCGGTTCCTAAGCCGTAAGGGGCCAGCGAACAATCAAAAGGCATGAGGCAGCGAACTGAAATGTCGCTGCCTTTTTCTTTGGTTACCGCGAATTGTGATTTGAAAGTGCAACGAGTTAAAAGTTCTGGAATTGTTTTTTCCGTAAGCGCCAAAGGCGCAGGATGTAATAGCCAGGGGCAAAGCGCTGAGCGCAGCGAAGTGCGACGCCCCTGGAACGAAGCGGATTGGGTCCTAGCTCTGAAGGAGCGGCATAAACCTCTCAGCGATAGTATCTATTGCGCACTTTCAGCGCTCTCAGACTTTTGGCTGTTCCAGGGGGCGACGTGCTTCGCTGTGCTCAGCACTTGCCCCTGGCTATTCCAGTTCGCGCCCTTGGCGCTTAGGGCGTCGCTTTTCAAACCTTGAATCCAAGTTAACGCAACGGTGTTACCCTTTGAGGATGCATAAGACTGACGTAATTGTCATAGGCGGAGGCGCTGCGGGACTCTTTTGCGCAATCGAATCGGGAAAACGCGGTCGCAAGACTTTGGTACTCGAGCACGCTGGGCAGATTGGCAAGAAGATAGCGATCTCCGGAGGCGGCCGTTGTAATTTTACGAACTTCAACACCACTGCGGACAATTTCATTTCGGACAACCCCCATTTCTGCAAGTCAGCGCTGGCGCGCTATACACCCTCAGATTTCATCTCGCTCGTAGAAAAACATCGCATCCCCTATCACGAGAAAAAGCTGGGACAATTGTTTTGCGATGAGAGCTCGCGACGCATAATCGATATGCTGCTGTTGGAAGCCGGCAATGCCGGCGTCGAAATCAAATGTGGGTCGCAGGTGCGTAGCGTAGTTAAGTCAGAACAAGATGCCTTGGCGGGCAGGTCGCCTTTCGAAGTCAAGACCGATACGGCAACGTTTGTTTCGCAATCGCTGGTCATCGCCTCCGGCGGGTTATCGATACCGCCGCTCGGGGCTACTGATTTTGGCTACAGTCTGGCGCGCCAGTTTGGCCTTTCAATTGTCAACCCTCGGCCCGCGCTCGTGCCGTTTACGCTGTCGCCTCAGGTACTGCGCGAATTGGCGCCTTTAAGCGGAGTGTCGATCGCTGTCGCGGTCGCATGTCAGGAAAAAGAATTTCGCGAGAACATTCTCATAACGCATCGCGGTTTGAGCGGTCCTGCGATCCTGCAAATTTCTTCGTACTGGCGTCCAGGTCTGAGCGTGAACATTAACCTGCTGCCGGACCATGACGCGTTCGAGCTGTTGCGCGATCATGAGAACCGGGAGATCTCGCTGGCAAACTTTCTCGGCCAGTTGTTACCGCGCCGTTTTGCCACCGCCTGGTGTAAGCTTTACAGTCCTTCGCGACCGTTAAAACATTACAACGCCGCGCAGCTCGCGGACATTGCCAAAAAACTAAATCAATGGCAGGTCACGCCGAGCGGCACTGAAGGTTTTAAAAAAGCCGAGGTTACGGCGGGAGGCGTGGCAACGAGCGAGCTTTCGTCACAAACAATGGAAACGAAAAACGTTCCGGGTCTTTATTTCATCGGCGAGGTCGTGGACGTTACCGGTCAACTCGGCGGTCATAATTTTCAGTGGGCCTGGGCGTCGGGGTTTGCTGCGGGGCAAAGTGTTTGAACAGCTAAAGCTTTGAGCTTTGGAGTCGCTCCACCTGATGAACGCTACTGGAGCGCTGTCCGGCAACGAAACTTCAACACACCATTCTCGATGGTCCTCCAGCCGTCAAACGTAACGGTGCTGTCGGGCACGTCTTTCATGCGCCATGTAAACGTAATCGAAACTCATCATTCATAGCGACGATGTCCGCACGGCGGTTTGAGAAGAGCCGGCTTTCGCGCAGCACCATCGGCAAACCACCGGGCTTTGATTCCAGTCCGTAGGCGCGACTCGAAAACAAAGCAACAATCTGTGGATTAAGCCGTTGTGGTATGCCATAGCGAATTGCTTTTTGCGCCACTGGCGAGAAGCCGGCGGTCCGTCGCGGATTTATCAACTCGAGTGAATGGTCAAAGATGTGCAAGCGCGTCGGTAGCTCGCGCAACGCCAGGTCGCGATGGACCAACAGATTGGCAAGAGCTTCAACTATGGCGCCACGATGATAATTTGCGCGGGCGGCGATTGGGCTCTCTTCAACGGCGGGCGAGAAGTTTTTTGGGCGCGCTTCCCACAGATCGCAATAGCGGCGCACAAACCGTAACGCGCTTTCATAAAGAGTCAGGAGATTGCCGGAAATTGTGATGCGCTCGACTACTGGAGACTGTGTTGTCTCGCCTCCGAAGCGCGTAGCAACGATCTGCGATCTTGGCAGCAACTCGGCCACGCGCTGGTCGTGGCCAAACAGAAGCAATCCGGCGACGGTGGGTGTTAGTTCACCGGCGCGTTGCGTAGCCATCAGCAGGTCGCGTTCCAACACCTCGCCGGTTGGATAGCCGCTGGCCCGCGCGTTATCGAAAGCATCGCCTTCGAATTCGCGTAGGAAACTCCAGAGGTGCGCTTCATCAATATCCTGAATCGTCGCTCCGAGGGCGGGCAGATTTTCAAATGTCACCGGCCGCGTCTCGTCCAACAACACTGCCAGCTCTTCGGGAGTGGCCTCGCGTTTTTCAGCACCAATGCGTAGATAAAAACGGCCGTCGCGAGTGCGATAAGGACGCCGTTTACCTTCAACGTCGAGTGCGACGATGCGCCGGCCGTTATCAAAAGCAATGCGATCCACAAAGGGAAAAAGCGGCGGCTCGATATCTTCGCGGCAGATTCTGACCAGCTCTTCCTGAACGCTTTCGGGATCGTCAACTCCCTCGATGCGCAGTTGGTCGTTAACACCAAACACGATGACGCCGCCGCCGGTGTTGGCAAGCGCGATTATTTCCTGTGTGATTTTCTCGGGGTTTGAGAGCTTGACCTTCAGCTCGAGGAACGTATCTTCGCCGCCACGGATTAGTCTTAACAGTTCGGTGCGTGAGGTGGCCGGAGCAGGCGTCGAGAGGTAGTACTCCTGAAACGAGCGCTCGGTGGTTGGTTCGTGTCGCTGGTTACTGCGAAATTTTCTGCGAGCCATTTGTGTGTTGACGGGGCTGCGCTTTTTTCTGAGATCTTAAATCTCAAATTTGAGATCGGAATCTGCCCGCCCGGATGCCGTCAGCAGACATCACTGGAATAAGTTGTCAAGGTTCAATCATTCCCGGGGTCGTTCACGGCCTCGTGTATGGCCAGTTCCCTTTTCTGAACCGCTTCGCCCTGAGACGGAAGCAACAACAGATAGAAACCAAGTGAAAGACCCGCCAGAACGGCGAGTGTAACATACTCAACCAACACGCTCTGCGCCACGTAACCGGCGGCTGTCGCGGCCAATGGAACCAGTGCCAGTAGCACGATCAGCGGTATCAACAACAACCCAACCACGCCGGAAACATTCAGTCGTTTACCAAATTTCATTCGTTTGGGAAAGTGAATTGAGAACCAATTTCCAATTAGCGAAATCAGCGACGCGAAAGCAACAAAACTAAGCGCCGCAAACAGCACCGCGCCGGCTGACAAATCCTGGAAAACGATTTCATTGACTACCAGCAAGCCGCTGCAAAAGGCGAAGGCGAGCAACGACAATGAAATGTTTTTCCCCAACAACACTTTTTTGCGATCGACTGGCGAGAGTATCAGCGTGCGCATCCCGGCCTGGTCAAAAGCGAATTGGTTGCAGAAGAGCCCGGCAAGAATCAGGAACACATAAAGAATTCCCGTCGTCGCCATCAGACCCGCGCCATAGTCGAAAAAGTCCGCGGAAAAACCTGTGGCACTGTCCCCAGGCGCTGCGAAACGGCGGCGGTTGATGAAACGAATGACAATGAGTATCAACGGCATTAGCGTCATCATGCGAAGCTGCGCGTTTCGCGTCGAATAGCGCAGCTCTTTCTCAATGATGGCTGAGAGTTCCGGTGAGATGAACGGAAAGTTCCAACCGGTGTACGGCTTTTCCGCTACGACTACGCGCTCCGGTTTCTGTTTTGCGGATCCGCCGCCAAGCGTGGCGCGCCGCGTCAGCCAGTAAGTGACTATTACCAGAACAGAGGTGTAAGCGACGAGCAGACTCAATACCAAAACATATTCAGGCATATGGCCCGGACGCAGCCCGCGCGTCAGCGCGAAAGCCACGGCACCGGGCGGCGTCCAGCGAAGCGCAGCGATTGAATCAGCGTGCCGGAAAACTATAGGCGCGAGCTGACCAAACAAGGCGCCGCCCAAACCGGCGATGGCGCCGATCAGCGCCAGCAAAGTTTCACCACGCGTTCGCTTGCGTCGAATCAAGGAGCCAATCGAAGTTGAAACCCATTTCGACAACGCCACGCCAAATGCCGACGCCGCTAACGCAAGTAGAACAGCGGCCGCCATCTTTCCAGTTCCCACCCCAACCCCAATTCCAATCGCCAGAACCGCAGGTATCGCAAATAAGGATTGCAGCGTTGCAACTTCGCTTAGGAAATCGAGGGCAAAAAGTTTTCGTAAACTGATTGGATAAAGCAGCAGGTTGCCCGGATCAAATTGGCGGCCACCGCCGATGCTCAACGGCAGCGTGGCCCATAGCAGGTAGAACAAAGAAAATATCGAGAAGAAAATGAATTCGACGGACGGAACCCCGCCGCCTCCGCCACGATGTGCAGCCGTCAAAGCTCGTGTGTCAATGCCGGAGCCTGGCGCCGTCAAAGCGTAAGCCGCCACACCCAGACCAAACGCAATCAACAACGAGAGCGCCAGGGCGGCAAGCAATGTCAACGCAGACGCCAGTCTATTGATGACTGCCTTGGACTTGCGCATTGAGTTGCGAAACAAAGCCCATTTAAGCCAGATGAGTGTTGCAAGCTGGGACATAAGAGAGTGAACAGCAAACAGCAAACAGCAGACAGCAAGATACAAGCGACTTAGAGAAACTGTTCTAATTCTGACAATCAGTTTCGGAACTCTTCATCATACTGTGCTTTCATTCTATACTCAGCACCAACTTCAGTCGTGTCTGTTTATTCTTCGCTGTTCGCCGCTCACTGTTTGCTGTTTACTGCTTGCTGTTTACTGTTTGCTGTTTGCTGTTTACTTTACTCGATGAACGCCTACATCAGTCTCGGTTCAAACCTGGGCGACCGCGCCGGCAATTTGCTGCTCGGCGTTCGCGGCATGCTCGAGGCAAATCTTGAAGTCATCAGACTGTCGCAGATTTATGAAACCGAGCCGGTCGAAACATTCGCGCAGCCGAATTTCCTAAACATGGTGGCGGAGTTGCGCGGCAGTACGCTGCCTCGTCCCGAAGAATTGATGGCGCGGCTGCTGCGAATCGAATATGCACTCGGCCGCACTCGCGAAGCCGCCATGGCACCGCGCACGATCGATCTCGATCTGCTGTTCTATCCAAACCAAACAAGCAACACACAGTTTCTCACCCTGCCGCATCCGCGTTTGCAGCATCGCCGGTTTGTGCTTGTTCCGCTGAATGAGCTCGCGCCCAGGCTCGTTCATCCAAAACTAAACAAGACCATCGGCGAATTGCTTGAGGAGCTAAACGACGATTCAAAGATAAACCTATGGCGCCCGTAGTCTGCAACCCTTTGCGCCGCGGTGTGGGTCCGTTTGAAATTTCAAGAAGATGCTCGCATTCCCCGCCTGCAATGAAAGCGCGAGTTGTGGGCACGCGAAGCGATCTCATTAGCACCGCGGCTCTATCCCGGTGATCAGCAAACCGCATCGACAAGGAACCGTTTCTAACGGTTTTTGTTGCTAGGAGGATCAGGAAACCGTTGGAAACGGTTCAAGGAATCATATTGATGAACCTGATCACCGGGCTGAAGCCACG
>DNND01000011.1:614-32370 GCA_003488005.1 Blastocatellia bacterium | reverse complement strand
TAATGAGATCGCTTCGCGTTTCCTGCCCGCCGTCCCAATGAAGCAGATATAACAACCCAATCTGAGCCACTACCAGCGCGCCGGCTCCAGGGTTTTTCCCCTTTTTTTGTTTTTGCCGTTATAATGGCGGCCACTTGCTAACAAGCCTTACACATTTCAAATCTGCCGGTAAAATGGCAATCTAGCGGCCACCGCGTGTAGCCAGAGAGCCGAAAAATGCCCTATCTAAAGCCTGAACGTCCCGAAAAAGTTAACGCCCCGTCGCTGAAAACTAGTAAGCAACGCGGCGAGCGATTGGTTTGTTTGACTGCCTACGATTATCCGACGGCCCGGATCGTTGACGAGGCGGGCATCGACATCATTCTTGTCGGGGACAGCCTCGGCAATGTAGTGCTGGGCTATGGCAACACGGTGCCGGTGACGCTCGATGAGATTTTGATTCACTTGAAGGCGGTGCGGCGTGCGGTACAACGTGCGTTGCTGGTCGCAGATATGCCTTATGGTTCGTTTCACACCGGCGCTGATGACGCAGTACGAAACGCTTTGCGATTGGTGAAAGAGGGCGGCGCCGAAGCCGTCAAACTCGAGGGCGGCCACAAACGAGTGCAACTGGTGAAGCGTTTAGTTGACGAAGAGATTGCGGTGATGGGCCATATCGGCTTGACGCCTCAGTCGATCAACAAGCTCGGCGCTTATCGCGTGCAGGGTAAAACTGCGACGGCGGCCAGACAGTTGATTGACGACGCACACGCGTTGGAAGACGCAGGTGCTTTTGCAATCGTTCTGGAAGTTGTGCCGCGCGAAATCGCAAAAATGATTACTGAGAGCGTCAGCATTCCGACCATCGGAATCGGCGCGGGCGTGCATTGCGACATCCAGGTACTGGTAATTCATGACATGCTCGGCCTTTCGTTTGGCAAGCTCGCTCGTTTCGTCAGGCCCTATGCGAACCTGCATGAAGTGATGACTGATGCCGTCACTCGTTACGCCGATGACGTGCGCAGCGGAGTTTATCCTTCCGATGACGAGTCGTATGCGCTGCCGGCGGAGGCCGCCGAGGAAATGAGCGCCGGGAAAGAGCGTAAATCGTAAATCGTGAATCGTAAATGGAAAAGCATTCCTTATTTGGGTTCGAACTTTGTCCTACCAGCTCGCGAAGCATCCTCCAGTAATATCTGCGACGAAGGATTTCGCCAAAACCATCAGAATTTAACTATTTACGATTCACGATTTACGATTCACGAGTTATGGAGATAATCAATCGCCGCCAGCGCATGAGTTCCGTCGCGCGCAAAATCCGCCGCGACCAGGATCGGACCATCGGGTTGGTGCCGACCATGGGCGCGTTGCACGAAGGTCATCTCAGTCTGGTGCGAGAAGCGCGCCGAATGTGCGACGTGGTGGTCGTTTCCGTTTTCGTTAATCCAACCCAGTTTGGTCCAACCGAAGATTTCGAACATTACCCGCGCGACCTGACAAAGGACACAGCGCTGCTGACCGATTACAACGTTGACTTCATATTTGCCCCGACCGCGGAAGAAATGTATCCGCGCGGCTTTTGCACTTACGTAAATGTCAGCGGTCTTTCAAAACTGCTTGAGGGTGAATCACGGCCGGGCCATTTTCGCGGTGTCGCCACCGTAGTTTCCATTTTGCTGAACACGGTGCGGCCTGACTTCGCTTTCTTTGGACAGAAGGATGCGCAGCAGTCGGTGATCATCAAGCGCATGGTTAAAGATCTGGCTTTCGATACCGAGATCGTTGTCTTGCCAACAGTGCGTGAAGATTCGGGGCTGGCGATCTCGTCGCGCAATCTTTACCTGACTGAAGCAGAGCGCGAGTCGGCGGCCGTGATTCATCACGCGCTCGCTAAGGCAAAAGAGAGTTTCAAAAAAGGCGAACGTCATGCCACCAAGCTGGCTGAGGCGGTGCGCTCAAGTATTGAAACCGAACCGCATGCTCGTCTCGGATATGTAAGTGTTGTTGATGCGGAAACGCTGGAGACGCTCGAAAAAATCGAAGACCGCCCGGTGCTGATCGCCGTTGCCGCCTACATCGGCAAGACCCGGTTGATCGACAATATCGTGGTGAATAAAGTGAAGAAAGACGCCGCTACTTCGAAGGCGTAAATGTCCAGCTCACCTGCGGTTTTCCTCCTCCTCTGCTAAAATCCAAATCGTTAATTATGTCCAGCGAGAATAAACAAAAAGCGCACATTCAGTTTGTCCTGAACGGCGAAATGGCCGAGGTTGCCTTTGCGCCGCACAAGACGCTGCTGGAAGTTTTGCGCGAAGACCTTGGACTGATGGGGACAAAGCATGGTTGCGAACTGGGCGAGTGTGGCACCTGCACCATATTAGTTAATGGTCGCTCCATTCTCTCCTGTCTGATGCTTGGGCTGGATGCGGAAGGCCAGCATGTCAAGAGCATCGAAGGCATGGCAAACGGCGCACAGCTTCATCCGCTGCAGGAGACTTTTGCTGATACGGGGGCGGCCCAATGCGGCTATTGTTCGCCTGGGTTTTTGTTGGTGGCCGAAGAGCTATTGAAGAAGAACCCAAACCCCGATCGCGAAACGATCAAAGAAGCGCTGTCGGGAAATCTTTGCCGCTGCACCGGCTACATAAAAATCTACGAAGCAGTTGAGCTCGCCGCCGCACGCATGCGCGGTGAGGAGATGGAACTGCCGCGCGCAAGTGTCTACGGCTTGGAATAAATTGGCAGCGGATAAACGCGGGTGCGCGCGGATAAGACGAAGATCGATCAGGCTTTGACAGTTCAGTTTCTGATTCGCGTATATCCGCGTTAATTTGCGGCAAATATTTGAATGATCAAGAACGGAAACAACAACGGCAAGCCGCTCAACGTAGTCGGCAAACCTTTTCGCAAGGTCGATGCGCGCGCGAAGTGCACCGGCCAGACGAAGTTTGCCGATGACATCGTGCTGCCGCGCATGCTCTTCTGCAAAATTCTTCGCAGCCATGAGCCGCACGCGCTAATCAAAAGCATTGACGTCTCGAAAGCACTGGCGTTCCCCGGCGTAGTTGCCATCATCACCGGCAAAGACCTGCCCATCTCGTACGGCATTCTGCCCGTTAGCCAGGACGAACACGCGCTCTGCATCGACAAAGTCCGCTTCATCGGCGATCCGGTGGCGGCCGTTGCCGCAATTGATGAAGACGTTGCTTTCGACGCGATGAATCTGATCGAAGTCGAATATGAACGACTCAACACCATCTCATCAATCGAAGAGGCCGTGTTAATTGAGGAGCCGCGAATTCAGGATTACGGCGACGCCGGCAACATACACAAGAAAGTATCGCTGGAATTTGGCGACGTCGAAGAAGGTTTCGCCGAAGCCGATCTAATTCGTGAAGACGTTTTCTTTTATGAAGGCAACACGCATCTGCCAATGGAGCAACATGCCGCGGTTGCTTATTTTGACCCGGACAACAAACTGACGCTGTGGAGCTCAACGCAGACGCCGCACTACGTTCATCGCGCGCTGACGAAGGTTTTGGAAATCCCGGCAAGTCATATTCGCGTTATCGCGACTCCGAACGGCGGCGGTTTTGGCGGCAAGAGCGATCCTTTCAATCATGAAGTGGTTGTTTGCAAACTCGCGATGATTACCGGCCGGCCGGTCAAGAACACTTTGACGCGCGAGGAAGTTTTCTACTGCCATCGCGGCCGTCATCCCGTGTTGATGCACGTCAAGACTGGCGTCAAAAAAGACGGCGCGATAACCGGAATGCATTTTCAATCGTTCCTGGATGGAGGTGCGTATGGCAGTTACGGCGTTGCCAGCACGTTTTACACCGGCGCCTTGCAGACAGTTACGTACGATGTGCCGCGTTACAAGTTCCAGGGCCTACGAGCTTTTACCAACAAACCGCCGTGTGGTCCAAAACGAGGGCACGGCACGCCGCAACCACGCTTTGCGCTTGAAGTTCAGCTCGACAAGATCGCCGAACAATTGAAACTCGATCCGGCGGCCATGCGTCGCAGTCATCTGGTTAAGCCCAACACGGTGACGGCAAACTATCTGCGGGTTGGCAGCATGGGCCTGGGCCAATGCATCGACAAAGTTGTGGCCGGCTCAGATTGGAAGAATCGTTTTTCAGGCTGGGACCAAAGCAATCGCAAACTTCCCTACGGCAAAGGAATCGGTTTCGCCTGCAGCTCCTACATCTGCGGCGCAGGTTTGCCGATCTACTGGAACAACATGCCGCAGTCAGGCGTGCAGTTGCGGCTGGACAGACAGGGCGGAGTTTGCGTGATGTGCGGCTCGACGGACATTGGGCAAGGTTCTGATTCCATTCTCGCCTACATCGTCGCGGAAGTGCTGGGCATCGATCCGTTCGACATTCGCGTCGTCACCGCGGATACAGATTTGACGCCGGTCGACTTGGGCAGTTACTCGAGCCGTGTCACCTTGATGACCGGCAATGCTGCGATTCAGGCAGCCGAGCGTGCGCGCGAATTGTTGGTGATGGCAGTGGCCGAGAAGTTGTCAGTACCGATTGAAAATCTTTCGCTCGCCGAACGGCGCGTGTTCGACGTGGAGAATCCCGAGATTGGAGTCTCGTTTGCCGAGGCAGTGGTGTTGGCGGAATCGAAGTTTGGCACGATCGGCACGGTCGGTTCTTATTCACCGCCGCGTTCGCCGGGCAAGTTCAAAGGCGCCGGCGTTGGACCATCACCTGCCTACAGTTACTCAGCGGCCGTCGCTGAAGTTGATGTCGATCCCGACACCGGCATTGTGGTCGTTGAGCGAGTCTGGATTGCACACGACATCGGGAAGTCAATTAATCCGATGCTGGTGATGGGCCAGGTCGAGGGCAGCGTCTACATGGGCCTTGGCGAAGTCCTGATGGAAGAGATGGTCTATCGCGCGAACCGCAACGTCGTGCACAAGTTTCCCTCGATGCTCGAATACAAGAGCCCAACGACGATGGAAATGTGCGACGTCAAGACCTACCTGATCGAAGATCCGGATCCAAATGGACCATATGGCGCAAAGGAAGTGGGACAAGGGCCGTTGCTGCCTGTGCCCCCTGCGGTTGCGAACGCTGTTTATGACGCAGTCGGCGTCCGTATCGATGAAGTGCCGATCACCCCAGAAAAGGTTTTGAAAGCGTTGAAAGAGAAAGCGAAAGGCCGCGAGGGGCGATATGGACCAACCGCGGTGCCGACAGTTGAATGGCCCGAGCCTTTGCGCGTGTTGACGCCTGCTGAAGGCGGCGATGGTAAAGAAATGCCGCGCGTCGCCGTGCATTCGTAGCTCTTTGCCAGATAACTTGCATAGAACAGAAATGACATCAAACGAAAACCAATTGCCTTCCCAGCACCACCTCCGCACAATCCGTGTCGCTGCCCGCCGCGACATGGCGGGGCTGCCGCCAAAAGCCAGTCATGGAGGGAAAGCAGTGATGGGCGAGGTTAGAGTAAAAGTTAAGCTCACTAATGCGGTCGATGAAGCCATGGTTCGCAGAGGACTTCTCACGGCAGACAAGATTCGTAGCTACGAGTCTGAGGCCCTGGTTGACACCGGCGCAGTGCGCTCCGTTTTGCCAATGCATGTTGTCCAGCTTCTGGGGTTACCTATAGTCGGCAAGGCGAGAGCAACCTATGCAAATGACGCCGCAGAAGACGTCGACGTTTCGGAAGTGGTCGGCATCAATCTCCTGGGCCGCCGCACCACTGAAGAGATGTTAGTGCTGGGTTCCGAAGTGCTCATTGGACAGACTGTTCTTGAAAGTCTGGACCTTCAAGTTGATTGCCTGAATCAACGCGTTACTGGAAACCCGGCCCATCCGGATCAGCCCATTATCAAAATCAAAACCGTTGTAGACGCTTCGTCGACGCAGCCGGCCGAAGTGCATTCGTAGGGTCGTCATATGTTAAAGAAAAGCTTGTCAATCTTGATACTGCTCATTGCTGCGTGGGTGCCAACCACGAGCGGAGGATCAGCATCGCGGCGCCTTGAGGTAGCAATTACTTTTGACGACCTGCCTGTCATCTTAACTCTGCATGATGACAAGAGTTGGGCCGAAATTACCAACAAACTCCTGACCACCTTCAAGCAAAGCAAAGCGCCGATAATTGGTTTTGTGAATGAAACCAAACTTTACAGCAATAACGAATTAGATCCTGCCCGCGTCGCACTGTTGAAAGCCTGGCTCGATGCCGGGCTGGAGTTGGGCAATCACAGCTATTCGCATCACTCTCTTAACTCGACTCCGCTCGCCGATTTCGAAGCCGACGTGCTGCGCGGCGAAAAGCTGACTCGTGGACTGATGGCCCAACGGCAAAAACAGCTCCGCTATTTCCGCCATCCTTTTCTGCATACCGGCAGGTCAGTCGAGACGCGCGACCAGTTTGTGTCGTTTCTCCATTTGCATGGCTACTCGGTTGCTCCGGTGACAATAGATAACTCGGACTGGATCTTCGCGCGCGCCTACGACAATGCCCGCGACGCAAATGATTTTGCAGCCATGAAGCAGATCGCCGCCGCTTACGTACCTTATATGGAAGCGAAGTTTGCTTATTACGAGAACCAGTCAAACAAACTCTTCGGCCGCGATATCAAACAGGTGTTGTTGGTCCACGCCAACGCCATCAACGCCGATCACTTCAAGGACATCATCGCGATGCTGCAGAAACGTGGCTACAAATTCATTACGCTTCAAGATGCTTTGACGGACAAAGCCTACGCCTCGCCGGACACGTTTACCGGTGCAGGCGGAATTTCCTGGCTCGATCGCTGGGCGCTCACGCGCGGCGTTCCGAAAGACTTTTTCCAGGGCGAACCACGTACGCCGGCGTTTGTCCTGAAGTTGGCGGAAGTTCAATCGGAATAATGACAACGGGTAGAGCCCGGCCCCGTCGCGGAAGTTATATGAAGAACAAGAAAGATGAGAAACCTGAGCCTGCGCCCGAAGGGGTCGAACTTGTAGTCACGCAGGAGGATTATGAGGCAGGCTTAAAGCGCGGTTGGACGGACGATGACATGCTCAAACCCAGCCGCTATAGGATGAAGCGTGGCGGCTTTCTCAAGCGTCATCCGGAATTGAAGCTCGAGGAAAAAGGGCGAGCATAAGTCAAAAACCATTGCCCGGCGACGACGAGATCCAGGCGCGCGGCGGTGCAATCCTAGTGGTAATCATGGGTGAAGTTGTGCGACTACCGAACTCCCACAAAGCGGTCGTTGAAATACGGAAGCTGCGCAACTATAGCCTCAACCCAAACCATCCAGTCGGCAAACATAAGGCAAGAGTTTTCAAGGCGGCGCTCGGAATCACGCTGAACAACGCCGACTGGCTGCGTGAACGAGCGCTTGAAATGGCATTGAGTAACGATGCCAGGCAAGGTGCGGCGTCTGTATTCGGCGATAAGTATGTAATAGACTCCATGCTTGAGTTTACGGGAATCTCGGCTATGGTGAGATTCTCTTGGATAATAGAAAGCGGCACCGACTTTCCAAGGCTAACCAGTTGTTATGTGAAGTAAGAGGTGAACGAAATGGATGATATTCGTGAGAACGATCTGGTGGTGCTCTTGGTAGATCAACCGGAGGCTGATCTGCATCGGGGAGATGTCGGGACTGTGATTCAAGTCTTCGAATCAACTACCGATCACCCGGCTGGATTCATCATCGAGTTTGTTGACGAAACCGGTAAGGTCCGTGCCGAGACTGATATTACCGATCGCACGCAGATTGTGAAGTTGCGCTTTAAGCTGGACCTTGAAGCGGCTTAACAATAGCGGACTACCGAGGCTGAAGACCGCAACCCCATGCCATTCCCGAGAGAGCAAGTCGATGAACTATTAAAAGCCTGTCATCGGCGTTGTTGTGTCTGCCACCGTTTTTGCGGCGTGAAAATCGAAACCGATCACATTGTTACTAAGGCGGATGGTGGTCCCGACAGTATAGACAATGCGATCCCTGTCTGCTTTGAGTGCCATGCTGAGATTCACAGTTACAACGACAAACATCCCCGCGGGCGAAAGTTTCGACCCGAAGAACTTCGCGGGCACAGGGAACAGTGGCTCGAGATATGTCGTACCAAGCCAGAGATTTTTGTCAGCGCAACAAGGGACTCGGATGTGGGCCCAATACAAGCGCTGATTGATGAGCTGGAGTTTAACTTGGAGGTATCCCAACATGCCTCCTACGATGCGTTGGGTTGTCTGTTTCTTGATGAACAGTTTCGCCGAGCCATAAGAGACGGGGCGATAGCAACTCTCGATGATAGTTTGAAAAAGTCTATCTTAGAGGCCTATCGCATTCTGGGCCGAGCAAATGAGAAGATCCGTGGTGCAATGGCAGCGTTGGGCCTGGCAGCACTGATGCGAGAAATGACGCTCTCAGAGGACTACAAGGCACCTCCATACCAATTACAAACGTACGAGATGCTTTGCTTCGGTTTTTGAGTTCGGACTTATGATGCGACTTCCCAAATTTGAATACCGCGTGCCGCGCACCATCGCGGAGGCGGTAAAGATTGTCGGCGACGTTGGGCCGACGGCGCAGTTTGTAGCCGGAGGTACGGACCTTTATCCAAACATGAAGCGACGGCAGCAGACACCCAAGACCGTGATCTCCGTGATGCGCGTGCCGGAGTTAAATCAAATTACGGGTGACTGGAAATCAGGTGTTCGCATAGGCGCGTCGGTAACGCTTACCGACATTGTTGAGCATCCGCTAATCAATCGCGACTATCCCGTTATCGCGTATGCCGCACGCACGATCTCGACACCAATCCTACGGAACATGGGGACGATTGGCGGCAACTTGTTGCTCGACACGCGCTGCAACTACTACGATCAGAATTACGAATGGCGCAAGGGTATCAACTTCTGTTTGAAGAAGGACGGCGACGTTTGTTGGGTGGCGCCTGGCAGCTCGAAATGCTGGGCGGTGCAATCGTCTGATCTAGTGCCGGTGATGGTCGCGATTGGCGCAAAGTTTCGTTTAGCATCGACGCTGGGCGAACGAATGATCGATGCGGCCGGTTTTTACAACGATGACGGCATTGATTATTTGAAGAAGAGGCCTGACGAATTGCTGGTCGATATTCATCTGCCCCCAACCAATGGTTGGCGCGCGTCTTATCAGAAACTTCGTCGCCGCGGTGCGTTTGATTTTCCGGTGCTGGGTGTGGCCGCGTACATCAAGTTTGAAAATGGGCAGACCAATGGCGAGCGGACGGTGCGAGACGCGAAGATAGTCCTCGGTGGTATCGCGCCTTCACCGATACAGATCGCTGAGGCCGGCGACGCATTAATTGGCCACGCATTCGATGACGACCACATCCAAGCCGCCGCCGAAGCCGCTTACGTTAAAGCCCGTCCTCTCGACAACACCGATTTCGTCATGAACTGGCGCAAACAGATGGCCCGGCAATATACGCTACGGGCCCTCCGCGAATTGGCAGCTTCCTAACAGTTGCCTTTCGCTCCAGCGGAGCGAGATGTTTATTGCGACGAACAAACCCCAAAAGGATCTCGCTCCGGTAGGAGCGAAACCGGCAACAAAGTGAAGGCGTCTCCCGCCAAACCGTTGCGCTCCTACGGAGCACAAGCAATCAAGAAAAGGAGCATTAGGCTATAAACATCTCGCCCCGCTGGGGCGAAATCACAACCAATGTTCTGTTGCACCTCAAACTTGAAATTCAATAACAAATGACAGACGCCCCAAACCAAACACCCAAGACCAATGCAGTCTGCGCGATAATTTTAGCAGCCGGCCAATCCAGCCGCATGGGTGCTTTCAAGCCGCTGCTTCCCTTCGGCAACACAACCGTCATCGAGCACAGCATTGATCATCTTCGCCGGGGCGGCATTGAGACGATCGTTGTCGTTGTGGGCCATCGCGCCGGAGAAATAAGAACCCATCTTCAAGACATGGGTATCATCTTCGCAATCAATCCAGACGCACACAGCGCCATGGCTGCTTCAATTCTTCATGGAGTGCGCGCGTTGCCAAATGAAGCCCGGGCCGTTGTTATCACTCCGGTGGACCATCCTGCAGTTCCTTCGGAAGTTGTAAGCGAGCTAATCGACGAATGGCGGGCAGGCGCGCGACTTGTTATTCCCACCAACGAGGGGCGCGGCGGGCATCCGGTCTTGATTGATCTGAGTTTTCGCAACGAACTTCTCAACCTTGATCCAGCTCGCGGCCTGAAGTCCCTTTTCGACGCGCATCGCAGCGAAGTGACGCGCGTACCGGTAGATTCGAATTATATTGCGCGAGACATGGACACGTGGGATGATTACCGGTCGTTGCACCTCGAGGTTTTTGGTGTTTTGCCAGCGAAAGCGCAGCTTCCTGAGTTGCAAACGATGCAAAGCAAGATCAGGGAGGAGACCAACTAAAACCTTGCACCGTTCATCTAACGCACTGCCCAGCCAATTGGCCTGGGCAAAGGAGAGTAAATGAGAAATCGAAAACCCCTGTTTGCCCTGTTTATGGTATTGGCGCTGGCCGCTTCGTTGGCGGTGGCCCAGGGCCGCGGGCCGGTGGACTTTTCCCTGCGCTCGATCGACGGGCAGACAATTACTTCCGACAGTCTGCGCGGCGAAGTTGTAGTGTTGGCGTTTGGCGCTTCCTGGTTGCCGCTTTCGAAGACTCAGTTGACGGGAGTAAGAAAACTCGCTGATGAATACAGCGACCGCGGCGTGGTGGTCTATTGGGTGAGCACTGAGTCGGAGGATTCGAAGTCGAAAAACTTTGCCTCGGATGAACAGTTGCGTGCGTTCGCGCAAAAGTATGGATTGAAGGTGACCGTGTTGCGCGATCCGGATGGCGTAACTTCCAAAAAGTTCGGCATCGATCAGTTGCCCTCGATTGTGATTATCGACAAGCAAGGCAATCCAGTTGGCGCGCCTATTGGCGGACTCGATCCGAACGGTAACCTCGCAGGACAGCTTGCCAAGAGCCTGGATCAGGTTCTCTAAACAGGCTCCAACGCAATAAATCTCTTGGGCCGTCTTTGAACAAGGCGGTCCTTTTTTCTTGTCATGGCTTCAAGTCACCGATCCTCTTGCGCGCAAACTAACGGTTTGCGTTACACTCACGTCGATGACTTTCCAGTTTATAAACCCGGAATCGTTAGGAGCGCCGCACGGGTATTCAAACGGCATACTGGCCGAGGCTGGCGGCAGGCTCTTGTTTGTGGCAGGCCAGATCGCCTGGAACGAACAGCAGTCTTTAGTGAGTAACGACTTCGCCGAGCAATTCGATCAAGCGTTGGCGAATGTGATGACTGTGGTGACTGCGGCCGGCGGCACAGCAGAGCACGTCGCGCGACTGGTGATTTACGTGACTAATAAGAATGAATACAACGGGCGCTTGCGCGAAGTCGGCGAACGCTATCGCGCGCGCATGGGTAAGCATTTTCCCGCTATGGTGCTGGTAGAAGTGAAGAGCCTGCTGGACGATGCGGCCAAAGTTGAAATTGAGGCAATCGCTCTCTTGAGTTCGTGATCTTCGCACGGGCTGATGTCATGGATCAAAGGTTCACTAAAGCACTTGCGATTCTTTTACTAATTTCGGTTGTCTTGGCCTGTTCGCTTCTTCGTGGGAAACGCCCGCTCACCTGGCACATAATGCTGGAGATCGATGCGACGGTTCCTGATAGAGAATCAGCAGTGAGACAAACGGTGACGATAATCGAGCGGCGCCTGGATGCGGCTGGTGTTTACAACTTCGAAGTATTACCACAGGGCATTCCCCCGAATGGTCAGATCCTGGTGAACCTCCCCGACGTTTCTGATCGGGAGCGCTTACAGAAGTTAATTACTGCTGGAGGACGACTGGAGTTAACCGCGGTCATCAGTCCGCCTAGTCCAGCCCCCGTCCAGACTTACGATACCAGCGAGGAAGCTGCCGCTTCTCTAGGGAAAGCAGTGCCAGCAAATCGCCGTGTGCTGCCTTATGCCGAGCGGAGCGAGCCAACCGCTGCAGGAAACGGATCCGCAAGCAACGGGCAAGCGAAGAAGTGGGTAGTGGTTGAGTCGCCCGCTATTGTCGACGGCAGCAACCTTCGCACTGCATCGGCAGTTCCGTCTCGCACCGGTTCGGAAGATTACCAGATTGCCTTTGCGTTGAACGCCGACGGGTCTCAAAAGTTTGGGACCTGGACTGGGGCACACATCAACGAATATATCGCCGTGGTGCTTAACGGCGAGGTCAAATCGATAGCCTACATAAAGTCGCAAATATACGATCAAGGTGAGATCAGTGGAAGGTTCACGAAGCAATCGGCAGAAGATCTGGCACTAGTCCTGCGGTCAGGCGCTTTGCCGGCGCCTGTGAAGATAGTGGAAGAGGGTGCTAACAAATAGTTTTGCTACCACGCATGAAAGACCCGCGTAGTTTTCTTTACGAAACAAGCACGAACGGTGTGGCTACGATTACGCTGAACCGGCCGGAGCGTCTTAACGCGCTAACTTTCGAAGTTTACCGCGAGCTTACGGACACCTTTGCGGCGTTAAGAGATGAACCTAACGTGCGCGTGGTTGTGATCACGGGAGCGGGCCGCGCCTTCTGTTCCGGCGGCGACGTGCATGACATCATCGGCGAGCTCTTCAGCCGCAACATGGAAGGCTTGCTGGAGTTTACGCGCCTGACCTGCGAACTGATATCCAACCTGCGCGCGCTGCCAAAACCAGTCATCGCATCTCTTAACGGCACGACTGCCGGCGCCGGGGCCTGCATCGCGCTCGCTTCCGACATTCGCATCGCCAGCGAAGACGCGAAAATCGCTTTCTTATTTGTGAAGGTTGGGTTGTCCGGCGCGGATATGGGCGCCGCTTACTTTTTGCCGCGAGTTGTTGGTCTAGCGAAAGCGACTGAGTTGCTGTATACCGGCGATTTTATTTCCGCTGCCGAAGCGGAACGAATCGGACTTTATAACCGCGTCGTTCCGGGGGAGGAACTGGAACAGACAACAAACGAGCTGGCGCAGCGGCTGGCGAAAGGTCCGGCATTCGCGCTTGCGAAGACTAAAGAGATGCTGAACCGCGAACTGCACTTGAACCTGGACGCCGCTCTCGAATCAGAAGCGCAGGCACAAGCCATCTGCATGCAGCATCCTGATTATCGCGAAGCGTACGAAGCGTTTGTCGCGAAGCGAACGCCCCGGTTTGAATAAATCTTTTTGGACTTAAATCTTATGGATAAATTCATCGCTCAACTTCCCTTTCTGACTCCGGAACACGTGACCCTCGCCGGGGACATGGAAACCTTCGTGCGTCTTGAGATCGAGCCAACCGCGATTGAAGAGCGTGACGTCGATGCGCGCCTGCGTGAATACGTCGCCACACTCGCGGAAGCCGGCGTGCTGCGGTATGCAGTCGCCGATCCCGGCGCCAACCTCGGCGTGCGCGCGCTTTGTCTGATTCGTGAAGCGCTCGCCTACTCTTCGCCGCTCGCTGATGTTGCTTTCGTGATGCAGGGCCTCGGCACGTATGCCATCAGTCAGGCCGCGCCTGAACACGTGCGCGATTTCTGGCTTTCGCGCGCCGCTGAAGGCAAAGCGATTGCCGCGTTTGCGTTAACCGAACCCGATGCCGGCTCCGATGTCGCGTCGATTAAGACGACCGCGCAACACGATGGTGACAGTTATGTCATCAACGGCAGCAAGCGCTTCATTTCCAATGCCGGCGTCGCCGACTTCTACACAGTCTTTGCGCGCACCGGGACGGATGCGAATGGCCGGGCCGCGTTATCTGCGTTCGTTGTTGGCGCAAAACTGGCGGGCTTTAGTGTAATCGAACGCACGTCGATGCTGTCGGCGCATCCGATCGGAGAAATCGAACTGAAGAATTGCCGCGTGCCTGCGGAAAATTTGGTGGGCGCGGAAGGCGATGGCTTTCTGCTGGCCATGCGCACCATGGACACGTTCCGCGCCAGCGTCGGTGCCGCAGCGTGTGGCATGGCGCGTCGCGCCTTGGACGAAGCGGTGCGCTACGCGGGGAGTCGCAAACAGTTCGGGCGATTACTGGCAGAGCATCAATTGATTCAGGAAAAACTTGCTGACATGGTGACGGAGCTCGACGCCGCCAGACTTTTGGTTTACCGGGCCGCTTATCTAAAAGATACGTCTGCTGCGCGCGTGACACGAGAAGCGAGTGAGGCAAAACTGTTCGCCACCGAAGCAGCTTCGCGGATCATCGACCAATCGCTGCAAATTCACGGCGGCACCGGACTGGTACGAGGCAGCGTGGTGGAACGTCTCTATCGCGACATTCGCGCACTGCGAATTTACGAAGGTACCTCGGAGATTCAGAAACTGATCATCGCGAGCCAGTTGCTGAAGGAGTGATGAGATGTTCAACCAATCTGAACACGTGAAGACTCAACTTCAGAGAAACCAGGTACTGCTCACCGCAATCCAAGCTAATCTACCGCAACTCGAATCCTTGTTGACGCCCTTTCACGCCCTTTACGAAGACGGGATCTACCGCTTCTACCATAACTCATTCAAGGTTTATCAACTGCAAGAGTACACTTTGCGAGTCGTTGATATTTTCAAAGGCATTGGCGTTGCCACGGACAACAAACTCTGCGAATGGTTTGAACAAATCGTTGCGGCTGGAACTGGCCTGGTATGGGAGCCTAATCATAATAACAATTGGACATTGCACACGCGGCCCATCGTCGAAGCCTTCCTGCACGCAAAATACTTCCTTGAAATGATGATTAAGTACGGACGAGCAATGGACTTATCGCAAAACATGCTGCCGGTTGGCTGGGCTGCGATTCTCGAGCTTTACAATCAACGCTAAAGTAACGCATGAAAATCAACATCATCGGCGGCGGGCCGGCTGGAATGTACTTCGCCATCCTCATGAAGAAGGCCGACGCCGACCATCAAATTACAGTTTATGAACGTAACGGTCCTGACGACACGTTTGGTTGGGGCGTCGTGTTTTCCGGAAAGACACTCGCAAATCTGCGCGCGGCCGATGAAGAGTCACATGCCGAAATCACGAAGAGTTTCGCGGCCTGGGACAATGTCGACGTAGTCCATCGCGGAGCAAAGATCTCGATCCACGGCAACAGCTTTTCTGGAATTGCGCGGCTTCAGTTGCTCAAGATTCTGCAAAGGCGCTGCGAACAACTCGGCATCGAATTACTTTTTCGTAACGAGATTGCCGCCCTTGAATCGTTGCGGGCAGATTGCGATTTGCTGGTGGCGGCTGATGGCGTCAACAGCACCGCGCGTAAGCAATATGCCGGCGAGTTTCGACCGTCTCTCGATGTTCGTCCCAATCGTTACATCTGGTATGGCACCAACCAACTGTTCCATGGCCTGACGCTGACCTTTCGGGAAAATGAAGCGGGCGTCTTTGCGGCGCACTCTTACAAGTTCAACCAAACTACCAGCACGTTCATCATCGAATGCGATCCGCAAACGTGGGAGAGTGCCGGGTTCGCTGCGATGAACGATGACGACACGCGTCTGTATCTTGAAAATGTATTTGCAGAGGATCTGTCGGATCAGCCGTTGCTTTCGAACAATTCCAAGTGGCTCAATTTTTTGCTGGTGAAGAATGCAAACTGGTCCTTTGAAAACATGGTATTGCTGGGCGATGCGCTGCACACAGCACACTTCTCAATCGGCTCGGGTACAAAGCTGGCGCTGGAAGACGCAATTGCTCTTTTCGATTGCTTTAGAAAAAAGGAGAGTGTCCGCCCAGCGCTTGAGGAATTCGAGACCTCACGCAAGCCAGTGATTGAAGCCTACCAAGCCGCTGCGCAGGACAGCATGCGCTGGTTTGAGAACGCGCGAGAATACATGCATCTCAGTCCGATTGCGTTGGCTTATTCGTTGATGACTCGTAGCGGCCGAGTGGACCAAGAGGACTTGAAACGGCGCGATCCGGAGTTCATTGCGCGTTATGAAGCTGGGAAAGCAGAAGGCAGTAGGCAGTAGGCAGGAGGCAAAAAACATTGGACTAACCTCGTTCTTTGATTCTGCCTACTGCTTTCTGCTTTCTGCCTTCTGCCTATTGTTTTTCCAATCGGGCGCCAGAAGCCTCCTTCGCCCATCGTCCACCGTTGCGATCCCTTCTTCATCCAGATCCGCGCGATCCCACAGCTTGCACGTCACCGGACGATGCGCCTGGTCCAACGCTTCGCAGTAATTGGTATAAGTGCAGCGCCTCACTTCTTCGCCGCGTCCCAGTTTCACTTTCACAAACCAATCGGGATCGGCCAACGCCTGGCGCGCGAAACCAATAATATCTGCGTGCCCGTTTTGCAAAATGGATTCGGCCTGTTCGAAAGTGCTGATGCCGCCCGTTGCCACCACCGGCGTTTTGAACCCGGCGTCGTTTACCGCGTGCTTGATTGCGGCAACCAGCGGTACGCTGCGTCCGAATGGTCCCACCTGGTCCGAGAGCACCGTCGGCATGCATTCGTAACCGCTCTGGCCAGTGTAAGGATAGACCGCCTGGCCGACTTTCGGCTGTTGCGCATCTTCAAACTTTCCACCTTTCGAGAGCGACAGGAAATCAAAACCTGCCCGCGCAAACTCAATTCCGAAATAACTCGCGTCCTCGACCCGGTTGCCACCGGCAATCACTTCATCACCCAGGTAGCGCACACCAACTACATAATCGTCGCCAACTTCCCGTCGCACCGCGCGGTAAACTTCCAACGGCAAGCGCACCCGATTCTCGCGTGGTCCACCGTAACCGTCGTTGCGATTATTGAGAGCGCTCAAGAATCCGGCCATTGTGTAGGCATGCGCGTAGTGCAATTCAACTCCGTCGAATCCAGCTTCGCGCGCGCGACGGGCTGCTGCGGAAAATATTCCCGGCAAGACTTCAGGTAACTCGCGCACATGCGGCAGGTCGACGTCGGTCACACTCTCGCGATAGCCAAACCGTAGTGACTCCAACTCGCGCTTGCTGAGTACCTGGTCAAGAATTTCGTCCGCAGCTCCGTTCAGGTGATTGCGCACTTCGCTTTCCGCAGCACTAAGCCAGCGGTTGTCGCCAGTAATCTCAGCCAGCGCGCACCGGTGGCGTTCAGTCAGTTTCAGAAAGCGTGCGAAGTATTTTTCGCGTTCTGGGCGGCGTTTCACGCTGAGAAAATCGATAATCTGAATGAATAATTTGGTGTGGCCTGCGCTTGCTTCTTTTACAGTTTGTACTAACTGCTTGAGCCCGGGCAGAAAGCGATCGTGGCCAATACGCAGCAATGGTCCACTCGGAATGTCGCGCACCCCGGTCGCTTCGACCACCAGCGCGCCCGGTCGTCCCACCGCGAAACGACGATACCAATCGAGATTCTCCTTAGTTACAAAGCCGTCACTGGTCGCGCGCCAGGGAACCATTGCCGGCACCCAGGTGCGGCTTTCCAATTTAAGCGGACCAATGCGAACTGGTTGAAACAAAAGCGAGCGCTCAGCTTCGACTTTGGTCGGCCATCGTGTTTCAGCGATGGCATGGCGAATTGGATTCTTAAACTTCCACATATCGATGGACTAACTTTACCACGCGTCTCGAAGGGAGCGGTCAATGTACCTGCGGCTATCGCCGTCCGATGTGCGTAAGGTCTTCGACCTTCCGGCCTATCTCTCTCCTTCGGGCTACGCCCTTGTTTCTTAAGGCTTCAAGGAAAGGGCGTACCCCTCTCCTTTTTGCCAGTCAACGGAAGTTCATAGACCTTCCGCACATCGAGCGGCAGAGCCGTAAGGATCATTGCAGCCTGTTATGTTAAATTAAACTCATCTTCAAGAGCGGAGAATTTCTTGTTCGATGAGCTTCTCAAGTGGCGCGGTGAATTTCCAATTCTCGACAAGACTGTCTATTTGATCTCGCACAGTCTGGGCGCGATGCCGAAAGGCACTTACGATCGTTTGCATGAGTATGCGGAGACGTGGGCGACGCGCGGTGTGCGTGCCTGGGCCGAAGGCTGGTGGGACATGCCCGTCACTGTCGGCAACGATGTCGCGCCCATCATCGGCGCCGAGCCCGGCACCGTTGTGATGCATCAGAACGTCTCGATCTGCCAATCGTTGATTCTTTCCTGCCTCGAGCCAAAACCCGAAAGAAATAAGATCGTCTATTCGGCGCTTAACTTTCCTTCAGTAATGTATGTCTACGAAGCGCACGCGCGCGACGGCAAGTTGAGAATTGAAACCGTGCCTTCTGACGACGGCATTACGGTTTCGCTCGAACGCTTTCTGGAAGCGATCGATGAAGAGACTTTGCTGGTTCCCTTCTCACACGTGTTGTTCAAGAGCGGCTTTCTGCAAAATGCGAAAGCGATTACGGAACGCGCCCATGAAGTCGGCGCGATGGTTGTGCTCGACGCTTATCAATCGGCAGGAACTGTTCCCTTTAGTGTAAAAGAACTCGATGTTGATTTTGCGACCGGCGGTTCGGTGAAGTGGCTTTGCGGCGGACCGGGCGCTGGCTATCTTTATGTTCGGCCTGATTTGCAAAACCAACTAGAACCCAAAACTACCGGCTGGATGGCCCATGAGCAACCTTTTGCGTTCGAGACGGAGTTGCACTACGCGCCAAACATCAGGCGCTTTCTGCACGGCTCGCCGGCGATTCCGGCTCTCTATGCCGCGCAATCCGGCTACAAAATAATCAACGAAATCGGCGTTGAGAAAATTCGCGAAAAGAGTGTGAGACAAACCACTCGTTTGATTGAACTGGCCAGGGAAGCGGGATTCACCGTAACCAGTCCGCAGAACTCTGCCGATCGCGGCGGCACGATCACCGTAGGACATGAAGATGCCGGAGCGTTGACTAAGGAATTAATTCGACGTGAGTTCATCGTCGACTACCGGCCCGGCGCCGGCGTGCGCATCTCGCCGCACTTTTACACGAAGGACGAAGAACTCGAGTTGGTTATCAATGAAATGAAGACGATTCGCGACACGCGCGCCTACGCGAGCCATGAGACTGCCGGCGCAGCGTTCTAAAGCATTGTCAGTAGTCAGTGGTCCGTTGTTAGTTGCAAAAGACCAGACTGCTGGATCCCTGACACAACCACTGACGACGGACAACTGACTACTGACCATGGGTAACGATTACGGCAGCAACGCTCCTCTTTCTTACAACAAATATCTGCGCGTCACAGACTTGATTGGGTTGCAGAATTGTCTGTCTGATCCGGCGCATCACGACGAACTGCTTTTTATTACCGTTCATCAGGCCTACGAGCTTTGGTTCAAACAAATCCTTCACGAGATCGATGCGGTAATCAGCCAAACAAATGAGAATCGTTTGACAGCCGCCGCGCGCTCGCTGCGCCGGGTGGTGGAGATTGAAAAGCTTCTGATCAATCAAATTCACATTCTGGAAACGATGACGCCAATAAGTTTCCTGGGCTTTCGGGACGAGCTCAACCCGGCCAGCGGCTTTCAGTCAATGCAGTTTCGCGAAATTGAGTTCGCGTCGGGACTTAAGCAGGAAAACATTTTGAATGAGTTTCGCAACGACGAGTTTGCCTATGAACGTTTGCAGCAACGATTTGCTGGACCGGATTTAGGCGAAGCTTTTTATGCCGCGTTGCGGGCTCGTGGTCTTGACGCGCCGGCTACTGAAAACGCTTCCGACGAAGCCGAAAGCAAACGACGCTACGGCAAACGCACGCAGGCTGTGCTGGAAGTTCTAACTCACTTTGAAGAACGCCCGGAAGAGTTTCAGTTAGCGGAAGCTTTGCTGGAACACGATGAATATTTTTCGCTCTGGCGTTCGCACCACATCAAGATGGTTGAGCGAATGGTTGGCGCGAAGCGCGGCACCGGCGGTTCCGAAGGCGTTGGCTATCTGCGCACCACGCTGGATAAAAAATTCTTCCCGGAGTTGTGGGAAGCACGCACTTATCTCGACACCAAACACGGCGAAGGCGGCTGCCCCTTTGCTAAAGAGTAATAGCCGGTTATGAATATTAGATACCTTTTGAAGTCTCAATCGAACCAGATCCTTGAAGCTATTAGAGCCGCCCAATGCGATCCGGCTGAATTTGAATGGCAAGACACTCAAGGTCAACAATCGGGTATGACAGTTTCAAAATTGGTTCATACTCCTTCTGGTACTTACTACTTCACTTTTGATAATTACCAGGGCTTTTATTCTAAATGGTCGCCGGGCGCGCAAACCGTGACCGATCAAAATGGAACTGGTAATTGGAGCGCACAACTACAATGGTTTCGTGAGTGGTTGAGCTACCTTAAGAGAGAAACAGAATCGCCCGATCTTTGGACTGAGATTTCGAAGGGCGCTCGGATTCTCGAATCAGCAGCATCCTCCGAGACATCAAACGCGCCGTTCGACGCAGGAGAAAAAGCGAACATTCTCAAGGGTTTAAATGAAATCAAGCAGTACTTGCTAACGGCCCATAAGATTGATCCGGAATTGGTGGAATCACGATTGGAATACTTAATTGAGTCCTCCGAGCGCCTTGGAAGAAAGGACTGGCTGAATCTCCTTGTTTCTGTTCTTGTAAGTATCATTATTAGCGCGGCCTTGCCGCCAGAAAGCACCCGTGAGTTGTTCCGGTTTGTTGGATCCGTACTCCGGCAAATTCTCGAGGGACCGCCACTGCTGTTGACCTCTTAACCGATAATTAAATGTCTCGCAAACCGAATTATTACCCACCATGACCGACGAACGACGACGATCTCCACGAGTAAAAGTTAACCTCCAGGCGCGCTGGGAAGGCGTGCTCTCGCAACAGGAAGCGACCATTACCGATCTAAGCAAGACTGGTTGTTTCGTGCTCACAGGCGGCAACGTTGAACCAAAAGAACTCGTGCGGCTGGAAATCGAAGCCCCCGAAGGCGAGCCTTTTGTTTTGTGGGCCGAGGTCGTCGAGGCCGCGTTTGAGATTGGCTTTGCAGTGCGCTTTACGTCAATGACTGACGATGACGAACTGCGTCTGAGTCGTTTTATTCTAGCTTCGATGGCAAAACCATAGCCTCTTTTTAGCGCACGTGCCTGACTAATATCCGAACTGCAATGTCGTTCCAATTCCCTGAACGCTTCAACATGGCCGACTACTTCCTCTATCACAATCTGGAGGAAGGCCGCGAAAACAAGGTCTGTCTTTATTACGAAGATCAGACTTTCAGTTATGGAGACACCGCGCGCATGTCCAACCGCGCCGGCAATGCTTTGCGCGAGCTGGGTGTCGAGCAGGAAGATCGGGTGCTGATTGTTCTTCCTGATTGTCCCGAGTTTGTCTGGACGTGGTTTGGCGCCGCCCGCATCGGCGCGGTAATCACAATGGTCAATCCGCTGCTGCCCGCCGAAGATTATAAATACTATCTCGACTACACCCGCGCGCGCGTCGCCATCATCCATGAATCGCTGCTGAAAACTTTTAATGAAGCCACCGCTGACGCGAAACATCTGCGTGCTGTTTTAGTGGTCGGCGGCCATGAGCATTCAGACATCGACTTCACTAATGACGCTTTGCTTTGGGAGTCTTTCGATGGCGCAGTACTCAGCGAGTCAGACGAATGCAGGCCCGCCGATACGCATCGCGACGACATCGCAATCTGGTTGTTTACGTCAGGCTCGACTGGTCATCCAAAAGGCGCGGTGCACCTGCAACACGATCTGCCTTTCAATACCGAAGCCTTTGCCAAGCGCACAATCGGCGTTAACGAAAACGATCTGACGGTCTCTGTTCCCAAACTATTTTTTGGTTACGCGACCGGCACCAACCTGCTTTTCCCTTTTGCAGTCGGCGGGGCCACCGTCTTGTTTTCTGAACGCGCAACGCCGGAGAAATTGTTTGAAGTCATCGAGCGCTATCGCCCCACAATTCTGACGACGGTACCGACGATGATCAATTCAATGCTCAATGCCGATGCTGCGGCGCAACGCGATCTTTCGAGTTTGCGATTCTGTTATTCAGCCGGCGAGGCTTTGCCGCCGGAGCTCTACCAGCGTTGGCAACAAACATTAGGTGTGGAGATTTACGACGGCATTGGCTCGGCAGAGATGTTTCATATTTACATTACAAACCGGCCCGGCGATGTGAAGCTGGGCAGCCTTGGGAAGGTTGTTGAAGGTTATGAAGCAAGAATCGTCGATGCTGAGGACAAGGAAGTTTCAACCGGCGAGATGGGCACGCTGAAAGTTAAGGGTGACTCAGCGGCGCTCTGTTACTGGAACGCTCACGAGAAATCAAAAGAGACGTTCGCCGGCGATTGGTGCACGACAGGCGATCAATTCCATGTCGATAACGACGGGTATTACTGGTATCACGGCCGCACCGACGACATGTTGAAAGTTTCCGGCATCTTTGTAGCACCCGCCGAGATTGAGAATTGTCTGCTGCAACATGAAGCCGTACTTGAGTGCGCTGTCATCGGCGCCGCAGCCGGCGATGGTTTGATCAAACCAAAAGCCTTCATCGTGCTAAGAGAAGAATTTGTCCAAAGTCCAACGTCCAACGTCCAAAGTCAGCTCATTGAAGAGCTAAAAACCTTCGTCAAGGCGCATCTCGCTCCCTACAAATATCCACGCTGGATTGAATTCGTTGATTCCCTTCCCAAAAACGATCGCGGCAAAATCGATCGCCGGAAATTGAAGCAGGGTTGACCCTATCTGCAATTCTTCCGGCACCAACCAGTTAAATTGTTTATTGTCGCGTTGAATGAGGAGGAGTTATTGAGGGCGTCTAAGGTTGCCGCAGCCAGGGCTTTTGTTTCGCAGTATTTCTTAATGACTTCATCAGAGCGGCGTGGGGCCACTTTCGAAACGTAAACCTGACTGTCTTGTCGGGCTGAGTCGCTCATCTGAGTCAGCAGTTTGCGGGCGGCGTCGCGATAGCCTCGGCGCAGGGCAATTATGGCGAGCGCATAATATGAATCTGCCAAATAGGATTTGGTGCCTCTTAACTTGTAGGTTCCCACGTATCCATAAAGCGCTTGCTCAGCTTCGTTGAAAGACGACCAATCCTCGACTTTACTTTGACCCTCGAGTAAGAAGAACTTTTTCTCGTAATAAGTTCCGAGAAAATACTGAGCCTGTTCCGCCTGAGTTGTCCTGGGATATTTTTGGATTACCAGCCGGTAGGCTATGGCAGCCCGATCGTTCGTATCGTCAGCACTTTGATATGCACTGCCTTCGTTTAGTAACTGCACCGCCGAGCCTTGGCCTCGCGTTGGTACCGACAATGCTGACAACAGAATAATCGCGAGACTGAAAGTCACGAAAGTTTTCATCGGTTGACTTCGTAAAAAGGCCATAGCAGACATACCAGGATCAACCTCCTAATGAAGTTAGAACAACTAGGGATGTTGCGGTGCATTGCCATCTTTCGGCGCGGCTTGCTCCTCGGGTTTTGCGCTCGCCTCGGGTGGCCGGGGCACTTTCAAATAAGCGTAAAGTATTGGCAAGCCGCTGACCGTGGCTATTAATGCGGTAAAGAAAAGCACTTTTGGGTCCCAGGCGGAATATGAGTTTTGATCGCTAAGCACGACCAGCTTGATGTTTGCGAATAACGCGATAAGGCAAACCAGAATGCCGCTGGCAAACGTCGTTGCCGCAAAAATTATCCGCTGTCTTCGGGAAATTACGCCGGCCTTCTCGAGCCTGCCCAAATCTATGCGGACGAGCGTGCCGACAGCAGCACCCAGCACCAGGATAATTGCCAAAATTAAGAGATTTGGCCTGATCTGAAAACCCATCTCCGTCTGGGAACGAAGGACTCGATTGTAGTCATCTTTGTAATCGATCTTTATTCTGAGTTGAGGTTTACCAAAACCGCTGAACACCCTGGCAAACGTCATCGGTTTGGCCTTCAGTCTGATTGTAATGTCGTTTTCTGAATTGGCATCGATCGAGTTCGTCTCGATGAAAGCGGGTTGAGGTTCCAACAGATCATCCGAGTTGATAATGACGTTGGCGATCGTAAGTTTATAAGGAAGTGTATTCTCAAAGTGGAGTTGCAGGTCGGAGCATTTGGAGCCTGCCCAACAATCAATCTCCGAAGGCGTGCTTTTCTGAACAACGATCGATTGCTTGGCGGGAACCAGGAGTGGTAAGCGAATCTCGATCTTCCGATCGCCGGTTTCATTGCCAGACGTTATCGACAAACTAAGTGGATAATCGTCTGATTGGGCTTCACTACGAATTCCTATCTTGGTCGAAAATTCCTGCATGGAACTTTGTGTTCCAAACTTGCGCTCCGGCCCGATCGCCTCGACCTTTTCGATGATTAAGCCACGGTGATCGTCGTCATGGTCGACCTTGAGATCAATACTCGTAAGATTCTTGTTTGTCCTTTTTGTATAACTCTCGAAATGGAGCGTGGGCCAATTGGTCAGGCCTCCCGGCTTTGGCTGTAGTTCGTTGGCGTTAAATTTGAAGCAGAGTCGAAACTCGCGCTCTTTGATGAACCCCAATCCCTGACTTTCCTTGCTACACGGCACCTCGTCTACCCAATCAGCTTCTACATGATCGTCGGGATGGATCTCATTTCGATTCTGGGCGGGGGCGATCGTGAGAGGAGCGAGCAGAAGTCCCAACGACAAGACTTTTAGAAAACGGCTATAGGGTGTGAGGGTCATACAAAAACGTCTACCAAAGTCATCATCTATTCGAGTTAAAGGCTGATTTGTGCGAGTTTGCAATGAGAAGCAGAGGCTCTTGAGAATTCAGCCTGCATCAGATGGCCCGCACGATACTCCCCGCCTGCCGGGCATGTCAATTATTTTTCATCTCCATCACAATCTGAATGAGCGTTCGGTTAAAAACTGTTTGTTGGTTTTCGATTGCAATTTGACGCCAAAAGCTTGACAGGGCCGCTGTGGGCTTCTAATCTGTCCGCTCCTCGTCGAGGTTTTGTCTCCCGGTCTGAACTCCAGGTTCAGAGTTCTGCTTGTCGTGCGGAGATCGCGTTCAAGCTTGCTTGCGATCGAATACAAACCCTTGCCAAGGTTCACCCGGCCAGTCCAAGTCGCGAGACTTATGTTATAGCCCAGCTTTTCTTTCCGTCATTCGCTGCGAGATCCGGAATTGTGATGCAACTAAGCGTTTCTCCCCTTTTCAAGCCCAAAGACCGTTAACCGCAGCAGTACGTTGTTGGGTCGGCGTCGCCCGCGATCCATTTGCCTTTTTCAGGAGCCCCCAAAGTGAACATTCCCCCTGTACGCCCGCAGTCTGTCCGTTTTTCTACTCTCAACCGAATCAGCAAACGCAGTCGATTAGCCATCGCGCTGGCACTTGTGGCGATTGCCGCAAGCGCCGCGGTGGCGTCTGCTTCTTCCGCGTCCTTTCGGGCCTTGTTGTTTGGGCGCGCGGTTGCAGACATCACTGTTGCAAACTCAGGTTCAATAAAACAGAGCAGCGCGACGCCAACCGCTTTGGCGCCGCCTGTGGCTGATACTCAATTAAACAAAGCGAGGCGTGGCCACACTGCGACTTTGCTGGCGGACGGTAGCGTGTTGGTTAGCGGCGGCGAAGACGCAAACGGCTTCATCACCGAAGCAGAAATCTACGATCCCACCAGCGGAACGTTTTCAGTCTCCGGAAATCTCAGCGCTCCGCGCGCGGACCACACGGCAACACGTTTGCCCGACGGGCGCGTACTGATTGCGGGTGGTCGCGGCCAGCTTGGACCATTGAGCTCAACGGAAGTATTCGATCCTGCCAGCGGTGCGTTTACCGCCGGGCCGGATCTCAATGGTGCACGCTCAGGACATTCAGCTACCAGGCTGAGTGACGGCCGAATTGTGTTTGCCGGCGGCGATGCGTCGGGCAGTGTCGAGATTTACGATCCATCAGCGAATGCGTTCAGCTCTGTCGGTGCGAACATGCTCGCGCCGCGCGCGCAACATAGCGCCGCGTTGTTGAATGACGGAAACATTTTGTTTGTTGGTGGCAAGGCGCTCGATGGCCGCAACGTGCTAACGGGAGAAATCTTAAATGTAGCCTCCGCGGCTTTTTCAGCCGTAGGAAATGAAGCGAAGGATGAGCACGTGCGCGCGCTGCTGCGCGTTTTGCCGGACGGCAAAGTGCAAATCATCGGCGGTACGGATCACGAAGACATTGAGATGTACGATCCCGCCATCAATCAATTCGGCGCGCATGCTCACGTCTATCCAATTGGCGATTCTCATCCTGCTCTATATCAGGAGATTCTCGACGCGCCCACACGCACGGCGCTGTTTCGGCATGGCGCTTCCAGCGCGTTGTTGAATCGTGACGGCGAAACAATCACAGAGCTTTCCGGATCAACTCAGGCTTTGGTTATTGGCGGCACTGACGGCAGTGGCGCCTTTTTGAATTCCGCTGCCACACTCAACAGCTCAGCTGCGACAGTCACAACCGACAAACTCGACTACGCTCCGGGCACCCCCGTGATCGTCAGCGGTACCGGCTGGCAACCAAACGAGGTTGTCACCCTCATGTTCCACGAAGACCCGCACGTCGGCACTGAGAACCCACACACATTCCTGGTCCAGACAGACGCCGATGGAAACTTCGTTCATCAACAGTACGCGCCTGAAGATCAAGACAATGGATTAACTTACATCCTCGCCGCTACGGGTGGGACATCGGGACGAACAGCGCAGACGGCACTGACCGATGCGAACACAACGTACTTTTCGACCACCAGCGGAGACGCCAACACCCTTTCGAACTGGAAAACAAATAGAAACGGTACGGGAACAAGTCCCGCGAATTTTACGACTAGCGGAGATGTATTTATCATTCAGGGTAGCGGAGGGCTATCGGGGGCTCCTCATGCGATGACTACAAGTGCCGCTTGGGCTATCACCGGCAGCACCGCGAAGTTACAAATCGAATCAGGCGCTTCGCTGACGGGTAATAATTTAATTACTTTTAATACGAGTGGCTCTAACAAGGGTACCTTTCAAGTTGACAACGGTGCCACGTATGTTCATAACGCAGTTGGATCGTCATCCAATGGCTCACAAAACGATTTTCCCGGAGTCGCTTCGAATCTAAGTTTAGGTGCTTCAAGCACTGTTGAAATCCAGAAGTGGGCCAGCGGTGGAGGAACCCCTGCTGCGCTGCCAGGTGTGTCATGGGGTAACCTCAAGATCAACGTGGCCTCACTTGGAGGTTCGTGGCAACAGTCAGCCGCATTAACGACGGTAAACGGAAACCTCACGATCGTCGCCACGGGTAGCGGAGCAAATGAATTCAGACTCAACTCAAATACTCCTGCCACTTTTACGACTACAATCGGCAGCGACCTAATCATTACGGGAGGCACTCTAAATATTGTTAGTGGTACTTCGGTTGGAACGCTCAATATCGGCGGTAACTTTAATCAATCAGGCGGAACTTTTACAGCTTCAAGTGGCGGCCCTCACGCGGTAAATTTCACCGGATCAAGCAAGACTTTCACACAATCCGCCGGCACACTCACGAACACCAACATCAACTGGACTGTCAACAACGGCGCTTCCTTAACTCTCGCGAACAACCTCGGCATCGCAACAAGCAGAAGTTTAACCGTCACCGGCACCCTGAGCGGCGGCACGAACGCCATCACTGGTGCCGGTTTGGTAACCGTCGGTGGAACCTTAACGACGAGTGGAACGAACACCTACACTGGCACGACGACAATAAATATTGGCGGCACGGTTCAACTCGGCAGCGGCGGGACGACCGGATCACTTTCAACCAGCAGCACAATCACAAATAACGGCAACCTCACAATCAGTCGCAGCAATGCAGTGTCACAGGGTATAGATTTTAGCACCGGTGCGATCATCGGCAGCGGCTCGTTGACCAAAGCAGGAACCGGCACGTTGACGTTGAACAACATAAATACGTATAGCGGTGGCACTACGATTAGTGCCGGTACGATTCTCTGGAACAACAACAGCGCGCTCGGGACAGGGCCAGTCACGATCAACGATCCTAGCACCGGAACCAACAACACCTCTCTGTACCGTGATAACTCCAACGGCCAGCTAACAGTTAACATCACTGTAGCCAACCAGGGATCCGGCACAACCACGATTGGGAACGATACCGGCGCGACCACCCTTGGTTATTCCGGCACGCTGACCCTCAACAAGAGTGTGACGCTCAAAGGGGGCGCGAGTGGGGGCTCCGCATCCTTCACCGGCCTCATTAGCGGAGGCGGAGGCGTCACGACCGCCCCCGCAGCGGGTATCGTGATTGTGGCCAATTCAGGGAACAGCTACTCCGGCGATACGATTATTAGCGCCGGCAGCACCCTTGGGATTGGCAGCGGAGCGATTCCAGACGGGTCAGGGAAAGGAAATGTCAGTGTCGCTGGGACGCTGGATCTAAGGGCCAACAGCGAGACGATTAACGGTCTGTCAGGGTCGGGCACGGTGGACAACACAGTCAACGCCGCGATCTATGCGCTGACGGTGGGTAACAACGACCAGACGAGTACATTTTCGGGCGTCATTAAGAACACGACGGGAACAGTCGCGCTAACCAAGACCGGCACAGGCACTTTGACACTTTCGGGCGGAAACACTTATGGCGGCGCAACAACTCTCAGCGGCGGCACGCTGTCTTGTGGGACGGCAAACACGCTCCCCAGCACCAGTCAGATTATCCTAAACGGCGGCGCGCTGAGTACTGGTGCGACCAGCGGCTTCACTCAATCCACAGGCACGCTCAATCTCAGTGACAATTCAACGATCGCCCTCGGCACGGGAAGTCATAGCTTAACTTTCGCAGCCAGCAATGGAGTTTCATGGACCTCAGCAAAAACTCTGACGGTCACAGGATGGACAGGGACTAACGGCTCGTCCGGCACGGGCGGAAAGATCTTCGTTGGACCCACTTCGTCGGGACTAACAACAGGTCAATTAGCGCAGATTACATTCTTAATTAGCAGCGTCTCATATCCGGCGACAATTCTTTCCACGGGTGAAGTAGTCCCGGCTGCGACGGACGTGAGCGTGGGGGTGTCTCCAGTGAGCGTCGCTGAAGATGGCGCGCCGAATATGGTTTACACCTTCACTCGAAGTTCAGTTGCCGGCGGGGCGCTCACCGTCAATTTCTCAGTAGGCGGCACAGCAGCCTTTAGCACGGATTACGCGCAGAGTGGCGCGGCAACTTTTACAGCATCGACCGGTACGGTGACATTCGGCGCTGGGAATCTTACGACCACGGTCACCGTCGATCCGACTGTCGACACGACCTACGAGGACAACGAGACGGCCGTCCTTACCCTGACTTCCGGCACTGGTTACAACGTCGGAACTCTCAGCGCGGCAACCGGAACAATCACCAACGACGACGCGTTGCCGTCCTTCTCGATCGATGATGTAACGCATAACGAAGGTAACTCGGGCACGACGACGTACACGTTCACGGTAACGAAATCAGGGACAACTGCGCTTAACGCAACGGTTGATTACCAAACACAAGACGGTTCGGCGACCACTGCCGACAGTGACTACACCGGCATTGGCACGGCGACGCTGACGTTCCTTCCCGGCGACACGACAAAACAAATCACGGTCAACGTCAACGGCGATACCCACGTTGAGCCTACCGAGAACTTCTTGGTCAACCTGTCTAATCCGAACACCGCAACCATCAGCGATAATCAGGGACAAGGCACGATCACGAACGACGACACCTCGGGAACGTATCTTTGGAACGGTTCCACCGGCACGCTTTGGACCAACCCCTTGAACTGGACGCCGACGCGCATCGTTCCCACAGTCGGCGACATAATGATCTTCGACGGCGGCTCTACATCGACGGCGACGGTTACCGGCATACCCACGGAAACTATCAAGGGATTGCATTTTCAGAATGCCGTAAACGCAACCTTCAACGCGGACGCGATTGTTCCGGGCACGAAGACTTTGACTGTCTCTGGCGCGGGCGGTGATCTGCTCGTTTCCGGTGCGACAACCAAGTTGACGGTAGCGACTACAACGCCGCTGATTATTTCTGTTGCTTCAACGGCTACTGGTTCAGTTGCGGGCCAAATAACTTTCAAAGATGGCGCGCATCAGTTAATCGCTGCAGGCAGTGGCAGCACGGTCACGTTTACCAGCGCAAATGCTTTTACTACTGATTTGAGTTATGACGGGTCAACGCATCCGTTCGGCGCGGGCACAGGCGGCAACAACGATTCCATAATCTTCGCGACTGGCTCCGTTTACACGCATGGCAACGGCCTTAGTCCCTTTGGTTCATCTCTGAACCGGGTCGTCAAATTCAACACCGGCAGCGAAGCTGACTATTGGACCAATACCGGCTTTAATGCGAATGGAAGAACTTATGCGAACCTGGTTATTGGCAAGGGCGACCCGAGCGGCATAGCCGTCACTGCGACTGATCCTTGCAGCACGCCCACCAACACTTGCAACGGTGATTTCCAATTCGACAATCTGGCCATTAACAGCACCGGTTCGCTCACCTCGTCGCTCACTTATCTTGGGACAGGTTCGAGCAAAGTCACCATTCAGGGAAACATTACGAGTGTGGCAGCGGGTAGCGGCGGCAACGCGCCGGATCTATTGCTCGGCGGCGGCTCGAGCGGACCCGGCATTGTGATCAATAAGCCTGGCGGCGGCACAGTCACTTTCGGCAATTTCGTTAATTCCCGCGGCATCGACTTTGAAAGCGACGCTACGGTTGATAGCGCGACGACGCTTAATCTCGCGCGCCTGCTGCAAACCGGTTTTGCCGGAGGCAAGGTCCTGACAGTTAACGGAACTCTGATTGCGAATTATCTGGCGCAGCCCGGTTACGTAATCGGTAATCTGCGCAAGAACTACGGCGTCGGCAGCAATGTCTCGCAAACATTCGAAGTTGGCACGGTTAGTTATTACGATCCGATCTCAGTGACCTTTGGCAGCGTAAGCACCGGTGGCACGGTCACCGCCACTGCGAAGAGCGGCGACATTTCCGACGTAAACAATCCGGTTGATACAAACAAGAGTGTCGAGGCTAACTGGAAGCTGACAAACGGCGGTGTTGTATTCACAGCCTATGGCGCTACGATCAACTACCTGGCAGCGCAAATCGATGGCGGAGCAAACGCGGCAAACTTCATAGTTGGCAAACGCGATAGCGGCGTTTGGACCCGACCTACAATTTCCGGAACGCCGACAACAACCAGCATCACGGCAACAGGCATGACTTCAATGTCTGACTTCGCTGTCGGTGAAGTTGCCTGCACCGCACCCGCAGTTACCACCAATCCCAGCGCGGTTTCCATCACCTACGGCGGCGACGCGATCTTTACCGCTGCGGCCAGTGGAAATCCAACGCCAACGGTCCAGTGGCAAGCGGATACGGGTTCCGGTTTCAGCAATCTGAGTGATGGCGGCAACGTCAGTGGCTCGACTACAACGACGCTTACTATCACCCGACCGACAGTTTCGCAGAGCGGCACGCAATACCGCGCCGTGTTCACGAACACCTGCGTCGGCCCGCAAACGGCCACGACCACTGCCGCGACATTGACGGTGCTGGCGAAGTCGTTGACAGCGACTATCACGGCCGACAACAAAACCTATGATGGGACGACGGCTGCGACTATTTATGTTTCGTTAGCCGGAGTTATTTCGCCGGACATCGTGACGCCGGTCGGCACGGGCACGTTCGACAATGCCAATGCCGGAACAGGTAAGACGGTAACCTCGAGCGACATTGCAATAGGCGGCGCCGACGCCGGGAACTATCTTGTAAACAGTTCGGCAACCACAACAGCGAACATCACTCAAGCAGGATCTACCACGACGATTGATTGTTCACCGGGCAGCTTTACCTA
>DNND01000011.1:0-311 GCA_003488005.1 Blastocatellia bacterium | reverse complement strand
AGCTTTACCTACACCGGCTCAGCTATCACGCCGTGTACCGCGACAGTCACGCGCGTTGGCGATGCGAACACCACGACCAGCGTGGTCTACGCCAACAATGTGAATGTTGGCACAGCCACTGCTGATGCGACTTATGCTGGTGACGCCAACCACAGCGGCAGCATGGCTGCGCAGGTGACGTTCAGCATTACTCAGGCAGGATCGACCACAACGATTGATTGTTCACCGGGCAGCTTTATCTACACCGGCTCGGCCATCACTCCCTGCACAGCGACAGTCACACGCGTAGGCGATGCGAATACGACGACTTC
>DNND01000062.1:1133-7225 GCA_003488005.1 Blastocatellia bacterium | reverse complement strand
ATCAGCAACAGCGTGAGTGGAATATGGAGTGCAGTTGAAATAGCAGCAAACGCAGGTGGGAAAGCTGTGAAAAGAACGACAATCACCAGGATCAGCCACACGTGATTCGCTTCCCAGACTGGGCCAATCGCGTCTGCAATGAGCGCCCGCTGTGCCGGTGCGCGCTTGCCAAAAGCAAACAGATCCCAAACTCCGCCGCCGTAGTCTGCACCACCCAGTAACGCATAGATGATCAGGGCGACGATCATTACACCCGCTATGATCGTTTCAAGCGGCAAGCCTCACCTCCTGTCCGTCTGATCCAAAAGCTTGCGGGCTCGCTGCAACCTGTCTCAGTAGCAACCAAACTGTAATGGCGGCCAGAAAAATATATAGCAACGTGAAGGTAATGAAAGGCACAACCAGTCCTGGTACGGGCGTGACCGCTTCAGCCGTCCTCATTACGCCATAAATAATCCAAGGTTGACGGCCGACTTCGGTGACGACCCAGCCAGTCTCGATAGCGATGAAGCCCAGCGGCGCGGCTAAGATGAGCGCACGCAGAAACCATCTTGATTCGAGCCATGCCTTCGTTCTCTTGCGACGGGCTTGCCAGCATCGCCACGCCGCCCAAACTGCGATTCCCATCATCGCCAATCCGGACGCCACCATGATTTGAAACGACACGTGCACAATTGCAACTGGTGGACGCTCTGTTGCGGGAAAGTCGGTCAAGCCTTTAACGGTCGCATGTGGATCGTTATATGCCAGTATGCTCAACCCGTACGGAATCTGAATCGCGTACCGGGTTACACCTGCACCTTCATCTGGAATGCCGCCGATGCGGAGCGGCGCGCCCTTCTCGGTCGCAAATTGTCCCTCGAGCGCTGCGAGCTTCACCGGGAGATTCTTCGCCACCATCTTAGCCAGCAGATCGCCACTCAAAGGCTGAAGAATCGCTGCCACTCCCCCAACCGTTAGAGCGATGGCCAGCGCGCTTTTGTGAAAACGGTTGTTTGCATCGCGTCGCAGCATGAACGCATGAATACCCGCGACGACAAATCCCGTAGCTGCATACGCGGCCAAAGTCATGTGAAGCGTTTGCGCGAACGCCGCTGGATTCATCATCGCCGCAAGTGGATCGATATCAACAGGCCTGCCATTAACGATGTGGAAACCCGTGGGAGTGTTCATCCATGCATTCGCGATGACGACGAAAACGCCCGAGAGTGTGCCGCTTACGGCAACCATCGCACCTGCGAACAAATGCGCTCGCGGCGGCACGCGATTCCACCCGTACAGGTAGATGCCCAGGAAGATGGCCTCGGTGAAGAACGCGAATCCTTCGAGCGAGAATGGCATGCCGATAATCGCGCCTGCGTAACGCATGAAACCTGGCCACAGCAATCCCAATTCGAACGAGAGCACTGTTCCCGAAACTGCGCCCACCGCGAACAGTATTGCTGTTCCCTTCGCCCAGCGTTTTGCCAATGCCAGATAGACTTCGTCTTTCGTCCGCAGCCATTGCCACTCAGCAATGATCATTAGAAGCGGCATAGCAATACCGATTGCCGCAAAGACGATGTGAAAAGCCAGTGACATCGCCATCTGCGACCGAGCTGCAAGTAGGTCGTTCATGACTGGAACCAAGACTCAGCGAACACCCAAGGCAGGAAATAGTCAAAGCCGGAGGCGTGAACTCGGTGATTCAACAATCCAGTACTTTATAGCGGGCAGAAGACGCATTCAAATCTGCGGGGCTTGTGAATACCTGAAATCACTCTTAACCCTCTCGCTCATTAAGACAGGCCTTTACCGCCATTACCAATTCCACGGCGCTCATCGCATAACGCACACCATTGATAAAGGTAGTAGGCGTGCCTGTGATCCCGTGGTTCAGGCTGAAATAGAAATCCTTCAATATTTGATCGGCATAGATGCCGCTGGCCATCTCCCGATCAAATCTTTCAAGCTCAAGCCCAACCTCTTTGCCGTACCTACGAAGGTCACGATCCCCGAGTTTGTTAGGACGGAGATAAAGAAGGCGGTGCATCTCCCAGAACTTGCCTTGAGCGGCAGCGGCCTCCGCTGCTTCGGCTGCACGCAGCGCACGCGGATGGTTTTTCACGAGTGGGAAATGTCGATGAACCAGACGCACCCTGTCCAGCAGTTCACGAGCCATCTTCTCGGTCGAACGATGCGTGCTTTGGCAGCCTGGACACTGGTAGTCGCCATAATTGACGACCGTAACCGACGCGTTGGTTGGGCCCCTCACGTGGTCGCTCTCATTCACCGGCACGGCCAGCATGATCGAATCTGTTTGACTCATCTCAAGACCTCACCGCAAAAAGAAACGACATTCAATTCGCCGCAACCTCTGAATACATAAGATTACTCCTGACCTCTCGCGCATCAATGCCGAGTCTCTTCATGCGGTCGAGCAATGTGCTTCGTTTCACACCCAATCGGGATGCTGCTCCATTGGGACCACTCACCCGTCCTTTGGTTTCCTTGAGAGTATTAACAATTCTCTCTTGCTCCTCGAAGTTACCGACGACTTCCGCCGCATCTATCGCTCCGTTCCCCTTTTCTGGTAAAGAAACCGCGAGCGTGTTGCCATTTGTCAGGATCACTGACCGCTCTACAAGATTCTCTAACTCACGCACATTCCCCGGCCAGCACCAACGATCCAGCTTCTGCATCGTCGTCGCCGGCACTGCGTCGATTCGTTTTCCCATTGTGCGAGCGTACTTCTGCGTGAAGTGTTGTACCAGCAATGGAATGTCTGCACGACGTTCGCGCAACGGTGGAATACGGATCGGGAACACGTTCAATCGATAGTAAAGATCACTCCGGAATTGCCTCTCCGACATCATCTCTTCCAGATCGCAATTAGTCGCTGCCACCAGTCGCACGTTAACTTTCCTGGTCCGCGCGCTACCTACTCTCTCGTACGTACGCTCCTGCAAGGTGCGCAAAAGTTTCGGCTGCAGTTCAAGTGGCATTTCACCTACCTCGTCGAGGAACAGAGTACCTCGATCAGCCAACTCGAACCGGCCTACCTTCTGCATATACGCCCCGGTGAAAGCCCCGCGTTCATGTCCAAAGAGTTCACTCTCAAACAGCAAACTGGGAATCGCGGCGCAGTTGAGAGTGAGAAACGCCTCCTTCTGACGCCGGCTGCGTTCGTGAATGGCGCGGGCGATCAGCTCCTTGCCCGTGCCGGTCTCGCCCAGCAAGAGTACGGTGGCGTCGCTGGCGGCTACCATTTCCACAAGGTGCAGGACTTGCCGCAGTGCCGAACTCCGACCAACGATTCCAGCGAAGTCGGCAATACCTGCCATGTCTTCGGAAATTGACAGCTGCTGATCCGCTTTCAAGTTCGCGACTCCTGAACTCGTGGGCAAACCTTCGGAGAGCGGCTGCGGATCGGACAAAATACTAAAGGTCATTTCAACCTCCTGGATAACTACTGCCTCTTGCCTCGCATTTCTTTCAAATCAACTTTTACGCCTCCCGCCATCAGCGAGTAAATGCACTACGGGTCATTTTGTAGTCATTTGCTGTAATTCTGGTAGTGGGGTAATTGTGTGGTGCTCTTCGTCGCGGAGCGACGGCTGACTTTAGCCCGGCCTTTCAAGGCCGGGAACAGTGGACGAATCCGTTCGCGTCGCGTAGCGACGCCTGAGACTAGAGGGTTTTTCAATCGTCGCTACGCGACGGGAGCAATCCACGATCTGATCCCGGCCTTGAAAGGCCGGGCTAAAGTCAGCCGTCGCTCCGCGACGATGACAAGCACCACAAAATTGCCCCACTGCTGTAATTCTGGGGTCCTTCTAACCAAGCTGCACAAGTAGTACACTTTGCAATTTCGACAACACCTATGGAACGCCCATTATCAGGTCGCGTGCGAATCGGAGACTTTGAGCTTGATCTCAAGACGGGTGAGCTGTCTTCGGCGGTTGATCGAGATCAGAAGGTCCTGCTCAGAGAGCAGCCATTCCAAGTTCTGCGAATGCTGATTGAGCGGGGCGGCACGATCGTAACCCGCGAGGAAATCAGACGAAAGCTCTGGCCCAATAGCACGATTGTAGACTTCGACCATAGCATCAACGTTGCCATCGGGATTCTTCGGAAAGCGCTGGGTGATTCAGCAAGCAACCCCACCTACATCGAGACCTTGGCGCGGCGCGGGTATCGACTAGCTGTAGCTGTTGAGTTTCTGGAAACGACAACAGAAGTCCATCGCCCGGAGACTCCCATCGTACAACCTCCAGCCGGAGCTGCCGCGCTCATCGGTAAGAAAGTTTCCCATTATCGCGTACTTAGAATCATAGGCGGTGGCGGCATGGGAATGGTCTTCGAGGCAGAAGACCTCAAGTTGGGCCGGCGCGTGGCGCTTAAGTTTCTCCCTGAAGAGCTGGCCAGTGATCCGGTTGCTCTCCGGCGCTTTGAGCGTGAGGCGCAAACAGCCTCAGCGCTGAATCATCCCAACATCTGCACGATCTACGGAGTTGAAGAGTATGAAGGCCAGCCTTTCATCGCTATGGAGCTACTTGAAGGAGACACTCTGCTTCATCGCATAGATAGCTCGGCGCCAAAGGAAATCTTGCTCGATACACTGTTGGATATAGCGATTCAAATTTGCAACGGGTTACAAGCTGCTCACGATAAGGAGATCATTCATCGTGACATCAAGCCGGGAAACATTTTTCTGACGAAGCAAGGCCATGTGAAGATTCTCGACTTTGGATTGGCGAAATTGGCGGAGAGTGAAGAAGTTGCCGAAAGGGACATAGGGACATCAAACATTGAGCCCTTGCTGGATAACGAACAAATCACCACTGATAGCACCGCTGAAAGCATCGAGCGGATCTCCCCAGCTTTAACGCGCCCCGGAACGACGCCGGGCACGGCCGGCTATATGTCTCCGGAACAGTTACGCAAGGAAAAGTTGGACGCCCGCACCGACCTTTTTTCCTTTGGGCTGGTCATATACGAAATGGCGGCTGGCCGACGTGCCTTCACCGGCGAAACGGCGGCTGTGGTCCAGGATGCGATTCTCAACCAGACCCCAAACCCAGCGCACGATCTGAACTCCGCCGTCCCGCGCGAACTGGACGCCATCATCACCAAAGCGCTGGAGAAGGACCGGTCGCGACGCTACCAGTCTGCTGCCCAGATGCGTGACGATCTTGAGCGAGTCAGGAGCGAGACGCAGCAGGCACGACGCCGACCGCTAAGATGGCTTGCGGTAGCCGCGCTGCTCCTGCTGGTAGCTTCAGGAACCTGGATCTATCTGCGTTTCCGCAACAAGGTGACGCTTTCCCCCAGTGACACGATTGTCCTCGCCGTCAGCAATCAAACCGGAGATCCCGTATTCAACGACGCTTTATACACCTCATTGCGTACCGGCCTGGAGCAGACGCCCTATCTCAATGTCCTGGCCGCAAACAAAGTCGGCGAGGCTCTAAGGACGCTCCACCTTTCTGAGGATCCAACGAAGATGACACCGCAGACCGCAACTGAAGTTTGCGTTCGGTCGAACAGCAAAATGGTGATAGCTGGTTCTATCGCGGAAGCGGGTAACGGCTTCCATATCGAGCTAGACGGAATCAACTGTCAATCGGGAAAGACCATCGCGCAAGTCTTGAATGACGTTCCAAGTCGAACCCTGGTCGTGCATGTGCTGGGCGTCTCCGCAGCTCAACTGCGCGCCAAGCTGGGCGAACCAGATGCTTCGGTTGCCAGGTTCAACAAGCCGTTAGACGAGGCGACGAGTGCGTCTCCGGAGGCCTTGCAACTGCTGACTGATGGCTATAGACACCATCTAACAGGGGACGTCTCTGGTGCTGTTCCGTATTACCAGCGTGCCATCGAGGTAGATCCAGACTTCACGTTGGCACATGTCGCTCTCGCGTTTGCACATAGTGCTCTCGGTAAACAGGCCTTCGCTGTAGCCTCTGCAAAGAAAGCCTACGAGCTCCGCTCTCGCATGACCGAACGAGCCCGGTTCCATGCAGAGGACGTCTATTACGATCTCGCAACCGGAGAACAGGAGAAAACATGTGGTGTTCTCTCGCAATGGGCGCAAACCTTTCCTGACGATTTTA
>DNND01000062.1:0-872 GCA_003488005.1 Blastocatellia bacterium | reverse complement strand
TAGTGGAGCTGGGCCGTGGGCAAACCGGGTGCTGAGCATGATTTCCTCTACGGTAGGGCACAGGTGGAGAGTTACCACGGCCACTACCGCGACTATCGACGCGTTTTGGCGCAAGCTAAAGATTTGGCGATGAAGGAAGGAGCNNGCAAACCTTTCCTGACGATTTTATAGCCCACAACAACTTCGCCGTGTGCTTGCAATCACTGGGGCAACTAGATCGTTCTCTCGCCGAAGCGCGCGAAGCAGTTCGCTTGCTTCCCAGTTCAGTCAGCTATGGTTGGGTGATACGTGGCGCCATTGTGACGGACCGGATCGACGAAGCCAAGGCCGCATACGCTGAGGCGGAATCGCGCAAATTCGACAACGCCAAATTGCGCGACTACCGCGTCCAAATAGCTTTCCTGCAAAAGGACAATCCGGCGATGCAGGAGCAGTGGAGTTGGGCCGTGGGCAAACCGGGCGCTGATTACGATTTCCTCTACGGTAGGGCGCAGGTGGAGAGTTACCACGGCCAATACCGCGATTACCGACGCTTTTTGACGCAAGCTAAAGATTTGGCGGCGAAGGAAGGATCGCTGCTCGATGCCGATCTGTACAACAGTGACTACGCAATGCACGAAGCCGAAGCCGGCAACTCGGCGCAAGCTCGACGAATAGCAGGAAATTCTCTCAAGGGGGTTCAGAACCGAGCTACGCAACTCGTCCTGGCTCTGGCCCTTGCACGAGCAGGAGACAACGCGCAAGCGCAGAAACTAGCAGATACGATCAGCCAGGAAGCTCCACTGAATACCACGGTCCAGAATTACTCGCTGCCGACCATCCGAGCTGCGATGAAATTGAATACGAACAATCCAGCAGGAGCCGTCGAAATC
>DNND01000077.1:11600-14480 GCA_003488005.1 Blastocatellia bacterium | reverse complement strand
CGTTTCAACGCCGGGATCAGGTTGTTACTTGTTTTCGTCGCGTAGCGACGATGGAGTTTTCGCTGGTTTCAAGCGTCGCTACGCGACGCGCACACTTTCCTGACTGTCCCCGGCCTTGAAAGGCCGGGCTAAATTCCACCGACGCTACGCGTCGAAGACGACCGTCGCCACGCGACTTGAATCAATCCCGAATTGATCCCCGCGTTGAAACGCCGGGCTAAATTCTACCGACGCTACGCGTCGAAGAGCTTGATCAGAGTTCCTGAAGTCTATGCCGCCGCGATCAAACCTTTTCTTGACGCCCGCGCAGCCATTCGTCCTTCAGAATAGCGTACAGGTACTCATCGCCCCATTTCCCTTTGAACCAAATGTTTTGGATAAAGTGTCCCTCCTGCCGCATCCCCAACCTTTTCAACAACGCCACTGATCGTTCATTCTCGCAATCTGCAATCGCTATCACCCGGTGCAAACTCAACCCGGTAAACAAGTAGTCGAGGACCAAACAAGTCGCTTCAAACGCCAGTCCTTTTCCTTGATAGGCGCGGGCAAAGGTAAAGCCAATCTCTGCCTGCTGATGATCCCGCATATTCAGGGCAACATGTCCGATGAGTAAATCTTCGTCTTTCAATTCCGCGGCAAACGTAAACCACTTGCCCGGCTCACCGGGTTCAACAGCGGCTTGCTCCTCGATAACCTTTGCAGCTTGTTCGTCGGTATAGGATTCCCAGGTTTGATAACGAGCAACAATTGGATCATTCAAATAGGCAAGGAACGGCAAAAGATCAGACTCGGTAAAGCGCCTCAACCGCAGTCTTTCAGATTCCAGGGAGGTGAAGGCAGTTTTATCCATAAGCGCGGTTTAATAAGGTTCTATATGAGTCTTCTCAACCGGATTCTAATCTGGATACTCTCGTCGCCTCGTTTGATGCTCAACCGATAACTCTGCCCATCCTTCTTAAACATGCTTCGCACTTGTTCCAGGGAAAGCTTCGAGGCAGGTGTGCTATTCACAGCCGCGATCACATCGCCTTCATGCACTCCGGCCGCGGTTGCTGGCGAGTTTTCGATCAGATGTCTCACCTTGAGCGTTTTGAAATCGCTTCCTTCCGCAGTCAAAAGCATTCCGCTCATATCGTATTCATCAGGCGCTGAAAACTGACGATTAGGTTCAAGAATCATCTGCCGGCGCGAGTAGTCAAACACCACCTTAAACCGGCGCAAGATTTCGCCGCCGATGACGCCGTCGAACTCCGGACTAGCGATCACCCCTGTCTTATCAAGAAAGAAAATCGCGACTGAGTTCTTAAACGTGAAGCTCCCGAACTGTAAGTTTGGCACCCGGCCAACCGGCTGCCTGGATTCTCGTACCATCGAACCGCCGCCGAGAGGCGCTTGAATTGTCTTCTGCGAAAACTGCAATAGCTTGTTCGCTTCCACGAAAGGCGAATTTAAACTCAAAGAACCACGAACACCGGTGTCGGCGATAAACTTTCCCTCTATTGGATCGCGGCCAAGTTGCGTAATCCGGGCGCGCACCAGCGGAACTTTTCCGCCAGAGTCATCTTCCAACATGATGAGCGGGATTACCTCTCCGGAACCGAGATGTTTATAGCCCTCAGGCTGGAATAGATTTATAGTTCTGTTTGCATAGTTTATTTCAACGACAAAGCGGCTAATAAAATCATAACCAAGCATGCCGTCAACGGCGTGACCATCGTAAATCCCAAAGCCGAGAGGCTGGATCGAAAAAGCCTGGTTGCGCAGCGTCACTCCGGGAAAGTTGAGGACGACTTTTTTGGATTCACCCTGAACGCCAAGTCCGAGTGCCTTGGCTTGTTGCGCATCGAAGTATGACGCCGCTGCACCCGTGTCCAACAAGAACCAAAGCGGTGCAGAGTTATTAACCCTTCCGCGAAGGTAGATGTGATTACCGACTAGCTCAAAAGGGATTCGGCGTGCGCTTTGACCTGACGCAAAGTTCAAGTCAGCAGAGACGGAAGGTGCTTTGTCTTGAGCGCTCCCGCTCAAAGAAAATAGGAACAGCAGAAGGCTCACTGCGAAGACTGTCAAGAACAGCGAAACAATGTTCATAGCTCGGGTTCAACTACCTTCTTAAACCCCGCGGGAATACGAAAGATTGATTCGTCAACGTTCAGCGAAATGTCCTCGAGCAGCACCACATGTTTGTAGGGCGTGCCGTAAGACATTTCCGATTTGACGACCAGTCCTTTCAGTTCCGGCGCCACCCAGAACAGAAACTGCACGTCTGCTAGATATTCAGAGTGATATGAAGCTTCGATCTTTATGCAGTTATAGTTTGCAATTTTCTCTCTGCCCAAAGACTTAAAGACCAGACTATCGCGGCTCGCATATGTGTCCGGCGAGTCTGCAAAATCGTCATTGTCCTGAAACAGCACCTCCGAATACTCTCGTCGCTTAGGAAATATTTTAAGGGTCGGCTTGTCACGTTCTTTGATGACAATGGCCTCCTCTGTCACTTCTGCCAGTCGATTTCCCAGCCTCGCAATTCTGTGCTTTCTTCCGGTGCCCTCCGTGCTATCCGTGTAATACGATGTTTGGGTGGCTATATGGTCTGGCTGATGCGCCAGCATCTGCCGCAAGGATTCCTGGTCTTCAGATACCTTCATCGTTTGTGCGTTAGCACAGACACAGAAGAAGAGTGCAAGCAAAACTGAGTTTATTATAAAAGTTTTCATACTCTATTTTTGGTGGATTCAAGTTGGACGTCTTTTGAGCCAACACGTCGAGTGGCGAAACGCAGGTTCAACTTGGAAGCGCAACGAGTTGAAGTTGTGGAGTTGTTTGATTCTTGAGCGCCAAGGGCGCGGGAATGCAATAGCCAGGGGCAAAGCGCTGAGC
>DNND01000077.1:0-11290 GCA_003488005.1 Blastocatellia bacterium | reverse complement strand
GCCAGGGGCAAAGCGCTGAGCGCAGCGAAGCGCGACGCCCCTGGAAACTGAAGCGGATAAAGTCCAAGCTCTGAAGGAGCGGCATAATTTCTCAGCCCAGATCTAATTGCGCACTTTCAGTGCTCTCTAACTTTTATTGTGCTGTCCCAGGGGCGACGTGCTTTGCTTCGCCCAGCACTTGCCCCTGGCTATTCCAGTCCGCGCCGTTGGCGCTCAGGACGGTGCACTTCAAACTTGAATCCGCCAAATATCATTCTTCTTTCAGCGCACTCTTTATCTCTTCATAAAGCTCTTCACTGTCGAGGACTATGAACCAGTTTCGGTGCATCAGAAAATACATTGGCCGACTGCTATCGAATCCGCCAGCCGCCGCCAAGTTTGGTTGCCCCGCAAAGGAATAGAGATACCTTCCCGCTTGTCGCTGCTCCTTCACTATCACGTTTTCAGCACCTCTTGGATCAGGGAAGAAGATTACTTCTACCACGCCCTTCTCCGTTCGAAAGAATGCTGCTTTTTCAAGCCCTGGAAAGAAGCCGTCTAACTTGGACTTATGCAAGCTTTTGACGTTAATGCCGCTTTGATTAAGAAAATGAGCAAATTCCATTGCGTCTTCATAAGCGTGGTGGCCAGGTTTCATCAGGGACCCGTCGCGAGCTGGACTGGCCTGAGAGGTACGAGGAAAGACTCCGGGTAGCGGCCTTACAGGATTCGCCATCTGCGCGTTTGCCGAGACAGAGAGGAAAAGAGCAATCAAAACCGGGATCGTCTTATAGCTTTTCATTTGAGCCTTTCAGAAATGGAAAGATGCCGAACGGCGGACTGCCGGGCAAGACTTGGGCGCTTGAAAATAGTTGCCAACAAAAGAGCAAAGCGCAGAAGTGTTGGGAAACCTTCTGTAAATCGTGTTTGCAGCGCTCAGCGGCAAATCGTAAGCGTGCTAGACTATTTCCGTTCAACCAAAATTTCAAGGTCTTACATTTTAGGAGCGACAACCAAGTTTGTCGGACATCTGAATCATGAATGATGCCGGAAATGAAACCGGGCAGGAGTTTGGCGACAATGGAGCGCCGCAACAAATCCTGGCGCTGCCGCTGGAGTTGCGCGACGCGATGCGCGATGCGCTTGCAGACGCGGAAGAAGTAGATCTAATCGAACGTCTCTGGAACAAAGACGCGTCGCTTTGGAAAAGTGAACCGCCGCAACAGAAGATCATTAACAACGCGCTGGGCTGGCTGACTGTTGCGCGCCAAATGCTCGCGGGGGCTGAAGAGCTGAAGACGTTTGCGGACACCGTGCGAGTGTCGCAGCAGTTTCGCCATGTCATGGTCTGCGGGATGGGTGGATCTTCGTTGTGTCCCGAAGTGCTGCGGCAAACTTTTGGGCGGCAGAAGGATTTCCCCGAACTGCTGGTGCTGGATTCCACCGACCCTGACACCATCAATAACTTTGCGAAGCAGATCGATGTGCGGCATTGTCTGTTCATTGTCGCGTCAAAGTCGGGAACCACCACTGAGCCAATAGTCTTTCATAAATTCTGGTACGACCGTCTGGCTCAAACGGGCGCCAACGCCGGCGACTCGTTCATTGCCGTTACTGATCCCGGCACGCAGATGGTGAAAGCGGCGCAAGCGGACCACTTCCGAAAAATCTTTCTCAATCAGCCGGACATCGGCGGACGCTACTCAGCGCTTTCGTATTTCGGAATGGCGCCGGCAGCAATAATGGGACTGAATGTTTCCGAATTGTTGAGACGCGCCGTCGCCGCTTCCGAGTTGTGCGGCGCGGAGGCGCCCATCGATGAAAATCCGGGCGCGGTGTTGGGAGCGACCATGGCCGAGTGCGCGCTTGGCGGCCGCGACAAGCTGACGATTATCACTGACGAGAAGCTCGCGAGTCTGGGTTTATGGATTGAACAATTGATCGCTGAGAGCACTGGCAAGGAAGGAAAGGGAATAATTCCGATCGCCGGCGAGCCACTGGCTGCGTCCCCCAGTTATGGCGACGATCGCCTCTTTGTTTCAATAAGCGTGCAGGGCGCGGCCGACAATCCGCAGTTGAAAGCACTCGAAGTGGCAGGTCATCCGGTGGTCTATCGAGTGCTCAACGATGTGTACGACCTGGGCGCGGAATTTTTCATTTGGGAAATGGCAACGGCGTTTGCGGGCTGGCGTTTGGGCATTAATCCGTTTGATCAGCCGAACGTGCAAGAGTCGAAAGACGCCACGAAAGCTTTGCTCGAAAAATATAAGAGCGATGGAAAACTGCCGGCGGAGCAGGCTTCAGCAACCGATGGACAGTTAACTGTCTATGCGAGCGGCCCGTCTGCCGGCGGGTCAGTTGAAGAAGTTTTACGAGCACATTGTGCCAAGATAAAGCCGGGCGATTATGTTGCGCTGCTGGCTTACCTTGAAGAGACGCCGGAAAATTCGGCGGCGTTGCAGGAAATTCGCATGAGTGTTCGCGAAGCAACTCAAGCGGCCACGACCATGGGTTATGGACCACGTTTCCTGCATTCAACCGGACAGTTGCACAAAGGTGGGCCAGACTCCGGTGTGTTCATTCAAATAACCGCGCCGGACAAAGTTGATTTTCCAATTCCCGGAGAGCTGTACACGTTCAGCGTGCTGAAGGATGCGCAGGCGCTTGGCGATTTTCAGTCGCTGCTGGCGCATGGCCGGCGCGCGATTAGAGTTGACCTGGGCCAGGATGTGGTCGCGGGGCTTGAGAGTCTGAAGCGAATGTTAGTAGACGCACTGAAATGAATTAGCCGCGGATTTACGCGGATAAGCGCGGATCTGACAAGAGCACGAATGCAAGATTAGGAGCATGAACTCAGGACAAGAATCGGAAAAACGGGTTTTGAACTTTTCTGATTCGCGTTTATCCGCGTAAATTCGCGGCAAAATATATTCTTTATGGCTACAGCAAAAATCGGAATGATTGGTCTCGGCGTGATGGGCCAAAATCTGGCGCGGAATATTGAGCGCAACGGTTACTCCGTCGCGGTTTACGATCGCCACGCAGAAGTCGTTGATGCTTTTATTGCGCGCCACCCTGGCAAACAATTATTTGGCTTCCATTCACCGCAAGAGTTTGTCGCCTCCCTCGAACGCCCGCGCAAGATAATTCTTTTGGTCAAAGCCGGTGATCCCGTCGACTGGACTATCAACCTGATCAAACCGTCCCTCGAGCCAGGCGACATCATCATCGACGGCGGCAACTCCTACTTCAAAGACACCGAACGGCGGGAAAAGGAACTCCAGACAACCGGGATGTTCATGATCGGCTCGGGCACGTCGGGCGGTGAAAAAGGCGCGCTGCTTGGTCCCAGTTTAATGCCGGGCGGCGACCGCGGCGCTTATGAGCAGATTCGTCCGATTTGGGAGGCGATAGCCGCAAAGGTTCCGGATGGTCCATGCGTTACCTACATCGGTCCCGGCGGCTCAGGACATTTCGTGAAGATGATTCACAACGGCATTGAGTATGGCGACATGCAACTCATCGCCGAGGCTTATTGGATCATGCATCGCGGCCTTGGGCTCGAGGTTGCCGAGCTGGCAGATGTTTTTGCTGAGTGGAACCGCGGCGAACTGGAGTCTTACCTAATCGAGATCACCGCTCAGATTCTGCGCGTGAAGGACCCGGAGACGGGCAAGCCCTTAGTCGATCTCGTGCTGGATAAAGCCGGACAGAAGGGAACTGGAAAGTGGGCCAGCCAGATCGCGCTTGACCTGGGCGTAGCGATTCCGACGATCGACGCGGCGATTGTTGCTCGAAACATTTCCGCGCAAAAGAGTGAACGCGTCGCGGCTGCCAAACAATTCAGCGCGCCCGCTTCGTCGGAACCGGTGGGAAACAAGCAGGACCTGATTGCTGCCGTGCGCGACGCGCTCTACGCTTCCAAGATTTGTTCGTACGCGCAGGGCATGAACGTTATTAAAGCTGCTTCCGATCAGTTTGGCTGGAACATCAATCTCAGCGAAACGGCGCGCATATGGCAGGGTGGCTGCATCATTCGCGCGAAGTTTCTCGGATTGATAAAGGAGGCGTATCTGCGCCAGCCAGAACTGGTAAATCTGCTGCTTAACGACGAATTCAGAGCGCGCATCGATCGCTCGCAGGCTTCGTGGCGAATGATCGCGGCGCACGCGATCAAAATGGGGTTGCCTATTCCAGCATTCGCGGCGAGCTTGAGTTATTTCGATTTATATCGCTCGGCGAATCTGCCGCTAAACCTGACGCAGGCGCAACGAGACTTTTTCGGTTCGCACACTTACGAACGGACGGATAAACCCGATCAGGGTTTTGTTCATACCGAGTGGGAAGAACTTTTGGCAAAGCAAAAGGAAAGTTAGGACTGGTTCGCCTGCGTGGCATAAGGTCAGTACCGGTACTGACCTTATTTCAGTGCACATGAGTTCAAATCCAAACGTTTTAATCTTCGACACTCCCGAGCAAGTTGCGCAAGCCGCCGCGGAACGATTCGTTGACTACGCGAGCGCGAGTATTCATGAACACAGGTCATTTGCTGTCGCGCTCGCCGGCGGCTCGACACCGCGACGTGCCTACGAATTGCTCGGCACGGATGAATTCAAAAGTCGCGTTGACTGGTCGCTTGTGCATCTCTTCTTTGGCGACGAGCGAATGGTCGCGCCGGACTCCCCCGAAAGCAATTACCGCATGGTGAATGATGCATTTATATCGCGCGTCCCGCTTCCGCCGCACAATGTCCACCCGATAAATGGCGAGACCCAGCCGCAGAAGAGCGCCGAATCGTATGAAACTGAATTGAAAAGTTTTTTTGGAACGACTGACTGGCCGCGGTTTGATCTGGTCTTGCTGGGAATGGGCGACGATGGTCATACCGCGTCGCTTTTTCCCGGCAGCGATGCTTTGAAAGAAAAAGCGAAATGGGTGGTCGCAACCACGCACCCTCAATCCCGGCAGGCGCGCATTACTTTAACTTTGCCGGTTATCAATCATGCGGCGCGAGTGAATTTCCTGGTGACGGGAGAAAAGAAAGCAGCGCCGCTCGTGCGCGTTTTGCACGGCGACGCCGCAAATGAAGAATTGCCGGCAGGCAAGATCAGGCCGGTGAATGGAATTCTAGAATGGCTGGTTGATCGGTCCGCTGCTTCCAAGCTTTAGCAACGAACGTAACCGAGCAACCAGAACACAATAATAAAAACCAAAATGGTCGAGATGCAGCCGCCGCCGAATTTCCAGGCGGCCGCGCCCGCCAGTAAGCCACGTAATGGTCCTTCCATCCCTTAACCGCCTTCGTGCTGGTTCGTATCGGTTGTTCAAGACAATCTCAGTAATGTCTTGATTTCATTTCTCTGCACAGAGAAGATTTCAAACACGCACACTTCGATCAACCGGCGGCGGCAGCTTTCTGTTCGCCCTTCGCTTTCTCCATGCGTGTGCCCAACGTCTCGGCGCCATCTTCGCCTAAAACTTTCCGTGCCTTGGGAAACATCTCGCCTTCTTCTTCCTCGACGTGGTGCTCGATGTTTTCTTTCAGGACCGCGAACTTCGCTGTCCACTCTTCTTCACCCTTGCCCAGGGATTCGAGCTCGCCCAGCAGCGTCTTGACAACGTTGTGCTCTTCGTAAGCCTCAAGCGTAATGTCGCGGGTTTCGTCGACGTCTTTTAACGCCGGATAGAAGATGGTCTCTTCAATGCGCGTGTGAGTGTCCAGTTCAGTCTTAAGTTGCGTAAACAATTCTTCGCGCGTTTTGACTCCGCGCTCGGTGGTCTCGTCGATCTTCTCGAGTATTCCGGCAACTTTTTTGTGGTCGGCTTTCAATAGAGTAAAGGCGTTCATAACAATAATCCTCCTGGTTAGAAAAAGTTTGGTTGACTCAATCGCCAGCAAATCAGAGCAGACTGAATAGGCCGGCGGCTTCGTGACCCTATCTGGATCTGCTTCGTTTACCAGCTGTGCGTCCCTGCGATTTCTTCCCGGTGCCGCGCCCTGCGGATTTCTTAGTTGCACCACGTGGGCGCGATGTTTTAGTCGACTTGGTGGCGTTCTTCTTTGCTGCTTTTTTACTGGTCTTGCTGCTTTGCTTTTTGCCGGCGACTTTAGCGCCCCTGGTTTTCTTGCCGGCCTTTTTGCCGGCCGCCGGTTTCGCAGCCTTCGACGGGCTGGGACGTTTCGCTGGGCGCTTCTTACTCGTCGAACTGCCGCCAAGACCCACCAGATTTGCGAGACGTTTCAGCACGCCGGGACTTTCATTGCCTTCGGATTTTTTGGCCGTCCCGCGACGTGCTTTGGTACCGGCTTTACTATCTGAACTACTGCCGAGTTCCCGAGCTGGGCCACCCAGTTGACTCGCCTTTTCTGCCTCCATTTCGACGCCGAGTTCTTCTATCTCCTGCTTGCTCAATACCTGGCGCGCCTTGCTGAAAAGTTCGCCTTCTTCTTCTTCGACGTGATGCTCAACATTTTCCTTGAGCACAGTCAGCTTCGCGTCCCATTCGTCCTCGGCCTCGTTGCCGCTATCGAGTTCGGCCAGCAGGTCTTTCACGACCTTGTGTTCTTCGTAAGCTTCGAGCGTGAGTTCGCGCGCTTCGTCCTTGTTCTCTAACGCCGGATAAAAAACCCTTTCTTCGGTGTTCGCGTGAACGTCGAGTTCTGTCTTCAGGCGAGAAAATATTTGTTTCTTTGTTGGGCCTGAGGCGGCTTCGACTTCCTTAAACAGTTGCGAAACTTTTTTGTGGTCTTTCTTTAAGAGTTCAAAGGCATCCATGAATTATTCCCCCCAAGGAACTGAGCTTCATCCGGAACAACCCAGAGGTGAGTTCGCAGGAACCCACCTCCGGAAAAAGTTCTGCATTAAAGCTTGCGGGCTTGAATTGATGGCCGGGCTCAAATGGAGAACAAAAATTGATAATCGAGCGCTGAAAGGCGATCGAAAGTTTAGGAACCGCCCTGGCCGCCACCACCTTGCTGACCACCGCCACCTTGCTGACCGCCGCCCTGTTGACCGCCGCCCTGTTGACCGCCGCCTTGTTGACCGCCGCCCTGTTGACCGCCGCCTTGTTGACCGCCGCCTTGTCGACCGCCGCCACCCTGCTGACCACCGCCTTGTTGACCGCCGCCACCTTGTTGACCGCCGCCACCGCCCTGGCCTTCTCTATCTTGATCTTGTTGCATTATCGTTCCTCCCATTGTGCGTAATAGTGTTTGTCGAGGCTGTATTCGTTTCAAATACTGGCCCTAAAGCGTGCCTGCGAATCTGTATCGTTCGCATGCAAGCAACCAAGGACTTGCTTTGGTTTCTGCGAAAGTTGCAAAGCGAATGCCACAAGACGCAACCGAGAATCTGATTCGTACTGAACTTTATTTAGTGCCCGCGCCTTTCTTCATGAAACGCAGCAAGGACTTCTCAGCCGCGTGAAGTTGTTTTCCACGATAGGTGATCAATTCGTTAAGGGTGTTGAAATAATGGTCGATGATTTTTCCAGTCTCAAAGCTGTTGATGATTTCCGGGCAGATGTATGAACTGCGGCAGACTGCCGGCGTGTTGCCTAACGCTTCCGCCGCTTCTTTAATTGCCGCTACCACTTTTCGCTTGCGCGCCGTCTTTTTTTCCGCAAGATCCGTCCCCGCGCGGGCCAACGCGCAAGCGCATACGAGTGTTCCGGCCCAGGTGCGAAAATCCTTGGCGCTGAATTTTTCGCCCATCACTTCGCGAATGTACTCGGTGATGTGACCGCGCTTTACGTCTACAAGCTCGCCGTTGCCATTCCGATATTTGAAGACTTCACGCCCCGGCTGCTTTAGCAAACCCTTTACAACTTTTGCTACCTGCCGATCTCTAATTTCTCGAACCTGGCGCACGCCCGACTTGCCGGGAAAATCAAACTCGACGACGTCTCCCTTGACCTTCACATGTTTCGGTCGCAGCGTGGAAATGCCGTAACTCCCGTGCTCGCTGGCATACACCTGACTGCCCGGGCGAATGAAGCAGCTTGAAAGTATTCGTACGATGCTGGCCATCACGCGTTCGCGTCCGAGTTCTGATTGGCGCAGGTGCGCGGCGACAGTTTTCCGCATTTTTGGCAGCGCCTCGGCAAAAGCGACGATGCGTTTAAACTTCTTCGCATCCTGACGGCGGGTGTGGGTCTCGTGATAGAGATACTGCCAGCGTCCGGCGGCATCTTTCCCGACCACCTGTAATGCGCCCGCGGCGCGAGGGTTAATCGCCACCTCAGTCCATGCCGGCGGAATTTTCAAACTCTCCATTCTTTCCCGATCGGCAGCGTTCACTTTTTTTCCGTCGGCGTGTTTGTAGCGGAAACCACGCGACGGACTTCCCAAACGTTTTATTCCGGCTTGTTGCAGTTGCTGAAGTCTGGTCATTGAAAGTTTGGCAGTGATCCGCAGCAGCTTGTGGGAACACAAACATCATCCTGCCAATTGCCGGGTAATTAGCGGAACAATGAATCCAGCACGGCAGGAGAATAAGAATCGGTGATGAAGAAAAATCCTCTTTTCGTTATGTGCGTTTTTGATCGCCGCGATCGCCTTGACCGGATTTCACGGTGGTCCTGGCTTTATGCTTTACATCCTGCGCCAACGAGCGTCCCTGGTCATCCGACTCCTTGAATTGTCCGTCTTCGTCGCGCCGCACGTAACGCTTGTCCGTACCCGTGTCGATTAATTCGCGCTTGCCGTTGCCCGCTTTGTTCGCCATATCGGTCTCCTTGATTTTGTGTAGGCTTCCTGTACATCCGACGATGCCATTTGTTTACTAACAGACCACCTTCGGTCCCTTAACGCTGAGTCAAGGACGGCATTCCGCAAGAGTAGTGCCAGCTTTTTCCCTCGTTAGTTGAGCAATCGCAATCGACACGCGAGCAATTCCAAATACGAGATTCTGAGGGGCGCAGTATTTGCAGAATGCGAATCGAGCGAAAGGAGATACAGGATGCCGCGAGGAGACAAGGGTGCGTACACCGACAAACAAAAGAGGCAAGCAGAACACATTGAAGAAGGTTACGAGGACCGCGGTGTTTCGAAAAAAACAGCAAAGGCTCGTGCCTGGGCCACGGTGAACAAAGAAACCGGCGGAGGCAAGAAAAGCGGATCCGGGCGCGGTAAAAAGGGAAACAAGAGTTCTTCAAAGAAGGGCGGCAAAAAGGGCGGCAAAGCTGCGAAGAAGTCGACCAGAAAATCTTCCAAGAAGTCTTCGAAGAAGTAGGACCGAGCGCCATGCCAACTAAACGAAAGACAACGGCCGCTCGTGATAGCACTGCCGCGAGCGAGTCCGCGTCGAAAAAGTCGCGCGCTAGTCGTGCTCGCAAGCCGGCGCAGCGATCCGCCGAGAGCCTGGGCCAGATGAAAGAACCAAAATCGCCGCTGCCCGCACAGCATCAGCGCAAGCCGGGCCTGGAATCGAAGCTTGATCCGCGTCCGAAATATAAAGCGCCGTACTACAAAGGCTCCGGCAAGCTGGCCGGCAAGGTGGCGTTGATTACGGGCGGCGATTCGGGCATTGGCCGCGCGGTGGCAGTTCTGTTTGCGCGCGAGGGCGCGGACGTTGCCATTACACATCTGCCTCAGGAAGCCGGCGATGCGCGGGAAACGCTTGCCGCAATTGAAGCTGAAGGACGCGAAGCGATTGCGATCTCAGGCGACATCACCAGGCAAAAATTTCCGACCAGCGCCGTCAAGAAAACAGTTTCGAAACTGGGTAAGCTCGACATTCTGGTAAACAACGCTGCCTACCAGCAACATCAGGAAGGTCTGGAAGATCTTTCGGACGAACAATGGGATCGCACATTCAAGACAAATATCTATGGTTACTTTCGCATGACCAAAGCCGTCCTGCCGCATTTGAAAAAGGGAAGCGCAATCATCAACACGGGATCGATAACAGGTCTGGATGGCAGCAAAGAATTGCTTGACTACTCGGCGACGAAAGGAGCAATTCATGCTTTCACAAAATCGTTGGCGCAGAACCTGGTTGAGAAAGGAATTCGCGTTAACTGTGTTGCGCCCGGACCGGTGTGGACGCCGTTGAATCCTTCGGACCAGGCAGCGCAGGATGTCGCGGAGTTTGGCGCGGACACGCCACTGAAACGGCCCGCGCAGCCGGAAGAGATTGCACCGGCGTTTGTTTACTTCGCATCGGAGATTGATTCGAGTTACGTGACTGGAGAAGTACTAACTTTGCTGGGTGGCGAAACCACCGCAGCCTGATGTTTTTTTAGTTCATCAACGAGCAGGAGGAAAATATTATGGCAGACGGTGATGGTGGTGGCGGTAGTGCCGGCGTGGTCGCGGTGCTGGTTATTTTCGTGATTATCGTGGTAGCCGCGTTATTTGTTTTCGGCGGTCGCCTTTTCGGCGGAAACAAAAAGGTCGACGTGAATGTGACAGCTCCGTCGCGGTAGCGGTTTCGGCGTAATTGGATTCGAGTGCGGTTGGGAAGACGAGTCCGTCCTGAAAACTAGTTTCGGAAACATTGGGTTGCGTAAGCGCGATCAGCAACCCAACGGGTCGAAGATTGTACTCGCTCCCGGATTTGTTCGAGCAGTAAAATTGCCTGGCTCCGGAGGAGCCAAGTGTTTATAGCAAGGGCCGCGATGATTTAGTTTTTTTTCGCTCCTGCGGGAGCGAAGACATACGTTGGGAGCTGGCGGGCTATAAACATTTCGCCTCTCTGAGGCGAGGAGTGGAACAGGCTACGACAGGATTTGATAAGAATTTCGTACAGCACTGGGAAACGAAGCCGAACTCGAACCTTTGAGCCGTGTGGCTGAAGCTTGATCCGCGCTTGCTGGCAGTAGTGGCTGATTGGTCGTAGCAATCGCCCTTCTTGAAACCGGGATGGGTAATTGGAATGCGTCTGTCATTGACACTTCTTTATATTGTCCCCCTGAAATATGAAACAAGCCGCACGTAAAGCAGCCGAGCCTTCGATTGTCCCGTCTCCTACCTCGCCCGAGGTTGGCGGCGATTCGCTGAATGAATTCTTTAGCGGCTGGCTGGATTCTGTAGCGCCCGCGCTCTCAAAAGCAAAGTCACCAAAAGTGCGCACGCGCACTGCCGGCTATCGCAAACTCCTGGTTAGCTCAACCGATATGGTGCGCGTCAATCGTGCTACCGTTCGCGAAAGCACCGCCCACCGTCATTGGCCGCCTGATGTCGTCGCCCGATTTCTTGAAGCAGAAGTGATCCGCGCCAAATCAAAGTCCACTTAGCACAGACTTTAGGAAACTCTGATCAAGTCGGTGCCTCCCCTGCTGCTTCGTCGCCTCGGAGAGGCGAAATGTT
>DNND01000069.1:34675-60274 GCA_003488005.1 Blastocatellia bacterium | reverse complement strand
GCCGCCGGCATCATCGATCCGACTAAAGTTGTACGCACGGCACTGCAGAACGCGGCCTCGATTGCCGGATTGTTGCTGACGACTGATGCGGCCATCACCGACGCGCCCGAACCGAAGAAAGGCGCGCCGCAAATGGCGGGCGGTGGTGAAGATTACGACTACTAGCGACGGCGAGCGGGGAATATTGACGCACTTTGCTTCTGGTTTTCGGAAAAGCTCTGGAAGTTGGCCGCATATTTGCTTGAAGTGGAGCGGTGAGAAATCTTATTGCATTGAAACGCAACGGCGAATATGCTCGGGACATCTAACCGCCAGAGTAAGGCGGTTTTTGCAGTTCCCGTTTTGAAAAGAAGAAGGCCTGCCGTCACGAAATAGTGCACGAGGTTTTTCTTTTGGGAAGTACAGGTTAATAAAAATGGTTGATCTAGGTTCGTATAAAGACAAATTTGGGGACAGCGGTCAGCGCGTATTGGAATATGCCTTGAACGAGTCCCGACAGCGTGATCAGAATTTCGTCGCCGTCGAGCACATTCTTCAGGCGCTGATGCATGAAGAGCCCGACATGTTCAATTCCACGATGCGCGAGCTATCGCTGGATCCGGTCAGCGTGAAGTTCGCCATCGACGAGCGCCTGGATACCAGCCGGCAGCAGCACGTTGGCAAAGGCTTTCGAATTTCTCCTGACACTACCGATCTATTTAAGCGGGCGATGGAACGCGCGCGCGCTCAGGGTCGCAAGACGATCGAAGCGACCGACATTTTTTCCGCGCTTTCAAATCAGGACAGTCTTTTCTCTGACGTGTTGCGAACGATGGGCGCCACTCCGGACGCGATAGCAGAAAATGTTCAGGCGCAGGTGCAAAAACGTGAGCGGGAAGAGGAGCAGTATCGCAAGAAATTCGATCTGCCACCTTACCTGAAACATTTTGGCGTTTCGCTTAACCGGCTGGCGCGCGCCGATAAGATTCCACCAACCATTGGCCGCGAAAAAGAGATCCAGCAGATCGTCGAAATTCTTTGCCATCGCGAGCGCGCAAACTCGCCCATGCTCGTCGGCGAACCTGGCGTCGGCAAGACTGCCGTCGTCGAAGGGCTGGCGCGGCTGATTGAGTTGGAACCAGAGAAAGTGCCGGCGCGTTTGCGCGGCAGCCACGTGGTCCAACTGCAAATGGGCGGCCTGGTCGCCGGCACGATGTTGCGCGGCATGTTCGAAGAGAGAATCAAAGGCATCATCGACGAAGTTAAAGAGAAGGACAATCTGATCCTTTTCATCGACGAGGCGCACACCATCATTGGTGCGGGCGCGGCGTTGGGCACTTCTTCCGATGCGGCAAACATGTTCAAGTCGGCGCTGGCTCGCGGCGACATGCGCATCATCGGCGCCACCACGAATTCCGAATACAAGGAATACATCGGCGAAGACGAAGCGCTGGCGCGGCGTTTCCGTCTGGTCAAGGTAATGGAACCTTCGATTAGCGAGACGCGCGAGATTCTGCTCGGGCTGCGGCCGCGGCTGGAAAAAAACTATTCGGTGAAGATTTCCGACGACGCGATCAATATCGCGTTGGAGATGGCGCCTAAGTACATTCGCAACCTGCATCTGCCGGACAAAGCGATTGGTTGGCTCGATACGGCTGCTGTGAAAGTGGAAATCAACGAACCGCAAACCATGGTCGTTAAGCCGGAGCATGTGATTGAAGTCATTTCGCAGGAATCGCGTATTCCCCGCGACATGATTTTCCGCGACACGAGCGAGCGCTTTTCAATGACCGAGGCGATGCTGTCGCAACGCGTCGTCGGCCAAAAGGCGGCGATCAAAGCGGTGGCGCAGCGTCTGCGTCTGAACAAAGGACCGCTGAAAGAGTCGCACTACAAACCTGACGGCGTGCTGTTGTTCCTTGGTCCCACGGGCGTTGGCAAAACTGAGTTGGCCAAAGCGGTTGCCGAATTCATGTTTGGCGATGAAGAGAAGATGGTGCGCATCGACATGTCGGAATACAGCGACGGCACCGTCGGCATTGAAAAGCTTATCGGCATGCCACGCGGCATTGTTGGTTCCGAACGCGGCGGTATCCTGACAGAACAACTGCGCGAGAATCCGTACACGGTATTGCTGCTCGACGAAGTAGAAAAAGCTTCGCCGTACCTGATGAACCTGTTCCTGCAGGGTTTCGACGAGGGTTGGTTGACGGACGGGCGCGGCAAGAAAGTTTATCTCTCAGACGCGATCGTGATCATGACTTCGAATCTCGGTTCCGAGAGCTTCAAGAAGTTTGAAAAGCCACTCGGATTCGGGACGAAGACCGCGGCAGACTTTCGCATCGTGAAAAACGAGGTGATGAAGGCTGCGGAGATGCGTTTCTCGCCGGAGTTTCGCAACCGCATTGACGAGATTATTGTGTTTGCGCCGTTGACGATGGATGAAGTGCGGCAGATTGCCGAGCTTTATGTGACTCGGCTTCAGCGCCAGATGCAGCGCCAGGGCAAAAACGTCACAGTCACCGATGAAGCGCTCAACTTTTTGACGGAAAAAGGCTTTAACACCAAGTATGGCGCGCGTTTTCTGAAGCGCCACATTGATGAGAAGGTGAAGCTGCCGCTGACCGCGATGTGGAAGACGGCGACGAATTTCGTAGTCGAACTGGAAGACGGCGAGGCTGTCGTCAAGCCAGTAGCCGGCACAAACGCGAATCTAAACTGACGCGCGTCAATTTGATTTTTCGTACTCAACAAGGGCTTCAAGGTTATTAATTGAAGCCCTTTCTTCTTTGCTCGACCACTGTCTCGTCCGACCCTGGTTGCTAGATTTTCGTCATGAATAATAAAACCCCCTTTAATTTTGCTCTCGGGTTATTGATTGTCCTCGCCCTACCGTTTCCAGTCTCGGCGCAGGACAGGCCGGTGACGGCACCACCTGCGGTTGATGCCAAGACAGAAGCTGTTGTGAATCACGCGATTGACGTGCTTGGTGGCAGCAACTATCTCAACGTCAAGACCACCGTCGGTCGCGGGTTCTTTACGGCTTTTCAGGACGGCAAGTCACAACTGCCCGCCCGCTTTGTCGATTACATCGCTTATCCGGATCACGAGCGAACCGAGTTTGTCAGCCTTGGCATCCGCGTGGTCCAAACCAATACCGGCGAAACTGGCTGGGTGTTTGACGGCGCGACGAAGACCTTGAGCGACATGAAGGCGCCGCAGGTGGCGGAGTTCAAACACAGCATGCGCACCAGCGTGGAAAATCTTTTGCGCGGCTGGTGGAAAAAAGATGGGGCCACCCTCAGCTACGCCGGCCGGCGCGAAGCCGGAGTAGGCAAACGAAACGAAACAGTTCGCTTAACTTATCCTGACGGATTCTGGATTGAGTACGAGTTTGGCGCGAAGGACGGCTTGCCCGCCAAAGTGATTTACAAACGCACGCGAAAGAAAGCGGACTCGGACGAAACTGTAGAGCTAAGCGAAGAGGATCGGCTGGGCAAACCAATTACCGTCCAGGGAATAACCGCGCCGTGGGTCGTCGACCATTACATCAATGGCGTGCAGACCAGCCGCATCAGCTATGAAACGCTTGAATACAATCAGCCGCTTCCCGATTCACTATTTGCAAAACCGGCAAACATCAAAGCCCTGAAGTGATGCGTAAAGCAAACTGTTAGTTTGCGGTGGTCGGGTGTCACATACTCGAAACAGCAAACAGCAAACAGCAGGAAATATATCCGCAGATTACGCAGATTAGGCCGAAGGGAAAGAAGAAGGCAGTCGTGATTTAAGCGGCGGGTTATGAGGTCAGTACCGCCTGCGGTAGCGGGTGGATGCTTGGTTGTTGCTAACCAACCAACCAAAGCAAACTAACAGTTTGCTTTACGAGTTTTATGAAGTTGACGCTGCTGGCAATCCTCCTTTTGCTTAACTCGCTCGCGTGCGATGTCTGGGCGCAGGCACGAGTCGACCAGGACGACGACGTCATTCGCGTCGAAACCGACGTCACCAACCTGCCGTTCACTGCCAACGACAAGAACAATCGCTTCATAACCACGCTCGAGCAGTCAGACATTCGCGTGCTCGAGGACGGCGTGCCGCAGCGGCTCTTCACCTTTCAACGTGAAACTGATCGGCCGCTGTCGATTGCTTTTCTGATTGACGTCAGCCAATCCGAAGAGCGAACTCTGCCGGAGGAGAAGCGCGCCGCGCGCTCGTTCATCGAAACGATCATTCAGTCGAAGAAAGATCAGGCGGCAATCATTCCTTTTACTGGCTCGGCATTTCTCGAACAGGGATTGACGCGCGATGTGTTTGCAATTTATCGCGCGCTCGAGCGGGTTGAAGTTGCGCAGCCTGCGTATTTGGGTTCGGGCCGGGCGTTGACTGGAATAACTTCCGGGCCGGGGATGAAGCGGCCGCCGCAAGAAGGTTCAACCGCGATCTGGGAAGCGATCTCGTTAACCTCAAGCGAAGTGCTGGTTAAGAGTCCGGTGCAAAGGCGCCGCGCGATCATTCTGCTGACTGACGGCCAGGATACGACCAGCCGGGTGAAGGCTATTGACGCTGTCAATGCCGCTCTCGACGCCGAAACAATTATTTATGCGATTGGCATTGGCGACAGCAAGTATGAAGGAGTTGATCGCGATGTGTTGCGCGGCATCGCCGAACGCACCGGCGGCCGCGCCTTCTTTCCGAAGAAGGACGTTGATTTGAGTTCAGTATTCAAAGAGATTGAGCAAGAGCTGCGCACGCAATACTTGATTGCTTATTCTTCAACAAACAAGAACCGCAACGGCGCCTACCGCCAGATACGAATCGAAGTTACCAATCCCGCGCTGCAAAAAGAACAACTCAAACTCCGCTACCGCCCCGGCTATTTCGCGAAGCCTTTGCAGAACCGGGAGCGGTAGCGACCGGGTGCACATAGAGTTCGCAGCGCCAAGGGCGCGAAATGTAACAGCCTGGGGCAACGCCCCAGGTGAAGTTATTATTGATTGAAAGCGCTGAAGGCGCGAAATAGGAAGTATCTGAATATGAATAGTTATTACGCGGCCAGGACCATTTCGCGCTTTCAGCGCTACAAAGCTTCATCCGCTCCCTCCTGGGCCGATGGCCCAGGCTTCCACATTTCGCGCCTTTGGCGCTGAGTAGAGTCGTCATGCCTAAGAAGAATAATGGAATGCCGCCGGTTCATCCTGGAGAGATTCTGAAAGAAGACCTCATGAAGCCGTTGGGACTGACGGTAAAGGGCTTGGCGCGCGAACTGAAAGTTCCAGTAACCAGAATGAGTGAGATAGTCAACGGTCGACGCGCTATCAATGCCGATGCCGCCCTGCGTTTGTCGCGCTACTTTAGCAACACCCCTGAGTTCTGGATCAACCTTCAGGCTGCGTACGATCTCCGCGTCACCATTCATTCATCGGCCAGTCGCATCGAACGCGAGGTACGTCCCCGCAAAGCTGCCTGACTCAGGAGTTCGGTCGCTCCAGCGCCGCGCGATCCCAATTGGCGAGGTTGGCGCCGGCTTCGTAGGTGGTCTGGCAGAAATCCATGAGTGCTGTTTCCGGTGAGACGGATGCGCCAGCAAAAGCCGCCCGGCGAACCTTGTCGTACGGCAGGAAAAATTCTTTCATCTCCGCATTGTAGAAAGTCTCCGCAGGACGAATCTTGCCCTGGCCTATTGTGTCGGCCAAACCAGGTGGCTCTGGAGTCGTGTAGGAATAAAACGCGGCTTCCATATCTTTGTTGCCGGGCCAGAAGCCGTGGCTAATCACTTCATGCGAGTAGGCTTCGCGGTTGATCACGTCGGCATCTTCACGCGGCGGCGCCGGCCTGCCTGAGAACCTGGTGACTGCTATGTCAAAGCTGCCCCAGAAGAAATGCACCGGGCTGACTTTGCCGATAAAGCGCGCGCGAAACTCCTGAAACACCGGATCCATCTTCAACAGCGCTCGCCAGAAACGATTTGCATATTCAGCATCGTAGGAAGCGTGCACGCGGTCGTCTTCAAATCGAATCGGGTCCGGTATCTCGACTGGCATGGTCCAAATCTTTACTTCGATCTTCAACTCGCGCAGCGCCGCCATAACTTCTGCATAGAAATCGGCAACTGATCGCGGCCGCAAATCAAGCAGCTTCAGCGCCCCGTCACTGCATTCGATCCATAGTTTGTGATCTATGAAATCGAATCCCATCTCAAAGTAGCGATCGCCGTAAGGCATGGCGGTGGTGGTCAGGCCGCGCGCCGAAACATACAGCGGCACGTTCCACCAATGATTCACCAGCGGTGTCTGCTTCAGCCGAATCTTGCCCACCACCTGCGTCCACATGTGCAGCGTCGCGAGCGTGTCTTGCCATTCGGCAAATTTCAGTACGGGCCAGGAATCGTTGGACATAGTAAACAGTTAACAGCAGACAGCAAAAGTCATCAACGCTTCCCCCCTCGTTTGCGCTCACTCAAAAACTCTTTCATTGCGCCGGTGCCTTTTAGCGAGCCGCGCAAGCGGTTGATATGTGAGGGCGTGATTGGCTTTAGGATGAGGTGGTCGGCCTGTCGATAGACAATGGCTTTGGTGCCCTCTTCAATCTCCAGCTCCTGTCGCAGCCGGCGCGTTATCACCACCTGGCCTTTGGTGCTGAAGTAGACAGTCTCAATTCTGTCAGCAATCTTCATGGGTTTATTCTTACTTAGGTGTGCAAAGTAAGCCAACCAGAACAAGGTAAGCTGCCACGAGAAATCGCTACGGTCCGAACCGTTGCCGGTACTCAAGCGAGACGATAAAGGACTGAACCATCTCGGCATTTACAAAGTTGCCGTTAAATTGGTTGAGCTTTGTGAGCCAAAAATCATATCCGGAATAGTCAGAGTCAGGCAGATCGTTTGGGTTCCGTCGCAGATAACCAAAGTACTGCATCAACACAAACGCTCTCGGGTTTTCCAGTTGGTCAAAGTTAGCGTTTTCAGCCACGCGTCTGAGGGCTCGTGCCCGCGCAGCGTTATTCGCGCTGGTACCCCCCACCGGAAATTCATCGATGATTGAGCTTCGTTCCGACGCTGACGGAGTTACGCCCACGTGGCTGAACAACGCGTCGACGAATTGGGCCGGAGTCAAAGTCGACGGATAAGCGCTGCTGAACCGCGAGCGCGTTACAAACTGAGCGATGAAGGTTTGCTTGTTAGTCTCAAGGATTTGTTCCCAGCCAGTCTGCCCCACGATGACGCCCCGCCCAAGCTGCTGGCCATCCGGCACGAATTCGCTGAGACGAATTATGGGCATCGGCAGTTGGTGACTGACGCCGCCATTGGTTGAGGTGCCGGTCGCATCCCCATAAGCAGCTTTGTAGAGACGTTCAACCAGGTAGCCCGTCTCGTGAAACTCGATCGACAAAAAGAAAGCCGCCGAAACATTGATGCGCTTGATCTCGGTGCACTGTGGCTTGGGAGTACAGTTATTAATCTCGCCGATCCAAAAATTGTTCCCGGCATTATCGGGTTCGCGATTAAGGAAATCGATATAGTTCTCGCGCACAAAGAACCCACTCTGGTCGATCGGATTAACACCAGTCGTAGTCTCGTTGTCGTTCAGGACAACGGTTGTTGTGGCTGGGGTACCTAGTGTCGCCGCGGTTGGGTTGCTAAGGGTCACCAGAAAATTCTCGGTGCCTTCAGCATACGAATCATCAATCAGCGGAATGTTGATTAGCTTGAAGGTCTCGCCCGCCGCAAATTGCAGCGTGCCAATCGAGGTGATGTAGTCGCAACGAGAAGAGGCATTGCCATTCACGACGCTGCAATTGTTAGCGCCGGAAGAATCGCTGGTTGCATAGTCAACTGTCGAAACTCCAGAGGTGTTCACGGTTCGTGTAACCAGCAGCCCAATTGAGCCGGAATTTTCAGTAGTGCTGAGAGTCGCCTGGCTGAACTGAATCACTGCCGACGGCGCCGTGCCGCAAAAGTTCTGAGGCGACCTGCTGTTTCGCGGACTCGGAGCGCTGACGTCAAAATCACTCGCATTGTTATCGGCATCCGTACAACCTCCTGCCTTCCTCAAAGCCGCGGTCGAATTGCCGGTTGTACCGGTTGGACCACTACCTTCATAACAACTCGCAGTCGCGCCGTAGCCGACAAAGTCCACAATTTGCGAATTGGGCGGACACGTATTGCCAAAGGCATTCACTCCAGGCATGGTTAGAAACACTTTTCCTGAAGGTGAAATTTGGGGCGGCGGCAATGGCGGTAGACCCGGTATCGTTGGATTGTCCGGCGGGACAATCAAATCGGGTGATAACGGCGCGCCGTTTGAACTGTCGGGTCCGAACCGAATTAGCAGGTACTGGTGCCCGCCAATGAAAATTTGCCGGGAACTGGTAAAAGAGATTGCCTGATCGAATGAGCCGTTCGCCGAGGTAAAGTAAATGCGCCAACCATCGAAGTCGATTGGATTGTCCGTGCGATTAAAGAGCTCGAGATAATTGTTCTGATAGGTTGAGCCGGCGTTTCCGCCATTCGAATAAATTTGGCTGAGAACAATGTCCCCGGCAGCCGCTGGATGGTTTCCCGGGGGCACGGCTTCCTCGCTTGAGGCGGCGCTGAATTGCGCACGCTCGACGGTCGAGGTCGTCTCGTAAACCTTACCATCACGATAAGTAGTCACAACCATCTGGACGTCATCCGAATCGACGGCCGCGCGGGAGTGATTACTCGTGAAGCAGAAAAAGATTCCCGCGGCAAAAAGCGCCAGACAGGCAAAAGCAGTTGGTTTATTGAGGATTCGGGGCATTTCTAAACCTTCTCTCGTTCTTTAAAACGATTTGAGACGACGGCCTAGAAGTTGGATCGCAATCGCAATTAGGGGATCAGGGAGCGGAAATTAGATTGCGAGGCCGCCATCAACTTGAATAACCTGGCCGGTAATATACCGCGCATCGTCGGATAAAATAAAGCAGGCAATGCGCGCGATTTCATCGGCTTCGGCAAACCGGCCGAGGGGGATCTGCTCCATAATCCTGGCGCGATAAGTTTCATCGAGCCCACCGGACATATCGGTCGCAACCATGCCGAGGGCCAGGGCGTTGACCGTAACTTTTCTGCTCGCGACTTCTTTCGCGAGGGCTTTGGTGAGACCAACCATGCCGGCCTTGGAAGCCGAGTAGTTTGACTGCCCCGGCATTCCAACTTCGCCGCTAATCGATGAGATGTTGAGAATCGATCCGCCTTGTTCCTGGCGCAGCATTGTTCTGAGTGACGCCTTGGCGAAATTCCAGGCGCCTTTCAGATTTGTATCCATCACGTCGTCCCAGTCGGATTCCTTCATGCGCAGGATCAGGTTGTCGCGGGTGATGCCGGCGTTGTTCACCAGGAAATCGATGCGACCGAACGCTTCTTTAACTTGTTTCACCATCTCGGCGGCCGCTTCGGTACTCGCCACATCGCATTGCGTCGCCAGCGCGCGCACGCCGAGTGCTTCAATTTCGTTACTTAGTGATTCGGCAGCTTCGGCGCTCTTCGCATAGTTGAAGGCGACGTCAGCGCCGCGGCGCGCGAGTTCGATTGCGATGGCGCGACCGATGCCGCGCGTGGCGCCAGTGACGATGGCAGCTCTTCCAGAGAATTGTTTTTGATCAGGCATCTTATTGAACTAGTTGTTATCCGCAGATTACACAGATTACACAGATGAAAATAGCAATTCCGAAGAAAGGGTGTTGGAAATCTGAAGACATTCCATAAACTTTTCTGCTCCTACTGGCTTGTTTTGAATCGGCGTAATCTGCGTAATCTGTGGATAATGGTTCCAGTCTAATTGTGTTCGACGTCAAAACCTTAGCGACTGCAGATAATCGCGAAACTCAGGCGCCAGGTCTTCGTGCTTCAATGCAAACTCGACTGTCGCAATTAAAAAGCCGAGCTTATCTCCCGCGTCGTAACGCGTGCCCTGGAAACGCACGGCATAGAATGGTCGCTTCTTGAGCAGCGATCGCATGGCATCAGTAATCTGAATTTCGCCGACGGCGCCGGGCGTTGTTTTATCAAGCTCGTCAAAGATGTCGGGAGTCAAAATATAGCGGCCGATGATTGCCAGATCTGAAGGCGCGTCAGCGAACGAAGGCTTCTCAACCATGTCCTTGATCTTGTAAACGCCTGGTTCGACTTCCTCACCATCGATCACTCCGAAACGCGAAATCGCTTCGCCTTCAACTTCAAAAACAGCCACCACGGGAGCGTCATACTTTTCATAGACATCGAGTAATTGCCGCAGCGCGGGCGTTTCAGAGTCGATGATGTCATCGCTGAGCATGACGGCGAACGGCTGGTCGCCGACCAGGTCGCGCGCTTGCAATACCGCATGGCCCAAACCGAGCGCCTCTTGCTGTCGCACGTAACTGACGCGGGCCATCTCAGAAATCGCGCGCATTGCTTTCCGTTCTTCCTGCTTACCGCGCTCCTCCAAAAGCTTTTCAAGTTCAAAAGAAATATCGAAATGATCTTCAATGCTGGCCTTGCCGCGACCCGTAACGATGATTACGGATTCGATTCCAGAGGCAACCGCTTCTTCCACCACGTACTGGATGAGCGGCTTGTCGACCAGCGGCAGCATTTCCTTGGGCGACGCTTTCGTCGCGGGAAGAAAACGCGTGCCCAAACCGGCGGCAGGGAAAACTGCTTTGCGAACTTTTTGCGGCATCAGTGGAATGTCGAATCTCGGTTTGCGAATTCCGAAGCCAGCGTGCTTTCGATCGCTGGAGGCCGGAAGTTTAGAGTACAAGCTTTAGCTTGCGTCTTACCAAACAGCAACCTGAAGGTTGTACTCTAAACTTCAGGCTAGCTGGCGTTTGTGCATGATTTGACAGTACATTCTGTTAACCAAAACGGTCGTCTCTCATAACATATTTTGCGGGAAGAGAACAAATGCTTGATCTGAACTACGTGCGAGAAAATTTGGAAAAGGTGCGAGACGCGCTGGCCACGCGCGGTGTGGTTCCGGAAAGCCTGCATGACTTTGCCGCGGCCGATGCTGAACGCCGCCGCATCATCGCGGAATCAGACCAGCTAAATGCGGAGCGCAACGCCTCAAGCCGCGAAATTGGCGCGTTGATGAAGGCCGGAAGCTCTGCAGAAGCCGAAGCCCGCCGCAAGCAGGTTGGCAAACTGAAGGATCGAATTGCGGAGCTCGATCGCCTCCGCGCTGACGCTGAGACGCGCATGGGCGACCTGTTGTCCTCTCTGCCCAACATTCCACATGAAAGCGTGCCGGCTGGCAAAGATGAAAGCGACAATGTTGAGGTGCGACGCTGGGGCACGAAGCCGGAGTTTGATTTCGAACCGAAGGATCATGTGGACCTTGGCACCGCACTCGGCATTCTTGATTTAGATCGCGCAGCGAAAATCGCAGCCTCGCGTTTTGCAATTCTCAATGGTGCGGGTGCGCGTTTGGAACGGGCCCTAATCAATTTCATGCTTGATGTGCAGACGCGCGAACATGGTTACGCGGAAACGCTGCCGCCGTTCATCGTCAATGACAAATCGCTCTTCGGCACCGCTCAACTTCCAAAGTTTGCCGAGGATCTCTTCAAGCTACAGGACGATCGCGAACTCTATCTCGTGCCTACTGCCGAGGTGCCGGTAACAAACTATTACCGTGACGAAATACTTGACGCTTCGCAGTTGCCGATGAAGTGGGCCGCCTACACGCCATGCTTTCGTTCTGAAGCAGGGAGTTATGGCAAGGACACGCGCGGCGTTATTCGTCAGCATCAGTTCGAGAAAGTTGAGCTGGTGAAATACGCTTTGCCGGAAAAATCTTACGAGGAACTGGAAGCGCTGACACGCGACGCGGAAACAATTCTGCAAAAGCTGGGACTACACTATCGCACGGTCGCACTCTCGACCGGCGATATTGGTTTCGGTTCCGCGAAGACTTACGACATCGAAGTTTGGCTGCCCTCGCAGAATACTTTTCGCGAGATCTCCTCCTGCTCAAATTATGAGGCGTTCCAGGCGCGCCGCGCGCAGATTCGCTTTCGCCGTGCCGGTGGGGCAAAGCCTGAGTTTGTGCACACGTTAAATGGATCGGGTCTGGCGGTGGGCCGCACCTGGATTGCGGTGCTGGAAAACTATCAACAGGCGGACGGATCGATTGCGATTCCGGAGGCGCTCCGTCCTTACATGGGCGGGCTTGAGAAGATCAGTAGGCAGTAGGCAGAGGGCAGTAGGCAGAAGGCGGACCGAAGCGGCTTTGCCGCCTTCCGTGCGGAAAGCCTATCGCTTTCCGACGAGTGCCAGATCTGTCGGAGGCTATGCCTTAGACATTAGGTGTAGCCTTCACGATCAATACGCTGACGGAAAGGCACAGCCTTTCCGCAAGGAAAGCGGCAGAGCCGCCAGACTCTCTGCAGTTTTTGGCTTTACGGTTCTCGGTTAACGGTTCCCGGTTTACTTGATTTCGATATCAAACGGCATCAGCAGCATTGGATCGCCGCTCTTCGCGTGGTCCATCAGCGACATGAAGCGCAACGCGCGTTGTGCATCTTCCGGCAACGTTGCCATTACAGCGGCGCGCTGTTGTGCAGCCTTCGTTTGCGTTTCGTCGCCTTCCTGGTTGAAGAGTTGTTGTAACCACGTTCGCGGATAAGGAAGGATCACGCGATGCACGCCTTTATCCTTCGGAATTTTTGCCAGCTCTTTTGCCACCTCAACGGCGCGATCCAAACCACCAAACTCATCCACCAGCCCTCGTTCTTTCGCCTGCCCTCCAGTCCAGACGCGTCCCTGCGCGATTGAATCCACATACTCCGCAGTCTTGTTGCGCCCCTTCGCTACCTTGGGGACAAAGTCTTCGTAATAGTTTCGTCGGACCAGGTCTTCAAATTTGGCGCGTTCTTCCGGAGTGAACTTTTCCGATTCGCGAAACATGCCGGCCTGCTTGCCGCGTAACACGTACTCGTTTGAAATTCCCAGCCAATCGTAGAAGCCTTTAATGACCGGCTTGCCGGCAAACACGCCGATTGACCCGGTAATGGTCGAGGGTTGCGCGATGATTTTGTTGGCGCCGGCGGCGATGTAATAGCCACCGGAAGCGGCCACGTCGCTCATCGAAATCACGACCGGCTTTTTCGCTTTGGCAGCTTCGACTGCATGCCAGATGATGTCGGAAGCAAGCCCGGAACCACCGGGACTGTCGACGCGAATCACAATCGCTTTAATCGATTTGTCGTTGCCCGCATCGTTGATTGCCTTGGCCAAAGTGTCCGATCCAATCGACTCGCCACCGGTTGCGCCATCATTGGATTTTCCCGAACCAATATCGCCGGCCGCAAAAATCACCGCAATTTTTTCACCTTTATCAAGTCCCAGCGATTCCGGCTCAACCTCGCTGTATTCCGAACTCTTGACCACGTGAAGTTCGTCTGAGTCTTTGTATCCCAGCCTGGTCTTCAGTTCCTTTTCAATTTCATCGTGATAGGCAACACCGTCGATCAGGCCCAGCTCTTTCGCTTTGGCGGCGCTGTACGGAGCATCGTCGATCAAGGCGCGCACTTCGTCCGCCGATTTGTTGCGGGCTTTTGCGATCGTGTCAACATAGCGATTGAAGAGATCGTCCAGCAACGAATTAATAAACTCGCGATTCGCGTCCGACATGTCCTTGCGCGTGAACGTCTCGACCGCGGTCTTATATTTTCCCATCTGGACCATGTCGGGATAGATGCCGAGCTTATCCAGCGAGCCGCGAAAGAACATAACGTTTGCAGCGAGGCCGTTAATGAACAATTCGCCGGGAGGCGCGACATAAATCTTGTCGCAGGCGCTGGCAATGTAATACTCCTTGTCAGTTCCGTATTCGATGTAGGCGTAGACGGGTTTGCCCGATGAGCGAAAGTCGGTAATCGCGTCGCGAATCTCCTCGGCTTTTCCCATGCCGGCGCTGGACATGTTGATGTCGAGCAGGATGACCTTAATGCGGTTGTCTACTTTGGCTTTGCTGAATTGCTGCGTCAGATTGGACAGAGATTGATCGGTGCTGCCAAAAAATCTTCGCAGCGGATCGTCAGGCACATAGTCGGGAAGCGAGCCGGCGACGCGCAGCGCCAGCACGCTGTTGTTGTCAATCCGCGGTTCGCTGCGCCGGAAAGCCGCGACCAGCACGGCCAGACCAATCAGCACAACTAAAAACAGAACTACCACCACGCTGGTGATAATTAAAACCGTCTTACGCGTCCGCGACATTGCCATAGAATTGCCTGCCTTAACCTAAGTAAATTGGAATGATTTCTAATCGCTGTTTGAGTACGTTTGGCGCGCGGAAAAGGTTTAGCGGAACAGTGGGCGGTGGGAGGCGGGCCGCGAAAATCCGTTCCGCTGCTCTGCGGCTTTGCCGCGCTCCTTGCGGAAAGGCTCTGCCTTTCCGTTAGTCATTAAATGATCAAGGCTACGCCTGACCGATTCGGAGGCGCAGCCTCAAAATGTTTTCTGTTGGATCGGAAAGGCTAAGCCTTTCCGCACGGGGGGCGGCAAAGCCGCTGTATCGATTTAAGTTTTGGTAATCCAGCCACCGCCGACAACCTCATCACCGCGGTAAAACACAGTCGCCTGGCCGGGTGTGATGGCGCGCTGCGGCTCGTCAAAAGTAACCTGGACTCGATGATTCGGAAGCGGCGAGATGGTTGCCGGCGCGGCTGTGTGACGATAGCGGACGCGCACGTCGGCGCGAACCGAATCGCTCGGTGCGTTCAGCGCGACCCAATTTACGCCGGCTGCCGTAAAACTGTTGCCGGCCAGTTCATGATCGTCGCCGACGACAACTCGATTACGCGCGGCGTCGATGGAAACAACATACAACGGCTTGCTGCTTGAGATACCGATGCCGCGACGCTGGCCCACGGTGTAGCGGTGAATGCCGGCGTGCCGGCCAATTACTTCGCCGCGCGTGTCCACGATCTCACCTTCACCGGGCAACCGCTCCTCGGCATCGGTGGCGGCAAGATAGCGGTCGATAAAGCCGGCGTAGTTGCCGTCGGGCACAAAACAAATCTCCTGCGACTCAGCTTTTTCCGCCACCGCCATGCTGTGATCGCGAGCAACTTCGCGGACCTGCGCCTTGGACATTTCACCCAACGGAAACATCGCGCGCGAAAGTTGATCCTGATTTAGTTCCCACAAAAAATATGACTGGTCCTTCTCCGGGTTGCGTCCGCGGAAAAGCCGATAACGATTCGCAGCCTCATCAAACTCAACCCGCGCGTAATGGCCCGTCGCTACCTTGTCGCAGCCCAGACTTTCCGCCAGACGATCGAGCGAAGCAAACTTCAGCCGACTGTTGCAGGCAACGCAGGGAATAGGCGTCTCGCCACTGAGATAACTCGAGACGAATGGTTGGACCACGTCGCGCTCGAAATCTTTCTCGAGGTTCAGCACGTAAAACGGAAAGCCCAGTTCTTCGGCTACTCGGCGCGCGTCGTAAACGTCGTCGAGCGAACAACAGCGCGACGGCAGCGGCTCGCCGTTTTCATCTTTGTTGATGCCGCGGCGCTGGTCCCAGAGCTGCATTGTAAAACCGACCAGCTCGTGCCCTTGCTCCTTTAATATGGCCGCGGCTGCGGAAGAATCGACGCCGCCCGACATTGCTACTGCGATCTTCATTGGGGCTAGTTTCAGGTTTCAAGTTCCAAGTTTCAAGTCGAGCCGTGGCAAAGATGAGAAATGGAGTGTTTGCTGGCCTTTCTGGCGAGTGTTAAGATCGCGTCCTACCGACTTGAAACCTGAAACCTTGGACTTGAGACTAACGCATGTCCGAACGCGCCATTGAAGAATTCCAAATCACCGAAGAGCCGTATTACCTGCCCGTAAACGGTGAAGTCGATCTATTCACCGCGGCCCACACCGCGCGCCTGCCGGTGATTTTGAAAGGACCAACCGGCTGCGGCAAGACGCGTTTCGTCGAACACATGGCCTGGCGGCTCGAGCGCCCGCTGATAACCGTTGCCTGTCATGAAGACCTGTCGTCGACCGATCTTGTTGGACGTTTTCTGCTCGAAGGCGAGGAAACGGTTTGGCACGATGGTCCATTGACGTCAGCCGTGCGCAATGGCGCGATCTGTTATCTCGATGAAGTAGTTGAGGCGCGCAAGGACACGGTCGTCATCATCCATCCCTTGACAGACCACCGCCGGCGGCTGCCGATTGAAAAGCGCGGCACCATACTCGATGCGCCGGCGGATTTCATGTTGGTCGTTTCCTACAATCCCGGCTATCAATCCATTCTCAAAGATCTAAAGCAATCCACGCGACAACGTTTTGTGGCGATTGATTTTGATTACCCGCCTGCGGAGTTGGAAACTGAAATCGTGGCGCGCGAGGGTGGAGTTGACGAAGGCACGGCACGCGATCTGGTTCTCATCGGCCAGAAGGTGCGTAACCTGCGCGGCCACGGTTTGGAAGAAGGCGTCTCGACGCGTTTGTTGATTTACGCTGCGCAACTAATCACACTCGGCATCCCGCCAGTGACCGCCGCCAACGTGGCGATGTGCTCACCCATCACCGACGATCGTGAACTGCAACGCAGCATTCGCGAGATCGTGACGACAGTAATCTAACGACGGTTCACACGGATGAGTAAGTACGCTAAGCTTCTCTTTCAGATTCTGCGCGGAACCGCCGACGCGAACGTTTCTTTTGAGGATTTGCGCGGACTCCTCATCAGGCTTGGCTTCGAAGAACGGATTCGCAGCAGCCATCATATGTTTCGCAAAGCGGGCGTACTTGAGAAGATCAATCTCCAACGGGAGGGTAATAAAGCCAAGGTCTATCAGGTTCGACAAGTGCGAACGGTGCTGGTGAAACATAAGCTTGGAGGCGACCTATGATGCACAAGTACGAAATCATTATTTATTGGAGCAGTGAAGATCAGACCTATGTCGCTGAGGTTCCGGAGCTGCCTGGATGTACCGCTCACGGAGATACCCACGAATCCGCACTCGCAAATGCCAATGAAGCAATCCAATTGTGGATAGATACAGCCACGGAATTTGGCGATCCAGTCCCTGAACCAAAAGGACAGCGCCTCATGCTGGCCTAGGTTTCATCCAGCATTACCAGTCTTAAAATTCGGCAATCAATGGATAACGACGATCAGAATATTTCCGCCGAACGCCAGTCCTTTCTCACACTAACGCGTGACATTGCTGCGTTGCCGCTGGAACAATCCGCGGTTGCGCTTGAGATGGGGGCGGCGATAGCGGCCATCTCGTTGCGCGCCGGCAGTGAGTTTTTGCGCGAAGTGCCGCAAGCGGCGAGCGTGCTGACGGCGGCGGAACTGCGCGAGTGGGGCGAGCTGGGCCGCCGTCTGGCGATGAGTGATGTCGAGACAGCGATCTCGTTTTTCGCGGCGGGAGTGGCTGAGTTGCAAACCCTTTCGACCGAAGCGCGTGACTCTCTTTTTCAACTCTCTGCGCGGCAGCTTGGCCTCTCGACGCCGATTGCTGTCGAAACCTTTCGTACTGCACCAGCACTCGCAAGCAGCCTCTCTGATCCACCTCTTTTGACAGCGGTGTTGGATGTCGCGTCCGACATCGCGCGGCGTTCGGCACGACACAGCGCGGACTTTCTAAACCAAACGCCCGAAGTGGTAAAGCGGCTGAAGGCGTTCGACGATCCTGAAATTTTGCAAAGAGCGATTGAGATGGCGGCAGGATTCGCCGCGCGCGCCGGCGGCATTGCGGCGGATGCGTGGGGTGCGCTGCCGCAGGCCCTCGAACAGCTGAACAAAGACGAAGTTACGAGATTGCTGGATCAGACGATGGTGATGCTCGAGCGTGGCGGCGGCGCGGCGTTGCAATTACTGGTTATCGGCGGCGAGATTCTAAGACTGTTGCCTGAGGCGTTTGACGAATGGCTCGCATTGCTGGCGGCGGTGGCCCAACACGGCAATGCGAGTCTGGTAGCTTTTATGCGCAGCAGCCCACGCTTCGTGCGCATTCTGGTCTCGCACGCCGGTCACGAACGCGCGGTCGAGCTGGCCGTCCGCGTGATTCGTATCACGCGCGGCATCGCCGAAACTGACAGTGAGGCCGCGCTCGCTGCTTTCCGTTCCAGCGCCGTCGCGTTGCGCAACGTTACTATCGAACAGTTTGAAGAATGGGCACGGCTCGGTCTTTCTTCAACTGGAAAGGACGCGCGCGCGCGGCGTAGTTATTTTGCTTTGGAGACGCGCGGCAGTCATGAGGCGCTGCGCAGCGGCAAGCAGGGACTCGCGTTGGAATCGGTGTCTCACATTCTGCGTTTATATGTCGAGGGGCTCACCGGTAGCGAAGTCGAGATCAGCTCGCTGGCGGCGGTTCCGGTGGAAGCGCGCATTGGCGATGGACGCACGATTCATCTGCCGGCCGCAGTGGCGGAATTCGGCGATGATGAACTCGACTTCTGTCTCTACAAAGTGTTGGCGGCGCATGCTGCAGGACAAATTGAGTTTGGAACTTATGAACGTGGGACCGACGAGCTGCGCGCTGCTCATGTTTCGATTCAGGAAGAGTTTGACTCGCGCAACGATGCTGCGCGCGATGCTTTTGCAGTTGCCGATGAGTTAGTGAGCGCTGACGAGCGAGGCGTCAAACCGGCCATCGCGGATGCCGGCCCAGCAAACGACAAACTGAAGTTTATCGGACCTGAAGTCGACTACCGGCGCGTGCTGCAGTTGTTTCCTGACAAGCAACTGGCCAGCAGAATTTTCGGCACCTTGGAAAACTGCCGCATCGATCGGCGCTTGCGCCTGAAGTATCGCGGGCTGGCGCGCGATCTGGATTTGATCCGCGAACATTTGCGTCGCAGTCGTCCTTCCGTTGTTGAACTTCCGTCGGTGCTGCTTCCATTTGAATTGCTTTTCCAGACCACGCTGCTGGGTGGCGCCACCGACGACGCGCGACAGTATTACGGCCAGATTGTTTCGGAACTGGAAATCATAACTGAACAATACTTGTCGACCGCTGAAGCTACAGTTGGCGACAGCTTGATGGCCACCCGTCGCGTCTATTCGTTGTTCCAATCGGTTACGCCTGCCGATGAATCAGTGCAGCAGTTGGAAACTGAAGAAGAATTTTCGGAGGACGAGGACGAACAAGCTGAGAGTTTCCAGCGCGTTTCGTCTCAGCAGAATCCGCAGCGGCGTGACGCGCGCGACTTGTTCAACGCGTGGAACGATCCCAACAGTGAAGGCGAACCGGATGAACTGGCCGGCGCGGAAAGTTGGAGTGAAGGAGAATTTCCCGAGCAGGCAATTGAAGAAGGCGAAGTCGCCTACAACTATGACGAATGGGACCGCGAGCTAACCGACCATCGTTTGGGCTGGTGCCGCGTCATTGAAAAGAAAGTGAAACATGGTGATCGCGAGTTTGTTGAGCAGACACGCGAGCGCCACCGCGGTGTCATTTCATCTATCCGTCATCAGTTTCAATTGATGAAGCCGGAAGAGCTGGCGCGCGTCACGAATGAACTGGACGGCGAAGAATTTGATTTGAATGCAGTCATCGATTACGTCATCGATCGCAAAGCTGATGGCCAGCAATCGGAGCGCCTTTATACAAAACGCCTGCGCCGGCAGCGCGACGTGGCAGTTTCGTTTCTGCTTGATCAGTCATCATCGACGGCGCGGACCATTGGCCGTCATCCGTTGCAACCTTACACGCGGCCGGGACGGCGCATCATCGAAATTGAGAAAGAGGGTTTGGTTTTGATGAGCGAAGCGCTCGAAGCCGTCGGCGACGCTTATTCAATCAACGGCTTTACATCTGAAGGACGCCGCAACGTCAAGTTTTATGTAGTCAAAGACTTTGCTGAAAAGTATTCAGACGAAGTTAAGCAGAGAATCGGCGGCATCAACTTTCAAAACAACACCCGGCTTGGCGCTGCGATTCGTCACGCTGCGGCGAAGCTTGCAAAACAAACCGCCCGCACGCGGCTGTTGATAGTGTTGTCAGACGGGCGGCCTTACGATCACGATTACGGCGATGCGCGTTACGCTCGTGAAGACACGCGCGAAGCTTTGCGGCAGGCAAAGATTCAGGGCATCACGCCGTTTTGCATCACCATCGATCGCGAGTCGGAAGCTGAATTGAAAGATCTTTACGGCGACATTGGCTACACGATCATAGATGACGTGCTGACGCTTCCGGAAAGAATGCCGGGAATTTATCGCCGGCTGACGACGTAAAACAGGAGCAGACGGCAGGACCAGACGGCAGGACGAGTAGCGTAAGGAGGAACCGCTTTCGCGCCCTCAGAAAGTGGCTATGCCACTAGGCTGAACCTGCCGACTGCTCCTGCCGAGTGCCGACTCATTTCTTCCCCCAGCCACCGCCGCCGGGTGTTTCGATACGCACGCGATCGCCGGCTTTCAATTCCCAACTTCCTTTTGAACCAATCTTGCGCGCTTTGCCATCGCTGATGATCGCGGCGCTGCCCGGTTTTCCATCTTCGCCGCCGTGCAATCCATACGGTCCGCGCTTGCGTCTATCGGCAAGCAGAGACATGTGCGCCGCCGCAAGCGTCTCAATCTCGCGAATCACCCCGTCGCCGCCGAGATGCCTTCCTCTGCCGCCGGAGCCTTTGCGAATTCTGTATTCGCGAACGCGCAAAGGGTAAGCGTACTCGAGCGCTTCAGCGGGCGTGTTGAGACTGTTGGTCATGTGCGTATGCAATGCGCTCAGGCCATCGTGATGCGGTCGCGCCCCCATGCCTCCGGCTACGGTTTCATAATAGGAAAATTCTTTTTCGGACCGCGGATCGATGCCGCCAATCGTCAGGTTGTTCATCGTGCCCTGGCTGGCCGCCGGAATTTTGTCGGGCAGCGCCTGGGCCAGTGCCTTGAACAGCACATCGACAATGCGTTGCGACGTTTCAACGTTACCGCCGGCAACAGAAGCTGGATGGACGGCGTTGACGACGGTTCCTTCAGGCGCAATCACTTCGATTGGTTGCATCTGCCCGGCGCTCGCGGGCACGTCATCTCCAAGCAGACAACGAAAGACGTACGACACTGCTGAGACGGTGATTGCTGCGACGGCGTTGACTGGACCAGTAACTTGCCGCGAGCTGCCGCTGAAATCGACGCGCGCGCGCGATCCGGCGATTGTAATTGTCGCTCGAATTGGAACTGGCGAATCCGACACACCGTCGTCATCGAGCGCGTCAACTGCCCGGTAAACACCATCGGGTATCGTTGTAATTGCATGGCGCATGAGCCGCGCCGAGTATTCGATCATATGGTTTGCGTAGTCGGCGGCTTCTCGTTGACCGCGACGCTCGACGATTTCCAGTAATCTAGTCGCGCCGGTTTTCAGTGAACCAATCTGCGCCTGAAAATCGCCGCGCCGTTCATCATGACTGCGAACGTTAGCCAGGATCAGTCGCATGATGTCTTCATCAAGCACACCGTCTTTTACCAGGCGCACCGGCGGAATGGTCAAGCCTTCACCATAGATGTCCGTAGCCAGACCCATCGAGCCAGGCGTAGCGCCGCCAATGTCGGCATGATGCGCGCGGTTGGCGACGTAGAACATTGTCAGTGGTTCGTCGTCAGTAGTCAGTTGCTGCCGTTTGCCATCAGTCTGCATTCCTTTTTGAGACCGTTTACCACTGACTACTGACAACGGACCACTGACAACTGGCATCACCAACGTCACGTCAGGCAAGTGCGTGCCTCCGGCGAAGGGATCGTTCAGGGCGACCACGTCACCGGGTTTGAGTTCAATCGCTTTCAAGGCGGAGGCCACCGCCATGGGCATCGAACCAAGGTGCACCGGCATGTGATCCCCCTGGGCTATCACTCTGCCGCGCGCGTCGAAGACGGCGCATGAATAGTCGCGCCGCTCTTTGATGTTTGGCGAGAACGCAGTGCGCCGCAGCGCGATGCCCATCTCCTCGGCCACCGAAGTGTAGAGCGCGCGATAGATTTCCAGCGTGATTGGATCGAACTGCTTCATGGTTTTACTAACTGACAGAACCAAGATTCCAGGAGTAAGAAACTTTGACTATGCAATGCTCAGTTGGGAAGGGGTGACTTCCACCCCAGTGGGGCTGCCCCACTGGGGACCCCGGACCTTGCCCCCGCTCTTACTTTGGTAATCACTCAACAGTATTTCTCCACACTCAAGAGCGGGGGCAAGCCACCCTTCCCAACCTGCAAATTTATGCGACCTGGCATGAACAAATCATAGTGGCCATTAGAGGTTGCTGCGCAAGTTTATGTCACTTGAATTATCAGGTTGCCAGATGTATCAACTTCAACGCGCGTTCCGGGCGGAATCAATGTAGTTGATGAGTATTCGGTAACGATCCCGGGTGCGCGCAGCTTCATACCAGGCCGTAAAAGATCTCTCTCGTAAACCGCCGCACTCAACTTCCGTCCATCGATGTGCGCCGCCATATGCTTCGCCGGCTTTGCAGACTGCTTTCGGGAAACATCACTTTTCTTCATTGCCAATTTCTCGACGATTCCAAGCGAGCGCAAACGCGCGCTTACTATTTCGACAATATTTTCAGGTTGCGCATAACCATATCGTTCGCGGTGTGCGCGATGAAAGTGTGCGGCGATGTTGCCGGTGGTCCGCTTAACCTCCAGCTCAAACGATTGGCCTTTGTAACGCAAGGCGAGCGACCTCTCATGTCGTTGCTTTGCCGCGGGAAATCCCTCGCGACGCAGAACGGCAGCGGCGGTTCCTTCCATTTCGCGAAAAGCTTTATCGAGTTTCTTATCGATACCGGCCGCGACGTCGAGCATTAGCGTTCGGCTTTGGTTCCTAACTACATCCGCGGCCAGTACGCCGATCGCAGAAAGCGCGCCCGCCGAGTTTGGCAAAATCACACGCGGAATGCGCAACGCCCGCGCAAGTTCCACGGCATGCAAGCCGCCTGCGCCGCCAAACGGCAGCAGCGCAAAATCGCGCGGGTCGAAACCACGCTCAACCGAAATCCGCCGCAGCGCGCGTTCCATGTTTGTGTTTGCGACGGACAAAATTCCCTGCGCAGCTTCGATCACATTAAGTTTACGCCGCGCTGCCTTAGTCATTTGCGCGGCCAGCACGGCGATCGCTTTGTGGGCGCGCGCTTCATCAAGTACAAACTCGCCGCCCAACAAACCGGCGCCGCCGAAATGGCCCAACACAACATGCGCATCCGTAACTGTCGGCAACAGCGAACGGCCGTAGCACGCCGGGCCGGGATCCGAGCCCGCTGATTCGGGACCGACGCGCAATGAACCGCCTTCATCAACTCGCGCGATTGAGCCGCCGCCGGCGCCGACCGTGTGAATGTCCATGACCGGAACAGCAACCGGTAAACCAGCAACCATCGCTTCATTAGTCATGCGCACGCCGTCGCGTTCGCACAGCGCTACGTCCGTAGAAGTGCCGCCCATGTCAAAAGTAATGATCTTTTCAAAACCGGCGGCGCCTGCGGTTCGCAAAGCGCCGACAACTCCGCCGGCCGGGCCGGATAAAATTGTGCGCACTGGTTCTGCGGCGGCTACGTGCGCTGAGATGCTGCCGCCTGATGACTGCATAACGCGCAAACGCGGCGTGTCTTGTTCCAGCCGCCTCAAGTAATTGCCCATCAACGGCTGCAGGTACGCATTGATGGCGACCGTCGAGGTGCGTTCAAACTCGCGATACTCAGGCAGGATTACATGCGAAATAGAAATGGGGATATTAAGATCAGAAACAGCGCGCCCGATTTGTTGCTCGTGGTCCGGATTAACAAACGAGAAGAGCAGGCAGATTGCAATTGATTCAACCTTTTGTTTCTTCAACCGTTGGACAAGTTTAGAAAGCTCCTCTTCATCCAACGGCTCAAGCACGTCGCCATTCGCGCTGATGCGTTCGCGCACGCCAAAGCGCAAATCTTCCGGAACCAGCGCCGGTGGTCGCACCGCATTCAGATTATAAAGTTCGGGTCGCGCCTGACGGCCGATCGCGAGCACATCTTCGAAACCTTTGGTGGTAATCAGCGCCGTGCGCGCGCCGCGTCTTTGCAGCAACGCGTTGGTGCCCACTGTCGTTCCATGAACGATCTCAATGAATTCGAGTGCAGTCCCGGTGTTCGCTGCGACTTGTTCGATGCCCTGGCGAATAGCCAGCGATGGATCGGCAGGCGTAGAGGGAAGCTTGAAAACTTTTAAGTCGCCGCCGGCCTCATAGACAAAATCGGTGAATGTTCCGCCGGTATCCACGCCCACGCGCACGGCGCGAGCACGGCTTGTTGGGCTCAATTGCCGGCGTGTTTTGTTGACCATCTAAGCGAAGCACAGATTGGTTCAAATTGAATTTATGGCGCTTCACTATAGTCACAAGCAAAAATGTTGACAAGAAAGGCGCCCCGTGACCTATATAGCCTGCGCTTTCATCCGAAAAATTGATCGGTTGCCGGCGGCTTGATTGACTAAGGAGCATTAAATGAAAAAACAAACCAGCCGGATTGCTATTGGCCTGACCTTGCTCCTTGCTTGTGTGACTGCAAACAGCCAGGTGACGAATGAGATTAGCGGAAGCTACGATGTCAGAGGCACAGGCGCCGATGAAGCCGGCGATCTCTTCCTGATTTCAAACGTCTTTTTTAGTCAGCAGAGTGATCCAAATTCCCTAACTCGCGCTAAAAAAGGTGGGAAGTGGGGGTTTCTTAACAGCTCGGGAAGCTTCGTGATTGCGCCTCAATTCGATTGGGTTTCTAAATTCTCAGAAGGCTTAGCCGCTGTGCTGGTTAAGAAAAGATATGGGTTTATTGATGAGACTGGACGGTTCGTAATCAAAGCACTTTATAAGGACGCCGGCGATTTCTCCGAAGGTTTAGCTCGCGTCAAGATTGGCGGCGCAACCGTTTACCCTTACGGAGTGACGATGGGAAAACGCAATGATAATAATTGGCAGTTCATTGATAAGTCAGGGAACACAGTATTCAAGATTAAGGCTGATGAGGTAGCTGATTTCTCGGAAGGGTTGGCAGCGGCCCGCATTATTAAATCCAACCGCTATCTTCTCTGTGGCTACCTTGATAAACAAGGAGGGTGGGCCATTGCACCGCAGTTTGAAAGATGCGAACCCTTCTCCCATGGAACTGCAAAGGTAATACACAATGAGGAATGGCGTTTGATCGACAGACAAGGCAAGGTGCTTGCAGAAAAACCGCTCTCGCAGTGAAATCGATTGTCCGCTTAAACTTTCGTCCAACAACCGCTCTTATTCGACGCGCGTGCCGCGTCAAGCACCAACTGAATTTTGTAACCATCGGCAAACGTCGCGGCGCCTTGTACCTGAGTCGAGCCGTTACGCAATGCTTCGACAATCTTGCAGGAGAATGCTGTGAACCCCCTTGACCAGCTGCCATCGCGCATGCCGGGCGCGATTGGATCCTGATCAACTTTGACCGGCCGCCATGCGCCTGAACCGGCAGGCGAATGCCACAACTCGCCGCCTTCCTCAACCATCAACGCCCCTGTACTGCCGTAAACTTCGAAACGATTTTCATACTTTCCTGATTCCACTACCGACAGCGACGCGGTACCGGTTGCGCTCGCGCCCAATTCCGAGTCAGCAAAGCGCAGCATCAGTTTCGCATCGTCGTCGGAAGTTACGCGTCGCATT
>DNND01000069.1:33822-34383 GCA_003488005.1 Blastocatellia bacterium | reverse complement strand
GTCGGAAGTTACGCGTCGCATTCCGCCGCTACTTTTGTCAGGCCGCTCGGCGATATGAGTTGATAGCAAAGCCGAAACTTCGCTCACCTCAGCGTCCAACAGCCAACGAAAAGAATCGACTGCGTGAGAACCGATGGCGCCGAGCGTGCCGCCGCCCATCTTTTCATCTGACCACCAATCCCAGGGGCGATCCAAAACGGCGCGATAGTCGGAACGGAAAACGTAATTGCAGTGGCGCACTTTGCCGATTGCGCCCTTATGGACCATAGCGCGCATTGCGTGGCGGTTGCTTAAGAAACGTAATTCGTGATCGATCAAAGCGAGCACATTCGCCTGTTGCGCGTGCTCGGTCATCTGTTTCGCTTCGTCAGCAGTCATAGCCATTGGCTTTTCGCATAGCACTGCCTTGCCCTGGGCGAGCGCCGCGAGCGTGATTTCCAGGTGCGTTGCCGGCGGCGTAACGACGCTGACCAGATCAACGTCATCTCGCTGGACCAATTCCTGCCAATCGTTTGCGACATGCTCAATACCGAATTCCGCCGCGACCTTCTCGGCGTTTTC
>DNND01000069.1:33285-33530 GCA_003488005.1 Blastocatellia bacterium | reverse complement strand
GCCGCGACCTTCTCGGCGTTTTCGCGGTGGCCGCTGGCGATCGAAACAATGTGCGCGTCTTTGCAGTTTTTGAAACCGGGAATCTGCGTCGTGCGCGCAAAGCCCGCTCCGACGATACCGATGCCGATAGTTTTTTCAGAACTCAAGAGACAACCTCTTTCTACCGAGATACGACCGTCGCCTCGCTGATAGCCATTGAGACGTCAATTTTTGTGGGTCGATGAATACAGAACCGGGAGCGGTAG
>DNND01000069.1:8381-32983 GCA_003488005.1 Blastocatellia bacterium | reverse complement strand
TACAGAACCGGGAGCGGTAGCGACCGGGTCCGACTTGCGATAACAATACTCCGGTTAAGAATCCGCCAGGAAGCCAGCTTACAATGACGGTGAACTCAACGCCGCCCAGACCCGGTCGCTACGGCTCCCGGTTCTGTATTCGTCGACCCACATACATCGAATGTTCTCGGACCCGACGCGCTGATCAAGCCGCCGCAGTCCAAATAAGAGCGGGGGCACGTTACTCCGGCAGACCGAGGCGGCGGACTAAATCCTTGAAGCGCGGGTCGTCGCGCAGCGGATCCATGAATGAGTCAGTCTTCAACCGCGGCAAAAACCAGTCGCGTGACTGGTAGGCCTTTTCAAGCTCGGCAAATGCCGCGTCTTTTTCTCCAAGCGCAGCGTATACGGCAGCGACCCAGTAGTTAATTATGTAAGTCGTTTTCTCTCGTTCCTTCCACTGTTTAATCACTTCCTCAGCTTCACGGCGGCGCCCTGTTTTAGCGTAGCCGTAGCCGATTGGGCCAAGGAGCGGAGATCTCCCCGCCAACGTCTTTTCCGAAATCGCGAGCGATTCCGCGTACATTCCTTTGGCGTTATAGGTATGACAAAGCCAGTTTTGAGCTCCGAAAAAAGTGGGATCGAGATCGTAGGTCTTCTTAGCCTGCTCTACCGCGAGATCAAACTGCCGCGCGTACATATAGACGCCCGCAAAATTTGCACCCTGGATAAGCGATAGAGGCTCGATCTCCATCGCCCGCTGCATTTCCGCGATCGCTTCGTCGTGACGGCCCATCGGGCTTAAATAAGTCCAGGCGTAGCGATAATGGGTTAAGGCAAGGCTCGGATCCAGTTCGAGCGCCCGCTTGAACTCGCGCTCGGCTTCGGCCCAATTCCAATCGTACGCGGCCGCGATCATTCCCGAAACCGTGTGTGCTTCCGGAAGCTCGGGGTCGAGCGCCAGGGCTTTTGCGATTGCCGCCTTGGCTTGTGGAAACGCTACTTTTGGAGACATATAAGGGAACGAGGGCATGACAACATAAGCTTCAGCCAGGCCGACGTGGGCCAGTGCGAATTTCGGATCAAGCTTTATTGCCTGCTGATACGCTTCGATAGAGCGCTCAAGCTCGTCCTTTGTGCGCCGCGCAAAATGAAATCGACCCTTCAGATAGAGTTGATAGGCCTCGTTGTTGTCAGTGTAGCGCTTGGTGATGCCTTTCGTTTCGCTGCCGCCGAGTTTCAATTGCAATTTTTGCGCGATGGCCGCCGCAATCTCACGCTGCGTTGCCAGTAGATCAGACATCTTGCGCTCATATTGCTCGCCCCACAGCACTTTGTTATTTCGCACGTCCACCAGCTCAACGCTGATTGTCAGATTGTCGCCGCGTTGCGCAATGCGGCCGGTCATTACCGCGCTAACGCCAAGTTCATTGGCGATGGCTTTCAGATCTGTCGCTTTACCCTTGTAACGCATGACCGAACTGGTGGGGCTGACTTTCAAATTCGGAAGCTGGGAGAGACGATAGATCAATGACTCTGCCAAACCGTCGGAAAGATATTCGGTATCGGCAGCGTTGCTCTTATTCTCGAAAGGTAGAACCGCGATGGAATCGATCGCAGTTACCGCGTTACGAGCACGAACGTAATAGGCTGAAAGAGCGACAGCGCTAATCAATACGACAACTACAATCGCGGCGGCGAGTTTGTGTTGTTTCAGACCCTGGACCACGTACTCGGCGCTTGAGAGCGCCGGTGGGATAGATGCAGACGCAGGAGCGGTCGATCCGATTGTTAATACACTGTCCGTGCTGTGCGCGGCTTGATTGCTGACCAGCGGCGGCGTTGTGGTATCAAAGTCGGCGCCGGCTTCCAACTCACGCCGCAGATGCTTCAGTTCAATCGCTACTTCTTTAATTCCCTGGTACCTGTCGTCTGCATCCTTCTCAAGACAGCGGCGCACGATGCGTTGCAGTTCCACCGGCGCTGAGGGATTTAGATTGGCGATGGGCGCCGCGGGTTCGTAGACGACCATGTGCAACGACTTGATTACTGATTCACCTTCGAAAGGCTTCTTGCCAGTTGCTGCCTCGAACAGGATGCAACCAAACGAAAAAATGTCGGAACGCTGGTCGATCTCTTTGGTCTTGCCTTGTGCCTGCTCGGGAGACATGTAACCGACTGTGCCCATCACTGTGCCTGGAGTTGAGTATTGTTGCAGCACGGCGGTCGCTACTTCACTCGAGTCGCCGCCGGGCAAAGGTTGTGGCTCGATCAATTTTGCCAGGCCGAAGTCAAGAATCTTCGCATGACCGTCGCGCGTAATCATGATGTTGTCAGGTTTGAGATCGCGGTGCACGATGCCCGCGGCGTGTGCTTTGGCCAAGCCTTCGGCCACGTGTTGCAGATAGCGCAACAGCTTTCTCAATTCAGTCCGCTCGCGATGAATCTTCTCGCGTAACGTCACGCCATCGATGAACTCCATGGCGATGTAGTGGATGCCATTGTCCTCACCAATTTCGAAAATTTGCGCGATGTTCGGATGGCTGAGGGCTGCAGCGGACTTTGCCTCGCGAATAAAGCGTTCCATGCGATCGAGATTTGATGCGACTTCGGCCGGCAGGATCTTCAGCGCGACTTTGCGATCCAGCTTTGTGTCCTGGGCCAGATACACCTCGCCCATTCCGCCCGCGCCGATTTTCGAGACGATACGGTAGTGCGAAAGTGTTGTGTTGACGCCCAGCGGTTCACTCATCAATCTGTCGCTCATGTGCTGATGCTTTTCAGCCTTTCTTACATCATCGCGCCGTCACGAAGTGATGCTCCAGCCCGGAAGGTGCAAAAGACTGACGATCTCCAGGAATCGGGGATCCTTCCGGAGCCGGGCGTAGTCTGGCCAGGTGCGCGCAAGCATAACGAACAAGGGATCTTTGTCATCCAGTGCTTGCTGGGCGAAGGCAATCGCTCGATCCATTTCTCCGACGGCGGCGGCCGCAGGCGCCAGCATCGAGGGCTGAATATATTCGCGCTCGCTGCGCGCCTCCAACTCGCGGTACACCGCGCGCGCACTGTCGGGTTTGTCCCACGCCGCGTAGATCGACACCAGCGACATCATCGCCCAACTGTGACGTCCGGAAATCGCGAGTGCCTTCTCGGCCATCGCTGCTGCTTCTTCATATTGAGCATTGGTCGCCAGCGCCGCGGCCAGGCACCACTGCGCCAGGTATGAATTGGGATCGAGCTCGACTCCCTTACGGCCGTGTTCCACAGCATCCGCCAAACGACCGCTGCTGACTGCCGAGAAAGCGAAAATAACGTGGGCATACGCAGACAATGGATCGACTTCAAGCCCGCGCAAAAGCTGGCCGAGGGCCTCCCGATCACGTCCCGAAATCCACTGCAGCAGGAACAATCCATACCACGCTATGGCCTGAGGATACTTTGGATTGAGTTCAAGCGCCCGTCCAAACTCCTGCTCTGCTAAATCGTAATCCAGGTCATACAGCATCGTAGCGCACGCGAACGCGCTGTGCGCTTCGGCGAGATCCGGATCCAACTCGAGCGCTCGTCGTGCCGCCTCAAGCGCGCGGGGCATTACCTCTTTGGGCAGCCCGAATCCCGAATAGCCGGAAGTCGTATATCCGTCCGCCAGACCGGCCCATGCTTGCGCGTACTCGCTATCGAGGGACACTGCCTGCGTAAAGCAGTCGATCGCCTTGGGGATGCTGAGGCCACGCTGGTACAGCAAGACCCGTCCTTTCAGATAAGCCTGGTAAGCTGCGGAGTCTGGCGTGTGATGGCGCTTTAGGACCGCATCTTTTGCGTCACCCAAAAGTTTCAATTTCAGCGCGTCGACTACTGCCAGAGTGATTTCATCCTGGACTTCGAAAATATCATTCATCTCGCGGTCGTAGCGCTCCGACCAGAGATGATAACCATCAGTGGCGTTGATGAGCTGCACAGTGATGCGTAGACGATTGCCCGACTTTCTGACGCTGCCTTCCAGCACACTGTTGACGTGCAGGGCGCGGCCGATTTCGTCGACGTTAACGTTCTTGCCTTTGAACGAGAATGAAGATGTGCGCGCGGCCACGTTCAGGTTTTCAATCTTCGCGAGCGCGTTGAGCAGTTCTTCGGCCAGGCCGTCGCAGAAGTATTCGTTCTCCGGGTCGGTGCTCATGTTCGCGAATGGCAGCACGGCGATAGAAGGAGTAACGCGCAGTCGTCCCGTAGTGAGCTCTTCGCTCGGCCGGGACGCGGGAAGGTTCATCGTTGCTGACTCGGACTCAGAGTCTAAGGCGGCAACGAGTAGCGTCCCATCGAGGCGACAGAACTTCAGCGACTCGTCCGTTTCAACACGATTGCAGGTCGGGCAGCGTTTCACAGATATTTATAGTGGCAAGAAATATTACTCAAGATAGATAATTCTCGTGGCTTGATTAATTCGGTCAATCGTTCCTTATCTGCGGTGCACTTTCAAATTCATTCCGGCGGATTCATCCGCGTTTCATTTCTTCAAAGCAGCCGTCCAATTAAGAATTACAGTCGGCGGCGGCGCTTTCGGTTCGCCGATCAGCGTGCCGATCAGAAATCGTTGACCGTCGGGCGAAATGTCGTACTCGTGAAAATTGGTTATCCACGCCAGCATCCGAGTTTTGAAAAGAGATTTCGGCGCGGCGAATTGAAATTCTGTCCCGGCGGTTTTCACGGCAGACGACATCATCTGTCCGTCGGGGGCGACAAAGAAGAGTTCGCTTCCGTCGCGCCGCCAGAGCGGATATGTGCCGCCGTTTGTCGAGACGCGCTGCTTGTCCGCCGCTAATTTGCCATCCGCCGAAAATGATTGAACATAGATTTCGTAATTGCCCGTCTCATCTGATGTGTAAGCGAGCCAGCGTCCGTCGGGCGAAAACGCGGGAGTCTGTTCGTTAAAGGGCGAGTTCAAGATCAGATACTCTTTCCGATCGCCGAACAAAGGGAGCGCATAAATATCCATCCGCGTTTTGACGCCGCGCCGCACGAAAATGATGAAGCGTCCGTCGGGCGACCACGCTGAGGGAAAATTTGCGCCCGCCAGAAGACCCTCGGCATCGCCAGAGCCATTTGCCGCTCTCACCGTGAGACCGGTCGTGCCCTCGGAGTAGGCGATGCGGCTGCCGTCCGGCGACCAGACCGGCATCTGACTGAAAGTTGAAGTGATTCGAAGTGCCGTTCCCTTTTCCAGTTCGACTACCCATAAGTTTTGGTTTCGCTTGACGGCCAGCCGCTTCCCATCGGGCGAAATGCTCAGGTCTTCCCCGATGCTGACTTTCATCGGCGCATCAACCGTTCCGGTCTCCTTGCCGTCGCGGTCAAACCAGACAAGCTGATAATCCCGCTCCCACTGTCCCTGCCAAATCAAGACGCCATTCTCAGAGACAGAAAATCGCAGAGTTCCGGCGTTTTTCTGGCCAGTAATTATTGGTATCGGCTCGCCGCTAAATGCGATCCTGGCGGCGTCGAACGCCTGCGCGACCAGCGCGTCATTACGAACAAACACCAGCCAGCCAGGTTGAGCGTAAACGAACGGTGTGACTTCAACCAGAACCTGCCTGGTCTCCGGCGAGTCCAACGAACCTGCCCAAACGCCTTTCGGATCACGCCTGAAAAGAAAATGGCGGCCATCGGGTAAGAAGTCAGGATACCGATGTGATTCCGCCATCTGGTCAGCAAACCTCATCGCCACCGGCTTAGGCTCGCCGCCCTGCGCCGACACCTGCATGAGCGCCGTGCGGTAATCTGGAGCGAAGACGATGATGCCGTCTTTGTTCCACGTCCCTCCGACCAAACGCGCGGCATCGCACAACACCTGTGCGTTTCCTCCGCCCGCGAGGTCAGAGCGTTTGAGTTTTCCGTTGGAGCCGAACGCAACCGAACGGCTGTCCGGCGACCAGAAAGGTTCCATCACGTTTTCGGAACCGGGCAGGAGTTTTGTTTCCGATGAGTCGAGAGCGCGGACGTAAAGCATATTCTTGCCGTCCGCCGAGGTCGCGCTGAACACGATCTTCTGACCATCCGGCGAGATGACCGCCACGTCCGATTGCGCATCATTGAAAGCCAGTTCAGGCGGCGGCGTTAAAGAAAGCCGCACAGCGGGAGTGCTTGTTTCTGAACGATTGAAATAGAGCAAGCCAAGTGTCGCTAGCAAACTAACAACTAAGATGCCAGCGACAATCCACGCTACGCGCGCATTGTGCAAGCAACGCGACAGGCCAACCGGCGTACTGCTTTCTGTCGCGATCGTAGGCATCGTCGCCGTTTGGCCGGAGAGGGTAGCGCTGCCTGAAAGACTCTCGATCGCGAACGCCAGATCGCGCGCGGAGTGAAATCGCTCGGCGGGATTCTTTTCCAGACAGTGACGTACAACGCGTTCTAGCGCCGGCGAAACGGTTTGGTTTGTCACGGAAAGATCGGGCGGGTCTTCACGGAGGATGGCACTCATCGTCTCGGCCATCGAGTCGCCGCGAAACGCGCGCTTGCCGGAAAGCATCTCGTAAAGAATCGCGCCGAAGGAAAAGATGTCGGAACGATGATCGGCTGGTTGGCCCTTCAACTGCTCCGGAGACATATAACCCATCGTGCCCATCACCGTGCCCGGATCGGTATTCACCTTTCGCGTCGGCACTTCAGTTTGCGACTGGGTTCCGTCGGTCGCCGAGGTTAGTTTGGCCAGACCGAAATCCAGAATCTTCACGCGGCCATCGTCAGTGATGAAGAGGTTGTCGGGCTTGATGTCGCGATGAACGATCCCTTTCTCGTGCGCGGCGGCGAGGCCGCGAGCAATCTGCAACGCGTAGTCAATCGCTTTGCGTTGCGGCAGCGCCGAACCCGCAATACGCTCGCGCAGCGTCTCTCCTTCAAGCAGCTCCGAAACAATGTAGGGCGCGCCCTGGTGAGTGCCAACATGAAAGATGACGAGAATGTTTGGATGATTTAACGCGCCGGCGGCTTGGGCCTCTTGTTCAAAGCGATTAAGCCGATCAGAGTTCTCTGAGAACGAGGCGGGCAGAACTTTGATCGCCACGTCGCGGCCAAGCTTCGTGTCGCGCGCCCGATAAACTTCGCCCATCCCGCCTTCGCCGATCTTGGAGACAATCGTGTACTGAGCGATGTTTGTGTTGGGGGAAATAGTTTCGTTCACTGCGTAATAGTTTCTCTATCGGTGCTACAGCTTCGACTCAAAGAATTTTCCAGTAGGAAGTTCTCAAAGCGCTATCTGCGTAACACAGCTCGTATCGCCCACGGCCCCGGGTTCATCGTTAGACCAGTGATTTGGCCACCCGATTCCTCAAACTTCAAAACATCCCGTGCTGCGGACTCGAGAACGAACAGCCCGTTTCCCTTCGCCGTGATGGCGTAATCTTTCTCTGAATCGAAATATATTCTTCCATTACCTTTAAACTTCGCTTTCAGTGATCCGGCGGCGTCAACAATGGAAAGCTCGCCTCCGCCGGGAAAAACGTAAGTGCCGATGAATTTCCGCAATTCGTCAGCGCGCGGCTTTACGTTTAGCGCAGCGGGTGTGGCGGGGATTGTCGGGACGCTGCTGAGAACTGCGTCCCACGCCAGTTCAGAAGCTATCACTCCCAGATCGACTGGAGTTAGAGAAGGATTGTCCACTTCGTCTGTGCTCACAGCATATAGAATGTCGCCATCCTCTGCAGTTGCGAACGGTTGGATCGCGCGGCTCATCGACGAGTGGACTTGAACCGCCAAACGCTGAAGTGCCCAGAAGGGCAATTTCTGGTTAGTGACCACAAGAGTAATTGTTGTATTGCCCGTTGGACCACCGCTGCTATTCGTACTCGTACTTATCGGCGGAAATGCTTTCAGCTTCTCCGAAATCAAAGGGCATACTTCATCGGCATTGTTTCGGTTACATCGTACGACTCGGCCGCTTCTGTCGACGATTGCCCCCAACGCGTTTACTACTGTAAACACCCCGATTTTGGTAGGCCCGGCCGTACGAATGCAGCCCCTTGCCCAGAGTGAGCCCACTTCGCAAACCTATCCGCGCCCTGCCCGCGCAAATAGTAAACGCCTTGCATAGCAAACCGTCCCGCGCCGCGAGCGCCAAGTGGAAACCAACCTGGTTCAGCCGCAAGCAGCGCAGCCTTACCAAGCTTGTCGTCAGGCGTAACCCGACTGAACCTGCGCCCACCAACGTCGTAGATAATCGCGCCCACGACGCCGGCGATAAAATCCATATCACCCGTTGCGTTCTTGAGTTCCTTGATCCCATTAGCTACCCCGGTCGCCGCTGATAGTCCATACCAGGACCCGCCGGAGAATACCACCGCTTGCATCTGTGGCCGCTCATATGAAAGTTGAAGGGCAGCAGCGTTCAACTCGCCTGGCGCTCCTCCCCTGACGTCAACTGCAGCCTTCACACCCTTGGGAAAGTAAAAAACCGTGGTACCCGTCGGACCTTCATCATATTCCGCAACTCCAACGAGCATTGCCGGGAAATCAAACTTCAAGCTTGGACCATCTTTGTTTGTTTTAGGAACAGGGTCAGGCGGGGAAGCATTATCCTGAGAATTGACAATCTTCCCAGGGCTGCAAATTACCAGGGCGAGCCATAATGCGATCGACATCACCCTGGTTAGTTGTCGGTTTTGATTTAATAGGATGGAGTTGTTCTCCTTACAAGGTTTGGATGGTTCAGACCCGAGGCCACCTTTGCTTCCTGCTCGAAGCGATGCAAGCGATCTTCGTCGTTCACGAAATCCGGCGGAAGTAATTTGATGGCAACCTCACGATCAAGCAGCGAATCGCGCGCACGATAAACTTCGCCCATCCCGCCTTCGCCGATCTTGGAGACAATCGTGTACTGAGCGATCGTCGTGTGGGGGGATATGCTTTCGCTCATCACGCCCACGCTCACTGCGGAAAGTTCATTTTACGTAACAGCTCTTGATAACGCGGATCGGAACGTAAAGGGTCCATCTGCGGCTCCACTTTAAGCCAGCACAGACTGGAGAGCCGGATCTCGTAAGCCTTATTCAATTCCGCAAAAGCTTTGTCTTTCTCGCCAAGATCCAAATAGGCTTTGGCCACCACCCAGTTATTGTTACTGTCCCTAAGCGGGGAATTTTCTGCGGTTACCAGTCGCAAAAATCCGAGCCAGCCATCTTTTGCAAAGGTAGCTCGAATCAATGCGGCATTTTGAGTCTGCCCGATTAGATCGAAGAATTTCGCCCGCTCTTCAACGGCGTTCGCGTAGTCACCTTTGACACGATAGACCTCAGCGAGAGTGCGATGCGCTCGCGCAAAACCAGGATCCAATTCGATCGTTTTTTTATGCTGAGCGAGCGAGTCATCAAACCGTCTGGACATATAAAGAAATCTGCCATAGTCCCAGTTGATCGGGAGAGAAAGTGGTTCAAGCTCTAACGCGCGCCGGTATTCGACGGACGCTTCGTCGAGCCTGCCCGCATTGAGCAGCATTTCCCCAAACCATTGATGTGCGGTCGCATAGTTGGGATTTAGTTCGATGGCCCGTCTGAATTCGCGTTCCGATCCGGCAAAATCGTAGTCGTATGTTAGCGACAGGTATCCAAGCGTGGTGTGCGGTTCTGCCAGACCGCCATCCAGCGACACGGCTTGACGTGCGTATTCGCGCGCTTTTGGCACGCCTTCGTTGGGCGGCATAAAGCCAAAGGTGGCAAGCAACGCGTAAGTATCAGCCTGACCTGCGTACGCCAGGGCATAATTTGGGTCGAGCGCGATTGCCTGATTGTAGAACTCGACCGCCTTCCGAAAATCCTTCTCTTCGCGTTTGTTCCAGTAGAAGCGTCCTTGCAGATACAGTTTGTAAGCTTCGGCGTTTGTAGTGTAAGTCTTCGCTAACCTCTGTTCGTCGGCCCCCGAGAGTTTGGTCTTGAGCTTGCTGGATACGTCGCGGGCAATTTCACTTTGCAGAGTTGTTAGATCGGATTGCCTGCGATTGTACTGCTCACTCCAAATCACGTTCTCCGTTTGCGCGTCAATCAATTCCAAACTCAACGTTAACTGGTCGCCGCGCTGGCTGACGCGTCCGTTAAGGATTGCCTGCACGTTCAACTCTTTGCCTACCGTCTGTGGATTTGTTTCCTTTCCTTTGTAGCGAAAGACTGACGAGCGCGCTTTCACATTCAAGTTCGGCAACTGCGAAAGGCTGTTGATGAGCGTTTCGGTCATGCCGTCGGAAAGATACTCGACGTCGGCATTGCCACTCTCGTTGACAAACGGCATCACGGCGATTGATTGAATCGCGGTTGTTCGACTTCGCGACAAATAAAAATAGCCAGCTATGAATATGACAACCAGCGCGATGCCGATCGTCACGAATATTAATCCGCGTCGTTTCGGTCTACTGAGGTCGCGCGTGGTGCCGGGAAACTGTGCTGCCGAGAGTGCGGTTGTCGGGCCGGTGTTTCGATTGAACTCAGGAGTCGTTGATGTTTGGGGCAGCAGACTGGTCTCGGTTTCGCTCGAGACTGGTCCAGAACCAAACTTCGCCGTGTTCAGGTCGCTACTTAACGAACCGGAAGCGTCGATTAATGCGGCGCCGTCCGCGCGACAGAAGGCGAGCGTGTCATCGGCTTCAACGCGATTACATTGGGGGCAGCGTTTCATGTTTTGGAAGTGACCGTTGCCGGCACGCCGATTCGACGGCACAAATCGGCCCAGCGTTGATCGCCCGACAGAGTTTCTATTAACAACGGTTCCAGTCTCAGATTCGCCAAATTAAAACTTCGATACTGATACGCTTTTTCCAGCCACTCGAAGGCCTTGTCTTTGTCATTCAGGCCGCAATAGACGATAGCGAGGTCCCGGGCATCAGCGGTCTTCTCGGCAAATCGCTTCTCAAGGTCGGTAATTACTGATTGTGCTTCGGCTCGCTGGCCCGCCCGGGCATAGACATAACCCAGCAATGCCACGGAGCCGCTTGATCTATTCGAGAGGGCCACGGCTTTTTGCGATTCAGCCAACGCTTCCGCAAAGCGGCCCTGCTTCGCCAGCACGATGCCAATTACTGAGTGTGCCGACCAAAAGGTGGGGTCGAGCTCGAACATCCTTTGACAAGCATTGGCTGCGGCATCCAAGTCGCCGCGGTCGAGATAGATCTCGGCGATGTTATTCATGAATATTAATGACAAGGGGTCTAGTTCGGCAGCTCGTTTGATCTCGGCAAATGCTTCGTCCGTCCTTCCCATTGCTCGCAGGAATCGCGAGTACCAGTGATGCGCAGTCGGATAGTTGGGATTCAGCTCAATGGCTTTTTTGTACTCACGTTCGGCGCCGTCTTTGTCCCACTCGAAATTCCAGGTCACCATCGCCAGCGGGGCATGCGGTTCGGCGAGTGTGGAGTCAAGTTCGATGGCTTTTTTGGCATAAGCCTTGGCTTGCGGCATCGTTTCCGCGGGCCGCGCGCCCGTGTAATTCGAGCTTATGACGTAACAGTCAGCGAGAGCGGAGTAAGCCAAAGCAAAAGTGGGATCCTTTTGCGTGGCCGCCGTTAAAAGCTCGATGGCCTTCTTAATTCCTTCTGCGGTTCGCTTGTTCCAGTAGTAGCGGCCCTTTAAATACAGTTGATAGGCTTCGTTATCGTTCGTATAGCGTTTGCTTATTCCTTTGTTATCAGTGCCGGAAAGCTTTACCTGCAACTTCTCAGCGATAGTCGAAGCGATTTCACGTTGTGTGGCGAGCAGGTCAGACATCGTTCGCTCAAACTGCTCGCCCCACAGCAGTTTGTTATTTCGCACGTCAATCAGTTCAACGCTGATCGTCAAACTGTCGCCCCGTTGGGCGATGCGTCCAGTCATGACGGAACTGACGCCGAGCTCGCCTGCTATTGTTTTCACATCCGTTTCTTTACCCTTGTAACGCATGACCGAACTGGTGGGACTCACTTTTAGATTTGGTAATTGCGAAAGCCGATAGATCAACGACTCTGCCAGACCGTCCGAGAGATATTCCGTATCAGCAGCGCTGCTCCTGTTTTCAAAAGGCAGCACGGCGATGGAGTCAATAGCGCCCTCGGTGTTGCGCGCGCGCATAAAGAAACCGAAGCCAATGAGTACGGCAATGAGCACCAGAACCACGATGGCCGCCGCAAGCTTGTGCTGTTTGATTCCGCTGACGACGTACTCGGCGCTGGAAGTGGTGGATGCCTGGGCCGCGCTAGTTGCCGCTGCGTTCAGTTGCGAACCTGGTGTGCTCGCCTGCAATGCGCCGCCACTCGTGCTGCGTACGTTCGGCACCACGCTGCGCTCTATTTCAGCATCGACGTCGAGTTTGCGGCGGAGGTTGCGCAGATCGATCAGCAAGTCTTTCGCAGTCTGATAACGTTCATGTTTATCTTTGGCCAGACACTTCGTGACGATCTCTTCCAAACGATCCGGCACGCCTTCGACGAGCTGTGAGAGCGGCGCCGGCTCGGTTTCCTGGATGGCGATGATCTGCCGGTGAATGTCTTTTCCCGGGAACGGGACGCAGCCGGCAATCATCTCGTAAAGCAATACGCCGAAACTCCAGATGTCCGTGCGGTGGTCTATGCCCTTGCCGATCGATTGCTCGGGCGACATGTAACTAACAGTCCCCATTACCAGGCCGGGCTCCGTTTGTACGAATACTTTGGTGCCGGCTTCGGAGTCGATCTCGGTGCCGGACGAAGGTGCAGTCATTTTTGCGAGCCCAAAGTCGAGCACCTTCACAATGTGATCGCGGCGCACCATCACATTTTCGGGTTTGAGGTCGCGATGAGTAATACCGGCCTCGTGGGCCGCGTTGAGCGCGCCGACGATCTGAATGGCCACGTCCAGAATGTCTATTAACTTCAGCCGCCGGTTGGAAAGATGTTGGCGCAGGGTCACGCCGTCAACATATTCAGTGGCAATAAAAGAACCGGTATCGGTCTGTCCGAACTCATAAACAGTGATGATGTTCGGATGATTGAGATTCGAGACGGTGCGGGCTTCCTGCGTAAAGCGTTGCAGTCGATCTTTGTCTTTGGCAACTTCAGCGGGAACGATCTTGAGCGCCACCGTGCGACCGAGTTCCGAAGTGTCCTGCGCCAAATAAACTTCGCCCATGCCGCCCGCGCCGATTTTGGAGACGATTCGGTAATGCGACAGCGTGGTGTTGGGGGAAAGGTTGGACATCGCTAATCAGAAATCAGGAATCAGAATCGGCAAAGGTGTGGTGCCCCCGCAGGGATTCGAACCCCGAACCAACAGATTATGAGTCTGCTGCTCTAACCGTTGAGCTACAGGGGCAAAACCGTGAACCGTTAACCGTGAACTGTGAACCGAAAAACGGAAAGTGTCTGGCTCATGTTTTGGGAATGCCGGGAGATTCTAGCGGAATTACAGCGCGGGCCAAAATCTGTGGTGAGCGACAAGAATTTTGAGCGAGTCGTCGTCTTCCCGTTCTTATGCCTGAAAGAATCGAACGCCGTGTCTGCGCCGAACGCAAGGTCTGAATTTAGCTGCTAAACCATGATGGGGAGTGAAGACAAAACCGGAGCTGCCTTCAACGGCGCCGATGCCTCGGACAAAATCGCAGTTTGAGTGGAGAATTGTGTCTGGCGGAACGTCGCTCTCAGATTCTTAGAAGAATTCCCTGCGCCTGCTGCCCGGTCGCAAGCGAGATGGCGAGCACGTACAGGCCTAGCTGGTGACGATACTCTTCAAGTCTGCCTTTGACCTCAAAGTCGGTTTTGTAATCAACCACAATCCAGGTGGAGTCAGTTTCTTTGAATGCCAGGTCGACGATGCCTTCGATCATGGTTCCGTCATCAAGCCGGAGCGCCACCGGAACCTCGCGGCGGCAGTTACCGGAAGCCGCGGCCGCAGCCGCGCGTTGCAAGAGTGGATGCTGAAGCGCGCGAGTTGCCGTTTCCACCGCAGCCGTAACTTCATCCTCGTTTGCGCCTAACACCAGCCCTTGAACATGGGCCACATCCGCAACGTCGTCGCGGTCCGCGTTCAGCGGCACGAGCGACAAGAGCGCATGGACCAAGGTGCCAAAGCGTTTTCCGTGTGGGCGCGAGAAATCAATAGCAGTCGTTTCCACTGCTACCTCCGGAAGAAGTTTCGACTCGGCAAACGGTAACTCAGCGGGAGTAATGTCAGGTTTCGCCTGGCCAGCAACGAAAGCGGCGGTTGCGGTCAGAACGTTCCATTTCGGCTCGCCAGCAATTGCGCGTGTCTGCGCTCGTTGCGCGCGCCACTCTTCGTGAGTCCGAACCCCTGCTTGAGAGCGAACCTTGCTTTCATCCTCCTTCAGATAATTCGTTAGACGCGAGCTCGAACGGGCCTGGCTTGCCGGCGCCGGCAGTCGCGAGGGATCCCACCAAACCACTTGATGCGGTCCCGCCGCCGGATGATGCAGACCCGGACTGACCGAAGCTCGGCCGCGATTCGCATTTTGCGGACGCTCTACCAAAGTATCTTCCCCGAAGCTGGGGCATCCCGGGGGCTGCTTTGTTTCCGGATGGAAGCCATCGCCTTCGGCGGGATAAAGCACCGGATTCAATGCCGCCAACCATCCCTGGTAGGGATGATCCCCAACCGTGCTAACGACCAGCAGATCGCGCGCGCGCGTTGCGGCAACGTAGAGCACTCGTGCTGCCTCTTCCTGCTCGATCCGCAACTCGTCTTGCGCATGTTCCTGAACTTCTATTGGCGTACAACCAGCCAGCTTTGTAACACTCAATCCCGCCGCTTGGTCTATCCACTTCGAGGGCTCGCGCGTGTCCTTCGCAGTGATGTCAACCAGCAGCACCACGGGAAACTCGAGGCCTTTCGCTTTGTGCACCGTCATGATTCGCACTCCGTCGACACCTTCCTCCATGATCGGCGCATCGCCAACGTCACCCGACTCGGCCTGTTCATCAAGCCAGTCGACAAACGCGCGGAAAGAGATCAAGCCGTTGCGCTCCGCACGTCGCGCCATGTCCGTGAGCCGCATGATATTTGCCAATGCCTGTTCGCCAGTGGACCAGTTGGCAAAGCCTGCATGGGCGCGGGTGGCCGCCAGTAGTTTGCCGATAGTGTCTGCGATTGGACTGCGATTACGTTGACGATGAAGGTCTCGCAGGATTGCTAACGCATCCACAACTTCAGCCAGCGACTCCGGCAAGTCGTCCGGCGCTGGCTTGAATGGATGCAACGTCGCGCAGATGGTGCGATACGCGAGCAACTGCGAATCGGTAAATGCGAAGAGTGGACCACGCAAGGTAGCGAAGACGGCGAGTTCATCATCCGGCCACTCAATCGCGGTCAGCGCGTTGCGAACGGCTTCAACTTCTTCACGCGAATGGAAAGAACTGCCGCCAACCAGGAGGTGCGGAATTTGATACGACTCAAGCGCCTCGACATACTTGCGCGTCACATCAGTCGAGTAATGACGTAAACGGCGGAACAGCAGACAAACATGCCGGGCTTGCAAGGGTACACGCGCTTCAGAACGTCCGCGCTCGGTGACGGTCCAACCACTCTCGTTAACCAGCCAATTTACAAATGCCGCGACGTCGCCCGGCAAAGACTTGTCAATCTTCCAGTCGACAACTTTTCCAAAATCGCCATAGGGTTTTGAAACAGGCAGCGCGATTATCGCCGGCTGCGTTTGAGAACCCTGCCTGCTTGGCGCGAGGGAAACGTATTTGGCCTGGGTCAAGGACTCCTGGGCCATCACTGGCGCAAAGGCTGCGTTCACAGCCTGCTGAATCTCGGGTACTGCGCGAAAACTGACATTCAGATCAACGAGTGCGCCGCCCGCAGCTACGACCTGCCGCTTCACCTGCTGGTAAAGCGCGACGTCGGCGCGGCGGAAGCGATAGATCGATTGTTTGGGATCGCCGACGATAAAGAGCTTGCCGGGAACCGGGCGCGCGAGCCGCCAGTCGCGTTCGTCGGGATCATCCGCGGCGAGCAACATCAGAATCTCGGCCTGCAGCGGATCGGTATCCTGAAACTCATCGACGAAGAGGTGGGTAAAGTGCTGCTGGAGTTCGACCCGGACGTCGCGATTGTCGCGCACAAGGTTACGAGCGCGCAGCAGCAGGTCAAGAAAATCAAGATAACCCGCACGCTCTTTAAGTTGTTCGAAGTCGACGACGACCTGCCATAGTTCCTCGCGCAGACGCGGCGCGAGATCGGCGCCGGCTTTATCGACAAATTCCTTAACGCGCGTCTTCAGCAAGTCGCGGCGGTCTCGCAACTCGTCCGCGGGAAAATCATCTCTGCCGTAGTAAGCCCGCCAATCCTTTCCTTTCCAGCCAGCAAGCAAACCGAACAAGCGCGCCTCAATGCCGTCGTAGTCGCGCGCCTCACCGAGCGACTCAACCCGCGTAGCCTCCGCCACAAAACGCTTGAGATAAGCGAGCGACTTTGTCAGCCATTGATCCGCGCGGCCGGAATCTGACCAGTCGCCGAGTTCGTGAATTTCGCCGATGAGTTCGTCAATCTCCGCGTCGCGAGCAAAATCCTCGCAACGTTTCCACGCAGTTTCAAAGTCACGGTCCTTCACCAACTCCAGAGCGGCCTTGCGCAGGATCGGTTTTGGACCACTCTCACGCGGCCGGCGGGCGGGCGTCGCGCTGCGGCCCCCGCCGATTCCCTTTCGTTGCGGCAGCCTGAGAATCCGCCGCACACCCTCACCCGGACTCCCGAGTTGTTGCTCAAACCAACGTTCGAAGGCCATGTCAAAAAGCGGGTAGGTCAGGTCGTCAGGCGCAACTTCAAACAACGGATCGATGCCGGCCTCGACCGGATGCTCGCGCAGCAGGTCGGCGCAGAATGAATGGATGGTGCCGATGCGCGCTTCCTCAAGTTCACGCACAGCTTGAGTCAGAAACTCCTGCGTCTCCGCTGAGTCCTGATGCTCCTGGCGCGCGTCCTCGATTGCCGTCCTGAGCCGCAGCTTCAATTCACCCGCGGCAAACTCGGTGAAGGTGACGGCAACGATGTTGGCGAGTCTTACGCGACCGGAAATGATGCCGGAGAGGATACGGCCAACGAGGGCGCTGGTTTTTCCGGTGCCCGCTGCGGCTTCAACCACCAGGGATGTACCGAGATCGTCGCGGATGCGATCGCGCGCCGCCTGGTCTGCGAGCGGAGCGGACTGTTGTTTCGTGGCGCTCTTTTTCATCGCAGTGCTCGCAACGCTTTAATTTGGACCAGGCGATCGCGTGGCTTACCGCTGGTGCGCGTTTCTTCGAAAGCTCCGCAGACAGCCAGGAAGTCACACCAGGTACAGGCATCCTTGTCGGGGGCGGCCGGCAGAAAGGCGCCGGCGAGTCCCTCGCGAATCGCGATCAAAACTTCATTGAGCGTTGACTCATTCTCTTCGTTGAGCAGAACAATGCGCTCCTCAAAGCCCCCATCCGCGGTGCAGTAGTACAGCCGTCCGGATTCCACCTGGCCATCAAGCAACTTCTGACACGCGAGCGCGTAAAGCAACGGCTGCAGATATCGCCCGCCACCCACAACGGTATCGTTCGGCGCCCGTGCTTTTCCCGTCTTATGATCCGTTACGCGATAGCGGTTTCCCTTTCGCTCGACCATATCTATCGAACCGCGGAGTTTGAGATCGCCAATTATCTCGACGGGTTCAGCAGCACTCGCCGGATCACACTCTCTTGGGCCACGGTCGCTCAGGCCAAACGACAACTCAAACTTGTCAGGTATCCAGCCTTCTTCATTCTTTGCCATTAGGCGCAACCATTCGCGCAAATCCACCTTGATGCTATTGATGCCGTCTTGCCAAACGCGCGGGATCGCGGGCGCCAGCCGATCTTCGTAAGCGGCTGCGAGATGCGCCAACTCATCGTCGACTAATTCAAACGCTTTCCCGATAGAGTCAGTCTGCAAAGGCAACAGACCGGCAAGCTTCAACTTCGTCAGCACTTCAAATTGCGTCTCATGAAACAACGACCCGCGGGTGAGCGGATCAATCGCTTCGATCGCTGCAGGCTCTTGTCGCAGATCAAGACGCAGAATCGCGCTCAAGAAGAAGCGGTAGGGACAACTCGCATAGTTTTGCAAAGCGGTGGCCGAAAATGAACGCGCTGAAAATTGATGTTTGGCAAGACTCTGGCGAGCCAGATCGTCTGCGTCAACCAGCCCATCGTTCGCGGTCCAACGCTTAAGCCAGCGACGACTGCGTGCGCGCAGGGCGCGTGCGAGGTGTGCGTTCGCGGTCAGCAGATAGTGGGCCGCGCCCGTCGCTTCTTTCTTGTTTGATTCGACGAGATTTGCGAGTAGCGCCAGGTCATACTCGGCTTCGTCAATGGCCGCTTCGGGGCGGTCGGGCGCGGGCCAACCCAGGCGCGCACGCGTCGTCGACTCAGCGCGCGCCGCTATCTCCTCGAAACCCGGCAACCTGCCTTCGGCAGCACGTAGTGCTTCCAGCGCGTAGAACGACGGCACCCGCGGTCTTGACTGCTGCACATCGATGCGTGGATAGGAGAGATAAACCCGATCGCGCGCGGCGCCGACCGCGATGCGCAAGGCAAGTCGTTCCGCTTCCAGTTGATCGCGTCGCGTCGTCAGCTCGCTATCTTTACGCTGCGCGTCGGGCAGGATCGGATCTTCCACAATCTTTCCCGGAAAGATCCGCTCCGCGAGTCCGGGAATAAACACACTGCGAAAAGAGAGTCCCCGGGCAGCAGCAACCGGTCCAATGAAGACGCGGCCATAACGGCGCTGCGGTGGTTCTACACCGAGATCGTGAAGCCTCGGCTCGAGTACCAGTTGCACTTCATATAAGTCGATTGGCCCAACCGAACTCATCGGGTCGAGTTCCGCGAGCGTCGCCAAAACGCCTTCGGGCCGGCGCAGTGCATTGACCGCCAGCTCGCGCAGATGCGCCAGCCACTCACCCCAGTTTGCTTTGGTAGGAAGCGCCGCCAGGCGTTCGATCAACGGCAGCGCGTATTCTCGCAACGCCTCAAGGTCATGGAGTTGTCGTTTAATCGAATCAACGCGAGCTTCATCTTCAGGCGCCGTTTCTTCGATACGCAGAAGAAATTCATTGGCCAGTCCCTGCAAACGTCGCGTCCAGCGGTCCTTGCCGCCGATGACGGCCGAATCGACCAGCAGCCGTTCCCAACGCGCCGGCGCCCGCAAGGAACCTTCAATGACCGCGGCGTCCTCGGCGTTAGCGATTGCCGGCAAGTCAGCGAGGGCGGCTGCGTTTTCTTCTGTTTCAGTTGCGCCTGCGAGCAACTCATCTTTTGGCGCGACCCAGTTTGATTCGACTTCCTTGTTCGCTTCGGGTGCAGGCACCTGGCCCAGTGACAAGTACTCAGCAAAGCGTTTCGCCGATAGACCATCGGCGGCGCACGAAAGTAGGGCGAGCAACGCGCGACCCGCCGGATCTGGAGCAGTCGTGCCGCGTACGAAGTAAGCCGGAATCTCGGCGCGGCTGAAGGCTTCCTCCAGGTGCGAGCGATACTCGCGGGGAGAATTGAGCAGGACCGCTATTTGATCAAACGGCGTACCCTGGGCGGCTTCGGCCTGAACGCTCCTGACTATCTCAACGCATTCGCGCGGTTCGCCCGGCCAGTTCTGAATCGTCACACTCGCATCGAGCGGCGTGACCGGAGGCGCGGAGTTTTCGAACAGATGTTGCTTGACGCGCGCGAGACTGTTTGCCTTTGCGTGGTCGGCTCTGGCGTCGTTCGGTTTACATCCGAGCCCTGCCGCAAACGCGGCAATGGTCCGTTCATCACCGTGCGGCAGCGTTGCCAAAACGCGCAGAGAGCGGGCCGCCAACTCGTGTATCAACTTATTCTCCAGGCGGCTGCGCGTGGCGATGTCGAGAAATAAAATCGGGCGGCCAACGTAGGTGGCGTTTTCCGAGGAATTGAGCGAACCAATCGCTGCACCGAACAAGCTGGCGCGATCATGGAGTTTTGCCTGCCGCAGTTCCTGCTCGACGAGATTCGCAATCGCGGCGAGGTCCTGGCCGCCACGCTCCAGTTTCGCGAGCGAGCCGGCAGCGACTTCGTTCATCCACAACTCTTCCAGTGTCCGGGCGACAGCAATCGGAAAGCCCGGCCGCTTTGCCACCGGGGCGAAGTAATTTAGTTTGTCCGCCGATTGTAACGAATGGATCGCGTGCGCTACGACGGCAGTGAATGAAAGGTTACTGGCCGGCGCACTCCCCGAAGCAGCCAGTGCATGTTGCGCCAGGCGAGCGGCAAGCATGTTCAACGTAAACCGTTTGATTCCAAACCACGAACCCCGCGAACTCACCACGCTCAGTTGCAGATCAGCGGCCGCCTCGGTGCCGTGACTAATAATGAGCAGTTCGGAGTCGGAAGGAAACGACTTGAGCCAATCCTCAGCCAGGCCCAGGCGGACGGCTGCATCCGCCGAGACTTCAATACGTGATCGTGCCGTTGATGCCATTTGAAATTAGTAGGCCTGAGAAGTTTGCCCGAATGCCCTTCACGCGCAAGCGGGAATTGCGGGAGCTGGAGAGTAACTTGATCAAGCAGCTTGATCGGGAAGAGCAGATCGTTCGTAACTACCTCGCAAACCGATTACATCCAGTAACTCCACAAAGCTATCGATCGTAAAATCCGGCTGAGTGTCTGCATACAGGTTGCGCAGTTCTGCCTCTCGGGTTACATCCTCGTCGGTCCAATGCGTTACGCGCACGAGAATATCCCAAAGGCTGCCCTCATAACTGGTCCCATACCGAGCCCAGACAGCCATCACCTTTGCCGACTTAGCCATACTGACATCCCGCGACAAACTATCGCCAACGTAACAGGCATCGGCCAGCCGCACGCCCTCGCTGCGACAAATTTCCTTGAGAAGTTCCGGGTTGGGCTTCCGCTTGTTTCGCGAAATAGTTTCAATCAAGCCGACTGGCGGAACCAACTCCGCGGCACGTGCCGGGTTAGGGTGCGGCTCAAAGTGTCCCTCCAGCGCGTAGATGTGCTTGAAGTATTTGAGGATGTCGAGTTTCAGTAGCCGGTAATAAGCATGGATGGCAACTGCCTCGGTATGAGCAACGATTATCGTACCGCCCTCCGAGATAGCTCGAAGCGTATCACTAACTCCGGCATAGAGCCGCAAGTGTTCTTCCCTACCGGCGCGAAAAGCGGCGATTGAAGATTTAAGATCGGAGTACAACTGTTCCCGGGATGAATCAGGAAATCTGCGCCGCACCGAGGGCAGCTCAAACATTGCAAACGGATGTTCCGAGTTGCCGTAATGTTGGTGCACGGCTTTGAATTCATCCAGCAGCGTCTCTTCTTCAACATCCAACGTTAGCGCCAGATCCTTGACCATCGCGCGAAAAGAATTGGCGAAGTAAGTGACCCAGTCGTAAAGAGTATTGTCGAGATCGGTAATCAAAAGTTTCATGGATACTATGGATGATACTTTAATTTTACTGTCCAAATCTCTTTGGACGGATTAACGGGATGTACCGAATGAATTGAAACCGACAATTCGTCGTGGGCAAAGTCGAGGAAACCTACAGTATTTTGGTTTATCTCTCCCAGCTCGCCCTTAACCCCGCTGCTGCCCATGCCAATCACGTTGAATTCATGCCAGCTTTGCTCCGGATTATTGACATCTATCGGTCGAGAAATGCGCGCGCAAAAAGGCTGGTGCATGTGACCATGAAGTACCAGGTCCACCCGATGCCTGGTTATCCAGCGCGACAGCGCTTCGGCATCCAGGACCACGCTGTAGGGGTAATTCGGTTCCGGAGTGGCGCTATACGTCGTGGGCAGCACATGATGATGAAGCACAACTATCCGGTACGCGCGCGGCTTTTCAGGGTTTGTTTCCCATTTCATTTGTTCAGCCGCGTCGTCCATCTGCCGGTCGCCGATGAATCCGTGACCCTGGAAAGCACTCTTGAGTTGTTGTAGCGATGAACTATTCAAGCAGACAATGTCTACCGGAACAGCTCTACCCATTAAGAAGCGCTTGCCGCTGCTCAAGAACTCATTGGGGCCAATATTAAAAGTGTCCTGGTAGAACGTGCTGTAGGCTTTCTTAAAGCCGTCGCCTACCACCTCAATGGGCTTATCCTTATCGGCCGGGTCTTCCGAAAACGACAGATCGTGGTTGCCGGGACAAACCACAATCTGATCGCTCTTTAAGAACGACCAATAGGTCAAGCTCCTGATAAATTCCTTCGCCGTGTCATACTCCGCCGGCAACGCTTGCCAGGTGATATCCCCAGACATGATTAGGCCGGCGACGACCTTGTCTTTGAAGTTGGTTTTGATTCGATCCGCAAGCGGATAATCGTTTGGGCCTGGTTTGGGGGGAAACGCGTGATGCCTGTCGGAAAAATGTGTATCGGAGACCCACAACAAGGCAGCGCTCTTGGATTCAAAGTACTCGGTGGCGAAATGAAGTGGCGCGAGCTTTCGTGAGTCAAGCAGGGAAACTTCCTGGATCGGATCGCCCTGCTGAAATGGTCTCACGAACCAAATCGTCCGATCCTGCTGGCGAAGTTCTTTCACCGAAAACACGCGTTTGCCATAGAAAGGTTCATAGGCTGAATTGCTGTCTTCAAAGAATTCATCGACTCGAAGGTAAGTAAACTGGTGCAGGACAGAAACCGGATCCGCGATGTCGGTAATTTCGGTGAGCTTGAACCACGCAAGATATTTCTGCTCGCTGTAGTACTCGGGGGTCTCGGGTTTCCCGGGCGATTCCACTTCCGCCTTCTTCGCATCCCAGTAAATGTCGGTGCAAACAACTTTGTAGAGCCGCTCCTGGCCGGAATCCATGAGATATGCTTCGAAGCCGCCTCCATTTGCCTTACTTGCCAGGATGCGGAAGGCATCGTCCGGGATTGTTTCGTCCCGCTTGCGCCACCATCCCCACCAAACATGACCTGAGACCTTAATTTTTTCCCGATGATGTTCAACCGTTTGGCCGCTGGCTGTGACCAAATCCCGAAAGCGAAGAATGCAGGTGGAGAGTAAACTTTGTGTCATGGCGTAAGTCCTTTAGGTGAGAGTGAGAATCAAGAGCGATACCGTGTCAGCAAACTGGCGCTAGTAAGCAGGCAACTATAGCGCTGCCTCCTCCAATTCCCAAAGCCAATTCGATCGCATAATTTCCATGAAAGAATCCTGGCAAGCGTCAGTTTTCATTTCCCTGAAGCTTCCTCAATCGGCGCGCGCGATTCCGCCTCACTGGAGACTGGGACATTGCCGCAACGTGCGTGGTAAGATTTTTTTGCATTCACGGTTACGACTCTCATGGCCACAGCAAGCAACGCTGAACTTCCTCTCGTGCCACTGGGCGCAGGCGATCTAATCGATCGCGCCGTGCGTCTTTATCGCCGGCACCTGCTCGTCTTAATTCGCATTGCCGCGCCGCCGGTTTTCATTTCCGCTTGTGGTTCCGTTCTTTGGACCATCAGTTGGCGTGGTTTCTTTGCAACTCCCAGCGATCTTGCTTTCGTGATTTACGTCTTTCTGTCTATCGCCGCAGTGACGCTGATAGTTGGCGGACACATTTTCAGCTTGCTGGTGATGGGCGGCGCTTCCCGTAATCTCGTAATGCATCTGCTATCTAACGAACCGGTGCTGGCGCGCACGACTTACGCGGCAGTGCGCGCGCGTTTCTGGTCGCTGTTGGGCGCCAGTGTGATCATGATGTTGTGGTTTGGGCTGGCGTTTGGCGTCGCGTTCTCTGGTTGGTATTTCATCGTTATTTTTGTTTCACTGGGCGCCTTTTTTCTGGCCACCTGGGCGCCCGTATGGATGAGCGCGATTGTCGGCGTGATTGGTTTCCTGGGAGCTTCAACGCTTGCACTGTGGCTATTTTTCTTCATGGTCGGGCGCATCGCTTACGTTCCTCAGGTCATGTTGGTCGAAGGCAAGCGCGTCTTCGAATCGATGGGACGCAGTTTCTCCCTGGCGCGCGGAAACGTTCGCCGCTTGATGGCGATGACGCTTTTCATCACCTTCGCTACCTATTCGGCGCTGATGATTCTGGTGATTCCGCTCGGCTTCTATGGCTATCTGAATGGCATCGATCCGTCGCCGTGGAATGCCAACGAATGGCCCATCTGGTATGCGATTGGTTACAGCGTGCTCGAGCCGTTGAGTTCCATCCTGCTGGCGCCGGTGTGGATGCTTGGCCTTTCGCTTTTGTACGTGGATGAGCGGGTGCGGCACGAGGGTTACGATATTGAGCTGATGGCGTCGCAGCGATTGGATGCAATGCCAAACATCAATGTGACTTCGCCTTTCGCACCGGCTATCTCGACCTTTCCGGCGAATTTGCCGGCGTTTGCGCCTAAGGGAAGTATGCTCGGACTGAAGTGAGTTGTTTAGGTAACCACGCGTGCTGCCGAAAGCAAAAGCGGCGTCGCGCCGCCGCAGTCCAAAAGCGATATGTTTGAACTCAACTTCCAATGCAACAGTGAAGTTGGCTTTCGCTCCAGCGGAGCGAGATGTTTATAGCTACGAACGGGACCCTCGAGGCTCTCGCTCCGGTAGGAGCGAAACGCGTACGGGAGCGATAGCCCAGCCGGGCAAAGCGGTGGCGCTCCTCCGGAGCTAGAGAGCAAAGAAAGGCAGCACCAGGCTATAAACATCTCGC
>DNND01000069.1:0-8068 GCA_003488005.1 Blastocatellia bacterium | reverse complement strand
CTGGGGCGAAGTGACAAACGATGTTCTGTTGCACTTCAAACTTGAATCCACCATGCCTCTCTTAAGTGTGCAAAATCTCAAACGCTATTGTCTTAAAGGGCCGCTGCACCTCGCCGTCTTGACACTCTTTCTCTCCGCGGCCCAAGCCACACCCGTCGGCGAATATCAGAAACATCTTAGCCAGGCCATCACCGCACTTGATAGTCTGGCCCAAATAGCGAACGAGAACGAAACCATACCCGCATTTGAAACGCGAACTGCTGAAACTATTGCATCTGTGCGACAACTGTTGCCGGCAAGTGAAACGGTTGAGTTAGGCCAACAAGCCTTCACAGTCGATAACTCGTGGTTGCAAACGGAGTTGGAAAAATACAAAACGGCTTCAGCAACCGAGCGACCGGCTTTGCGTGAACAGGTGATCGAGCGGCTGCAGGCAATTAGAGAACGCACAAACGAAGTTGAGGCAACCGCGTCAGAAAATCATGACAAGGAGCAGAAAACGAAGAAGCTGGCAGAAATTCTTCAGCGACCTGAGTATGCGCGAAAGGTGAAACAGGAAAGCGCGATTGGGCGTTTGTGGCGCCAGTTTTGGAAATGGTTGGCGAATCTAATTCCCAAGCCCAAGCCAATCGCGCCGGGCGCTAGCAGAATTTTAAGCATGATTGTCCAGGTATTTGTGATCCTTCTTGCCCTGGCCGTTTTGATTTTTGTCGCCAGATTATTTTTGCCGCGCCTGCTTCACAGCCGTCGCGCGAAACGAAAAGTAAAAGAAGGCGCCAGGATTGTTTTGGGCGAACGCCTTGAGTCAGATCAATCGGCCACCGATCTGTTGTCGGAAGCAGAAGGTTTGGCGCGCGCCGGCGATCTACGCGCCGCAATACGCAAAGCCTACATTGCCTTGTTACTCGAGTTGGGTGAACGCAAGATCATCGTGCTTGAGCAGCATAAGACTAACCGCGATTATCTGCGCGCGGTGCGACGCGTCGAGCGGCTTTACCCAAACGTGAAACAGTTGACTGACAGTTTCGAGTTGCATTGGTACGGGCTGGCGCGAGCCACGGAAACTGACTGGCAAACTTTTCGTTCCGGCTATAAGCAGGCGCTCTCCGCCTGATGTGATCCAGATGCGACAACGCCTTTTAATCATCCTGATGTTTGTGCTCGCGGTCGGCGTTCTGATTGCGATCAATTCTTTTGCCTACGTTCAGGAAGAAGACAAAGTGGATTCGGAAACGGCGCCGAACCGATCGTCCTACAACGCGGGCGCGACCGGCACGCGCGCGTTTTACGATCTGCTGAACGAGTCGGGTTACAAAGTCACGCGCTGGCGTGAACCGTCCACCAGGCTGCTTGGCTCAGGCGGCGAAAAGGTTGGCACCTTCGTCATCGTCGGCCGGCCGGCACTTTCCATTGATGAAGACGAGGCGAAGACTTTGCTGCTCTGGGTGGCGCACGGCGGTCGTTTGGTATTGATCGATCGGCGTCCTAATGAAGCTCTGTTGCCGCGTTCGGGCAATTGGGAGGTAACGACTGAGTTTATCGGCTATCCGAATTTCAACATCGATCCTGCAGACCAGCAACAGATGACGCAGGACGTCAAGGCAGCACGGCCCACGCAACCCACGTCGTTGACGCTCGGCATTGAATCGGTGATGCCGTCGCAATTCTATTCAGAAATCAAGTTTTCTCGCGTTACCAAAACCGCCGCTAAACTTGCGAAAAATGCCAACGTGTTTGGTGGCAGCGATGACGAACAATCGTCGTCGAGTTCTCCTGGGTCCAAATCTGAAGGAGGCGATTCAACGCCGGCGCCGGTGGTCCATTTGAGTGTCGGCGACAAGAATGTATTGCTCGACTACCCGCACGGTCGCGGCCGCATTGTCATCCTGAGCGATCCATTCATTGTGGCAAACGACGGCATCAATCTTCAGGACAACTTGCAGTTGGGGATAAATTTGGTAACCAACCATGGGCTAATCGCGTTCGATGAGTTTCATCAGGGCCGCGGCAACACGCACAACGCTTTTGTGAACTACTTTTCCGGGACACCGATTTTAGCGATTGGCGGCCAGCTAGCCTTGCTACTCATATTGATCTTGTGGACGCGCGGGCGCCGGTTTGCCCGGCCATTGCCGCTGGCACGCGTCGATCGGCGGTCGACTCTCGAGTTTGTCGCTTCGATGGCTGAATTGCAGGAAAGGGCGCGGGCGTTTGATTTGGCAATTGAAAATATTTATGGACGCACGCGCCGGGTGCTGGCGCGATACGCGGGTGTCGACTACAACACACCACGCGCGGAGATTGCGGCGCGGGTGGCGGCGCGCTCATCGCTTGAGGCTCACTCGCTTGAAACATTGATGCGGCAATCCGAGGAGGCAATCAATGGCGCGCCTATCAGCGCACGACAATCAATCCAGTTGGTAAAGCGACTGCGGGAAGTTGAGAACGCTCTGGGCTTGCGCATGCGTTCGCGGCAAGTGAAGCAAACAGCGCATAATATCTAATGAAAACGGTCTTTGGACTTAGGTCTTTGGTCTTTGTATTTTGAGCCTCGCATGTTGACTCTGTGGTGGCGCTCTGAGATTAATACTATTTTCCAAAGACCAAACCAAAGACCAAAGACCAAAGACCAAAGACCAAAGACCAAGTTCTGATTTCAAATTTCAGATCTCAGATTTTCAAAAAAAACAATGATCGATTACGTCTCCTCAACTGTCGAACACATCCGGCGCGAGCTGGGCAAAATAATCGTGGGCCAGGACGAGCCTATCGAACAGATCCTCGTGGCATTGCTCGCCGAGGGCCACGCCCTGATCGAGGGCGTGCCGGGCACCGCAAAAACGCTCACCGTCAAGACGCTGTCGCGCATCGTTAACGCGAATTTCGGACGCATCCAGTTCACACCTGACCTGATGCCCTCCGACATCACCGGGACTAATGTTTTCAATGTCGCGACTTCGGCGTTCAACCTGCGGCCTGGTCCAATCTTTACCGACATCCTGCTTGCCGACGAAATTAATCGCACGCCGCCTAAGACGCAGGCGGCGTTGCTCGAAGCAATGGAAGAGCGGCAAGTGACGATTGATGGCGAGCTGCATCGTCTGTCGCCAATTTTCACCGTGCTCGCGACTGAGAATCCGATTGAGTACGAAGGCACCTATCCGCTGCCCGAAGCGCAGCTCGATCGGTTCATGTTGAAAATTTTGCTCGATTATCCAGAGGAAGAGCAGGAGCGGCAGGTGGTCGCAAATTGGGATGCGGGTTTCAATTCGCGCCGGCTAGCTGACGTCGACATTCAACCGCTCGGCGACGCGGACGCGATCGCTCGTTGCCGGCATGAAGTTGCGACCGCGCGCATGGAACCGGGCGTGCAACATTACGCGGTCGATCTCGTGCGGCGAACCCGATCACATCCGTTTATTCATTATGGCGCGAGTCCGCGCGCTTCGGTGGCGTTGTTGTTGTGTTCGAAAGCGCTGGCGGCGATTCGCGGCCGCGACTTCGCAACGCCTGACGACGTGCGCGATGTTGCGCGGCCGGTGTTGCGGCATCGGTTGAGCTTGCGCGCAGAAGCGGAGTTGGACGGCGCCACGCCCGATGCCGTGATTACGGATATTCTTAAGAGCGCGGAAGTCCCGCGTTAGTTTGAAAGAGAAGAGCGGGGGCATGCTCCCTTCCTGACCTGAGAGATTTTCAACGGTGCTCATGGCAATGGTCCAAGCCCCCGCTTTGCGAAACACTTCTCTAGAACGCCGCTCAACTCTGAAGTTGACGATCACCTGGTTAAGCTCGCGGTCGGGAAGGTGGGCATGCCCCCGCTCTTGTCTGGCTTTTGACTTCTGACCTCTGACTTCTGACCCCTGACCTCTGTGCTTTCATGCGGTTTGTTTTTAGCAAACTGTTTTACCTTCTTATCGCGGCCGGCTTTGTTGTGCTCTCGCTCTCGTGGGGGCGGCCCTGGCTGCGCTGGGCAGCGTTCGCTTACGACGTCGCGCTGATAATTCTGGCCATCGTTGATGCACGTCGCAGTCAACTTCCAAAAGAGGTTCAAATCACACGCATGTTCAGCGGCCGCTTTGCAGTTGGCGCTGAAACCGAAGTCAGCCTGAACATTCGCAACCTGATGCCGCATGCGATCACGCTCGTTGTTAAAGATGAGTATCCGCCGCAGATGAAGTTGTCGGGCTTGCGGGAAGCAAAAATACGCATTGACGCGCGCACGTCAGCGGCATTGGTGTACGGAGTAACACCATCGCGGCGCGGCCAGTTTGAGTTTGGCAAGATCGCGGTGCGCTTTCTGTCGCGTTTGAATCTTGTCTGGTGTCAAATAAACGTGGGCGAAGTGACGACTGTAAAAGTTTATCCCAACATGCGGCGCGCGCGCGAAGCTGAGTTGAAGGCGCTCGGCGCGCGTTCATTAGTTGCCACGCATCGCAAGACTTCCTGGCGCGGCGAAGGTCGCGAGTTTGAGTCGCTGCGCGATTACGTTCGCGGCGATGAACTGAGACATATCTCCTGGACCGCGACGGCAAGACGGGGAAAGTTAACTACCAGGCAGTACCAGATCGAACGCGACCAGACGATTCTGATCGCCATCGATGGCGGCCGTCTGATGACGGCGCGCATCGAGCAGGAAACGAAGCTTGATTCGGCGGTGCATGCGGCGCTGGCCTTGATGTCCGCCGCCGCCCGCGCCGGCGACAACGCGGGATTGCTTGTTTTTGGGCGCAAAATCAAGAGTTTTCTGCCGCCAAGCCGCGGCCGCGAACACATGGATGCCGCGCTGGAATCGCTTTATGCGGTCGAGCCGGAAATGATCGAGCCTTCTTATTCGCGCGCGTTTGAGTTCATTGCCGCCAACAGCAAGCGGCGTTCGCTGGTGGTGCTGTTGACGGATCTTGTGGATGAAGAAGGTTCAAAGGAACTGTTGGCTTCGCTGAAACTGTTGCGACCACGACACCTGCCGTTGGTCGTTACCATTGCCGATCGCGATCTTAGATCTGTAGTTAGTGAAGTGCCAACGACAGTAAAGGATCTGTTCACTCAATCAGTGGCTGAAGAAATTATGTACCTGCGAGAAGCGGCGCTGCGACGAGTTGAATCGCAAGGTGGTTTGGCTTTAGATGTGACGGCGGCGGCGCTGGCCCCGGCTCTGTTGGAAAAATATTTGCAAGTGAAAGAGCGTGGCCTTTTATAAGAATTTATTGGCCGCGGATTAACGCGGATAAGAACGGATCAGCATAAGAACAAAAACAATCAAGACACATTTCATTTGGTCTCGTTTCTCTTATCCGCGTTCATCCGCGTCAATCTGCGGCTAATTTCCTAACACCAGATTCCTGGAATGTTTGTCGAACAGGTCGGGCATTTTCCTGCGCCCGTCACACTCACCTGCCGAATCAGGTAGCCATGACGTTCGACTAGCAACTCATCGCACGTCGGACAGAACGTGTTTTCCCAGCGGCCAACTTTACCCGGCAAATTTCCGGCATAGACGTAACGCAGTCCCGCGTCGCGTCCAATCTCGCAGGCGCGAATCAATTGTTCGGCAGTCGTGTTGGCGTTCTCAGTCATGTGGTAATCCTGATGAAACGCAGTCACATGCCAGGGAATATCAGGCGAAACTGATGCAATGAAATCAGCCGCGCGCTTGAGCTCATCTTCGGAATCGTTGAATCCGGGAATAACAAGCGTAACGATCTCTTCCCAAAAACCGCGATCATGGACCATCTGCACCGTCTCAAGAATGTTGTCGACCACACCGCCTAACTGGCGATAGTTTTTGTCGTTCATCGACTTCAAATCAATCTTGTAACAGTCAGTCCACGGCCGCAGGTAATCGAGCACTTGCGGTGTCGCGTTGCCGTTTGAAATGAACGCGGTACGAAAACCCGCGGGCCGCGCTTGCTTAAAGACATCGACGGCCCACTCGGCGGTGATCAGCGGTTCGTTGTAACTGCTGCCGACCATCGACGCGCCATACGCTTTGGCCATCGCAACCAGACGTTCAGGCGTGACGAGTTGCGGCGCTGTGCCGGCAGTGTCGTCGCGCAACGCCTGTGACGTCAGCCAGTTTTGGCAATAACCGCAGTGCAAATCGCAGCCAAGCATGCCGAAAGTTAACGTGTCGGAACCGGGAAGCGCATGGAAGAAAGGCTTCTTCTCGGTCGGATCGCAAGCAAGCGCCGCGACATAGTTTGTCGGCACCCGCAAATGCCCGCCCTCATTGAAGCGAACTTTGCAGATGCCACGCTTGCCTTCTTTAATCAGACAGCGATGCCCGCAGGCGAAACATTTCAACGCGCGGTCTTCAAGGAGTTCGGTTAATTCCGGCGCGCCTTCGGTAGTCAGCGAGTCTAGGACTTTAGCGAGCGGCGCAGATTTCGTAGTGATAGGCATAACAAAAACAGGCGTAATGGCGGTTTTGCAATATGAGAATTATACTGCGTTAGATGAATGTAGTCAGTTGTCGGTTGTCAGTGGCAAGGACTTAAGTAATTCTGATCAAGTGTCTTCGACGCGTAGCGGCGGTATGAATTTAGCCCGGCGTTTGAACGCCGGGATCAAGTTGTTGCTTGCTCTCGTCGCATAGTGACGATTGAGTTTCGCGTTGATTTCAAGCGTCGCTATGCGACGCGAACACTTTCTTGACCCTTCCCGGCCTTGAAAGGCCCGGGCTACATTCACACCGACGCTACGCGTCGAAGACAGAAGCCGACTATGCATCTTACTTGATCAGGCCTTCCTAAAGGTTTTCCTACTTATGATCATCGAAGAAATCACAGTCACAGCATTTCAACAGCACACACGCATTGTCGGCTGCGAAAAGACGAAGCGCGCCATCTGCATCGATCCGGGCGACGGGTCTGAAGAAATTGTGGGCGCCATAGATAAACACGGATTTGAGCTGCAGGCGATTGCGGTCACTCACGCGCACCTCGATCACATTGGCGGAGTATCGGCCTTAAAGAAACTGAAGCCGGCGGCCGACATCATGATTCATAAAGCGGACGAGTTTATCTATGACGCGCTGCCGACGCAGGCCGCCTGGATCGGCGTGCCACAGGCTCAGTGGGCCGCTTTGGGCTTTGATTTCGAGACACCGCCGAAAGCTGATGGCTATTGGGAAGATGGCCAAACTTACAAAGTTGGCGAGCTCGAGTTTCAGATCATTCACTGTCCCGGCCACACGCCCGGCCACGTCGTGTTGTTTGAACCAAAGGAACGCAAGGTTTTTGTGGGCGATGTGCTGTTTGCAGGGTCGGTGGGTAGGACTGATTTGCCTGGCGGATCGACTGAGCAGTTGATGGCTTCGATTACCAACAAACTATTGCCGCTTGGCGATGACGTGGAAGTTTATTCCGGGCATGGACCAGTGACCACTATTGGTCATGAGCGAAAAACGAATCCGTTTCTCACCGGTATCTACAAGCTCGGCGCCGGAAGGTTTTAGAACTATTCGCAGATTCCGCAGAATAAGAATCGTCAACCAGTTAAAGCCACCTGCTTAACTGGTCTTTTTCTTTTTCGTTCTGCGTAATCGGCGTAATCTGCGGATGTCTTAAGAATTACTTGTTGGTTGGACCGCGCAGGCGGCTGGCTTTCAATTCTTCCCACTTATCTTTGAGTTCATCCTTGAGCTGGCTCGGTAACGATTCCACCGGAACATTATTTTGCGCGCAGAAGTGACGCCACAGGACAAAACGCAGATCAAATTGCCCGGTTTCCTCGGAGATCGTGTTATCGACGGGGGGCGGTTGTTTCGTGGTTTTTCCCTTGTTCATATTTCGACTCGCGCAGTTGAATTTCTTAGAGTCTAGCAGGAGTGGGCACTGCGAACCAATTGCGCAAAATAATGGTAGAGCTGCAGTTTGAAGTAAAGTCCTCGCAGTGGTAATGAAGTCAGTACCGTCCGCGGTAGCGGATGGGTTCCGACATTGCCAATTTGCGATTGCCGATTGTCAATCGGCCCGATCGCTAGACAGCAATCAGAAATCAGCACTTGCCAATCGACAATCACTGCACCCATCCGCTACCGCAGACGGTACTGACCTCACGACACTCGGTC
>DNND01000136.1:2604-20732 GCA_003488005.1 Blastocatellia bacterium | reverse complement strand
ACTGACTTCATGCCACTAAGGCTTAAGGTGATTCGGCAGGAATCTAGCAATTCGAAACTGCTCAGTATCCGAAAGGCACGCCATTCGCTGGCGATTAGTGTTTGCTATATGCTTACCCCTTGAAGTCCAATCCCACACCAAGAGAGATCAGGCTTGCTTAACTTCGTCATTCAAACCGCGCGCGCTGCCGGTGGTGTTCTCATCGATCGCCTGGGGCGGGCCAAAGTATCAAACAAAGGCGACATCGACCTGGTGACCGAAGCCGATCTGGCGGCGGAAAAACTGATCATCGAGCGCGTTAAATCTCATTACCCACGCCACGCGATTCTTGCCGAGGAGTCGGGCGCCAGCGAAGAAATGGCGGGAAAGAGCGATTGGAAGTGGATCATCGATCCGCTCGACGGCACTACAAACTATGCGCATGGCTATCCGTGTTTCTGCGTTTCCATCGCAGTTGAGCACGCCGGCGTAATCGAAATCGGGGCCATCTACGATCCGACACGCGATGAAATGTTTGCCGCTGAACGGGGGCAAGGGGCCACGCTGAATGAACGGCCCATGCGCGTCTCGCTGGTCGACGATTTGAATGCCGCGATGCTCTGCACGGGATTTCCTTACAATGTGCGCGAGCGGCCAAACTTCGCGCGCGACTTTGTAAACTTCACCATGACGGCACAAGCGGTCAGACGCGACGGCTCGGCGGCGCTCGACCTTGCTTATCTTGCTTGTGGCCGCTTTGATGGTTTTTGGGAAGATGGTCTGAATGCCTGGGATGTGGCTGCGGGAATTTTGTTGATTGAGGAAGCGGGTGGGCGCGTCACCGATTATCGCGGGGGGCCGCTGGATATTTACACGCCCAAAGTGCTGGCCACGAATGGGCGAGTGCACGATGCCATGATGCGCTTGCTGAATAGCTAGAGCGCGGAACGAATTATCTCAGCCAGCCGGTCCGTCTCGCGTCGCGCACAGGCACGCGTCTCTTCTCCAGGCAACTGCTCAACGTGAATGACCGGGTGATAGATGATTTCAACTTTTCCCGGTCGCGGTAGGGTTTGGTTTGCGGGCCAGACCTTGTTTCCTCCGCGAATAGTTACTGGAAGAATGGGAACGTCCGCCTCCAGCGCCATGCGCACGGCGCCGCCTTTCATGCGAATCATCGAGCCGTCCGGCAGTCCGCGGCCACCTTCAGGAAAAATTACCACCACTCCGCCTTGGCGCAGCCAGTTCAACGAACGTCGAATGGCTGCGGGATCGCTACCCTCGACTTGCAGCGGCCATGCTCCCAGCAGCCCGATAGCCTTACCAACGACTGGCCAGGAAAATGCTTCACTCCAGGCCAGAAACCGGATCGGCCGCTTAATGGGAAGTGCCAGCCAAAACGGATCTCCATAGCTTTGATGGTTTGCCGCGACGATCAGTCCGGTGTCAGTCGGTATGTTTTCTGTGTTCTTGAATTCCAGCCGCCAGATAGCCCGGCTAAACACACCTACTAACGGACGCAGCAAGCCAATCAATCCCGCTGGCAGTGTTGCGTCGCGTCGTTTCGATCGATCGTCGGAGTTTTGTCTTACCAATGTTTGTGTATAACTCATGCCAGGCGTGAATGATGGGGCCACGCGCAATTGGATGTCAGCAGCTAATTACAAAGGCCACTCGCGATCGACAAACTCGACGTGAACACGGGGGACGCCCGATGGTCCCATGCTGGTGGCACGCACTGCTGCATAGACAGTCACTTTGTACTGTTCGCTCGACAGTCGGATGAAACGGCCAACCGGCAAATTAAGCGTCGTGTAAATCGCCGCTCCGCGTAAGCTGATGTTTTCGCTTACCGTATGCTCGCTCATTTCTACGCCGCCTTTGTCGTCCAGCGTTTCAATCAACATGTCGACGGGAATGTTATGGCGTGTCAGTCGGCGTTTGTCGGAAGATGCCGATTCCGCCTCTTGCAACTCCTGCAGCGAACTCAAACTCTCGGCTGACAATCCACCAATCTCATATCGCTTGGCAGGATTTTCCTCATAACTCCGAGGCGCGCGCTTGCCGATGAACGCGACGCCGACTTCAAACCGCGGCGTGGAATCCGGCGACGCAATCCCTCTGATGTAACGCACCAGGGCCCACACCCGGTATTGATCCTCAACATGATCGAATACACGCAACTGACGCGGCATTGGTATGGTCATTTGCAGCAGCCGCCCTTTTTCTACCGGACGCTTCAAGGTAAAGCCGGCGCCAAACGGCGTAACGTCAATCAGCCGCGTTATCTCGGTCCACTGCAAATCCGTGGTCTCGCGGCAGTGTACGCGCACGGGCAATTTCAGCTCCAAGCGCTCGCGTATTCGCTTCCATTTTCGCTCTTCAGGCATGGTGAAGATTCGAGCTTGATCGTCCAGAATTCAGGGGGCGGACAGAAAACTGCTGGCGCCGGGGCACAAGCGCAAATCTTGAAAGCTAAATCTTAACCGAAGCCCTTGATTTTATTAGGTTTTTGTCCTTTTTCAGTTTGCCATAAAGGCGCTCGATCGACTACAATAATCCTTACTTCAGAGCGCCCATTTTGAACTTGATTCTGCGCGAACCACAACCAAATTAAGACGCGAAAAGCATACTGCCTGACCGGGGCTGGTTATGTCGCGAAGCGGATGTTTTAGTTTAGCAAATGAAGTCCCACGGCGGGCGGATTGTACTGGAAAGGTCAACGGATGGAAACCACTTCTGAACGCGATCATATAAACATAGAAGACGAGATGCGGCGATCGTATCTCGATTATGCAATGTCCGTCATCATCGGGCGCGCTCTACCCGACGTGCGTGATGGACTAAAGCCCGTGCACCGTCGGGTGCTTTGGGCGATGCATGAACTAGGCAATACCTATAACAAGCCGTACAAGAAAAGCGCGCGCATCGTCGGCGACGTGATCGGTAAATATCATCCGCACGGCGACACCGCGGTGTACGACACGATCGTTCGTTTGGCGCAGGACTTTTCCATGCGCTATCCGCTGGTTGATGGCCAGGGAAATTTTGGCTCGGTGGATGGCGACGCTGCGGCGGCAATGCGTTACACCGAAATTCGCATGGCACGCGTGACAAACGTGGTGCTTGCGGATCTTGAAAAAGAGACCGTCGATTTTCAGCCTAACTATGACGAGTCGTTAAGCGAACCTAAGGTACTGCCGACGCGTATTCCCAACCTGCTGATTAATGGTTCGGATGGCATTGCAGTCGGCATGGCTACCAAGATTCCCCCGCACAATCTTACCGAGATTATCGATGCCACGCTGGCCCTGCTGCGCAACCCGGATATCGCTATCGAAGCATTATTGAAAATTGTAACCGGGCCTGACTTTCCCACCGGCGGTTTTATCTATGGTGGCGAAGAGCTCAGGAAGTCGTATCTGACCGGGCGCGGGATCATACAAATGCGCGCGCGCGCCGGAATCGACCGCATTGGTCGCGGCACCCAGGAACGCGATGCCGTCGTAATCACGGAAATTCCTTTCCAGGTCAACAAGGCCCGCTTGATTGAACGCATTGCCGAACTCATCAACGAGAAAAAGCTCGACGGCGTTTCGGACCTGCGCGATGAATCGGACCGCACCGGCATGCGTATCGTAGTTGAGTTAAAGCGCGATGCGGTGCCCCAGATTGTACTCAATAAGCTTTACAAGCTGACGCCGATGCAGTCGTCGTTTGGCGTTATCAATTTGGCCATCGTCAACGGCCAGCCGCGGGTGCTCAATCTTAAGCAGATGCTCGAATGCTTCGTGGACTTTCGCCGCGAAGTCGTGCGGCGGCGCACCGAGTACGAGCTGCGCAAAGCCCGCGCCCGCGCACACATCCTTGAAGGGTTGACGAAAGCCATCGATGCGCTGGATTTCATCGTTACGCTGATCCGTAACTCAAGCTCGGTCGATCAGGCGCGTCTTTGGTTGACGGGCCAGACGAAGACGATGAGCGAAGTGAAAGCCTGGAAGGGAATTCCTTCGGACACGACCGTCAAGGCTTATGTGCCCAAGCTGCAAAAGGCAATGGATCAGTTGGCTTTTTCAGAGTTGCAAGCCCAGGCCATTCTCGATCTTCAGTTGCGCCGCCTGGCCGCGCTCGAACGGCAAAAGATCACCGACGAGTACGAAGGAATTATCAAGCTGATCGCCGAGCTGGAAGAAATTCTCGCTAACGAGAGTTCGCTGCGCCGGGTGATCGGAGACGAGCTGGAAGAGGTCAAGAAAGATTTTGGCGACGCGCGACGCACCGAAATTGTCGACGAAGGCGTTGAATTCTCGATCGAGGATCTGATCGCCGACGAGGACGTGGCCATCACTGTCACCAACAGCGGCTACATCAAACGCACGCCGATCACGACGTACCAACGGCAAGGGCGCGGCGGCAAGGGCAGATTCGGCGCGGCGGCCAAGGGCAGCGACTATGTCGAGCATCTGTTCATCGCGTCGACGCACGCTTACATAATGATTTTTACTGACGACGGCATGGTCTATAAGTTGAAAGTCCACGAAGTGCCGGACGCTGCGGCCTCGGCGCGCGGCAAAGCGGTAGTTAATCTGATCAATATTCCTTCGGAACGGAAACTCGCCGGCGTGGTGCCGGTGCGAGAATTCGCCGCAGGCCGTTACGTCTTGATGGTCACGCGCAAAGGCGTAATCAAGAAGACTTCGTTGGCGGATTTTCAGAACATTCGTACCAACGGCATCATCGCCATCAACATAGACGAAGGCGATCAGTTGCTCGACGTCGTCTTGACTGATGGCACCAAACGCATCTTCATCGCTACCCATAATGGTTTGGCAATTCGTTTCGATGAAAAGAATGTAAGGCCGATGGGCCGGGCCACTCGCGGCGTGCGCGGCATTAACCTGCGCGCGGATGATTACGTGGTTTCGGTCTGTCCGGTGTCTGCCGACGATTCCGAGAAGATGCTTTCCGTTTCCGAACAGGGATACGGCAAGCAAACTCCGATCACGACTTATCGCTTGCAATCGCGTGGCGGCAAGGGCGTCATCAACATGAAGACGACCGACAAGACTGGAAAAGTCGTTGCGGTGTTTCCGGTTGATGCCGAGTCGGAAATCATGATCATCACGCAACAGGGCAAGCTGATACGCATCGAAGCCGACAGCATCCGCAAGACGGGACGCAGCGCCCAGGGCGTCAGGCTGATTAAGACCGAAGAGGGCGATCGAGTGACGAGCGCGTCGCTGGTTGAGGCTGCTGCGGAAGAAGAGACTGAGGACGCGCCCGCCGGCTAGGCAGCACTTTCGAGGAGTAGCATCGGTGCGCATCCAAGGCGGTGGATTTATTGCTTGTGCGGTTGATTTTAGGCGACCGAGTGGCGTTGAGGTCAGTACCGTCCGCGGTAGCGGATGGGTGCAGTGATTGCCGATTTGGCAAATGCCGATTTCCGATTGGTTTCTAGCGATCGCCCCAATCGGCAATTGAAAATTGCTGTTTTCGGCACCCATCCGCTACCGCGGACGGTACTGACCTCATTGCCACTGCGAGGCCTTTTCGAACTCCTCACTACCATCGGTTGATTACTTCGTATTGACCGTACTTTACAAAATGCATTACGCTTCCGCCTCAGAATAACCCGTTCTCACAAACGAGTTCTGGCAATGCGCCATTTGCTACTTCTTTCCTGAGCCATACGCTTGAAGGGAGGCCCGCCCGTTATGAATCAAATCTTTGCCGGCCTAATAAAACTAACTGAGGGTGTGCCTCGGCGTCCTTTGGCTGAAACCATCCGCCCTGGCGCAGTACTCTGTTACCTGGTCTTGTTGCTGGTAACGGCAAGCAGCGCTGCTGCACAAAGCCTTACCTTCGCTCCTCCCGTAACCTATCCTGCTGGTACTCCCTACGTGGTCGCGTCCGGCGATTTTAACGGCGACGGAAAAGCGGATTTGGTCGGAAGCGATGTGACGCATAGTGAGTTGGTTTTACTGTTGGGCAACGGCGATGGCACTCTCAGGGCTCCCGCAACCTATCATCTGGCTGCGGCCGCTTATTATCTCAACGCGAATGATTTTAATCGCGATGGCAAGCTCGACCTGGCAACCGCCAATCAGTATGACGCCAACATCAGCATCTTCTTTGGCAAGGGAGATGGATCATTTGAAGCGCCGGTGAATTATCCGGTTGGCAGATTCCCGACTCAGATTCGCGCGGCGGATTTCAATCGCGACGGCTGGTTAGACATTGCTGTCTTCGGCGGCAATAGGGATGTCGCGGTGCTGCTCGGCAGTGGCAGTGGAGTATTTCACGCTCCCAGAAGTTACGCCTTTTCGCAATTGCCGGGAGCGCTGGCGCTGGGAGACATGAACGGTGACGGCTTGACCGATTTGGTCATCGCCATGAGAGACGTTCAGACTGTCAACGTCATGCTGGGTAACGGCGACGGCACATTCAAAACGGCCATCAGTTCCGCCGGCGCGGCGATAGAAAATGGAACCGGCCCTTACGCGATTGTCGCAGGCGATTTCGATCGTGACGGAAAACTCGATGTGGCGCTTAGCGATGAAGTGTTGAAAATATTAAAGGGCAACGGCGACGGTACACTTAAGCCACCCAGTTTCAATTATCGTTTGCGTAACACCTCAGTCGATTTGAAAATGGCGGACTTCAACGGCGATGGAAAACTCGAATTAGTTTCCGCGGGAGTCTTCAGCACCGGCGCGCTGCAAATTTTGCTGGGAAACGGCGATGCCACCTTTCAGGACGCCGGAGACCAGGTAATGGGCAGCAGCAGTATTTCAATCGCAATCACGGATCTTAATGGCGACAGCTGGTCCGATCTGGCGGCGAACATCAACAATCAATTGGCCGTAGCGCTGGTAAATGTGACCCCGCGCAACCCCGACAAGACCGACAACTTCGTCCATCAGCACTACGTGGATTTTCTTGATCGTGAACCGGACGCGAGCGGATTTGGTTTCTGGAGTAACCAGATCGACGGCTGCGGAGGGAATCAGCAGTGTGTTGACATCAGGCGGATCAATGTTTCGGCCGCCTTTTATCTCTCGATCGAATTTCAGCAGACGGCTTATCTGGTCGAGCGCATGTACAAAACCGCGTACGGCGATGCCATCGGCTCATCAACAACCGGCGGCGCGCATGACCTTGCCGTGCCGATCGTGCGGCTCAGTGAACTTCTGTTGGATACGCAGCAGATTGATCGGGGTGTTGTTGTTAACGAAACTGGCTGGGCGGCGGTGCTGGAGAATAACAAACAGAATTTCTTTGGGCAGTTTGTACAGCGGCCCCGTTTCGCTTCGCAGCTTCCCGCTTCGCTGACTCCGGCGCAGTTTGTCGACCGGCTGATTCAGAATGCAGGCCCAGTTTTGTCGTCGTCGGAACGCGCGGCCGCAATTGGCTTGTTCGTTGGCGCCGCCGATTCGAGCAACCTTACGGCGCGGGCGGCAGCTTTACGGCAGGTGGCGGAAAATCAAAGCTTGTACAAAGCCGAGCTCAATCGAGCGTTTGTGCTGATGGAATACTTCGGTTACCTGCGTCGCAATCCAAACGAAGGCCAGGACTCCGATTATTCAGGTTATGATTTTTGGCTGAACAAACTAAATGCTTTCAATAGCAATTTTGTGAATGCCGAGATGGTGAAGGCGTTCATTACTTCCAGCGAATATCGCGCTCGTTTTACGCACTGATAAAAAGGATGAAGTCGGAAGGATGAAAGGATGAAGGATGAAAGATGAAAGTGATTAAGAGGCTGTTTCCTTTCATCCTTCCGCCTTCATCCTTCATCCTTCCGCCTTCCGCCTTCATCCCTGGTCTCGCCTTCGACCCAGACTTCACCATCTTCGAAAACTTCCTTCTTCCAAATGGGCACAGTGCGTTTTAGTTCGCGTATGGCCCATTCGCATGCTGCAAATGCTGAGTGCCGATGCGGCGCGCTGACAGCGATGACGACACTCGTTTCGCCAATCTCTAAACGGCCGGTGCGATGAACGATGCCGATGTGCGCAATCTCAAAGCGCTCATGAGCTTCGCATTCGAGACGTTCGAGTTCCTTGAGGGCCATCGGAACGTAAGCTTCGTAGACGAGATATGAAGTTCGTCGTCCGCGCGTCCACTCGCGGGCATAACCATCCAGCGTCACCGTTGCACCACATTCAGGCAACACAACTCGGCGAGCGACAGCGCCAATGTCGATCGGCCCGGTGGTTAGTTCAAAGAAGTCGTGGCCGGAGGTTGAGGCGGGCGCCGCACAGCCGCCGCTTACTGGAGGGAATAGAGCCAGTTCATCGCCGTCTTTTATTTCGCGATCGGGCTGCGCATATTCCTGATTCACTGCGAACAATAGCGAACGTCCAAAGCGGCGCAGGTCGGGAAACTTCTCCAACAATTCTTGCAGTGACGCTTCGGCGGTCGTAGCCCTTAGCTCAAGCTTCATCTCCTGCTGGCCCACGATATCACGCGCGGCGCCAAAGAAGAGGACCGTCACCGTGCGCTTGTTTCTATCTTGCTCAGACACTTGCGTTCCTGTTCACATCTGGTCAGCCGCCAGTTACTTAGATTTTCCATTTACCATTTACTATTTTTCATTTGCCATTGAGGAGAAAAACTTGTCTCTTCGTGTTCAATGGTGCGCCCGACCGGGAGTTCAAAACTCTAAGCAGTACCAATGGGATGATAAATGGCAAATGATAAATGGAAAATCTGCTTTCTCTTCGCTCCGCGGGCTTCACTCAACATCAATTTTCTTCCCACTGTGGCCATTCCCTTTGGCCAGCTCGTGAACCCGCGCACGTTCCTCATAGCTCGACACGGCGCGCCCGAGCATGTCGCGCAAACGCTGCAATCGCTCAGAAGTTGAACGGAGCTCCAACAGATCCTGCTTGACGTCGGTATCCACTTCCATCGCCGCGGCTACCAAAAACGAAAGGCGTTGCGGTTCAGTATCAGAAATGTCCGGCAAGTGTGCGCGCTCATCGTTGATTGTTCGCACTGCTCGTGCGATACGCGTGAAGACTTCGGCCACGTCGCGCGCACTCTCGCTCAGCAGCGTTGCATCCTCTTCTTCGTCCTCAAAATAACTGACACGGGCCAGGAGATAGGAATCGTCGTGCTCGACGTATTCCTCAAGCCGATAGCGAATGATTCCGACGGTAAGAATATTTGCACGACCGTCAGGCATCGTCTGGGTGTCGGTGACTTCAGCCACACAACCAACGTGTCCGGGCGCCGGCATATCTTTCTCGGCAGTTGAAGCGTCATAGTAAGAAACACCAAAGAGACTGTTGCCCGCCCGCACGTCACTGAGCATTTGCCGGTAGCGCGGCTCGAAAATATGTAGTGGCAGCGGCACACCGGGAAACAACACCAGCGCCAGCGGAAAGATCGGCAGCTCGCTTACGCCTGTTACTTTGTCAAACGCTTCACTCATTGATTGTTAACCGAGGGTAACCACGAACTATACAGTTGTGCCATCAAGTTTGAAGATCATTATCGCGAGGTGATCATTATCGCAGACGATTAGACGGAAGTCAGCAGGGAGCTGGGAGAGGGTGCTTTGCCCCAGAGCGGCGAGATGTTTAATAGGCCGGCGTTCTTCTCCTTACTCCGAAGCTTCGTAAGGAGCGCAATAATTTTTGCGTAACTCGGCGAGCTTCCGCGGCTAGTTTCGCTGCTAACGGAGCGAGATCTTTTGCGTGTGCACTCATAGCTATAAACATCTCGCTACACTGGAGCGAAAGCGAATTCAACGATTTCACTTGCAAGTTGAATCGAGGTTATTGAGTGGCAACCTGAGACGGGTGTGTGGGGATACTCTTCACACCAGATCGAGCGAAGGCGGCGCCATGCGGCGCATCGTGGCAATTAGCAGTTCGGTATCGAAAGGCTTGTTGAGAAACTCATCCGCGCCCTGGGCAAAACATGCATCGCGAACGCTGTCGGCGTCGGCGCCGGTCATCACCAGCACCTTGGTTTTCGGCAAGTGACCCTTGATGTATTCCAGTATGCGCAGTCCGACTTCAGGCGAGGTGGTTTCGGGAGGGAGTTGCAGATCGAGAATCGAAATGGCTGGTTCGTAAACTTTGATCCGGCGCACGGCGGACGGCAAATCGTTTGCGGTTACGACGTCGTAATCGTCGCAAAGCGTCCAGAACATTTGTTGCTTAATGGCTTCGTCGTCATCGACGATGAGGATTCTGGGCTTCATTTGGGAACTCCTTCAACCGATAAACAGCTTCGATTAATGAAGGTCATCGCAACGAGCGTACCAACCGCGAGGCGGGAACTATCTGATGACTTCTAACCCGGATGCCAGACTAGCAATGAGTCTTTCCTGTGCTGCTTTGGATACAATCGGATATCCGGTGTCTACAGACGTGGACAATGATTGAGTCGTTAGTCGATTTCAGACGCGTAGCGTCGGTACGAGTTTTAGCCCGGCCTTTCAAGGCCGGGAAGAGTCAACAAGCCAGGCTGCGTCGCGTAGCGACGCCTGAAATTCAATCGTCGCTACGCGACGAGAATAGTAATGACGTGATCCCCCGGCGTTAAAACGCCGGGCTAAATTCGCACCGACGCTACGCGTCGAAGACACTTGATCAAAACTTAAAACGGGGCGATTACTTTGCAGGCTCGATGCGCAGAAAGTCGATGCCGGCCGCCTGCTCGGCAACATCGACGCTCGCGACAATCCGGAGCGCGGTCAAATCAATTATCTCGACGGTGCCTGGCTCAGCACCGATGCCTTCGACAGAAATGAATGCATAACGATCGTCGGGTGATACAACCACGCCATGCAATACCTTGCGGCGTGTAGGAAGCCGCGCCAGCTCGCCGCCTGTTTTCAAATCAATTATCGAGACTGACTGGTCACGCTTATTCGTGGCGAACAAACGCGAGCCATCGTGGGTGACGGCGAGATTATAAACGCCCGCACGCGCCGGCAGGCGTCGCACAACTTTCCACTTCATGGCATCGATTTCGACAATCTCGTCGGATTTATTGCACGCTACGAAAATGGACGAACCCGTTGTCGAGGGTTGGGCCCAGGTAGGCGAGCAAGTGACATCGCCGGGCTTGGGCGCTTCCATGCCGTGACCGCCCATGTCCATGTGTTTCATGCCGCCGGTGGTGCCGGCCTTTGCTGTTGCAGGTGGTCCAATCATTCCCAGCTCGCGCCCTTTGGTTAACAGGAAGTGGCGTGAAACTTTTAGGGTGCGCGTGTCGATCTCAACCAGCATGTCGTCCATCATGCAGGCCGAGTAATGTTTCGTTCCCTGTGGGTTCAAGCGCGAACCGTGCGGCATCACGCAGGTGGGAATGCGCGCCACCTCGAGCATCGGATCAGTTGCAACCACTGAAACCGACGAGGGCACCATATCGCCGTGCAAATTAAAATTGACTACGTAAAGCAAACTGCCGTCGGCGCTAAGGTCCATCGTGGCTGGGAAAAATCCCAGGGTGGTCTTGCCTAGCACGCGGTCATCTTTGGTGGAATATTTCCACACACTTCCGAACGGGCGGCCGTGACCGAGCGAGACGTAGTAAAACTGTTTATCGCGCGAGACTGCGATGCCGTGTGGTCCATCGATATCGGTAGGCATATCGCCGGTGGCCACCGTGCGCTCAAGGCGCGCGCCGGATGGTCCAAACCGAATCAGCGAGATGGTGTCGGCGGCTTCCGAAACCACGTAAACGAGGTAGTCTTTATCGGGCTTTGCTTGTGCGAAGGCAGGACCGTCCGCGCCCAGGATTGCAAAGAAGAGGAGTGCAACGAGCCTGGCAATTGGCCACTTTAGTCCGGGAGGGACGAAATGTTTATAGTCAACGGGCTCCATTAGAATGTTCTTAGCTCCGGAGCCGCGAAATGTTTGGCTGAGGCGAATTTCCTGCTCATTACATTTCGCTCGGCTGGTGCTTTTGTATTGGGTAAGCTTCGGTTCTATAAACATCCGGCTCCTCCGGAGCTGGCGTTTGGTGGCGGGTCGCGACGTCCGTGGCTTAATTCAATTTTGCTATGGCTTCTCAGGCTTTTCCGGTGGAAAGTCTTTCTCGTCAATCTCATCGATCACCTTTAGCTCGGCGCCGAATTTCTGATAACCGCGAAAGCGAATTTCGTTGCGGCTCTGAACGGTCACACCGCGCCCCACGTTAGTCAGCAAAATCTCGGAATGAGTTGGCAGTAGGAATTTGTTTTCGCTGATGGCGATCCATTCATAGTCGATCAAAGTTGAGGCCGCGCGGATTGGGTAGTCGGGCGGTACTTCTGTGGCAATCTGCTCAAAGCGCAATACGCGATTCAGTTCCCGATCGATCCAAATCCTGCCGCGCGAGCCGACTACGGCCGGCTCAGCCTCCCCGGCCCGCAACGTTAACTGCGAAAGGTCGCGCGAAACCTCGTACTCAAAAACCAACGTGTGGCGGCCCTGGATTAGATCAGTGTCGACGAGCTTAAACTTTGTGTCCGATTGCGTCTTGAAGACATCAGCGACGGCGGAAATATATTCAACGCCGCTTGAGGTAGTGCCGGGGTCGACGTCCTTACTGTAGTCGCGTTTCTGCGTAGTTTCCTGGGCGCGCGGCACTCCATTCACCGCCAACACTTTATATTGTTCGCCGGCGTTGGCGCGGTAAGCAACGGCGATGGTCAAGTTGTCCTGCGGTTGCCAGTTGTTCGTGTTGCCATAGGCGCGTGAACGTTTGATCAGTTGCTTGACGATAAAGTCGGGCATTGCATCGGCCGCGGCGAGCGTGGCCGCGCGCGCGCGTTCCAACAATTCGTTGGCCTCGGCCTCCGGCGGCAAGGTTGAAACGGTTGGATTCACTCGCCGGCGTTCGGCTTCTTCCAAAGTCCGGCGCAGCAACGAGTCGTTGCCGCTCTTCGTGGCTACCAACGAACGCATGCCATCGGTGAGCGGAAAAGAAATGCCGCGCTTGCGAATGTCGGCGACAAGTTCGTCGCGCAGCTCGGGATGCTTTGGCAGTTGGTACACGAGCGTAACCAGTTCCTTGCTCGTTAGTGGCGCAGCAGACTGTGCAGCCGCGCTCTGCAAACAGATTAACCCAACGACGCACGCGAGCGTGGCGAACAAAGTTCTCTTGTTTTTACAGTTCATTTTTATGCAGGCAGCTAATGATGTTATGTCCGAAGAGTTCCGATGGAACAAAGCCTCGACTAGTTGCCTAAAGAGAAGCTCAGAACGAAACCTTAGAGTCGCCTTTGGTGCTTCAGGTTCCTTGACTGGCAATCACAGCCTTATAAACAAAGCGTTTTGACTGCTTTTCTTAATATTCCAACACACGCTTCAAGTTCATTAACCGGCACAAACTCGCCGGTCCGATGCGCCTCGCGAATGTTTCCCGGGCCAATAACGACTGCTTCGGCCCCGAGTTCCGCCAGCTGCGCCGCTTCGGTACCAAACGCGACTGTGCCCGCCGCGTTCGCCGTCAACTCTTCAAGCAGCTTCACCAACTCTGAATTCGCGGACGTTTCAAAACCCTGGTCCGCGCGTGCGGCATCGACTGCAAAAACCAAATTGGAATCGCGCGCGGTTTCTTCCTCAATGGCGGCATGCAGCAGGTCAAGTAAGCGTTCCGGCTTTTGCCCGGGAATCGGCCGCCACTCCAAAGTGAAGCTGCATAAGCCGGCAATAACATTCTTTGCCGTTCCGCCATGGACCACGCCGACATTGAGGGTGGTGAAAGGTGGATCGAAATCCGCATGTGTTTCAGTTTGGAGTTGTTCCGCAATTTTTTCGATGCGCGCAAGCAAACGCGCGGCGCCAAACACAGCCGACGTGCCAAGCGACGGATAAGCACTGTGCGCCTCGCGGCCCTTGACAGTTATTTCGGCGAGACAGTAACCCTTACCCGCGCGCATGGGCCGCAGTGAAGTTGGCTCGCCGACAATTGCGAACCTTGCTTGCATCCGTCTTTCTTCGGCGAACCGCTTAGCGCCTATCAGTCCAATCTCTTCGTCGGCAGTAAAAACGAGCGCCAACGGGCGGCGCAAATTTTTCAACTCCAGACCGTCAACTGCTGTCAGGGCGGCAGCGATAAATGCCTTCGTGTCGCAGGCGCCGCGCCCGAAAAGTTTTCCCTCGTGCTCGCTGAGTTTCAGTGCGTCTGTCCAGTTGGGATCGTAAGGAACGGTGTCGGTGTGCCCGACTAATGCGAGTTCAACGGTTGAGATATTAGAGTCTGGACCAGCGACGGCCAGTAAGTTTATTTTTTCGACACCGTTGTCGCCGATGTAGGGAAAGCGCTGCACGCTGAAGCCGAGTGATGCGCAACGCGTCTCGAGATAGTCGATCACCGGACCGTTTGCGCGCGCTGAGACGGAATCAATGGCAACAAGTTCCGCGAGCGTTTGTTTAACTGTCATGCTTGTTCAGTTTATTGAAAGAGCGGGGGCATGCCCACCTTCCTGACCATGAGCTGATCACAGTTATCTTATTAATTTCGATTGAAGGCCCTTCAAGAGGTAGCTTAAGCGAACTTCTCAGAACATCTCTCAGGTTGGGAAGGTGGGCATGCCCTCGCTCTTTTGTTTTGAGTACTGGCACTTCAGCCCCACAACTTTTTCTGCAAAGCTTTGAACCCTTCAACAATTTCTTCCTGCTGTGGATGGTGGCCATCTTCGACAATGCGCTTGCCGCCTACGACCACATCTTTTACCGCAGTTCTCGAGAGTGAAAACACAACCTGCGCAAGCAGGTTGTCTTCATTCGCGCCGGCCAGCGACGGATCATTCAGGTCAACCGTAAAGAAGTCCGCCGGTTCATCGTTTTCCTGCGTGGCGACCGGCGCATTAATACTTTGGCTGCCATTAACTGTCGCGCACTCAAACAGCCGAGCAGCCAACGCGGATTTCACATCGACGCCTTGAGCCAAAACTGCGCGCTCCATCTTTTGCAGTCTCAAGTGGTACTCAAGCTCGCGCGCATCTTCCAGCAAATCGATCTGCACCTGACTGTCACTTCCCAAACTGACGCGCACGCCCGCTTTGAAATATCCATCGATAGGAACAATGCCATCGCCAAGATTTCGTTCCGTAGTTGGACACGCGCAAACGCTCGCGCGAGCCTCGGCCAGCATGCGAACAGCTTTCGGCGTTACGTGAATTGCATGAACAGCAGTGAAGCGTTCACTGAGCAAGTCTTCGGTCGACAACAGCGCAACTGGCGAGCGGCCATATTCGTTGATACAGGCGGAAACTTCCGCGGCCTGTTCCGCGACGTGCATGTGCACCGGCAGCCGCTCGTTGTTGGCGAAAGCAACAATTTGTTTCAAGTAAGCAAGCGGCACCGCGCGAACACTGTGCGGCGCGACGCCAATCCACGCCATTGCATTTTCGGCGCCCAGATCTTTTCGCAGTTGAGTCAGGTTTTTCAGATATTGGTCCGCGTCGCCCTCAATAAACCTTGCTTGCCGCGGGTTGGGCCCAGCTTCAAAGCCGGCGCGCGCATAGGCGACGCGCAACAGGGCAATGCGCAAACCGACGTCGTTAGCCGCGCGTACCACTTGTTTCGCAAGCAGGTTGGAATCGTCGTAAGGCGTGCCATCGGCTGCGTGGTGCAGGTAATGAAACTCGCCGACGGCGGTGATGCCGCTGAGCGCCATCTCGAGAAACGCCATGCGCGACGCGTCGTAAATGTCTTCCGGCGACAGCCGCGCCGCGGCGCTATACATCATCTCGCGCCAGGTCCAGAAACTGTCTTTGTCGTTGCTGGTGCGATATTCGGTGCGGCCGCGAATCACACGTTGAAAGGCGTGTGAGTGAGCATTGACCAGACCAGGCAGTCTCGCGTCCTTAGAAAGGGTTGATTGCAATCTTATCAATCTCTCAGTTTGGGAAGGCAGGCACGCCCCCGTCTCTTTTGTTGTCTGCCTTAAGCCGCCGCACTCCAAAGTATCTTCAAATATTCCTGGTGGCCAACACTTCTCTTGCTGCGGTTCGATCGCCGTTGCAACTGATGCGCCTTGGGCCATCAAGAAAGCGCAGCGCAAAACCCAGCCGCCGATAGAGCTTAACAATTCTGTTCGTCGCCTGGTTTGAAAGTACCACCGGGCCACGGTGTCCCGCCAGCCATTCCGCAGTACGCATTTGATCCGCCCAACTGAAACCGCCGGCGCTATAAGTCGTGAACTCGACATCGTAAGGCGGATCCGCATAAACAAAATCGTCCGGCTCAATTTGCAGCAAGGCCACATCGCTGCTGAGGAAAGTCCAATTGCACAAGGTCGCGCGCAAGTCAGAAAAGCTGGTCGCGTAGTTGATTGATTTATGTCGTCCGAACGGCACGTTAAAGGCGCCGCTAAGATTAAAACGGCAGAGCCCGTTAAAGCAGGTGCGATTCAAAAAGTAGAAGAGCTGCGCGGCTTCGGTGCTTTGTGATTTTCCCTTGCTGACCAGGAGGTTAAAGCGTGCGCGATGGCGATAGAAAAGCTGCTCGTCGTTGCGCATCTCGATCCGGATATTCAAACCGCGCTGCACCTGGAGATAGAAGTTTATTAAGTGCGGATTGAGATCGTTGAGAACTGCCTCCCGGGGCTGCAGCCCCAGCGCCGCCGCTAGTCCGCCGCAAAAAGGTTCGACGTACCGCCGGGTTGAGTGCGACTTCCAAAGTGCTTCCAAATGCGGCACCAGCCAACGCTTTCCGCCGGCCCATTTCAGCGGTGGCGCCACCCGTGTGTTGACGGACTTAGAGCCAGCGAACGCTAATGCCGGCGCGCCGCGACTCTGGAGATTTGCACTGATTGGACCTTTTCTTTTCACGAGGATTCTTACAGTGAATGTACGATTGAAAGTATCAGCCGGTCTTTCTGCGGTCAAAGTCAGTGGTTGATCTTCGTTAAACTTCGTTGGTGTTTCCGGGTGCAACAATTGCCCAACATTTTCATTGACAGGTTTTGGGATGATGGGTAATCTTCCAGCCACAACGACATCTTCCAAAGGTAAGACTCCAGCCAAACTCGTACCCCGAGTAGGCTTTTCTTTTCTACTAACCACCTCGGAGGCCCCATGAAAGTATCACCCGTTGCCAGGACGGAATCTCTAATTGTCAAAGAAGTAGATGGCGAAACACTCGTCTACGATCTGACAACCGACAAGGCCCATTGTCTGAACGACACCGCCGCGCGCGTGTGGAAAAATTGCGATGGCCGCAAGACCGTCAGCGAAATCAGCGAAACTCTCAGCGCTGACTCCAACACCGCCGTGAAAGACGAAATCGTTTGGCTCGCCTTAGACCAGTTGGAAAAATTTAAGCTGTTGCGGGAAGCACCGGCCAGACCCGGATTTCTTGCCGGCATGACGCGTCGCCAGATGGTTGCGCGAATGGGAATCGCTGCTATCGCCTTGCCGGCAATCATTTCGATTGTTACTCCCATGGCAAGCGCGCAGGGTTCACTTATTCCGCCAACTTTCTGCTGCGTGAATCCGAGTGATTGCATCACCAACAACTGCACCCACGTTCCGGTACCCTGCGCTGTCTATCCGCCGAACCCACAGAGCAGCGGCAAGTCGTGTGTTTAGTTAGTTAAGTTAACCTCCGCAACGCAAATTTCAAATAGCTATTGGCCTAACTCACGGCCTATAGCTATTGCTCTTTGCTGCCCACCGTGATAGTTTCAACGCCCTTAGCTACTTTGTTTGAAGTGTTCTCCCGCACTCCCGCAGGTGCAATAGTTTCATAAACCATCTATTGAACAGGAGTTCGCCCCTTGAAGAAGGATTCTATTAGTTTATTGCCCAGAGCCCGGAAAGAAAATTTGATTGTCAAAGAAGTCGACGGTGAGACTCTGGTCTACGATCTCACTAATGACAAAGCGCACTGTCTCAATCAGACTGCCGCTCGGATCTGGCAATATTGCGATGGCAATCGATCGATATCCGAAATTGGTGGCCTGTTGAGCACTCCTGGCAATACGCCGGTGGCGGACGCAGTGGTATTGCTGGGGCTGGATCAATTGCAAAAGTTTGAGCTGCTCGAAAGCAATGACGAGCGCGCCTTTAAGCTTGCCGGCATGAATCGCCGCGACTTGGTGCGACGAGTCGGCTTGGGCGCTTTGGCCTTGCCGATAATCCTGTCCATCGCTGCTCCTACGGCGGCGCAGGTAGGTTCGGCTGGGGCGGGCGG
>DNND01000136.1:0-2316 GCA_003488005.1 Blastocatellia bacterium | reverse complement strand
GGGTAGGTTCGGCTGGGGCGGCCGGCCACTGCTGCGGTAGTCCCGGTGATTGCGCTCCCGGTCTCACGTGCAGCCAGAGCCCGACTTGTCTAACGCCTCCGCCGGCACAGCCCAGCACTAAGGCCTGTGTGTAATAACTCGAGAACCCGTTATTCCTGGATCTGAAAGGCCCGCGAATAATTCCCCTTTACCGGATCTTATTGGAAGGAAAGAAAGATGAAAAACGATCATCCTGAACAACTCCCACTCGCCCGCACCGAACAATTGATCGTCAAAGAAGTTGATGATGAAGTGCTGGTCTATGATTTGAAAACCGATCAAGCGCACTGCCTCAACAAAACCGCCGCGCTGGTTTGGAAGAATTGCGATGGCAGCAAATCGGTTGGAGACATTAGTCTATCGCTTGCCGAATCAGGAGCACAACTGGACCAGGACATGATTTGGATGGCGCTAGCCGAACTTAAGAGGTTCGAGTTGGTTTCGCACGTTCCTACCCGATCAAACGTGGTTGGGGGAATGGGGCGGCGTCAAATGATGAGAAACGTCGGGATTGCCGCGGCAGCGCTTCCCATGATCGTTTCAATCATTGCCCCGACGCCGGCGCAGGCGGCTTCAAATATTGGGTTCCATCAGCCATGCTGCGGTGGAGACACGTGCGCGCCCGGCACCAGTTGTGTTTCGCATCCGACTACGCCGCCATGCAACATGTGGTGTAACTAATGTGCTTTACTAGGTGATAGCGAAGGAGACATGCTCCGCTCGGTTTGAATCCGCCGACTCAATTCGGCAGCAGTATGGTTGTGAAGAGCGGTGAGTTGCGCAGGTCAGCGACAAACGTGTCCAGCTTGTCGCCAAGGTTCGCGAATCGCTGAAACTCATCCTGCTTAGTTAGCTCTCTGATCTCCGCCAGCGACTTACCACGAAGCAGATACTCGAACACAAAAATGTGATCGTCGTCAAAGCCTTCGATGCCCAGCGCATTCCCCTCTTTCGATCCGAGCACGCGCGTCTGCGATAGCTCTTCCACCCAGTCCAGAATCTTCTCAACCGGATCAGTTTCCGGGTAGCGCTGCTTCACCAGCTCCAGAATCTTTTCGCGATCGGGCACGTTCAAAAGCAAAGCCAGAAAGAAGCGATGTTCGTCGCTGGTGATCGTCGAGCGGCGCTGTACGATGTCGTTTTGCCTGACCTGCTCTTCAAAAACCGGCACAACCAAATCGATAAGATCGCCATGCGCTTCTTTGCCGCGCGCCAAAAGGCTCTGGAAGCGATCGTTGCCAGTCGATAAACCAAACAGCGAATCCATCTGATTGTTTTTCACCGCGTGGAAGAAAGCTTCGAGCGCGAAGTAAGCTGTTTGAAAATCCGAAGCGCAAATCATATCGCCGATCATGGCGTCGGCATCCGGGTGTTTCATTCCCAGCAGCAGGCCAATGGTTTGCAGCTTCTTCGTCATTATCTGATTACGAAAAAACGGATTCGTCGCCAGATACGGCTTGCGATAGTCCCACTGCAAGGCGGATGAAGGCGTGTGCTCGGTGCGCACGGTGATCGTTGCCGACGGCCGGTCCAGGTGAAACAACGAGTGAATAAAGTTTCGCCCCGGATTGATCAGGCGCACGTCGTTTAGTTGTAACAACTGCACTTCTTCCAGCTTGATCTCGCCGGTGCAAAAGTGCTCGTTGATGAGTTTCTCTTCCGTAAAGCTGTAGCGGCTGTGAATGCTGGAACCGAGTAACACCTGAAACGCGCCGGTGAAGGCGTGCTGGTGAATCGAGGTGGTGCCGTCCAGCCAAAAGTAAACATCGACGTAAAAACGCGGGCCGGCATACAGCGTGATGGGCGGATTGCCGAAACGTCCCTCGACGTCTTTCTGATCGGGCAGGCTGCCGGCGCGCTGAACCCAACGAATGATTTCCCAGGGATCGACCTGGGCCGGCAAATTTGATTCAGTCAAAGCGGCCGCCGCCAGCCCGGGGAAAATCTGCTCGTTGTAGTTTTGGTGGCGCCAGCGGCTTTCGACCAGCGCGCCGAACTCCTGGAAAATCCGCATCAGGGGGGACCTCGCTAAGGGTTTACCAAGTCCGCAAAGAAGGTTGAAGAATATGAGGGCCTCAGGAATCAGTCAAGAACCCACACGCTACCGCAGGCGGTACTGACACCGTGCAACTAAGAACCAGGACAAGCATCCACCCGCTACCGCAGGCGGTACTGACATCATTGCTCGCAGCTTAGTGGTATGGAGTCGGTACCGCCTGCGGTAGCGGGTAGGTCTGCCGTTGGTAAGCACTCGGGTCGCGCATGACGAGGTCAGTA
>DNND01000076.1:829-2745 GCA_003488005.1 Blastocatellia bacterium | reverse complement strand
GAAGCGTGCGATAGCGCAAACGCCGCAAGTCACTGATGATGAATAGACTGTCGCCCACTTCGCGGGCTGCAACCGGTATTCCACCTATCCTGGGGTTCCGCTCGCAAAGCCTCGCTTCACCCCAGGCTTTACGCTATAGCCGCGCTCCGCGGGCTTGGGCAATCGGACATTTGCAACGAAACTGCCGACGACCTCAAAAGCTTTGCCTTGCCGCCGAACCGTGGGCGATACTTGCCGCCACCATTCAGGCCGTGGCTGAATCGAATCTTGAAACCTTGCTCTGAATAGTAATTAGACAGAAACAATGACTGGGTCCGACCACAACAAAATTCTGGCAATAGGCTTCGGGGCGTTTGCCGCGATTTTCTTATTCACCTTCATGCTGCTGCTGATCGTGACCACCGGTGTGTTCGTCGCACTCGGAATCACTTTCGCCAAAGAGACAGGAGACAATACAAACGCGGGCATAGGAATTCTGGGCGGAGTTTTCACCGTCATCTTCTACGGTGTGCTGGGAATCATCTGCGTTTTACCTACAGCGATGGCGGGTTGGAAGATGTTGAAACGCAGAAAGCGAGCACGTTTGTATGGAATCATTGCTTCGATCGTGGTGGTTCCAATCTTTCCGCTCGGAACAATTTTGGGTGTTTACGGTCTGTGGTTTTTCTTCAGCGCGGAAGGTAAACAGTTCTACTCGACTAACGCCGGAAATATTGTTTGAGCAGGATTAAGGACGGCTCGATTGCATTACTGGGACTGCGGGCGTCCCGCCCGCAATGAGTGCGTAGCGGGAAAAAAGCTGCACAACCGCACGCTGCCACCTGGAGCCTGTTTGCTGGATAGACGCCCGCGCTCCGTTAGCAGACTTGACTGTCATCCATCCGCGTCGTATGTTCCGAAAAATGAAGTTTCTTCTAACCATCTGCTTACTTCTAATTTCAATACCCACACTCACGACCGCGCAGCAGCACGGCAACCAGCACGCAACTCTAACCCGGGAACAAACGAGAGAGGCCGAGCAGCGACTGTCCGATCTCGGCTACTGGACTGGCCCAGTTGACGGAGTATTTGATCGCGCGACGCAATCCGCACTGATCGCCTTCCAGAAATGGGAAGGCCGCCCGATTACTGGTCAGCTTACTCTCGATGAGCTCGATGCAATTCGCGCCAGTATTTCTCCAAAAGCCCGAGACCTTGGATACGCCCATGTTGAAGTGGACCTGGATCGTCAGGTGTTGTTGATAGTCAGCGACAACGATGCCGTGCGGGTTCTTCCCATTTCGACCGGCAACGAAAAATCATTTATTGACGAAGGTCAGGAAAGCATCGCTCATACGCCGCGCGGACGCTTCGTCGTATATGAAAAGGAATTTGGTTGGCACACGGGTTCGCTTGGGGCAATTTATGACGCCAACTTCATCAGCGGCGGCGTAGCGATTCACGGGAGCCGCAACGTCCCGCTCGGACCAGCGAGTCATGGTTGTATTCGAGTACCAATGTTCGCCGCTCGTGAAGTGAGCAAGCTGCTGCCCGTCGGGACAATCGTGCTCGTGTACGATAAGGTTTCGTTCGTTTCGGCGAAGTCCTGGGTTGAAAACCCCAAACTGAAACAAGAGGGACTATTGATAAGTGCCGCGGACGATGACCCCAATCAGGCCGCTGCTACTAGGAGCAGATCAAAAGCTTTCTCGTTCAGAAAAGCCCGCCCAAGAATGATTCGAGCGGACTAGAATAAATCGCCAATACTCAAGAAATTTAAGATCGACGATCTCAAAATACGACAAATCTCAAATACAAAAGCCCGCTCGAAGATAATTCGAGCGGGCTTTCTTAAATAATCCCGGCGACTTCCTACTCTCCCACACAGTTACCCGCGCAGTACCATCGGCTCCAACAGGCTTAACTTCCGTGTTCGG
>DNND01000076.1:0-522 GCA_003488005.1 Blastocatellia bacterium | reverse complement strand
CTTAACTTCCGTGTTCGGGATGGGAACGGGTGTGACCCTGTCGACAAAATCACCGGAAAACTTTTCTGAGATCTGAAATTTCAAATCTCAAATTCCGTTATTTAGTTTTCAATTAGATCTCAAATTTCAAATTTAAGATCGCAGAGAGCTTTGAGAATCGAATAGTGATGTTTGCTTTGTCCTTGGGGCAAGTTCGCGCAAGCGCGAAGCATGTTGCTTGAGTAAATTTTATGGTCAAGCCAAGGGACTGATTAGTAGTGGTCAACTGAGCACATTACTGCACTTACATATCCACCCTATTAACGTGGTGGTCTACCACGAGTCTCACTGGCAGAATTAATCTTGGGTCTGGCTTCACGCTTAGATGCATTCAGCGTTTATCCATGCTCAACATAGCTACCGAGCGCTACGGCTGGCGCCATAACTCGTACACTAGAGGTCGATCCATCCCGGTCCTCTCGTACTAAGGACAGATTCCCTCAATTCTGCTCCGCCCACACCAGATAGGGACCGAACTGTCTC
>DNND01000022.1:6463-10215 GCA_003488005.1 Blastocatellia bacterium | reverse complement strand
GATCCGACATAGCCAAAGTTTGGCGTGTACCGGAAGACGGCGTTGGGCTCACCATGCAACAGACCGTGTTGTTGTGCGCTGGTCACGACAGGTGAACCGAGCGGATCGCCATCTGGATCGGAATCGTTGGCGGTCGGCGTTATTAGTATAAACGTGTGCACTTCATAGGAGTCGGCGGCAGCGACCGGGGCCTGATTTACGACCTGAATATTGACAGTCGCGCTGGAACACGCGCCGTGCGAGTCACAGACGGAATAGATGAAGCTATCGACTCCGACATAACCGAAGTTTTGGGTGTAAAGAAAGATGCCGTTCGGCTCACCATGCAACAGACCGTGTTGTGGTGGCGTGACGACCGACGGTGCTCCGAGGGCGTCTCCATCGGGGTCAGAATCGTTTAGGGTTGGTCTTGTTGCAACGGGATTATGGACAGTATAAAAGTCATCGTTGGCAATCGGCGGCGAGTTAGGGTTTGGCCAGCTAGCTTCAGCGCTCATTTGCACTGTTGTGGCTTCCGGACGTCGCTCCGCAATCAGAGAATTCTGACGAGAAATACGTGCCTCAGCGACAAGCTCTGACGGAATTATTGCTCGGCCATGCTTGACTAGTGAAACGATGGTGGAAAGGGCGGCAATGGATAATAAACATATCGCGGTGAAGAGGAGGCGTGAGATCTTCATTGTTTTTCTCCAGACCTGCGGGTGAACGTAGGAACCTATCTAGAAAGAGTTGCTGTCGTTTTTGAGAGAGTGCGCGCCAGTCAGTGCAAGAAACTAGAGACGGGTTTGATCTGACGGGCCGAGTAGTTGAGACTTTGGGACTCTAAGAGGCCTCAGTCTGAGTGTCAAGGAATTTCGTAAGAAAAAACTTACAGCAAACGTTGGCACAAAATTCCGCGCCGAGCATGTAGACATTATGCAGAATCGAATTTAAGCCGCGTGCAAGAGCGCGTTGCGCATGGCTTTGGCGGATTGCCAGCGCTCTTCGGGATTTTTTACGAGAGCGCGATCGACGATCTCGCAAATGGTTGGGGACACGGCCGGGGCGCTCTGGCGCAAGGGAATCGCGGGTTGTTCGAAAATGGCTTTTATCGTTTCCGACATGCTGGTGTTCTTGCCAATTTTCAAGGCCAGCTTGCCGCTGAACAAACTATACGCCGTCATACCAACCGCATAGAGATCCGACTGCGGCTTCACATCGCGAAAGTTTTTCAGTTGTTCCGGCGGCATGTACGCGAGCGTGCCCGCCATTTCCCCAGCTACCGTCACACCGCTCATGCCCGACTGCGTAAAACTCTTTGCCAGTCCAAAGTCGGTTAGCTTTGCCGACAATTCATTGCCTGAACTGCGCACCAGAATGTTTTGATCTTTGATGTCGCGATGAATGTAGCCATGGTCGTGCGCGTGCGACAATGCATCGAGCACTTGCGTGATGATAACGATCGCGTCAGGCGAGGACAGGTGACCGCCGCGCGAGTCAGCAAGTTTTGCCGCGTCGGCGCCGTCGACAAATTCCGTTACCAAATAGACGACGCCGTTATGCACGCCGCGATCGATGAACTCGACGATGTTCGGATGCTTGAGCGCCGCCGCCACATCGACCTCGCGCATAAAGCGGCGCATCGCTTTGTCGCTCACGGCAAACTCAGGCAAGAGCGTTTTGATGGCGACGTCGCGGCCGCTTTTTTGATCGCGAGCCAGCGTAACGCAACCCATGCCACCGCGACCGAGCACGCGAATCATCCCGTAACCGGGAATTGGCTGCGGCGTGTTTCTCAATTCCGCGCGACAATCTTCACACAAAAAAGTTAAGTGCTCATCGGAAGTTGCCGCCTGGGCCTGTTCGCTGCGGCCACAGTTTATGCATTGCACCGCAACGACAATGGGTTTAGCAGGGCTGTGGCCTGGCCGCGAATCTTCCGCCGTTTCACCGGAAACAACTTCAACCAGCAACACAGTTTCACCACCCTGAATTTTATCGCCATTCTGCAGGTCGGCTTCTGAAACCTTGCGGCCGTTGACGAATGTTCCGTTGGTCGATCCCAAATCGCGCAGGTGGCAGCGCGGTGGCGAAATTTCGAGCAGGCAATGGTGACGAGAAAAGAAGCGGTCGTCAGGAAGGTACAGATGCGAGTCGCTAGTCCGTCCAATCAAAAACGTGTCGGGCTGAGTAAAGCAAAATATGCGGTCTTTGTAAGGGCCGGCTAATACTTTTAAGTTGACTTGCATGAATTAGTCCAAAGTCCAATGTCCAATGTCCAATGTCCGTTTAGCTTCGAAGACTTTGGACCTTGGACGTTGGACTTTGGACTATCTTTTGATTTCGAGATCGTCGAAGGCGACTTCCGTTGTGTCACTGGTGTAGAAGCCGGCCACGCCGCGCTTGAAGTTTTCCGTATCTGTAATTTTATCTACATACTCGCCGTTGATGTAGAACGAAAGCTCCGCGCCGCGCGCGCGCACCTCAAGCTGGTTCTTGCTGGTGCCGGTACGGATGGCACTGGACTTGGCCCAGGGCACGACCGTTGTCTGTTGGCCATCCTTATGTTTGATCACCTCGTACTGAGGATCTGTGCCGTTGTAGATCAAGAGCGCATAGTCTTCCAACTCGCCCGCCTTGGACCTTTGTCCGTGAACAATCAAGCCATAGCCTGTCGGTGAAGGGGAGCCATCAACACTGCGAACGCTGACCTTAGCGTCGGCGTTGCCAGTGTCATAATCGCCATTGGGCGCATACATCACAAGGTACGTTTTCTCTTTGGAACGCATGTGATATTCGTCATTGTCGTACCAGATATCGCCATACTCACCGCGGTCGGTGGTCCATTTTGCTTCTGAAAAATCATCGCTGAAGAGCGGCGACAGATTGACGTCAGAATTAATATTTGAGACGTTGCCATTCAAGTTGGTATTGGTGTTCGCGTTTCGGTTACCGCCGCGCAAATTCGCATTTCTGTTGTTGCTGTTGTTCGTATTCGCATTCATGCTCGCGAGCACTATCAACATGATTACCAGGCCGATCGCTATGACGCCCACGATGCCGGCGCCACCAACAATCCACCAGATCGCACTGGATTTCTTTCGCGCAGCCGGACCGGGAAGTGCTGCCGATGGCGGCGCCCATTGCGGTGGTTGTGATTGTGATATCAGCGGCTCGGGCGGCCGCGATGAGGGTGACGGCGTCTGCGGAGAGGGCGGGCTGCTCGCCGCTGGCATTGACGGATAAATCTGTGTCGCCGGCGGATTCGTGTCGCGAATTTCGGTGTATCTCACGGTCGCGTTTGGATCTGCGCCGGGCGCTGCTTCATTTACCAGCGGCGTGCCGTCTTCGAGGCAGAAGTTAAGCGACGCATCGGTGTAAGTGCGATTACAACTAGGACAAATTTTCATTTTGTTAACGCAACCGGCGAAAACGCGACGACGGAATTGGTGATTGTGATAAGACCGGAAGCATTATAGGGAAAGCATGGAGAGGCTCAAAGGCGGTTGGGCCTAATAGTTCAAACATTCAGTAGTGGGTCAGTTTGGGTTGTGATGTCGACTTCTTATTGGAACCGCGAGCAGGCGGAACGCGAAACGATGTCATTAGCACTGTGGGCTTCAGCCCCGGTGGTCAATTTCTGCAAAATGATTCTTTGAACCGTTTCCAACAGTTTCCCCTGCTGCGCCTGCCAACAAAACCGTTAGAAACGGTTCCTTGTCATTTCCGGTTTGCTATCACCGGGCTGAAGCCGCGGTGCTAATGAGATCGCT
>DNND01000022.1:5473-6105 GCA_003488005.1 Blastocatellia bacterium | reverse complement strand
TGAAATTTCAAACTGACCCACTAAGCATTCAGTGGCTTGCCGCAGCGCCCACAGAATTTAGTGCCGGGAGCGTATGAGGTTCCGCAGGATTTACAAACGACTTCCACCGAACGCGGCGGCCGCCAATCGAGCGAGGCCGCGCCAATGGGAATGCCACACTTGCCGCAGAAGCGAATGCCCGCCGGATATTGTGTGTGGCAACGCGGGCAAGGCACCGTCGCAGCAACGACGCTGCCCGGTAGACTCGCGATGACCGCCTGTTTGAGTTCGCTGGTGCCGACTCGCTCAAACGAACGATTCCCACAGCGTCCGCAAAATTTTATTCCTTCCGCGAAGCGTGATCCGCATTGCGTACAGGCGACAACGTGTGGAGCGCTTACCGCGCTGCCGGTGCGGCTGTCCAAACTGCCGCCGCGCGACGGCGAAAGGTGTTCGCTTCCGGCCGCGCTCTTAAACTGCGCCTGAATGATTTGCTCGATGCCGTCGGCGCGCACTTCGATTATTCGTTCGTCATCAACTTCGCCCGTGCGCGACACTCGCAGCACGTGTTGGCCCGGCACAATCGCACGTAGCACAACGCGCCCCGAGCGACCTACGCTGCCATGCCGTTCGTCGTCAACATAAACTTCCGA
>DNND01000022.1:4634-5191 GCA_003488005.1 Blastocatellia bacterium | reverse complement strand
TCGTCGTCAACATAAACTTCCGAACCTTGCGGCGCCATCACGATCAAAGGCGAGTCCGCGCCTGGCGGCGGCGTTTCCGGTCGTTTGCTGACGGCTGCATTGAGTTCCTCAAACCATTCAGCGGCATTTTGCGGACGCGCCTGCGGCTCGCGCTCGAGCGCATGCATGATCGCCTTTTCAACTTCAGCAGAAATATCGGACCGCAATGTAGATAAAGGCGGCGGTGCCTGCATCAGCTTTTGCGCTACAAGCTGAGTGAGGTCGCCGATAAAAGGCGGACGACCGCCCAGCATGTGATAAGCAATCGCTCCCAACGCGTAAATGTCGGCGCGCGTATCGAGCGTCACGCCCGTCTGCATTTGTTCCGGAGCCATGTATTCAGGTGTGCCGATTATGCCGCGCGACTGTGGACCACTTTCAGAAGTTGCTTCCGAGCGGTCGGCGGTAACGATCTTTGCCAGGCCAAAATCGCCAACCTTAACGAAGCCGTCGGACACGCTGCCGCCAGCCGGCTTTCGTTTTTGCATCAGAAAAATATTGGCGGGCTTCAGATCGCG
>DNND01000022.1:2042-4330 GCA_003488005.1 Blastocatellia bacterium | reverse complement strand
GCGGGCTTCAGATCGCGATGGAGAATTCCTTCGTCGTGGGCAGCTTCCACACCGGCAACGGCCTGACCGAGGATGGTAATTGTTCGCTGCAGATCGAGCGTGCCCTCGCGGCGCAGCAGTTGATAAAGGCTTTCGCCATCAACGTATTCCATCACCAGGAAGAAAACGCCATCAGCGCTTTTGCCAAAGTCGGTAACGTCAACCACGTTGGGATGGCGAATGGAAGCAGCGGCGCGCGCCTCGCGTTCAAAGCGCGCAATCGCTTCGCCTTCCTGCAAGTCTTCGTCGTTGAGGATATCAGGCCGGACCGTCTTCACGGCGACGCGGCGGGTGACTAGATTCTGATCGCGGGCCAGATAAACCTGGCCCATCGCACCGCGTCCGAGGCGTTTCTCGAGCAGGTAACGCGACGAGAGTAGTGCCGGCCCAGGCAAAGTGTTTTTGGTTTTAGCCTGATCTTCCGGACACTCGACGATGTCGTCTTCGTAACAACGCTCGCAACGGGGGCATTCGCGCATACTGTCAATTCTCGATGAAAGTTAGGCCGCGGCCGGCAGATCCGAACAACAACCGGAACACCTGGTCGCCTCAATCGGAATTGAGGAAACGCAGTAGGGACATTCCTTGGTCAGTTCGACCACTTCCACCTGCTTGCGCTTATTGATCGCCTTGATGATTAGGAAGATGACGAAGGCGATGATCAGAAAACTAATCACGTCGTTTAGGAACACGCCGTAGGCAATCACCGGCAAGCCCCTGACCTGCGCATCGGCCAGCGACGCAGGGTTTCTGCCCGAGAGATCGATAAATAAATTTGCAAAGTCAACACCTCCCAGCAACATGCCGATGGGCGGCATGATGATTCCTTCAACCAGTGAAGTGACGAGCTTGCCAAAGGCCGCGCCAATAACTACGGCCACAGCCAAATCGATAACGTTGCCACGCGCAATGAACTCACGAAATTCTTTGATCATTCTGGGGCTCCTTTTCAGGGTTGGAGTGGCAGAGACTTTAGTCTGTGGGTCGTAAGAGGCCACAGACTATAGCCCCTGCCACTAAAGTCGAACTCATTGGCACTTCTTTGCCGCTTTGTAGCCGGCCTTTTCAGCGTCTTCTGTAGTTCTGAACACAACGCGATTCGCTTCTTTGACCTCGGTCGCCGGCCGGCAAGCGTCGGAATAATAAACCTTGCTTTGCCGGTCGGCCAATATTTCGCTTATTTCGCTTTCGCCCTCTGCCGCGGCCATATCTTCCTGAGCTTTTGCTTCGCGCCGCGCCGCTATTGTTTTCTCGGCAGTCTCATCAATCAAGTGAAAGCTCGCGCCGCCTGCCACCATTGACAGTGTGATTTGAAAGTCAGCACAGCGAATTCGACTGCCGCGCATTTTCCATGATTCCCAGGCGTTGGGTAAATGCAGCGACTGTGAAATCCCGGCGGCAAAGTCGGGCACAGTTTGCCATTTGTACGAGCTTTCATAGCCGAGCCAAAGCGAACTGAGGTGGTTATCAAGAAAGTCGAGCGAGATGGTCCTGACGCCGGCGAAAGCGGTCTTGTCGAGATCAGTAGTGAAGTCCGGGTTGGTCGTCGTCCTGGAGACACCAAAGTCGTCAATGGGACCAAAGGCGATGTGCGGAAAACGAACCTTCACTTGTTCGGCGGTCATGCCGAGTTGAAAGCCAAACAACTCCGCAGCCGGCGGCAGGTCTGCCAGTTTCAGCGAACACGTAGTGGTCTGCGCGCGAAGCTGCGTGGCACAGCAAACCGAAAACAAAATGGCGCCCACCAGTAACAACAACTTTTGGAGAAGAAATGATGAAGGCAAGGTCATATGTTCAGATCGCTATTCGATGAGAGAATGAATGAGTTTCTCGAGTTCGTCCGGCTCGAATGGCGTGGACACATACTCATTGCAGCCAGCCGCAAGCGCTTGTTCACGAAACTGATCCGCGCCATACGCAGAGACTGCAATAATCGGCAGCGCTGCGGAGTCTTTCAGCGTCCGAATTTTGCGCGTGGCAGACAGCCCATCAAGCTCCGGCATCTCGACGTCCATAATTATCAAATCCGGTTCAATCTCGCGCGCTTTCGCGACGGCCTCGTTGCCGTTTTCCGCTTCCACCACGCGATAACCTTTTTTTCGCAGCCACGTTCGCAAGAGCAGACGCGTGTCGTCGAAATCGTCCACGACAAGAATTGTGTGCCGGGGCCCGTTTTGATTCTGAAGCTCGGTAGACATGACAGTTTGGCAACGAAACTGGGGGAGGTGGTACCCGCGGCAGGGGTCGAA
>DNND01000022.1:1454-1697 GCA_003488005.1 Blastocatellia bacterium | reverse complement strand
GCTCTAATCCACTGAGCTACGCGGGCAAATCGGGGCAGGAAAAGATAGCACAGCGGCGCGCCGGGTCGCTATTAGCCTTCTGAATTGTTAACGCATGTAGCGAAGAATAGCTTCGGTCAGCAGGAACGTAAGCGCGGCGATAGTGCCTGCCGCGGGAATGGTGAGAATCCACGCCCAAACAATGCGACCAGCGACACCCCATTTGACGGCTGAGAGGCGTCGCGTTGCGCCTACGCCAACGAT
>DNND01000022.1:842-1156 GCA_003488005.1 Blastocatellia bacterium | reverse complement strand
CGCGTTGCGCCTACGCCAACGATAGCGCCGGTGATGGTGTGGGTAGTGGAAACAGGAGTCCCGGTCCAGGTTACATAAGCAAGCGTGAGGGCCGCAGCGGTTTCGGCGCAGAACCCGCCGATCGGGCGCAGCTTCGTTATTTTCGAACCCATCGTGTGCACAATGCGCCAGCCGCCCGAGAGCGTGCCGAGCGCAATCGCGGCATGAGCGATTAGCACCACCCAGAGCGGAATCGCGGGGATTTGTCCGTTTGGTCCATAAGCCAGAATTCCGCCGGCGGCCAGCACAGCAGTAATGATGCCCATTGTTTTCTG
>DNND01000022.1:0-533 GCA_003488005.1 Blastocatellia bacterium | reverse complement strand
TTCTGCGCGTCATTGCCGCCATGGCCGAGTGAGAAAGCGGCGGCGGAAAAGAGTTGGCCGCGCCGGAAAAACCTATCGACGTTCTTTGGCGTAGCTCTTCTAAATATCCAGTGGACCAGAACCATTAGGACAAATCCGAGCACCATGCCAATCAATGGCGACAAGACAATGAACTTGAGCGTGCGAATCCAGACCTCGGTTTTCAGTAAGCCATGATAACCACGAAACGCCGCGATGCCGGCGCCGGCATACCCGCCCAGCAACGCGTGTGAGCTGGAAGTAGGCAAACCCAAATACCACGTTATGAGGTTCCAGATAATTGCTCCCAGCAGTGCGGACAGCAGGACGTACAAACGCAAATCGGCGCCAATCAAGTCCATGCGCACGCCGTCGCCGATTGCTTTCGCGACGCGCGTGCCAAATACAGCGAAGGCTACAAAATTAAAAAATGCAGCCCACAGAACGGCCAAGCCGGGAGAGAGAACCCGTGTGGAGACAACCGTGGCGATAGAATTCGCCGCGTCGTGAAAGCC
>DNND01000009.1:2149-35905 GCA_003488005.1 Blastocatellia bacterium | reverse complement strand
ACCACGCGGTAGCGGGTGGGTTCCTGCTAGTGCCAATTGCCAATTGCCAATCGTCAATTGCCGTTCGGGATAGAAGCAATCGGCAATCGGAAATTGACAATCGGCAATGACCTGACCCACCCGCTACCGCGTGGTGGTACTGACCTCAAGACACTTGATGGCGTACACCCAGCGGCGACGAAATCAAAGATTGTCGGCCGCGACAAAACGGATCTTACAAATTTGGTCCGAGTAGTGATATAAAGCTGACGCTTTGCGAACCATCTCCGCGCCTGTTAGTCAATAATACAATGAAAGTTTTCGCTCTTCTCCTTGTTACGTTAGTCTCGGCTTTTGCGCTTTCGCCCACACCCGCAAAAATTCCACCCGCCGACATGGTTCTACAAAACGGGAACATCTATACCGTTAATGATCGCCAGGCCCATGCGGAAGCTGTCGCGGTGAAGGGCGACCGCATTGTTTTCGTGGGGTCGAATCGCGACGCACAAAAGTACATTGGCAGGAACACGCGTGTCATCGATCTAAAAGGCGAAACAGTTGTGCCGGGCATGACTGACGCACATCATCACCTCGAAGGCGTCGGCTTTCGCGAGATGACGCTCAACCTCGAAGGCGTCAACAGTCTTGAAGAGTTTCTGGCGAAAGTTAAAGCGCGCGTGGACCAGGCACGGCCCGGCGAGTGGGTCACCGGCCGCGGTTGGATCGAAACGTTCTGGCAGCCGCCAGTGTTTCCCACGCGCTGGGACCTCGACAAAATCGCGCCAAACAATCCCGTCTTCCTGGATCGGGCTGACGGGCACGGCGCAGTGGCGAACAGTGCGGCGTTAAAAGTTGCGGGAATTGCCAGGGATACGGCCAGCCCTTTCGGCGGTGAGATATCAAAAGATAAGCAAAGCGGCGAGCCGAACGGCATGTTGCTCGATGCTGCGCAGGGATTGATACAACGGCATATTCCGGCAACCACCGCGGCTGATGAAAAGCGCGCCATCGTGCTGGGTGTGAACCGCGATGTGAGTCTGGGTTGGACTCAGGTGCAGAATCCGGGCGGCGGTTATGGAGAGATTGATCTTTACAAAAAACTTTACGCAGCCGGTCAAATCAAGCTACGTATTTACAAAGCCGTCTCCGCGCCGGGCCTCGAAGCGCAACGACTTTTCCAGGATGGTCCAATCATTGGCGCCTACGGCAATCGCTTGACGGTGCGTTCGATCAAACTTTACGCCGACGGGTCACTTGGCTCGCGCAGTGCGGCGCTGCTGGCTCCGTATTCTGACAAGCCTGACACTTCCGGTTTTCTGACGATCAAAGAAGAAACCCTGCAGCCAATTCTGCAGCAGGCTTTACGTGCAGGTATTCAGGTGGAAACGCATGCGATCGGCGACCGCGGCAACCGCTTCATCATCGACGAATATGAAAAAGCGATGAAGGCCGTGCCAAAAGCGCAATGGAAAATCAAGGAACCGCGCTGGCGTGTCGAGCATTCGCAGATCGTCAATCCAGCGGATATTCCGCGCTTTGCCAAGCTTGGCATCATCCCTTCGATGCAAGCGTCGCACGCGATCGGCGATCTGCATTTCGCTCCAGCGCGTCTGGGGATCGACAGACTTGCAGGCGCTTACGCGTGGCAGAGTTTTATTAAATCCGGATCGATTATTCCCGGTGGTTCCGACGCACCGGTCGAACGCGGTGAGCCGATGATCGAGTTTTATGCAGCCGTAGCGCGCAAGGATTTGAAAGGTTTCTCAGGCGCAGGTTGGCATCCGGAAGAGGCTTTGACGCGCGAGCAGGCGCTCAAGATGTTCACCATCTGGGCCGCATACGCCGCGTTTGAAGAAGATCTGCGCGGCTCGATCGAGGTTGGCAAGTTGGCAGACTTTACAGTGCTGTCCGCCGACATCATGAAAATTCCGGAGGCCGAAATCCTGAAGACGCGTTGCCTGATGACGATCATCGGCGGCGAAGTTGTTTACGAGACGAAATAAGAAACAAGGCCCTTAAACGTCCCGAAAAAGGGATCGCTGAAGGTGAGTGCCCTAATTAACAGACGGCAATTATTAACTGGTGGATTGAAAGCCGGCGTTGGCCTGGTCCTATTGGATCAATTCTCGGGAATGGTTCGACCTGTATTGGCCGCGTCCGCGAATTACCGCGCTGCTACCGACCATTTTGAAGCGGCATATCAACGTCTCGATGAATTTATCGCGCGCCATATGAAGGAGACGGGGGCGCCGGGAATGACATTGGCGCTGGCCGATCGCAATGGACTGTTGCGCGCTTCCCAATACGGATTCGCGGACCTCAAAGCAAAGATCAAAGTTCAGCCGGAAACACTGTTCGAGATTGGCTCGATCTCGAAATCTTTTGTCGCCATTGCGATTCTGCAACTCGCCGACGAAGGCAAACTCGATCTCAACAAGCCAGTCAAAGATTATTTGCCGTGGCTGAAAGTGGATTCGAGCTATGCGCCGTTTACGACCCATCATTTGTTGAGCCACACCGCGGGCCTGTCGGGCGTGCCGTTGCTGCTGCGCGTGGCCGCAACTACTTTGCGCGTGGGTTTCGAGCCGGGAAGCAAATGGCTGTATTCGAATATCGGTTACGTGCTGCTTGGTTTCTTGTTGGAGTCAACTGAGAAGCGGTCCTTTGCCGAGATCATGCGCCGGCGATTGTTGGATCCGCTGGGCATGAACACAAGCGTGCCGGTCATTAGCGCTGCAATTCGAGACCGAACCGCGGTCGGTTATGGACCATTGAAAATAGATCGGCCGTTTCCGCCACATGGAAAACTCGCCGAAGCGCCCTGGGTCGACGTTGCGGAAGCCGCAGGCAGCATTGCCGCGACCGCGACCGACATGAGCAATTACTTGCGCCTGTTGTTGAATCATGGTGTTGGGCCAAAGGGCCGCGTGCTATCGGAAAAAGCATTCGCCTTGCTGACTAAGCCGGTCATCAAGTCTCCGTTTCGCGGTGAAGATGCAAGCTACGCTTATGGCTTGTGGGTGAGCGAAAAAGATGGTCACACCTTGCTGCGTCACACGGGCGGGATGGTGGCTTTCAGCTCCGCAATGCACGCAGACCTAGCCGATGGTATGGCGGCCTTCGCATCAGTTAATGCTTCGCTAGGCGGTGGCTACAGGCCGGTTGCAGTTGCGCGGTATGCAGTCGAGTTATTGAGCGCTGCGGCGAAAAACAAAGAATTGCCGGCGCCTCCAGCGACGCCACCAGCAGCCGACAAGATTGCAAACGCAGCCGACTATGCGGGAACGTTCAACGCAAGTAACGGCGACAAACTTGTGCTGACCGGCCAGGGCGACAAGTTAATTTTGCAACATGCAGGCACGGCAATAATTCTTGAGCGAGCGGCGCCTGATATTTTCTTTGTGAAGCATCGTGACTGGGATCTGTTTCTACTTGGCTTCAGCCGGGAGCAGGGAAAGGTTGCGGAAGCGTTTCACGGCGGGCGCTGGTGGACCAACGAACATTACTCAGGTCCGAAAGCTTTTCAGTATCCGCCTGAGTGGGATGCTTATGCCGGCCACTACCATTCAGACAGTCCGTGGTACGAAAGCACGCGGCTGGTCGTACGAAAAGGCCAACTGCTCGTCGAAGGCTTGCAGCCATTGGAACCAATTGAGCCGCGCGTGTTTCGTGTGCCGGGTCAGGGCGTTGATGTTGACCGGGTCGTGTTTGATACGATAGTGGACGGGCGCGCCATGCGAGTAACCTATTCAGGAATTGAGTTTTTCCGCGCGTTCACGCCTTAAGCTGTTCAGCAAAAAGCGTATCCGCAGATTTCGCAGATTACACAGATTACAAGCAGACGACAGTAGAGACTGGCGTCTAATCTTTCTTACGGAATCTGTGAAATCTGCGTAATCTGCGGATTCAAAGTAGTTTCATAAACCATACAACAGGAGAGTTTCATTATGTCGAGTGCAGCAAGCCAACAACCATCGCCGCAATTATTTTTCCAAACCATCAATGCCTACCAGCGCACCGAGGGATTGAAAGCCGCCATCGAGCTTGAAGTCTTTACCGCAATTGGCGAAGGCAACAGTACCGCCGCCGAGATCGCGAAACGCTGCGACGCTTCCGAACGAGGCACGCGTATACTTTGCGACTTTTTGTGCATCATGGGTTTTCTAAACAAGGAAGGAAACCGTTACAGCTTGACGCAGGACTCGGCAATTTTTCTCGACCAACGTTCGCGGGCCTATATGGGCGGCGTGACCGGGTTCATTTCGACACCGGAGCTAACCGACGCCTTCAGGAATTTTGCAGCGATTGTTCGCAAGGGCGGCACGATTACTACCGACGGTGGGACCGTCTCGGCCGAGAATCCGATCTGGGTAAAGTTTGCGCGCGCGATGGCGCCAATGATGGCGATGCCGGCGCAGATGCTGGCGAAGATGATTGATCCCAAGGCCGACGCCAAATTGAAAGTACTCGACATTGCCGCCGGACACGGGCTTTACGGTATCGAGTTCGCCAAAAACAATCCGCAGGCCGAGGTAGTGGCGCTTGATTGGGCGCCGGTGCTAGAAGTTGCCGAAGAAAATGCAAAACTCGCGGGAGTCAGCGACAGGTATTCAACTTTAGCCGGCAGCGCTTTTGACGTGGACTACGGAATCGGCTACGACCTGGTGTTGTTAACAAACTTTCTCCATCATTTTGATATTCCAACGAACGAGACGCTGCTGCGAAAAGTTCATGCGGCGCTCAATGACGGAGGACGCGTGGCGACTGTCGAGTTTGTGCCGAATGACGATCGCATCACGCCTCCGGACGCCGCGGCGTTTAGCGTGACAATGCTAGGCGGCACAGAGGGCGGCGATGCCTACACCTTCGCCGAATTCGAAAAGATGTTTGCCAACGCCGGCTTTGCGCACAGCGAAATTCAACCGCTGCCGGCTTCGATCGAACAGGTTGTGATTTCGCAGAAGTAGGGTGTCTTCGACGCGTAGCGTCGGTACGAATTTAGCCCGGCGTTTTAACGCCGGGCGACAGCTCATCTTGGTCCTCGTCGCGTAGCGACGACGGAGGCGGCTACCAGGTTCAAGCGTCGCTACGCGACGCGGTCGATCTTGTGACTTTTCCCGGCCTTGAAACGCCAGGCTAAACTCAGACCGACGCTACGCGTCGAGGGCAAATTTTTAAATTACTTGCTTGGGGTTGCGATTAGGCTGGCGACAGTTTCCAAAAGATCCTCGCTGCTGAACGGTTTGGAAACGTAAGCATTGAAGCCCGTCTTCAGCGCCTCGGCTCGATCCAGATCGGCGTGAGCAGTGACAGCCATGCAGGGAATCTTCAGCGTGAGCTGATCGGCTTTGAGTTCGCGGAGTACGCCCCAACCGTCCAGGCCCGGCATCGATAAATCCATCACAATCAAATCCGGCAGGTGTTCGCGTGCAAGGACCAGGCATTCGCTGCCATTTCGCGCTTCGTGCACGTCATAGCCCGCGGCCGCAAGCAGGATCTGCATCAGCTCGCGGTTGTCGTCGTGGTCGTCGGCGATGAGGACGGTACTGGGCATAAAACGCGTTAATTTTGCTGGTGCGACTTATAACGTAGGGCCAAAAATGTGTCAATCCGCTTTCCGAAAACGATATCTTGACTCTCCGAATAGCACGCGTCCATAATCGTTCAAGAGACGAATAGCCCCCCGCAAGTCTCAGTGATAAGCGTTCTGTCCGCTTAGGATGCTCACCATGAACGCCTCAAAATATTCCGGCAAACGGAGGAATAACCTGTGGTCAGCGCACAATTGGAAGACAGCCTGCGCCGCGATATTGAAAGTTATATCGAAGGGCGCCTCGGTGGTATTAAGCAGGAGATCGCTGCGCTTCAGAGTCAACTGAACGAATCGCTCAGCCAGCTTTTGGATCGACAAGGCGAAGTGCAACTGGACGGCGCCGTCGGCGCTTCGATCGTCGAACATTTGCGAGCAGCGCATGAAGAAGGCATAGACCTTGCCGCTTCGGAATCGTCGCGGGCCAAAGCGTCAAGCGACGTAGCGATAATCAAAGCTGCCATCTCGGAAATCGACGAACAGCAATCGCAGGCGGAAATTCTAAAAGTTCTGGTGAACCGAGCCGCTTCCTTTGCGCCGCGCGTGGCTTTCTTTGTTATCAAAGGCGATCAGGGCATTGGCTGGCGCGCGCGTGGTTTGCAGGGAACAGTCGGCGATCAGGCCGTGCAGCAGATCAAATTTGCGTTGAGTGCCGACACGACCGTGGGCGGCGCGTCGCGTTCGGGAGAAACCTGGAGCGGTGGACCGGGCTCGCACGCCGACGATCATTTGATTGTGAATCATCTTGGCGAGGAACCGCCGACGCGCCTCGTGGCCGTCCCGCTGGTAGTGCGCGGTCGCAGCGTGGCAGTTTTGTATGCTGACTCAGGCGATCTCGATTCTGAAGCGATCAATCTTGAAGCTTTAGAAACGCTCGTGCGCGTGGCAGGAATGGCAGTTGAACTGTTAGTGGCGCGCTCGGGAGCGGCGGCGCAACCTGCACCCGCACGCGCCGAGGAACCTACAACCGAAGCTCGCGGTTACACGCCGACAGTCGAGTACGATGAGCTAACGCCAGTCGTCGAAGAAAGCGCGCCCACTTTTACAGAAACTGCACCGATAGCGGTCGAGCCGGAACCAGTTGCTGCTGAACCTGAGCCAGCGGCGCCAGTTGAAGTTGAGTCAACACCGGCGTTAGCACCTCTTTCCGATCCTTTTGCGCAGACATCGCCACCGGTCGTCGCGGAAACAGCGCCGCCGGCAGAAGCGCCGCGCCGGCGTTACGGCGCTGATGTCGAGCTGCCAATTGAAGTTTCAAATGATGAAGAGCGGCGTTTTCATACAGACGCGCGACGCTTCGCTCGCTTGTTGGTTTCGGAAATCAAACTTTATAAAGAGAGCCAGGTTAATGAAGGACGCTCGCGCAACGATTTGTACGACCGGCTGCGCGATGACATCGAGCGCTCGCGCGAAATGTACGACAAGCGCGTCAAGCCTGAAGTGGCCCAGCGTTACGATTATTTTCATCACGAGCTGGTTAATACGCTCGCTGAGGGCGACGCGGCCAAGCTTGGCAATTCATATCCGGGAACAACGGTTTCAGCTTAGGTTAGGGTGTAGGGGTCAGGGTGTAGGGTTTAGCTTAGTAGGCGTGTAGCTCTGGTGTGTGAGCCCTGGAGTTAACTTATATCGCTATCCAAATTGGGCCGGTAAACTAAGACAACCCTAAACCCCACACCCAACACCCTATACCCATTTATGGGGGATATTGTGTTTTCAAAGTTAAGCAAGCATCGCTTTTTTCTCATCATCGTTGGCCTCGCCATCGTGATTGGTGCGTCGCTGCCGTCCTTCATGACTGCCAGTTGCCTGACGCGCCTGCAAACACCTGCTGAAGCAAGCGCTCTCGAAAATCTGCGCGCGATGACGCGCGGCGGCGTCTTGCCGTCGGATGACGTCGTGGCGCGAATCGAATCGCAGTTTCCGCGCAGCAAGGCGGCGGCGCTCGCTCGCCTGGTGCGCGCGCGCATCAGAATCGGCAGAAAAGATTTTGCCGGCGCGGCTGACTTACTTAATACCAGCGTCGTGCGTGATTACAGTTTGCTTGGCGATTATGCGCTCTTCATGCGCGCTGATGCGTTGGACCAGGCCGGTAACAAGGCTGGAGCGCGCGCAAGTTATGAGCAATTGCTGCGTGATTACCCAGGTTCGATTCGCGCGCGAGAAGCCGCATTGCGTGCCGCGAGCATTGCGTCGCAGTTGGGAGACAGTACTGCGGTTCCGGCATTACTAAAAGACCTGGTCGCGAAGGACGACGCTGCCGCGCTGTTGTTGATAGCAAAGGCACGCACGCAAGCCGGCGATGCCATTCAGGCCGTGGCGGCCTACCGGCGCATCTATTTCTTTGCGCCGGCATCGAGCGAAAGCGCGGAGGCTGCGGCCTCGATTCAGCGAAACGCTTCGTCGCTTTCACCCGCGACGCAGGAAGAAGCAATTGCGCGCGCCGACAAGCTTTACGCTGCGAAGCGATTTGCAGAAGCCACCCAGGCCTATGCCGACGCGTTTGCGAAGTTTCCCGCCGCCAGTAATTCAGAAGCGCAATTGCGTCGCGGCATTGCGGCGGCTAACGCCAGGAAAACTGCGGAGGCGATCAGCGCTTTGAATAGTGTGCCAACCTCGGCTGGTGAGACGCGCGCGGAAGCGCTTTACAATCTGGCGCAAACATACGCGCGCGCGCGTCAGTGGGAGCAGGCCCGCGCGACAACTCAGGAGCTGCAGCGCAGTTTTCCCACAAGCTCGTTCACGCCGCGAGCGCTGGTTAGCGTCGGCCAGATCGCTGAAGACGCAAAGAACGATGCCGACGCCGGTTATTTTCTGCGTACGGCGGTGAATTCTTATCAAGGTTCCGCTGATGTTGCGCAGGCGCAGTTTAATCTTGCCTGGATGGCCCACGACGCCAAAAACTTTCCTGAGTCTTCAAAGCAGTTAACCGAGCATCTCGCTTACTACGCCGACAAGAACACCGACAATCGTGGCCGTGCCGGCTATTGGGCGGCGCGTGATTCTGAACGGGCCGGCAAGCTGGCCGAAGCGCGCGCGCTTTACCAGGCGATGCAGGGGCGTTACGACGCCAACTGGTATGGCTATCTTGCCAAGCAGCGTTTGGATGCGATGCTTCGGAGTGGTGTCGGAACGATTCCGGTGCAAACTTTTCCTGCGGATTCGGTGATGGGGCGTGCAATTGCCAACTTGCAAACCGTCACGGTCGCCGAAGAGTCTGCCGGTGCCAACGAAGACAAGACGATCGCGAAGGCAAGCGAGCTGACCACCACTGGGCTTGATGAATGGGCACTCGAGGAGCTGGGCGAAATTTCAACCTCGCTGCCAAACAGTCCAAAAATTAATCTAGCGATCGCACAAGTCTATCGTTCGCAGGAAGACAACGTACGCGCGTTGAATGTGCTGAAGAAGAGCTTTCCTGATTATTCGCAAATGAAACCTGAGGAGCTGACGCGCGAGCAATGGGACGTTTTCTATCCGCTCGCTTACTGGGACATCATTGTGCAGGAGTCGCGCGCGCGCAATCTTGATCCGTTTCAGGTGGCCGGCCTGATTCGCCAGGAAACTGTTTTCAATCCGCGGGCGCGCTCTTCCGCGAGAGCTTACGGCCTGATGCAGGTCTTAATTCCGACGGCGGTGCTGACCGCGAAGAAGTATGGCGTTGAGCGTTCGATTACCGAGGAATCGCTTTACGAGCCGCGTTTGAATATTCAACTCGGGACCGCCTATCTGCGCGATCAGATCGATAAGTTTGGACGCATCGAATACGTGGCCGCGGCTTATAACGCCGGACCGCAGCGAGTGGTCCAATGGAAGACTTCCTTGCCGGCCGAGATGGATGAATGGGACGAGGCCGTGCCTTTCAAAGAGACGCGCGGTTATGTGCAGGGTGTAGTGCGAAACCGTTTGCAGTACGAGCGACTTTACGACGCTAACGGAAAATTTCGTCCGGAAGTCGGCAAGCGCGCAGTTACAGAGAGACCGAGCTCGGCACCCGGTGCGCAACCTGAAGATTCAACTATTCACCGGCAAGTTACTGGTTACGAGAGCGAGGAATGAGATTGAGTAGGGATCATAGTGAACTTGGGTTTAGGGGCGGGGCTGGTGCCCGCCCACTTTGTTTTGTCGTCGCCGCACTCTTGATGGCCTCGCTGTCCGGCCCTTTTTTTTGGGCAAGTGCGCAGAAGCGCAACTCTTCGAAACCCGTCCCAGCTGTCACGCCAGTTTCTAGTCTCGCGATCACCGCCGAACCCAACGCGATTGTTTGGATTGATGAAATCCGTCGCGGACAGACGGACGCGTCGGGCAAACTTGAAATAAAAGTTTCCGCGGGTAGTCACGCCTTGCGTGTAAGAGCGATGGGTTTTAAAGAAAGCACCACGCGGCTGCTCCCCGGAAAGAGAAGCGTATCGGTGAGGTTGCTGCCAACGAGTGATCAAGCCGAATTGCTTTTCCAGCAAGCGGAGGCAGCGCGCGAGCAAGCCAAAGACGATCAATCGCGCCGCAAGGCCGAAGATCTTTATAACGAAGCGCTAAAAACTCGATCTTCATTCCCTGCCGCGCACGTCGGCCTCGCGCGCGTCTTGCTCGATCTGAATGAGTATCGGAAAGGGTTAAGCGAAATCGATGCGGCCCGCCGCGACCGTCCCGTTTACGCTGAAGCCTCGGCAGTGGAAGGGCGCATCAACCGCGAAGCCGCCTTCATCGAAGAAGCAATCAACTCGTTTCGCCGCTCGATTAGGGAAGCGAAGGGTTTTCAGCCTGAGGCCCATGTGGGATTGGCCCGCGTGTTTGAAGACAGAGGGCAGTATGCGGAAGCGGTTGTTGAGTATCGCAAAGCAATTGATCAACTTTCAGACTCGGAACCGGTGATTTATCAACTGCTGGGGGCGGCGTATGAGAAGCAGCAAAAGTACAAAGATGCAGTCGCCGCTTATGAAAAATATTTGGCGTTAGCGCCTAACGGCAGTCTCGCACCTGCCATTCGTTCAATCATCGATCAACTTCGGCGCGACGCGGCAGGCCAGGAAATCGTTCCCTGATGTCCGGCAAAATATCCGATAAATTTTTAGTTTGTCGGGGCGGGACGACAAGCTAAAGGAAGCTCTGATCAAGTCTTCGACGCGTAGCGTCCCTACGAATGTAGCCCCGCGTTTCAACGCCGGGATCAGAGTGTTGCCTGCTCTCGTCGCGTAGCGACGATTGAGTTCGCGGTGATTTCAAGCGTCGCTACGCGACCCGAACACTTTCTTGACCGTTCCCGGCCTTGAAAGGCCGGGCTAAATTCGTACTGCCGCTACGCGTCGAAAGTCCGAAGCAGACCTATGCGTCTTACTTGATCAGAGCTTCCTAAAGCTTATCGGACAACGGGCTAAGGCTGCATTAACGGATCTTTGGCGGTTGCCGGCTGCGTTGCGTTGACGCGAATTAACGGTGAAGTCGAGTCCATGTAAAGATGGCGGCCGGCCTGTTCGCCGGCGCGCGCGGGGTCCGCGTTAAGACGATAGGAATCCGCGTTTACATCCATGGACAAAACGTAATCCTTTATTTCGGGTGTAACGGAATTGAAACGCTCATCGAGAAAACCAGCCTGGCAAAGTTGTTGAAAGCTCCCGTAAGAGCTGCTGTTGCTTAGAGCGTAAGCTTGTTGCGCGGTGGCGATTGTCTTCAACGCCGCAACGGCGGACATCTCATCAGCACGCGCCACGCTCTGCTGCAAACCTGTTGAGTAGCTCTGGCAGGAAAGCAGAAAGGCAACCGCAATCAAGAGGCTGACAGTACTCACAAGTCGAATCATGGTTTGCTCCTTCTAGCCAACTTCGTGATAACGAAAGCAGGTTGGGTTGTGATCGTTGACCATTCCCACCGCCTGCATAAAGGCGTAGCAGATAGTTGATCCCACAAACTTGAAACCGCGCCGCGAAAGATCTTTGCTCAGCGCATCTGACTCGGCAGTGGTTGCCACTATGGCTTGCCCGCGCTTCCTTTTTTTCGTTTGTCCGCCAACAAATTGCCAGATGTAAGTGTCGAAGCTGCTGAATTCCTTTTGCACCTCAAGAAAAAGGCGTGCGTTTTGGATCGCGGCGGCGATCTTCAAACGGTTGCGAATGATACCCGCGTTTTCGAGGAGTTTAGCAACTTTTTTGTCGTTGTATTTCGCGATCTTCCCGGCGTCAAAGCGATCGAAAGCGGCACGGTAGTTCTCACGCTTGCGCAAAATGATTTCCCAGCTAAGCCCGGCTTGCGCGCCTTCAAGAATAAGAAACTCAAACAGCATGCGATCGTCATGGACCGGCACACCCCACTCTTTGTCGTGATAGGCAATTGAGAGGTCAGTCCTGGCCCAGTCACAACGCTTTGTCATGGGCCCATCTTAGCAAAAGAGTTTCGCTCGGGTGAAAGTTTATGACTGCTATATTTATTGTGTATTGCGGGTCAATCTGGTAAAGTCCGCGCACCGCAAAGGTGTTTGTCCTCAGGTCGTCCTTTACATAACTCCAGTTTGAAAGGTGGCTCTCTTTTGATAGGCCAGACCATCTCCCACTACCAAATCGCTGAGAAAATCGGCGAGGGTGCAATGGGTGAGGTCTACTGCGCGCGAGATCTGAAACTCAATCGCGCGGTGGCGCTCAAGTTCATACCAGAAGCGTTGGTTAACGAACCTCAGCGGTTGATGCGCTTTGAGCGTGAAGCACAGTTGCTGGCTTCGCTGAACCATACAAATATTGCCGCAATTTACGGTGTCGAAGAACACCAGGGCAAGCCGGTGCTGGTGATGGAACTGGTCGAAGGTGAAACGCTCGAGGATCACCTGCTGGCAGGACCGCTGTCGCTGAAAGAAACGCTCAGCATCGCCGCGCAAGTCGCCGAGGCCCTTAAGGCCGCTCATAAAAAGAACATCATCCATCGAGACCTGAAACCTGCCAACATAAAAATCACCGCCGACGGCCTGGTAAAAGTTCTGGACTTCGGCCTGGCAAAACAGTTTCACGACGCCGGCAAAATCGATACGGAAGCAGCGACGCTGCATGCCATGACTATGGCGGGTGCCGTCGTCGGCACTCCCGCGTACATGTCTCCTGAACAAGCTTTAGGTGAACCAATCGACGCCCGCGCCGACATTTTTTCCTTCGGCGCAATCGCTTACGAAATGCTTACCGGTCGCCGACCCTTCGCCGGCGCGACCCTGGCAGCGGTGATCCAGGTGCTGGTGGGCAGCAATCCACAATCGCCACGACGCATGCGTTCTGACGTGCCGGTCGATCTCGATGCGCTGGTCATGCGTTCACTGCAAAAGAAGAAGGAACTGCGCCAACAAAATGCGGAGCAACTAATTGACGAGATTAACCAGGTCAGTACGAAACAGACCACCCAATCGTCAATTTTTACTTCCTCGGCTGGACGTGGCGTCCGCAACGTGGCTTGGCAGCTGCGCACTTGGCGACTCGAACACAAGAGAGCTGAGATCGTCGCTGCTACGCTCGTAGTTCTCCTCGCATTCGGCGCGCTTGGAGCATTCGCCCTCAAACGGCGTTCTCTCGCGAATGCCGGCCCCGCTGCGGCACCCGGTCTAACGCGACTCGATGCCAACGCGAGTGCCTACGAACTGTTCCAACAGGGCTCGCAATTTTTGGAACGATATGACAAAGAGGAAAACGTAAATGCCGCGTTGCAGGATTTCCAGGCCGCGCTCGCCAAGGACAAGAATTTCTCGCCGGCTTACGGCGGCCTCGGCATTCTCTACTTGACCAAGTATCAAACCAACCGCGATAAGCAACTGCTGGACACTGCTTTTGCAAACGCTCAGCAGGCTGTGAATCTTAATGGGCAGCTCGCGGGTAACCGGGTAAGTCTGGGGCGTGTGCTGGTTGAAAAGGGCGAGTATGACAAGGCGGAAGCGGAGTTAAAGGAAGCGCTGCTCGTTGACCCATTGAATGCGCAGGCGCATCGTGGGCTCGGCGATGTCGAGCGATTCAGAAAACATTGGCCAGAAGCGGAAACGTTTTATAAAAGAGCGATACAACTCCGCCCAAACGATTGGGACCTGCATTTTACTTTGGGCAACTTCTATTTTCGCCAATCGCGTTACGCGGAAGCTGAACAGGCGTTCGCCGATGTTACTAAGTTGGTGCCCGATTGCCACCTGGGATATCGCAATCTGGGCGGTAGTTATCACATGCAAGGCCGCTTTGCTGAGGCTTCGGCGGAATATCAAAAAGCCTTACAGATCAAGCCATCAGGCGTCACTTATTCGAACCTTGGCACCAGCCTTTTTTTTCAGGGGCTTTACCAGCAGTCGGTAACGGCTATGGAGCAGGCCGTGCAACTAGGAGCCAACAACGCGCAGAACTGGGCCAACCTGGGCGACGCTTATCGTTGGACGCCAGGCAATGAAGAGAAAGCTAAACAGGCTTATCGCACCGCCATACAAATGATTCGCACTGAGTTGTCGAGCAAGCCAAACGACGCCGATCTACACAGCAGGCTCGCTCTGTGCCTTAGCAAGAGCAGCGAAAAGAAAGATGCTTTGACGGAGGCTGCGGCCGCAGAGGCGCTCGATAGGAGCGCATCCGTTTTGTCGCGGCTGGTGTCAGTTTATGAAATGTGCGCCCGGCGACGCCAAGCGCTGGATACTATGGCCGCCGCGTTGAAAGCCGGTTATTCAATGGAAGAATTTCGCCGTGATCCCGAGTTATTGGAACTCAGAAAAGATCCCGGCTTTCAAGAGCTCGTTGCCACGCATTCCGGCCAACCTCAGAAGTAAGAGAGCAGCCGCAGGCAACGACCTTGGTCACCGAGTGGTGTTGGGCTCGCGCAGAGAGAACGCCACAACTGAAAGGATGCCCCATGGCTACAAATTATTCACTCGATGTCGCTTTTTCATCTACCACCCGCTCGCTACCACATCAATCTAATCAGCCGATTTTGGCTATGGGCTACGGCTTCTCCGAACAACCGCAGGGCGGTAGCTGGCAAGGAGAAGGTCAAGGTACTCTTACGGTACAAGCCGGTTACCCCTTTGTTTTCACTGCGTTTGATACAGCGCCGGGAAATGGCCAGCCGGTGACCACCTTCGAAATAGATTTTCCCGGCAGTAACAACCCCTTCGTGGATCAAAACAACCAACCGATAGGCAATTCTCAGTCGATAGTAGCCACGGGCAGCCAAATAAAAAGCCAGAACGGGCAAAGCGCTGGTTGCAACGTGCAGGGCTTCTATTCAATGATCGGTCCGTACTATCTAGCTGCGGGGGCTACCGGCTCGACCATAGAATGCACCGTTACAATTACGTTACGTAATGGACAGATATTTCAGGTTGATCCTGAGATTCAGGTAGAAGGCGGCGGGGCTGATCCTGATGAGGCATCGACTGAGCGCGCAGATTACAAAGTATAAGATTAGCTCTTGCCAAGTCGGCCCGCAAGACTTGCGACCACGGTCAATAGTTCATTTGCTTCGACTGGTTTCGCGACGTGAGTGCTGTAGCCGGCCAGAATCGCGTGCATGCGATCCTGGACGCGCACGTAGGCCGTAAGCGCAATCGCCGGAATTGGCTTCTGCCTGCCGGCTTCCTGCTTTCGAACCTGGCGTATCAGATCGTAACCGTCCATCTGCGGCATTCCGAGGTCGCTTATCAGGACGTCGAACGTTTCCTGCGATAAGGATTGCAAAGCTTCTTCGGCGCTGGAAACGCCCGTCACGCGGGCGCCATGTTGGGCCAACTCCATGCTGATTAGATCGAGGGCATCATTCTCGTCGTCGACGATCAGTATCCGTAATCCTTGCAGAGCCAGCGGCTCGGGCTGCAGCTCATTAAAACTCGAAGCCGTGCTTGTCAGTGACTCAGCGCGTAATTCGCCGCTGGGAAGCGGCAGACGAATTGTGAAGACCGCGCCTGGGCCATCCTCGCGATTTTCCACTGCTATTGTCCCGCCATGCAGCTCTACCAGGTGCCGAACAATTGCCAGACCCAGACCCAGACCGCCGTGCGTGCGTGTGGTTGTGCCATCGGCCTGACGAAAGCGCTCGAACACGTGCGGCAGAAAGCTTGGCTCAATTCCGGGCCCGGTATCCTTGACTTCGATTTCGACGTGCGCATTATTCTGGCCCACCGCGATCTGAACCTTGCCACCGGCAGGCGTAAACTTCGCCGCGTTTGAAAGCACATTCCAAACTACCTGTTGCAAACGATCGGGATCGCCGGAAACCAAACGCAGGCTCGAGTCAAGCAGGGTCTCGATCTTTATGTCCTTCGCTTCCATCGCCGGGCGAACAGCATCCAGCGCAGCGTCCACGATCGCTACCAGATCGACGGCGGTGAGATTCATTTGCAGTTTGCCGGTAATGACTCGCGACACATCCAGTATGTCTTCAATGATCTGTTTCTGCGCCCAGGCATTTCGCTCAACCACTTCCAGAGCGTGAGTGGCGCTCTCCTGGTCCAAGCGGCCGGACTGCAACATACGCGACCAGCCAATCACTGCATTCAAAGGCGTGCGTAATTCGTGCGAGAGCGTCGCCAGAAACTCATCCTTCAAGCGATTAGCTCTTTCGGCCTCGCCGCGCGCCGCCCGTTCGCTGTCGAGTAGTTCTGCCAGTCTTTCTTCCGCCTGTTTCCGTTCGGTGAACTGACCGATTTGGCCGCCGATCCCGGCCACTAGTTTGAGGAGTTCCTCGTCCGGTGTTCTAACTTCCGAGCTAAAGAACTCGACTATGCCCAACACTTCTTCGCCCAGCTTAATCGGGAAACCAAAAGCGCCGCGCAATCCTTCACGCACGGCCACCGGAGCGCGCGGGAAATTGCTATCAGCAACGACGTTATCAATCCAGACGGGCTCGCCGCTGGCCCAGATACGTCCCGGCAGGCCGACGCCTTTGTGAAAAGTGGTGGTTTGCGTCAGCCTATCGAACTCCGGTGTTTTCATTTCCGAGGCGTGACATATCTCTACAAAACGCAGTACGTTTGCCGGCCGGTCCACTCGCCACAGCCCGCCGACTTCCCAATCGAGGCTTTCACAGACAGCGCGCAGAATGCGACCCGCGCTTTCGATGAAGTCGTTGGATTCAGAAAGAATTTGCGTGACTGCGTACTGCAACGCCAGCCTTGTTTCAGTTCGCTTGCGGGCGGTGATGTCGCGGGTGAAGCAACGCGTGTGGATAAACTCGCCGTCTTCGCGATAGACGCTGGAGTTGATGCGAACGTACTTGATCGCAAGGTCCTTGCAGTACACGCGCGCGTCGTAATCATCTACGACTTCGCCGGCGCTCAGGTGGGCCAGGATGTCTTCAATAACGTCCTTGTCGACGTGAAACTCGGCGATGTTATGGCCGACATACTCTTCGCGGGTATAACCGAGCATGTCCAACTCAGCTTGGTTGACGCGCAGGATCGTGCCGTCGGGTCCAACCCAATGCAGCCCGATGGCGGCGTTTTCAAAAAAGTCAGTTAACTCCGCTTCGCTGCGATGTAGCGCTTCTTCCGCTTGCTTGCGTTCGGTAATGTCTCGCTTGATGCCGACAAAGCAAAGCGGCTCGCCGGCGTCGTTACGCATTGCGAAAGCTGACAACTCGAGGTGTCTGGTTTCACCGCTCTTGGTCTTACTTACTACTTCGCCGCGATACTCTCCATCCCGTGCGAGCGCTTGTGCGACTTCATTAAAGACTTCGTCGCCCAGGTGAATCGCCGGCGTTTGATTCCGCAGTTCTGCGTCGGTGTAACCCAGCAGTTGCGCATGGGCCGCATTCTGTTCCAGATACACGCCCTGAAGATCGATGATGGCTACGGGCTCGCGCGAATGACGAAAGATGGCCTGATACAAATCGGCGCCCAACGCTTTCGAGCTTTGAGCCACTTCGTTATTTGATACTTTGCTAGACATAGGTTCGTCTGCGAGAGCAAAGGGGAATGTAGGGGAAGGTTGATAATACCACTAAGTCTGACGGACGTTGAAAGCTGCGCGTCACCTATATGTGCTAAGTAAATGCCGGTACTGGTTCAGTTTCAACCCGGCCGACGCTTCAGGTCCGAAGGACCGAAAGTTAGTAGCCCCGTCCGTGAGGGCGGGGAAGCTATCTTCTGAGATCGCCGAGGCCCGAAGGGCCGGCACCGATCTGTCGCACCTTCGGCGCTCCGGAAACTAATCATGCTTCTAACCCCCGCCCTCACGGACGGGGCTATTAACTAGCGGTCCTTCGGACCTGGGAATCCAAATTGAACCAGTACCTAAATGCCGGCTAGATTGACTTGCCGCCACTTTGGTTGTAAAAGCGTGATGGACTCCATATAACTACTGAACCGCCAACCCGTCCCTGTCAAATCAGGGAGTTTGACCATTGTTACGGAAGGAGATTTGAAATGGCTTTACGTTTAGGAGATATTGCCCCCGATTTTACTGCTGATACTACCGAAGGTCCAATTCGTTTTCATGAATGGATTGGCGACAGTTGGGCTGTGCTGTTTTCCCATCCGAAGGATTTCACTCCGGTTTGCACTACCGAACTGGGTGAGTGCGCGCGTCTCAAGCCGGAATTCGATCGCCGCGGCGTTAAAGTTGTTGGCCTCAGCGTCGACGCCACCGACTCGCACAAACGTTGGGCGGAGGACATTAAAGAAACGCAGGGTTCAGCCTTGAACTTTCCTATCATTGCCGATCCGGATCATAAGATTTCGGAATTGTATGACATGATTCACCCGGAAATCAGCGACATCTTTACGGTGCGTTCCGTCTACATCATTGGTCCCGACAAGAAGATCAAATTGATGCTGACGTATCCCGCAAGCACTGGTCGCAATTTTGACGAGATACTGCGCGTCATCGATTCGCTGCAACTGACCGCCAAGTACAGCGTGGCCACGCCGGTTAATTGGAAAGACGGTGATGATGTGATCATCGTGCCTTCGATGTCGGATGAGGACGCGAAGACAAAGTTTCCCGCCGGCTGGAAAGCGCCAAAGCCTTATCTTCGCATCACGCCACAACCGAACAAGACCACGACAACTGACACGGCAGCGAAGAGCGCGTCGTAAAAGGCGTCTCGGCGAACAAGACTCTGAAAAGACAATTCAAGGCGCAGAGCCTCCCAAGCTCCGCGCCTTTTAGTTGACCGATCAACTTCTCGAATAGCGCAGTAGCCCGGCCCCTTGAGAGAACAGCTCAACACTCAATTAGCTTCTCTTAGTAATCAACCAATTAACCAAACCCGCGTTTATGACAAGTTGTGAAAGCCTACTTAATCCTAAAATATGGACTCCGTCCTTGGGTCGACTCGCGAGCCTTGGATCCGAAGTATGAACAACAAAGTACATCTCATCGAACTGCTTCATTTCTCTAAACCTCGCAACGCTATTGTTGAAAATCTCAAAAGAGGCATGCGACTTTACCTGTATGAACGCTCTCCTGTTAGTAACCGGGGAGAACACATCCAAGTCTATATCCTTATCGGTTTGACCGAGTACTGAAATTCTCTGCCACCCAGATTGAGCAAATATGAGATCAACCAAGAGTTCAAAATCTTTCCACCACAAACCTTGAATCAAATTCTCAATACTGTGCTGCAAAGATGCGAGGTTGTCCTTAGTTGCCTTTACCTCCGGTTGCTCCTCGCCATTGATCTTTCTTACTAAATACTCGGGTAAGTCGACGCCACATATGGTGCCCCTGAAGCCCTGGACTTTGGTAACGCGCCCATCCAAGTTTTCAATAGTCAACGTGCTTGGCGATTGGTTGAGGTCTTCACACGACCATCCATTAATAGTTCTTCTTGTTCGACTGCCGTCCTCCCTTTTTATGATTTGTCTTTCCGCAAAGCACCAATAGAGTTTTCGCTTATAGAACGTAATCCAAAGAGCGCCTTCCGGTAGTTCGTAGAAATCACGTATCTGAATCAAATCTCTAGCTGCCGCGCCTCTGTTGCCCCTCCGATAATCTAACCAAAAAGCACGGACTGGTTCCCAGTCTCCCGCCAAAGAGTTTTCATGGTATGGACTTTCATACCCAAGCCGAATAGTTCCATCATCCTCTATACAAGACTTCTCCCAAAGACCTTTCGCGCCAAGCTTTATGAACCGTATTGTTTCTGGTCTTATCAACGCCATGATGGTTGCGCTCGGATAGGCTGATTCGCTATTCAATCGTGTGACAACTGCGCGTCTCAGGTGTAGCCTATAGCCATGAGCACCGTAACAGAAATCATTGAGGCGGTGAAGAGTCTCGGCGTCGAGAAAAAGGGGAGTTCCTTACGCGCCTGAGCGAGGTGGAATTTGAGGAGGCTTGGGACTTGCAGATTGCCGCGGATGCCCAGTCCGGCAGGTTCGACCCGCTCTGGTACCAAGCGCTGGAAGACATCAGGCTGGAGGACAAAGCCTCTTGGTGAAGCTCAACGACGCCTGCTTCTGGAGGTAAGACAGCTGCAAAATGGCAACCGAAACCATCACACTGGAAATTGATTCAGAACTAGCTCGAACTTTGAATTCTTTATCCGCCGAATTTCAACAAAGACTGCTGGTTTTATTCGGCATCTGGCTGAAGCAATACGCCCAAGCCGATGGCACGCCATTGGAAGAAACAATGAATGCCATTAGTGAAAAGGCAAAAAGCAGAGGGTTAACACCTGAAATCTTGGAATCAATCTTACGCCGGAAATGATTTGCGATTTGTTCTTGATACCAATGTTGTCGTTAGCGCGCTATTGCTGGCAGGGTCCGTCCCTCGTCAAGCTTTCGATAAGGCCATCATGGAAGGCACCGTGTTAGTTTCTTTTCCGCTTCTCGCAGAGCTAACAGAAGTTCTAGGCCGCAAACAATTCGACAAGTACCTCCTTGAAGAAGAACGCACTCAGTTCCTTGTGGCTCTGCTAAGCAGAACTGAACTGGTTGAGCCAACGGAAAAGATCGGAGAATGTAGAGACTCTAAAGATAATAAGTTTCTAGAGCTGGCCGTGAGCGGGAAAGCAGATTGCATTGTTAGCGGCGATGATGACCTCCTCGTCCTGAACCCATTTCGTGAAATTCCCATTGTTACACCAGGCGAATTCCTGAGTTGGAAGACTTAGGTGCGAATTCAGCCAATCGAACCTCCATGCGGCAAATCGTAACCACTAAAAATGGCGGTACTGAAGTTCTCCAGGTGCAGGAGACACCCGACCCGCAAGCGAAACCCGGCGAAGTTGTCGTCAACGTGCGCGCGGCCGGCCTGAATTTCGCCGACATAATGGCGCGCCAGGGACTTTATCCCGATGGACCAGCAAAGCCTTGCGTGATGGGCTATGAAGTTGCCGGCGTGGTCGAGTCAGTTGGCGAGGCTTGCGATCCTGCTCTTGTCGGCAAAGCTGTAGTGGCGATGACGCGCTTTGGCGGTCAATCAGAAAAAGTTGTCGTGCAGGAGCAACAGCTCTTTCCTAAACCCGAGTCGCTTAGCTTTGAACAGGCGGCTGCTGTTCCGGTTAATTACCTGACCGCTTGGGCGCTGCTGGTGGTGATGGGTGGGCTGCGAAAGAGCGAATCCGTTTTGATTCACAACGCCGGCGGCGGCGTCGGCCTGGCCGCACTTGAGATAGCCAAACACATTGGAGCAACAACATACGGCACGGCCAGCCCCGGTAAACACGATTTTCTGCGACAACGCGGTTTGGACCATCCGATCGACTATCGCAATCAGGATTGGTTGCCGGCGCTGAAGCAGATGACCAACGGGCGTGGCGTCGAATTGGTTATCGATCCGATTGGCGGCGGCCACTGGAAAAAAAGTTATAAGGCGTTGAGAACAACCGGGCGGCTCGGCATGTTCGGAGTTTCAACCGCCTCGGCGAATGGTTTGAAGGGTAAACTGAAAATGGTAAAAGCTGCGGCGCAAATGCCGCGTTTTCATCCGCTGAGTTTACTGGGCAAGAACCGCGGCGTGTTTGGTTTGAATCTCGGTCACATGTGGCATGAGCCGGAGAAGGTTGCTGAATGGGTGCAGGAGATCATGCAGGGAATTAATGAAGGTTGGATTCAACCTCATGTCGACAAAGCGTTCCGGTTCGATCAGGCAGGCGCGGCCCACGCTTACATGGAAGCGCGCAAGAACATCGGCAAGGTCGTGCTGGTGCCGTAACCGTTCTAAATGATTTCTGTCGAATCGCGTCCCAAACGCCGCGCGAGGAAAAAAGCGATCAGGGTTGAATAGATCAAACCAAGAAACAATGAACCAAAAAACAATCCAGCGTATTTCATCGCTGCCAATTGCCACAGCGGACCGGGCAGGGGACCTGCGTCCTCCAATAAAATTTTTGGGCCGGCAATCAAATATTCAATCATAAAAAACAGACATGCGGAGATGGCATAAACCAACGAAATCCGCATGCCTGTCTTCACGGCTTCTTTGAACCACAACGAGCCGCCAAGAGCTCTCTTCTGTTCCTTAATTCCGAAAAGAATTGCGACGATGGCCGCCACATTGAAGAGCGCGAAGGAGCCGAGCTGGCCCGCTGGACCAGAGCCCATTCCCAGCCACAAGCGCACAATTACAATCCAGAGTACGACGACGAAAGTGATTAGCAGTCCATACTTAAGTGCAATCTTCATGGGCAATTTACCTCAAATATCGTTTGACGAAATCAAATGCTTTCCACGTACGCCGCCTCACCATGGATAGCCATATCGAGTCCCTCAAGCTCCCCCGCCTCGTCGACTTTGACCAAAGTGATCCGATCGATTACCCACAGCATGCCATAGGTGAAGACGAAGGCCCATACCGAAGAGAGCGCAACTGCCCCGAGTTGGACCAGAAAGAAATGCGTGTTGCCACGCAGCAAGCCATCCACACCGGCGGGATTGAATAACGTGGTGGCAAAGATGCCGCAAAGAACGATGCCGAGAAAACCGCCGACACCATGCACGCCCCAGACATCAAGCGCGTCGTCCCAACGGAGTTTGTTCTTCAATGCCACGGCGTAAAAGCAGACGACGCCGGCAACAATTCCAATCAGACAGGCCGTTGCCGGTGAAACATAACCCGCGGCGGGCGTGATCGTAGCCAGACCCGCGACGGCGCCGGTTAGCAAACCAAGAAACTTCGGCCTCTTCGTCGTCATCCAATCCATGCATAGCCAGGCGATGGCCGCAAAACTTGCGGCCAGGTCAGTATTCAAAAAAGCGACCGCGGTAACTGAGTCGACGCGAAACTCGCTGCCGGCGTTGAAACCGTACCAGCCAAACCAAAGCATGCCCGTTCCCAGCGCCACGAGGGGGATCGAGTGTGGCCCACTGTCCGCGACCTTGCGCCTGCCGACATAAAGTACCGACGCAAGCGCGGCGATGCCGGCGATATTGTGGACCACGATGCCGCCCGCGAAATCCAACACGCCCCAACTCGCCATAATCCCGCCGCCCCACACCATGTGCACAAAGGGGAAGTAGACGAGCGTGAGCCAGCCGGTGAGAAACAGCATGTAGGCTTTGAAGGTTACGCGATTCGCAAAGGCGCCAGTAATCAGCGCCGGTGTGATGATGGCAAACATCATCTGGTAAGCACAGAAAACAATCATCGGGATCGACGGGTTGATCAACGACGGCGTGTCCAAAGTTATTCCGCGCAGAAAGGCCCAATTCAAGTTACCAAGGATGCCAAAGAAATCTGTGCCGCTTTTAAGGTCGCCGCTAAAGCAGAGCGAGAAACCAAACGCCCACCACAGCACGGTGGTCCAACCCATGGAAACAAAACTCTGCATCATTATCGCCAGAACATTCTTGCGCCCCACGAGTCCGCCGTAGAAAAACGCCAGTCCCGGCGTCATCAGCATGACGAGGCTGGAGCAGAGCAGCATGAAGGCAGTGTTCCCAGTGTCAATGATCATTGAAGTTTCTCCTTCATTGGATTCTTATGCGGTTGCAACAGCTCCCGGCAGAAATCTAACCTTCGATCTCTTTCAGTAGATCGACGGGCTCAATGACTTTAAGTGTTCTGAAGCGTTGGCGAAATTCTTTGCAGTTGTCTGTGTAGCCTGTCATCAAATCCAGCAGGTCCCTATCGCGACTTACGATAAAATCGGCGCCGACCTCGACCGCCAGGTTTATGTAAGATTCATCATCTTCATCACGGGCGTATCTGAATGTCATTGGAACGTTGGATACAAAATCGCTGAAGTTTTGTAAGCGCTTGAGGAACGCACCTGCGATCTCATCGCTCAGGTTAGGAAAACACGCGCGCACTTCGGGGCGGTTGAGCACGTCCTCGATCTCCAAAAGAATTTCCTTGCTGACAAAAAGCTGGATCAGACCCTTTTCAGCTAGAGCCAAACAACTAGCGGCAACGCTTTTCTGTCGCGCTGCCGCTTGTAAGAGCACATTGCAGTCAAGGACGACTCGATGCTTCGCCACTCAGCTGGCCTTTTCCTTCCTTGCGCGAGAAGCTTCCTTTCGCGCTTCAGTGAATAGGGCGTCAAGTGCTTCATCGCTCATGCCGCTGTCCTCGACACTTTGGCGGAACGGCGCCAGGATTTCATCAAAAGATTTCTCTGCCAGCAGATCGATACGGTCCCGCCTTCTGGAGCCTTCCTCAACGAGCGACTCGACATAATCCGCCAGCGGCTTTCCCTCTTTATTCGCTTGTGACTTCACCGACTCTTCAACTTCAGGTGGCAAGGTGATTGTTATTGTCATATTTCTGAGTCCTCTGAGCAGCGCATTTTATTGAGTTCGTAATATTGCGCTTTCTTGATTGGTTCACTTTCGGCGTCGGGATGATAGATCAGTCGCATTCGAGCGCGCGCCGCGCCGCTTGCATGACTTCTTCATGTGTGCGACCAGCTACATCGCGTGACGAAAGTTCCTTGTCGCGACGGACAGCTTCGGTAACGGCAGCACGTTCATTCGCTTCGGGCACGCCTGCGTCAATGCTCTCCCAAAGCGCCTGGGCGAGTGACACGCGTTCTGAAAGCGGAAGCGCCATCGCATCGGCAATGAGTTGTTCGGTGTTCATAGCGAAACGTTAGCGGCTGCGAAACGGTTCGTCAAGATAATGAAAGCAAGCTTGTTGAAGGCGTAGAAGATCGGTCGCGGCTAGGCCGTCTGATGTGCGGTGGCGGCTCTGCCCCACCGACGACTCTTTTGAAATTCCAGAGGCTGCGCCAGAAAAGATCTGGAGGCGTAGCCTCCTAGATTTAGTAAAGCGTTTCCGGAAGGGCAGAGCCCTTCCGCACATCAGACGGCATAGCCGGTAGCAACGTCGAGAGTCCCATTGATATTGGCGATAAGGCGTGCCGCCCTATGAGTGTTTGCAGTGATAAGTGTGGTCAATCACCGATCCTATTTTGGCTCTTCCACATTAATTGGCGCCAAACCGGCTGCTCGCAGTTGTTGATTTAACGTTGCGATGTCTTGCGTCGTCAGAGCTTGCCAGCGAGTCCGAAGCGACTGTGCATCGGTTTGTAACTGAGTAATGGCAGCGACGGTCTGCGGCGTTGGTGCAGCGTCTACGTCTTGAAGAACTCCGAAGAGCGCTTTCAGTCTGGCGAGCGCGCTTAGCGTCGTTAACTTATTGGCCAAGTCCGGCCGAGCGACTTCGGCGCCAACCAGCTCATTAACCTTCTGCACAAACGCATCAATCTGGGCTTTGACCTCATCTGTCTTTGCAGTCGAGCGCAGGTCGGCAAGCTGTTTGCTGATCGGGTTGGACTGATTCGTCATCACATTGAAGGCAACCCAAGTATCGTACAGTTGTTTCGATAACCTGAATTGTTCAGCCAGATCGCGAACCGGCGTCTTAACGCGCGGGTCCATCTGTACGGTGAGAGTTTGCTCATAAGTATTTCCGTTAACGTTGAGCACGACGGTGTACTTGCCCGGCATTACCCATGGTGAGGTGAAGTCAGGCGCGGTGTTGCGATAAACGGCGGCGATTGGATACGAGGGTTTTTCGCCAGGCACAGGCGGGTAATGCATGTCCCACAAAAACCGGTGCATACCCTTCGCGCTGGAAAGTGCCTGCGGCGGCCGTACCCAATAAATGGGAATCGCGAGCATCGGATCAATCGCAGGGATTGGATCAGCGCTGGAATAACGCCGCACAACCTGGCCCGCGGCGTCGCGAATTTCCAGCGTCACAGGGGCGCCCGAAGGCTCAAAGCCCAGATGATAATCAATCACCGCCCCATCCGGCGGATTCTCACCGCCGGGTTCGTCCGGCGGCAGCGGCGTGTCGGTGTTCATATTCCAGCGCACCCTGATCGCCGTTTGCGGTCGGAAGAGAAACGCCTCGACACCGGCGACTTTTGCTTCCAATTCTCGCAGTGGCGTGATGTCGTCGAGAATCCAAAAGCCGCGTCCGTGCGTTGCTACGCAAAGATCATCGCCTTTGATAATCAGATCGCGAACCGAACTAGCGGCCATATTCAGCCGCAGTGACTGCCAGTGATCGCCGTCGTCAAACGAAACGTAAACTGCGCGTTCGGTGCCGGCAAAGAGCAGTCCCTGGCGTTCGGGATCTTCGCGCACCACATTTACGTTCTCGTTGTTTGGTATGCCGTTCGTGATCTCGGTCCAGGTGGAACCTGAGTCGCGCGTGCGATAAATGTGTGGTCGCAGGTCATCAAGCCTTAGCGTGTTTACGGCCATATAGGCTGTGCCCGGGTTGAAATGACTGGCGTCGATGATCGAAATCTTTTGCCAGGCTTTAAGCTGCGCCGGTGTGACATTGGTCCAGCGCAGGCCACCGTCTGTAGTCAGGTGGACCAGACCGTCGTCCGTCCCCGCCCAGATGCGTTTGATGTCCAGCGGCGATGGCGCGACGGCATAGATGACACCGCGCTGGGTCGGTTGCGCAGTTGGTTGCGTACGATACTTGCCAATCGTCGCGGGAAGTTCGAAAGTCTTCCGCGTCAGGTCCGGACTAATCTGCTGCCAGTTTCGCCCGCCGTCTCTTGTCTTCCACAGCGTGTTGGCAGCGAAGTATAGAACGTGAGGATCGAGCGGCGAAAAAATTACCGGCTGGGTCCGTAGCATACGAAAGTCCGGCGCGCGAAATAGCTTGGGCAAAATGTTCTGTGCCTGCGCCGTGCGCCGGTCATAACGAGTCAGTTTGCCGCCATACACGATGTCCGGATCAAGTGGATCCGGAGTAACGAAGCCATACTCCTCCGCGCCGACTGGATGCCATTCGCGGATAGTTATCTGACCGTCGTTGCCGCGACTCGAGATGCAAACTGAACCACTCTCCTGCTGACCACTGCAAAGCCGATACGGAAAAGCGTTGTCGGCTCCGACGTGATAAAGCTGGGCCGTCGATTGGTTGTACCAGCTACTCCATGACTTGCCTCCATTCACGGTGATGATGGCGCCCTGATCGTAGCCAAGCAGAATAATTTCCGTGTTATTGGGATTGATCCAAACGTTTTGCGTGTCATCGCCGCCGGGCGCACCACGAAAGCCGATCCACGTTTTGCCGCCATCGCTGGACTTCCAGCAGACCGTGCTGGCGACGTAGACGACATCCGGGTTCCTGGGATCGATGCGCGGGACGGGAAGATCTCCACCGCCGATACGCCCGGCCGGACGCGCGTCACTCGTTGCAATCCTCCAATTGTCGCCGCCGTCATCCGAAGCATAGAGTTTGACTCCGTCCGGCGAAGCGACCGAGGCAAACAAATGTTTCGGTGAACTCGCTGAGATGGTCAGGTTCGCTTGAATTATTTCTGAGGGCAAGCCTTTACTAAGTTGCTTCCAATTCTTACCGCCGTCCGTCGATTTGAATATTCCCCCACCCGTTCCATTCCAGGCAGCATTCTCCCAGGGCCCCTGACGCGCTTCCCAAAGAGACGCATAGGCAACGTCCGGATGCGATGGATCGATCTGCACGTCGGCGGCGCCGATGTTCTCGTCTTTGTAGAGAACCTTTTCGAAAGTTTTCCCGCCATCGGTCGAACGAAAAATGCCACGCTCTTCATTCGGTCCATACGGATGACCAGCAACTGCCACTAGTAAGTGATCGGGATTCTGCGGATCGACGGCTATTTGCGGAATCTGTTGTCCATCGCGCAAGCCCAAATGCGTCCAGGTTTCTCCCGCGTCAGTGGATTTGTAAATGCCGTCGCCTACCGAAAGATCCGGACGCTGTAAGCCTTCGCCGCTGCCGACATAAATAATATTTGGGTTCGACGCCGCCACCGCGATGCAACCGACGGAGCCGGTGGGTTGATCGTCGAAAATTGGAAACCAGGTGCGGCCATAATCGGTCGTTTTGAAAACGCCGCCATTTACCTGCGCGACATAAAAAACGTTTGGTTGGGAAGGAACGCCGGCTACTGCGCGCGTGCGGCCGCCGCGAAACGGACCAATGTTGCGCCAATGAAGCGACTGTAAAAGATCCGAGCTGACCTGGCCGGTGGCGATAGAGCCGGCGTTCAGAAAAGCCAGCAGCAGCAGCGGCGCTAAAGCCAGTCGCAAAAAGATGGATGCTGTTTTGAAGCGCGCGAGATTCGAGAAGTGATCAATCATAATCATTGGTCTGGTGCGTGTCCTTCCAGTAATTGAATCCACCATCAAACTTTGGGTAGTGATGCAGTTTGAATGAAAGGCCTCGCAGTGGCAATGAGGTCAGTACCGTCCGCGGTAGCGGATGGGTCTGCGCATTGCTTATTGCGATTTTTGAAGTAAGCAAGAACCTCAGCTAAGCCGAGTTTTGAATGTCGCAGCAGGAAACCCATTCGCTACCGCGGACGGTACTGACCTCACGACACTCAGTCGCCTCAAATCAAAGTGCATCAGTATCAAACTTTGCTGCCCATCGCCCTGGCAATGGATATTATCAATTTTTCAGGATCAATTGGTTTGGCAACGTGCACTTGAAATCCTGATGAAAGCGTGCGCGCCCGATCCTCTTTGGTTGCATAAGCAGTGAGGGCAACCGCCGGTATTTCTCTGGCGCGTTTAGTTTTCAATTTGCGCAGTTTTGTGATCAGGCTGTAGCCATCCTCGACCGGCATTCCTATGTCGCTCACCAGCAAATCCGGTTTCCAGGTTTTGAAGGCCTTCATTCCCTCCGCCGCGGATTCGCAGCAATTCACGTCGCTGCCACACCGCGTCAAAATTGCGCTGACCAAATCGCGCGAGTCCGCTTCATCGTCAACTACCAGGATGCGGAGTCCCTTTAGTACCGCCAAAGCGCCGGACGCCACTCCGTTTCCAGCCCCTTGAGCGGCAGCAGTCTCTTCGCGATTAACCGAAGACTCGCTGGTGACAAGCGGTAGCGTCACGACAAATGTTGAGCCTTTATCTTTTCCGTCACTTTTTACTTCGACCGAGCCGCCATGAAGTTGGACGAGATGCTTCACGATTGATAGTCCAAGTCCCAAGCCGCCGTGGGTGCGGGTAGTCGAACCATCAGCTTGCCGGAAGCGATCGAATATAAAGGGCAGAAACTCGGGAGTTATGCCGATCCCGGAATCGCTGACCGCAACAAGCACCTCCTGCTTTCTCTTTTTGACCTCCACTCTCACGGTCCCGCCCTCGGGACTAAACTTTACGGCGTTGCTGAAAAGATTCCAGAAGATTTGTTGTAATCGATTCGCGTCTCCGGAAACCAGGCATTTCTGATGGGCCATGACCGGCTTAAACTGGATGTTTTTTGCTTCGAACGACGGACGCACTGCATCGATCGCGGATTCGACTACGGCGCATACATCTATCCGGCTCGGTTCGATCTGCAATTTGCCGGTGATGATGCGGGAAACGTCAAGCAGGTCGTCGATCAATTGAGACTGTGAGCGCGCGTTGCGTTCGATCGTTTCCACGGCGCGGTTGAGCTGTGACTTATCGAGACTTCCGGTACGCACCAAATGACTCCAACCCAGAATCGCCGTCAGGGGTGTGCGCAGTTCGTGGGACAGTGTGGCTAGAAATTCATCCTTGGTGCGATTCGCCTGCTCGGCTTCAGCGCGCGCGGCTTGTTCGCGTACTAAAAGTTGCGCGCGTTCTTCTTCAGCTTGTTTGCGCTCTGCTATTTCCTGCTGCAACTCAGTTGCGTGTCGTTGCGCATCGCTGTAGAGCATTGCGTTTTCGTAAGCGATGCCAACCTGCGTTGCGAGTGTCGCTGCCAGACGTTCGTCCGCTTCCGAAAATTCTTCGGCATTTGGCTTGTTTAGCAGGTAAACCCAGCCGCAAGGGGTATTGGCAGATACGATTGGCGCCCCTAAAAAGCAACGCACCAGTTGCGATGTCTTGCCTCGCTCGCGCAGTAAATCATCGGAATCGTTCAACCGTAGCGGATGACCCTCCTTCAGCAATTGCTTTAACGCTCGCGTGAGAACCTTAGGAACGCCGTTGCCGGTCGCATCAACATTTTCCTCGCTCTGGTCGCAGCGAAAGAAGTAGCGCAACGACTTGCCATCGCTATTGATTAGTCCCACCGCTGATTCCTGTGCTTCAACAATCTGCCGCGCAGAGCGACAGAAATTTTCGAGCACGTGCCACGGATCGCGTTCAGCGGTAAGTTCGTGGCCCAGGTCGATAAGCATGTTCAAGCGGGCCAGGTTTGCGTTCTCCAGCTCAAGGTTTTTTTCTTTGAGTAGCTGCGCCTGCCGTTTGACCTCCTGCGTTTTCTTGAATAACTCAACAAAGACAGCGACTTTGGATCGCAGAATGTCAGGCTCGATTGGCTTAACAATGTAATCAACTGCGCCCAGCGAATAACCGCGGCTCAGGTGACGTCCGCCGGTGCTGTCGGCAGTCAAAAAGATAATGGGTATGTCGCGTGATCGATCGCGGCCGCGAATCAGCTCCGCAGTTTCCAAACCATCGAGGCCCGGCATGTAAACGTCCATCAGGATGACTGCCACTTCGTTGTCGAGAAGATAACGGAGCGCATCATCGCCGGAAGCGGCACTGACAAGATTTCTGTCTGGAGAACCAAGGATCGACTGCAGCGCCAACAAGTTTGTCGGACTGTCGTCAACCATTAGTATGTTGATTTGTTCTTCAGCTTCCATAATGAGCCGCCACCGCGCTAACCAGTCTGTTCAGGCAGGGAGCGATTTCTTCAAGCGGCAAAATCCAGTCCGCTTTAGTATGGGCCAACGCCGCGCGCGGCATCTCGTCGCTGGCGGCGGTTTCCGGATTCTCGACCACCGTCACGCCGCCCTGCGCAGCAATTTCTGCGAGACCGCGCGCTCCGTCATTGTTGGCGCCCGTCAAAATTACGCCAATCGCTTTGTCTCCATACTCATCAGCAACACACTCAAAGAGGACATCGATCGAAGGTCGCGCATAACCAACCGCGTGATCAACCGACAAAGCAAAGCTTCCATTCTCAATCAGCAGATGATAGTCACGCGGCGCCAGGTAGGCGCGGCCAGGCATTACGGGCTCTTTGTCTTCAGGTTCTATAACCGGCAAACGACTCGACCGTGCCAGGAATTCACACAACCCATTTTCCGAGGTGCTGCCCCGATGCTGAACGATAACCACAGGCAAAGGAAAGTCTGCGGCCAAACCTGAAAGCAAAGTCTGCAATGCTTTCAGCCCGCCGGTTGAAGTTCCAATGACCACGATTTCTGCTGACATCTAATTAGTTTCGAGTTTCGAGTTTCGAGTTCGAAGTCTCAAGTTTCGTTTCACGCCCGAGTTTCGGTTGCACTACTTCGAAATCCGTACAAGGTACCTCGTAGCTCCTCGCCTCAGAGAGGCGAAGTGTTTATAGCCCTCAGCACCCCATCTAATGTCTTCGCTCCAGAGGAGCGAAAAAAATGAATTATCGGCGCCCTTGCTATAAACGTTTGGCTCCTCCGGAGCCAGGCAACCGAAGTCTCGCAAAAGCTGGCGGCGAATGATTTATGGTTGCCGTTAATCTCTCGACAACTCGAAACTCGGAACTCGAAACTCGAAACTGCGTATTACGCAACCTTTCGATAAAGTTTGTCTTTATCGTTCAGATGTTCATAGAACTCCGCGCGCGGCGTAAACTTCAAAGACTCTTTGTTACCCAAACCAAAAACTCCGAACATGCTCAAACTGTCGTACAGCAAATTGTGCACCCGCGCCTGCAGATCTTTGTTGAAATAGATCATGACGTTGCGACAGAGGATCACCTGAAACTCGTTAAAGCTGCCGTCAGTCGCCAGGTTGTGTTCCGAGAACACGACGTTTTTTCGCAGCGCGGAACTAAAAATCACATGGTCGTATTGCGCCGTGTAGTAATCTGAAAACTCATGCGCGCCGCCGGCCTGATGATAGTTTGTGGTGTAGTCCCTCATGGCCGCGAGCGGAAAAATTCCGTCGCGCGCGCGCCGCAACACCGCCTGGCTAATGTCGGTCGCGTAAATGCGACATTTGCCGTAAAGCCGCTCTTCCTCAAGCAGGATTGCCAACGAATAAACCTCTTCGCCGGTTGAGCATCCCGCAATCCAAATCTGCACCGTTGGATATGTTCTAAGCAGCGGCACCACGCGTTTGCGAAAAGTAAGATAGAAGCTCGGGTCGCGAAACATCGACGTCGCGTGCACCGAAACTCCCAGCAGAAACCGCTCGAGGCAGGCATTGTCGTGCAGGATCTTATTTTGAAAGGCGGAAACAGTATCCAGCTTTTCCGCGCGCAGCAACTCCAATATGCGCCGCTTGATCGAGGCGCGCGAGTAGTCGCGGAAATCGAAACCGTGAACACGGTAAAGGCCTTCGAGCAACAAACTGATCTCGATGTCTTCGACCTTATCTACTGCTCTCTGGACTGTGCTCACTGAATTTCTTCCGGAGTGTAAAGCCAGACTCGCAACAGCGATAGCAGTTGATCGATGTCCAGCGGCTTGGAAATATAGTCTGACGCTCCGGCCTCGAGACAACGATCGCGATCCGCCTTCATGGCCTTTGCGGTCAGCGCGATGATTGGAAGCTGTTTGAACTCCTCCATTTGGCGAATTGCGCTGATTGCTTCATAGCCGTCCATCTCCGGCATCATGATGTCCATCAATACGGCTTCGACGCCGGGACTGGACTTCAAGAGATCGATGCCTTCCTGTCCATTCTCCGCGTGAATGACCTCCATGTTATGTACTTCGAGCGCGCTGGTCAGCGCGAAAATATTTCGTACGTCGTCGTCAACGACCAGCACCTTGCGTCCCGCCAGCACCGGATCGTTGCGATGAAACTTCTCCAGCATGCGACGCTTGGGCTCGGGCAAATCCGCCTCAACCCGATGAAGGAACAACGCCGTTTCCGCGAGCAGTCTTTCCGGCGAACTGGCTTCCTTGACGATGATCGCGTCCGCCACCTTCTTCAGGTGCAACTCTTCTTTGCGGGTCAACTCCTTGCCGGTGTAAATGATGATCGGAAGATCGTAACGACCGAGATCAGTTTGTAACTTCTCGATCAGATCGAACCCGCTCATGTCCGGAAGCTTTAGATCCAGGACCATACAATCGAAGCGTTCGTCTTTGAGAATGGCGAGCGCTTCGCTGCCGGTCGCCACCGCGGTCGTCTTGACGTCGCCGTTGCCGATCAGTTCCACCACACTCATGCGCTGTACATCATCGTCTTCGACGACGAGGAGTTTTCTGACTCGTCGCTCAGCGAAATCTCCGATGTCATCGAATGCTTTGACAAGGATTTCGCGCGTCACGGGTTTCTGCACGTGATTGAAGGCGCCTTGCTTTAGCGCGCGTTGGCGTTCTTCTTCCACCGTAATGATGTGCACGGGAATGTGCCGCGTCGCCGGGTCATGCTTCAGACGATCCAGCACGGTCCAGCCATCGCGGTCCGGCAGACGGATATCCAGCGTGATTGCCGCCGGCTTGTACTTCTGGGCCAGCGCCAGGGCCACCATGCCGTTGGTTGCGACCAGCGCTTTGAACCCTTTCTCGCGCGCGAGATCCAACAGGATGCCGGCGAAACTAAGGTCATCCTCAACTATCAACACGACGCGATCGCCGCTTTGAATATCGTTGCGGTCATCGAGTAGCGCGGAAGATTCGCTGGCCATTAAAGCTATGGTTTCGCTGTCAAAAGAATTCACGGGCGTCCAGGCGGCCGCGACCTCTTTCGCGTCGCTCCTCTGCTGCCGCGACGGCGCAGTGGTTGCTCCAGCCGGTACGTAATTCCGCGGCAGATAAAAAGTGAACGTGCTGCCTTCGCCGGGTGTTGAAAGCATTCGAATCTCGCCACCCAGCAGACGCGCAATTTCGCGGCTGATTGATAAGCCCAGACCGGTGCCGCCGTACTTGCGGCT
>DNND01000009.1:0-1850 GCA_003488005.1 Blastocatellia bacterium | reverse complement strand
GTGCCGCCGTACTTGCGGCTGGTAGTGCCGTCGGCTTGTTGGAAAGGTTCAAAAATGATGCGCTGTTTTTCGGTTGGGATTCCAATGCCGGTATCGCTTACCGAAAACGCCACAACTTCATCCGCTCGATTTAGCGATTCCAGATGGTAGCTCTCATCCTTAGCCGCGGGCGCTACCCGCAGAACTACCTTGCCCTCGTGAGTGAACTTAAACGCATTCGAAAGCAGATTCATCAGGACCTGTTGCACGCGCTTGTCGTCGGTACGCAGGGTGGGATCCATGTCCTCAGCGCTTTCGATCAGGAACTCGAGGTTCTTATCCTGCGCCAGTTGATAGAAACTTCTCTGCAACTGGCCGGTTATCTCGTCGGTTGTCACTTCGGCAACTTCGATTCCCATCATTCCGGATTCAATCTTCGACAAGTCAAGAATGTCGTTGATTAGCGTAAGCAGATCCGATCCGGAAGAGTGAATTGTTTCGGCAAACTGCACCTGTTTACTGGTTAAATTGTCATCATTGTTTTCCGCAAGCTGTCGCGAAAGAATCAGCATGCTGTTGAGCGGTGTGCGCAACTCGTGAGACATGTTTGCCATAAACTCTGATTTGTATTTCGAGGTGAGCGCCAACTGCTCCGCTTTTTCTTCCATGTCCCAACGCGCTTCCTCGACTTCGCGGTTCTTCGCTTCCACTTCCGCTTTCTGTCGCGCCAGCAATGCTGCTTTCTCCTGCAACTCTTCGTTGGTTTGTTGCAACTCTTCTTGCTGGCTCTTCAATAACTCTTCCGACTCCCGCAGCGATTCCGCCTGCTGCTCGAGTTGCTCGTTGGTTTTCTTCAGTTCGTCCTGCTGGCTCTGCAGTTCGGCGGCGAGCGACTGGGATTGTTGCAGCAAATCCTCAGTACGCGTGTTGGCGGCGATCGTGTTCAGCACTATGCCAATACTTTCAGTCAACTGATCGAGGAAAGTGAGATGCGTATCGTTGAAAGTTTGGAAGGTGGAAAGCTCGATGACAGCTTTGACTTCACCTTCAAACAGAACCGGCAGCACTACGATGTTATTAGGCGGTGCTTCACCCAGACCGGAGCTAACGTAGACATAGTTGTTGGGAACATTGGTCACCAGGATGCGTTCGCGCTCGACCGTACACTGGCCCACCAGGCCTTCGCCTGCGTGGAATTCATTTGCGAGATTCTTGCGCTTTTTGTAAGCGTAGCCGCCCAGCAGTTTCATGACCGGCTGGCCATTCGGGCTCTCGTTGACATAGAACACGCCTTGCTGCGCGTCGACCAGTGGCGCCAGTTCGGACAGCACCATCTGCGCTACCGTGGTCATGTCGCGTTGGCCCTGGAGCATTCTGGTGAAACGCGCGAGGTTCGTTTTCAGCCAATCCTGCTCCATGTTTTTCTGCGTCGTGTCCTTGAGATTGAGAATCATCTCGTTGATGTTGTCTTTCAACGCCGCGACTTCACCTTGCGCTTCGACCGTAATCGAGCGCGTCAGATCGCCTTTCGTCACAGCGGTGGAAACTTCGGCAATCGCGCGCACTTGCGTGGTCAGGTTTGCCGCCAGACCGTTTACGTTGTCAGTCAGATCGCGCCAGGTGCCCGCCGCACCAGGAACGTTTGCCTGACCACCCAGCGCGCCTTCGACGCCGACCTCGCGCGCAACCGATGTAACCTGATCGGCAAACGTCGCGAGTGTGTCCGTCATGTTGTTGATGGTGTCGGCCAGTTCTGCAATCTCACCCTTCGCCTCCACCGTCAATTTTCGTTGCAGGTCGCCGTTGGCTACCGCGGTCACAACGCGTGCAATGCCGCGCACTTGATCCGTGAGGTTGCTGGCCATCGAGTT
>DNND01000104.1:995-63155 GCA_003488005.1 Blastocatellia bacterium | reverse complement strand
GTCGGATCGATGATGCCGGCGGCGACAAGATCTTCATAAGCGCCGGTGGCGGCGTTGAAACCCTTGTTGCCTTTTAACTCTTCCACTTTCCCCACCACGACCGCGCCATCCAGTCCGGCGTTTTCAGCGATGCGCCGCAATGGTTCTTCAAGTGCGCGTCGCACAAGATTGATTCCGGTTTGCACGTCGAGTTCGTCACTCGAGATCTTATCGAGTGCCTTTGCTCCGCGCAGCAAGGCGATGCCGCCGCCGACAACCGTGCCTTCCTGCGCCGCCGCTTTCGTCGCGTTGAGCGCGTCTTCCACGCGCATCTTGATTTCTTTCATCGCCGTCTCGGTAGCCGCGCCTACCTTCACTACAGCGACACCGCCGGCAAGTTTGGCCAGACGCTCCTGCAACTTCTCGCGATCGTAGTCAGACGTCGAGTCCTCAATCTGCTTACGAATAGTTGCCACGCGTCCCTGGATTGATTTGCGATCGCCGCCGCCTTCGACGACGGTGGTGGTGTCTTTGTCGACAATGACGCGCTTTGCTGAGCCGAGGTCCGCCAGTTCCACATTCTCAAGTTTGACTCCCAGGTCTTCAGTGATGACGCGCGCGCCAGTCAGGATTGCCAGGTCCTCAAGAATCGCCTTGCGACGATCGCCGAACGCGGGCGCCTTCACCGCGCAAACTTTGATCGTTCCTCTCAGCTTGTTAACTACCAGCGTCGCCAACGCATCGCCATCGATGTCTTCGGCGACAATCAACAACGGCCGGCCACCGCCTGCGGCCTGCTCCAGAATTGGCAGCAAGTCGCGCATGGCGGAAATTTTCTTTTCGTGCAAAAGAATCAAAGGCTCGTCGAGCACTGCCTCCATGCGCTCGGCGTTGGTAACGAAATAAGGCGACAAGTAACCGCGGTCAAACTGCATTCCTTCGACGATTTCCAACTCAGTTTGCAGCGTCCGTGCTTCTTCGACTGTGACCACGCCGTCCTTGCCCACCTGCTCCATCGCTTCGGAAATCAACTTGCCGATTTCGCGATCGTTGTTGGCGGAGACGCTGGCCACGTTCATCAAATCTTCTTTGTTCTTCACCGGTTTGGAAATGCGCTGAAGTTCTGCGACCACCGCCTCGGTGGCCATTTGAATGCCGCGCTGCAACGACATTGGGTTTGCGCCGGCAGTAACGTTCTTGACACCCTCGCGAAAGATTGCCTGCGCCAGCACTGTCGCTGTGGTCGTGCCGTCGCCCGCCGTGTCGTTAGTCCTGACTGCGACTTCGCGCACCATCTGCGCGCCCATGTTCTCGTACTTATCTTTCAACTCAATTTCTTTAGCGACCGTCACGCCGTCCTTGGTAATCACGGGCGAACCATACTTTTTGCCCAGCACCACATTGCGGCCTTTTGGCCCAAGCGTAACGCGCACTGCGTTGGCAAGCGTGTTTACGCCCTTCAACATCGCGCCGCGCGCTTCTTCGCGAAACTTCAGTTCTTTTGCAGCCACTCTCGTTTCTCCTTCTAGAATTTCAACTCGTTTGCTTGCAGCATCCCAACTCGTTCTCTTTCAGCATCCCAACTCGTTCTCTTCTGAGATCTGAAATCTCAACCGTTCTGCTCTGAGATCTGAAATCTCAAATCTTAAATTTTGGTGCTCCGGGTTTAGTCCGAAACTACTCCACAGCCTTAGCCCTGGCGGAAGAACGCCCAACCTTCACCCGCGCCGGACGCAGCAAGCGATCGCCCATTCTGTAACCCCGCGCATATTCCTCGATCACTTTGCCTTCATCCTGCGGTTCAACTTCCGCGGTCTCAACCGCATCATGTAACTCCGGGTCAAACTGCTCACCGACGGATTCAAGCGGTTCGATTCCGGCAGCGACAAGTGCATTTTCAAAACTGTTCGCCGTACGACGAACGCCTTCGGCCACGTCCTCGGCAGATGCGCCCGATTCCGTAGCTTCGGTCGCGCGCTGCAGATTATCCAACACCGGCAAGAGCGCCGTAATGAAATTCGCTTTCTCGCGGTGCGCGCGCTCGTCGGCGGCTTTGTTCAAACGCCGGCGCGTCTCGTCAGTCTCATTCTGGAGTTGCTGGCGCAATTGTTCAAAACGCCCTTGCACTTCCTGGACTTTTTGTTCCGCAGCGCGGGTACGGGCCTCCAACTCCTCGACGTAGCTTGGCTTGAGATTAGGCACGTCGGCGGCGGGCGCGACGCTTTCGCCTTCATCATCCAAATGAATACGGCGACGATCAGTTACCCTGATGTCACGCGGCTGATCCTCGTCCCAGGCGCCGCGGCCCCTGCCAAATCTGCTCATACTTTTGTATACCTACTTCCCGAACGATCGTGATAACGAACCACCGCAAACTAACGGTTTGCTTTACAACTAAGAAACTTTGATTTCCACGCGCTGCGGTTTGCGCTCGGGCCGCTTTGGCAACTGAACTTCGAGCACGCCATCTTTGTAGTTTGCTTTGATGTCCCCTTGATCGACGGACGCAGGCACGCTAAAGGTCCGCAAAAACTTACCGCTCGGACACTCGCCGCGATGCTGTGTTGAGTCACGAGCGGTGCGCTCGCCCCTGATCGTCAACCGGTTGTCGCCGTCGATGCTGATATCCAGTTTCGCTCGTTCAATTCCGGGAAGATCGACCGCGACCATGAACGCGCCATCGTTTTCATAAACGTCCGCCGCCGGATACCAATCAGCACGTTCCAACTCATCATTCTTGTCGGCTTCAGTCGCGCGGCGTTGGGTTGCGTCTTCAAACAAACGGTTCATCCGGTCCTGTAAAGTAACCAGGTCGTGCAAAGGATTCCAATGAGACATCTCGTCGTTTCTCTCCCGTTATCTTATGCGCAAACTCGTTAGAAAACTTGTCGCGCAAACTTTAGTTTGTCGATGTGTTGAGCGAAATCAACGACGGCGACAAACTGAAGTTTATCGGACAATTAAGCAACCGCCGCGGCCGCCTCGTTCTTAAAAACCATCTTATCGTCTTCAGCCGAGACCTTTACAACTTGTCCTGGGAGCACTTCGCCGTTCAGGAGCTTCACCGCCAGCGGATTCTGTATCAGCGTTTGAATCGCCCGTTTAAGCGGTCGCGCGCCGTAAGTCGGATCGTACCCTTCGCGAGCCAAAAGCTGGCGTGCAGAATCGTCCAAAACGAGTTGAATACCTCTCTCACTCAAACTCTTGCGCAGCCGTTCCAATTGCACGTCGATGATCTTCACGATCTGCTCGCGCGAAAGCTGATGGAAGATCACAATATCGTCAATGCGATTGAGAAATTCCGGCTTGAAATGATCCTGCAGTTCCTGCAATACGGTTTCGCGCACCTGCGTCTCGTCGCCTTCAGCCGCCTGAATCTCACGCGAGCCGAGGTTTGAAGTCATGATCAGCACAGTATTTTTGAAGTCAACTGTGCGGCCCTTCGCATCTGTCAGCCGGCCGTCGTCCAGAATCTGGAGCAGCACATTGAAAACATCCGGATGCGCTTTCTCGATCTCGTCAAAAAGAATCACTGCGTAAGGCCGGCGGCGCACCGCTTCTGTAAGCTGCCCGCCCTCCTCGTAGCCAACGTAACCCGGCGGCGCCCCAATCATGCGCGCCACGGCGTGCTTCTCCATGTACTCAGACATGTCGAGACGAATCATTGCGCGCTCGTCATCGAAAAGAAATTCAGCCAGCGCGCGCGCAGTCTCAGTTTTACCGACGCCGGTTGGACCAAGAAAAATGAATGAACCGACCGGACGATTCGGGTCCTGCAAACCAGCGCGGGCGCGTCTGACTGCGTTTGCGACCGCCGCCAATGCTTCTTCCTGGCCGATCACGCGTTTGCCCAGACGATCTTCCATCGTCACCAGCTTGTGCGTCTCGCCTTCCAGCATTTTGGAAACTGGAATGCCAGTCCACTTAGCAACAACCTGAGCGACGTCCTCTTCATCAACTTCTTCCTTGAGCATGACGCCGTCTTTTTGGAAAGCCGCGAGCTTTTCTTGTTCGGCAACAAACTTTTGTTCAAGCTCCGGAATCTGGCCGTACTGCAGTTCAGAAGCGCGCGCCAGATCGCCGGCGTTTCGTGCGTGTTCGAGCTGCATCTTTAATTGTTCGAGCTCAGCCTTAGCGGTACGCATGCGCTCGATGGCTTCTTTTTCCGATTGCCACTTGGCCTTCATGCCTGACGATTTTTCGCGCAGGTCGGCGATACGCTGCTCAATTTCCTTCAGCCGCGCTCTAGACTTTTCATCTTCCTCGCGCTGCAACGCCTGGCGCTCAATTTCAAGTTGTAGAATTTCGCGCTCGAGTTCATCGATCTCCTGCGGCAGCGAGTCAATCTCGATTCTTAGCCGCGAAGCTGCCTCGTCTATAAGATCGATGGCTTTGTCGGGTAGAAAGCGATCGGTGATGTAACGATTGGAAAGTGTAGCCGCAGCGACGATTGCTGAATCCTTGATGCGCACGCCGTGATGCACTTCGTAACGTTCTTTCAAGCCGCGCAGAATAGCGATCGTGTCTTCGACGCTGGGCTCGCCAACGTAGATCTGCTGAAAGCGGCGTTCGAGTGCCGCATCTTTCTCAATGTATTTCTTGTATTCGTTGAGCGTGGTTGCGCCGACACAGCGCAGCTCGCCGCGAGCCAGCGCCGGCTTTAACATGTTCGAGGCGTCGATCGCGCCTTCGGCAGCGCCCGCGCCGACCAACGTATGCAGCTCGTCAATGAAAAGAATGATCTGCCCTTGCGCGTTCTCAATTTCTTTTAGAACCGCTTTCAAGCGGTCTTCAAACTCTCCGCGATACTTCGCGCCCGCCAGCATCGAACCCAAATCAAGTCCGACAAGTCGCTTGTTACGCAGCGTTTCCGGCACGTCGCCAGAAACGATTCGCTGCGCCAGGCCCTCGACAATGGCCGTCTTGCCCACGCCGGGCTCGCCAATCAAAACCGGGTTGTTCTTGGTACGACGCGAAAGAACCTGAATAGTTCTTCGTATCTCGTCGTCACGACCGATCACCGGATCGAGTTTGTTCTTGCGAGCGAGTTCGGTGAGGTCACGCGCATATTTTGAAAGTGCCTGGTAATTCTGTTCTGCGTTTTGATCGGTAATCTTCGAGCCGCCGCGCATCTGTTCGATGACCTTCAACAGATCGTCGCGCTTCACGCCATGCTGACGCAGAATCTTTCCTGCTTCGCCATCCTTTTCATCCGTGATCGCCAGCAACAGATGCTCGGTCGAGTTAAACTCGTCGCCCATCTTGTCGGCTAGCTTTTGAGTGGCTGTAAAAACCTGGCTGAGACGCGAACTGAAGTACTGCTGTCCACCTTCAACTTTTGGAAAACGACCGATGGCCGCTTGCACGTCATTGAGCACTACGGCCACGTTGACTGCGAGCTTGCCCAGCACCGGACGCACGATTCCTTCCGGTTGCTCGAGCATGGCCGCGAGCAAGTGTTCCGGTTCAACTTGCTGATGCTGGTTTTTTTCCGCGAGTTCGATTGCCGCCTGAATGGCTTCCTGTGCTCGCAGCGTAAATTTATCTAATCGCATGTCTGTTCTTATCTTGAAGCGGGGACATCAGGCGATTTGATCGCCCGACGACCCCGCCTATGTTCGATCCGCAAAAGTCTTTAGCGGCCGCCGGCGGCCTGGCTCGACTTCGTCGCGTTATTCACGTTCTCCGTTTTTGCTTCGATTGTCTTCGCCGTACTGCCTGCGCCTTCGCCGCTGATTTCAATGCGGCGCGCCTTTGTCTCTTCGCGCTTAGGTAGTGTCACGCGCAACACGCCGTTTTTATATTCAGCAGTTGCTCCTTCAGCCGAAACCGTTTGCGGCAGAGTAAAGGAACGCGTGAACGAACCGTAAGATCGTTCGACGCGGTGATAATTGTCCGAATCTTCATTCTTTTCGAACTGTCGTTCACCGCGCAGGGTAATCACATTGTTTTCGACTGACAATTCAAAGTCTTCCCGCTTCATTCCGGGCAACTCGGCCTCGAGAACGATGTGGTCCTTGTTTTCATAAATGTCGACGCTGGGATTCCAGGCGCCGCGGCCAATGCCTTCTTCGCCAAACCCTCGGGTCAGGTTTGTGGAAAACAATCGATTCACTTCTTCCTGGAGGGTGCGAAGATCGCGGAAGGGGTCATAACGAACTATGGTCATTACAAAATGTCCTCCTTATTTCTTGTCGCGCTCGCAGGGCTTATATTTCTGGGTTACACCCGGTGAGCGCAGGGCAATAATAAAGATTGAGTCTGGTTCTGTCAAGTTAGGCACTGGGGCTGGAAATGCTAACAAAATCGCGCGAAAACTGGCTTCGGCGGGAGAGGTGGAACGACGAAACAGTGCTCGATTAGGGGTTTAGGAGAGGCCGAAGAAGCGCTTGATGGCGGAAAGAAGACCGGCAGATTCGTCTCTGTCGGCGGCTCCCTGATCCTCGCTTGCGGCCAGGCCCTGGAGGCGCTCAGTGATGATATGGCTCAAGGACTCGACGAGGTCGGGATTGGCATCGAAAACCAGTTTCATCGCCTGATGACCAATCTCCAAAACTTCGGTCTCTTCCAGGGCGACGATACTTGCGGTTCGCGGCTCGCCAGTAAACAACGCCATCTCACCGAAGAAAGCCCCTTCACTCAGCGTGGCAACCGTCCGCGGCCGGCCGTTTTCGGTTAACTGAACTGCGACGCGGCCGTTATGGACCACGAACATTGATGAACCAGGATCGCCGGCGCGGATAACTGTTTCGCCGGGCGCGAACACGTGACTGGTCGCGGCCTGGGCCAGCATTGTCGTTTCCTCAGTCGAGAGTGGCGCAAAGATATCAACAGCACTCAATCGCTCGACTATGGGCGCGGCGTCGCCGCCTGAGGTCTTTGGTGTTCTTTCAACAAGCAACGTTCGCGTTGGGTAGGCAAAGCTAAGGTTGTTGCGACGGAAGGCATACCAGATTCGCTGTCGCACTAAAGCGTCGGTGTCATTGTATTTGGCATAGTCTTCAAGCCAATACTTGACTTCGTAGTCAACCCCGCTTTCGCCCATGTTTCGGATGCGCACAACGGGCGCGATTTTCTGCGACACATTATCTGCCTCGCGCACCGCTTCCCTCACCACATGAATCGCCTTTGCCGGCGAATCGCTATACAGCGTGTTGAAGAAAACCAAGCGCGCATTCAGATTGTCGCGCGGGCTCACTTCGATCGGTTCTTTTGCTGCGGTGCTGTTGCTAATGAGCACGACATGATTCTGGAAGGTTCTGATTTTGACAGCCCGCCAGGTGATCTCCTCGACCACTCCGGTATGCTGGTTGGCGCCGACGGTTATCACGTCGCCAACCTGGAACGGCCGATCGGCTTGCAGCGAAATACCGGCGAAGAAATTCCCGAGCGTGTCCTGTAATGCAAGACCGAGGATTACGCCGAAAATCGCCGACGTCGTAAAGAGTGCGCCGAGGTTAACGTCAGGGAAAATCTGCGTGAAGATAATGAAGAACAACGCTGTGAACGCGATAATCGAGAAGATGTTGCGAACCAGGGTCGGCGCTTCAAAGTCACGGCGCAAACGAACCAGTCCAAAGACCGCTGTGTTGAGTGCGCGCACGATGAGGTAGGCCAGCGTCGCAAACAGGACTAGTTGCAAAATCTTAATGACGGTCCTCGGGTCGAACGACAGTCCTGCCCCGGCCATTATCGAGTTCAACAAATCAGACAGCTGTGTATGGAATTTGAAGACGAGATAGAGCGCCAGCACGACGACTGTCGCCGCTACCAGGAAGATTACGGGCTTGTTTTTGGATCGGGGACGCTTCACGTTTTTGCTGATGTTCCGGCAAGACCAACAGGGTTTTGTGGCCTATTCTTTTATCACTGATTGCGTGGCTTGGCGAGAGAGATTTGCGCCGCAGCGGGGACAGGGGCTCGCTCGTTAGACTACGAAAACACCAGGAAAGACCGTTGCCAGAATTAACAGCAGCGACAAGGCGGTGACGATGATTACCGTCAACCAGGCGCCGAGGTTGTAAAGCCGCCCGTTGACATAGGCGCCCATGATTTCGCGATCGTTAACCAGTCGCAGAACCGCAAAAAGAATGATGGGCAAGAGCAGTCCGTTGATAACCTGCGTCACGAGTAGCACGCGAATCAACGGCAGGTTGGGAATGACTGCGATGGCGGCGCCGACGGCTATTAGGAAAGTGAAGACGCCAATGAAGATTGGCGCCTCCCGAAAGCTTCGCGACACTCCTTTTTCAAATCCCAACGCTTCGCTGATCGAATAAGCAGTGGCGAGTGGCAGCACACCCGCCGCCAGCATCGAGGCCCCAAACAAACCAACTGCGAATAGTTTTTCGGCATAAGGTCCGGCCAACGGTTTCAATGCGCGCGCAGCATCGGCGGCGGTTTCAATGCGAATGCCAAACCTGTGCAGCGTCGCGCCGGTAGAAACCACAATAAAGAAAACGACCAGCATCGCAAAAACAGTTCCTACCCAGACATCCGCTTTCGTTTTCCGGTACTCCTCGGGGGTAACGCCTTTTTCAACCACCGACGATTGCACGTAGACCTGCATGTACGGCGAGATGGTTGTTCCGATCACGGCAACACAGGTGAACAGATATGCCGAACCCAAACTGAAAGTGGGTTTCACGAAACCAACTGCGACCGCGCTCCAATCGGGATGGGCCATAAATGCCGAAACGATGTAACCGAGGAAGACTAGTGACATCAAAAGAAACGCTCGCTCAACTCGTTGATAGGAACCTTTCACGACGAGCCACCAAATGCTGAACGCCGACAAGGGCACCGAGATGAAACGCGGCACGCCGAAAAGTTCGGTGGCGGCGGCGATGCCGACGAATTCGGAAACAGTCACGCCGCCATTAGCGATCAGCAAAGCGAGCATGATGAACGCGGTCCAGCGCACGCCGAACCGTTCGCGCACCAGGTCGGCAAGTCCTTTGCCAGTGACTGCGCCCATGCGCGCGCACATTTCCTGAACAATGCCAAGGCTGATTGTTATCGGAATGAGGATCCAGAGAAGTTGGTAGCCGTGCTCGGCTCCGACGGAGGCAAAAGTGGCGATGCCGCCCGCGTCATTGCCCGCGCTTGCAGCAATCATACCTGGTCCAAGCAAGGCCAGGAACGCAAAGATTCTGCTGCGGCGCGCGACGGTATGGCCCACACCACGAGCGCCACGACGCAGTAAACGTCGTCCTGCGGCCCTGACCGCTGCTCGTGATTCTGCCACTTGGAGGTTCTCCGTCAGTCATACGTTCTTAGCCGCAGATTTAGGCGGATAAACGCGGGTCAGAACCAGACATAAACAATTCAACCGCATACGAAGACTTTTCAGATTCGCGTAATCCGCGTTAATCCGCGGCAAAATCTCTATCCGAGCAGTCGCGGCAAACGCTGTCGCCAGTCTTTCGGCAAAAGAATTTCCATCGCGTCATCGACAGTTATGATTCCGAGAATCTCGCCGCCTTCATCAACGACCGGCAGCGCGAGCAAATTATATTCGGCAATTCGGTGCGCCACGTCTTCAGCCGATTCATCCGCATGCGCTTTTTGAAATTCCGTGCGCATCATCTTAGAAAGCGGTACCGAAGGATCTGCAAGAATCAAACTGCGCAAAGCAATCACACCCTCGAGTTGCCACGACCCTTCTGTCGCCACCACATAAAGGTAATAGATCATGTTTGGCGTTTCCGCCATCTCGCGCAAACGCGCCAGCGCTTCACCGACCGTCAGCTCGCGCGGCAGCGTCACGAATTCCGTAGTCATCAAGCCGCCTGCGGTGTCATCGGCATACGGCAACAGCTCAGCTACTTCGGCTTGCTCTTCGCTTTCCATCAAGCCGAGCAACTCTTCAGCTTTCTCTTCCGGCAGATCGCCTAGCACGTCAGCCGCTTCGTCAGGCGACATCCATTCGAGAATGTCGGCAGCGCGTTCTTCATCCATGTCGCCGAGAATGCGCGCTTGGCGTTCCGACGGCATCTCTTCCAAAGTCTCGGCCGCGGTTTCATCGTCCAGGGATTCGACGACTTCGGAGCCGTGGTGATAAGAAAGCGCTTCTGCGAGACGCGCGATTTCGACCGGATGCAGGCGCGCAAGTTTTCCGCTCGCGGACTTTAGCTGGACCGTCGCGGCGTCGGTGGCCAGATAGCCAACGTCGGACCAGTCGATGACTTCCACGGCTTTTCTCGTTCCCAGAAAATTCGCCGGCGCCAGCCGCCGCCACAGTCCCTGCAAACTCACGTCGGCGCCCGTCACTCTCCAGTCGCCAGCCGCTTCAATGAGTTGCACGTCGTTAACGCGGACGACGCGTTTGCCGTCTACGTCGATCAACTGTTTATCGAGCACGTCACGCGCGAGCAAAACTTCGTTGTCGCGACGGACGAACGGCCGCAAGTCGAGAATGTCTGAATTCAAACGAACGCCATGCTCGTCAAAGTTTGTGATGCGCCAGCGCGGTACAAAAAAATCGCGACGGCGATAGCGAGCAACCAGCCCGAGCATCGGCGGATGATCTTCTTCGCCAAGACGCACAATCACGTCCTTAATGGTCGCGACACGTTCGCCTTCCAGATCGCGTATGGGGCGACCCAGCACTTGAGAGAGATAAAGCATGATTGATTTAACCGCGAATGCCGCGGCGCGCGGGCATCATAGCATGAGCGATCGTAACGGGCGGAAGCGTTTGAGGAAGCGGATTTGAAGTGAGAATTACGGCGGCGGCTTGCGAAAGTTATAGCGCAAGAGAACACGAATCGGCACCGCCACGCCGGCGCGCATTGCTGGAAAAAAGTGCAGGTTGTGAATCGTGTCGAGTGTTGCCTGGTCCAATCCAAAGCCGCCCCAACGCACGACTTCAGCGCGCTGAACTTCGCCGCTGCTACCCAGATCGACCAGCACATCGACGACAGCTTCAGCTTCAGCAGCGGCCGCGGTTTCGGGATAAGCCGGAACGAAGCGGCGATACGGTTTCGGCAACCGTAGCCCTTCGGCTTCCGCTAACTTCTCATTGTCCGGCGCCTCTTCAATGATGGGGATCTCGTCGTCAATTATGATCGCGCGCTCAGCACGTTCATCCACCTCGGCCCGCTGCGCCGAAACCAGAATGCGTTGTCGCAGCGGTGCACCGGCCAGCTCGCTTAGCAGAGAATGTTCGGCAGCCGCGGCAGTTGCGGCGCGAAAGTTTGGACGTTCCCAGCTTATGAGCCGTCCAGTGCGCGCGCTCACCAGAAAGATCGAGGTGTACGCTTCGAAATATACTGGTCCGGCAGAAGGCGAACGACGCAGCGTTTGCGCGTCGCCCAGCACAAAAAAATCAGAGCCAAGCACAGCGCCAAGATTGCGCGCTTCAACCAGCGACAAGTTTAAAGAGCCTGCGTAACCGGCGCCGCGCGTGGCGGCGCGGGCCTGATCGCGATCAAGAATTTCAATAGTCTCGACCTGTTTTAGATTCGTTGAAAACTTTTCGACCGCTTCTCGGGCGAACACTGTTTCACCAAAGTCGAGCACAGCTATTCTGGAGCGGCGCACCGATGTTTGCGCCTGAGCGCGGGAAGCATTCGCTGCAAAAAACAGCGCGACAAGTGTTACAGCCAACGCAAGACTTGCGACTAACGAACGTGAATGATCGTTTTGGATGAAAGGCATGCAGTTGAAGCGGGGGGAGGCAGTCTAAGTCCAGGGTCGCTCACTTTTCCACAAATGCTGCGACGGCACGCGCAAGGCCCGATTGAATTTGCTCGACGAATTTTCCCAGGCAATGGTGGCCGTCAATTCCACTATCTCATCTTCGCTGTAGAAAGAACGAAGGCGCGCAAAAAGATCGTCGCTGACGTCGCGTCCGGTTATCGTCATGCTGTCGGCGTACTCGAGCGCAATCTTTTCCGCGGCGTCGTAAAGATCGCTGGTCGCATAGTTTTCCAGCGCCTCAATCTTTTCATCGGAAACACCCAGACGGCTGCTCACGGCAGCATTTATGTCCTGTCAAAACTCGCAGCCGTTTAGCGCGGCCACACGCCGGTTGATCAACGCGCGCAAGCGCGCAGCAATTAATCCGGAAGCCTCAATGCCAGTCCACATTGCGCGCGCGCCGCGGAAAATTGAAAGACGCCTGGCGTACAGCAGGTGATTAAGCAACGGCGCGCCCCAGGTCTTTCGCTGTGCCTCGAGCACGTCTTTCACATAACGATCCGACTGCTCAAGGTTAGCATCCGCTATTCTCGCCATCGCGGGTTAATCTCCGTTTGCATTTGCGTGACCAACAGCCGAGGGTTCTCTCGGCGTCGCTTCGTGATAAAGCTGGTAGATTTCTTTTTTCACTTCTGCCGGGAAACAGACGCGATGCAGCTCATACCCGCGTTGTAGTCCGCGCACGACCTCGCTCACTTCGCTAATCTCGCGTATGCGCGGTCGCGCGTAGCCGTCTTCGACATAAATACGGCTCTTCGGTTCCGCGTCCTTCGGCGTGTAGTAATTGTAGTAAGGCACATCGCTGGCGCGATCTTCGATGAAGTAGTAGTCAGGATCGTAACCCGCTTTTGCTACGCAAGCGCGCGCCCCAGTCAGGAAATCGGCGCGTTCGTCGACTGGCATATCCAAATCGACCGCTTTGAAAAGACGTCGAGTGACGAAACGACGGCTGAGGTTGGCAAGCACTTCGTCGTTAGAACGTTGCCACTGCTTTACGTGAAACATTACGTCCGAATCGTCAATCTCGAGATGCTCGGTGATGGTTAGCGATTTCCGGCGCAGCACCTTTTCAAAGGCAGTGCCGGGTGCATGCCAAACCGGCTTGTCGTTTTCAAGTAACGCCAACGCGCGGCGCAAAATCGAACGAAGCACCGCTTCGGCCGAGCGCAGTGCGCGATGAAAGTAGACTTGGCGAAACATGTAGTAACGCGCCTGCAGATACTCTTCGACCGCGTAAAGGCCGCGCGCCGCCACATAAATGCGATCATGCTCTTCATCGATCGCTAACGCGTTGATGATCCATTCCAGATCGTAAATGCCGTACTTCGCGCCGGTCATTAACGAATCGCGCAACAGATAGTCCATGCGATCGACATCGAGCTGCGAAGAAACAAGTTGTGCCAGCGCGGCCGGTTGGAATCTGCCTTCGATGATTGCTGCAACCTTGGCCGGCAAATCAGCTGAATGTGCGCGCAGGCGCCGCCCGACATCAGTTTCCTCACTGAGCAAGACTTCCACGGTCCATTTCTCGTGATGAAAGCCGAGCACTTTTTCCATCACATGCGAAAACGATCCATGGCCCACGTCATGCAGCAACGCAGCTGCACGCGCCGCCGCGCGATCCTGTTTATCTATGCGATGTTTTTCACCGAGGCGATCCAGCACGCGACTCATCAAATGAAACGCGCCCAGCGAATGAGTAAAGCGCGAGTGTTCCGCGCCCTGGTAGGTATAGAGCCCAAGGCCTAGTTGCTTGATGCGACGCAGCCGTTGAAACTCGGGCGTGTCGATCAAATGCATGATCAGTGCGCCCTCGTCATCGTCGGTACGAAGCCTGATTATGTTGTGGACCGGATCGCGGTAGATTCGTTCTGACATGATTTTTTGCGAAAGCGGAGTTTATCACGCTGGTCTCAAGACTTGTCTGACTCGAGTACCACGATTCGTTTGTCGCGCTGGATAAACCGCAGGCAAAAACTCACAAGAAGTAATCGGCGAATAGAGCAATTGGCGTTAAGCCCGTGAGTCGCACGTTTAAGACCGACCCTCCAATATTTCTCGGTTTCTCCATTTTTTTGAATTTTATTGCCGAGGCTGGATAAGATCGCTATCTGAACTTCCTTAACAAAGTTCCGCCTTTAACCTTAAACCCCAGTGAATCAAGAGGTTAATCAAGCATTGTGTTTCTCGTATTTAGGTCCAACTTTAAGGAATAAGACTTGCCAAGCTTGAGCCCTGAACTGATACGCAGTTAGGCAATCCCCAAAGTTCTCAGAAACGATTCACACAGGAGACTTATCTATATGATGAAAAGCTTGCGGAAAATAGCTCCGATTTTTGGAGTGATAATCTTCGCATTGGCCTGTGGGTTAGCAGTGCAGGCGCAGGTTACCACTGGTACCGTGCGCGGCGTTGTGACTGACCCAAACGGAGCCGTTGTGTCTGGTGCAACGGTTACGCTTACAAAGAAATCAACTAATGTTCCAAACACCACTACGAGCAGTTCTTCAGGACAGTTCGAATTCAATAACCTGTTGACCGGCAACGACTATGAACTCAAAGTCGAAGCACCGAACTTCAAGGCTTTGACCTTGACTGACGTGAGCGTGACTTTGAACACGCCTACGGATTTGCCTGCGCAACTCCAGCTAGGCGCCGTTGGCGAAACCGTTACAGTTACTGCCGGAGGCACGGAACTGGTCGACACCACAACCACCACCCTTTCTAAGAGTTTCAGTGAGAGGCAAGTCGTCGAGTTGGCTCAGACCAACGTTGGCGGCGCATTCGGTGGCGGCGTTAACAATCTCGCGTTGATCGCGCCTAACGTCTCGAGTTCGGGCGGCGTCGGCGTTGGATCCGGCGGCTCGGTTGGTGGACAACGTCCCCGCAACAACAACTTCATGGTGGACGGCGTCGATAACAACGACAAGTCGGTCACCGGACCGGCGATTTACGTTTCGCCGGAAGTGGTCCAGGAGTTCTCTCTCCTGCAGAACCAATTCTCAGCGGAGTTCGTGCGCTCGAATGGTGGTCAGTTCATCACCGTCACCAAGACGGGCACGAACGATTTCCACGGTTCCCTCTATGGATTCATTCGCAACCGTTTACTGAACGCGCTGGATCAGCGCCAAATCGCGGATGGCTTCGTGCGTCAGCGTAATGTTCCTGGCAAGGAATATCTGCCCCGCTCTGACTTCTTCCGCGGCGGTGTCCACGTAGGTGGTCCAGTTTGGGCGCCAAACTTTGGCGAAGGTGGTCCCTCATGGTGGAAGGGTAAGGACAAGCTGTTCTTCTTCGCATCTTATGAGCGACTACAGGCCGGTTTCGGAGCCCAGCCCGGCGGCATTGAAGCCCTAACGGCCGCATCGTTGGCTACCGTTCAGGCAGCAGGTGGAATATCGGGGACCAACCTCGGTATCTATCGTCAGTTCGTGCCGATCGCGGCTTCGCAAACGTCTGGCCACACAATTCCGTTCTGCAGTGTACGTCCCGATCTAGAGGGTAACTGCCCGGGTGCGCTTCTTAACTTGCCCATCGGTGCGGTTCAGTTTGCACCACAGCCACAGTTCAACAAGCAGAACAACTTCGTCATCAACATTGACTGGACGCAGAGTTCGAAGACCCAGCACCGCGGTCGCTACAACTGGACCGACAACTACGGTGTAGGTTTGGGAGGCTTGCCAATCTTCAATGAACCCGTGCCTTACAAGAATCGTCTGTTCTCGTACACGTTGGTTCATACATTCACTTCGAACCTGGCAAACGAAACTCGCCTCGCCTATCGGCGTACCGATGCTTCGTTCCCGGTGACAACGCCATTCCGCTTCCCGGGACTGGATACGACCTTCCCGAACATCGGACTGGCCGATCTGGGCGTCGACATCGGTCCTAACGGAAACTTCCCGCAGACCGGTATCGAGAACAACTACCAGATTGTCGATAACGTGACCTACAACATGGGCAACCATTCCCTGAAGGTTGGGGGCGACTTTAGACAAATCATTTCGCCGCAGACCTTCACGCAGCGCGCCCGTGGCGACTATCAGTACTCGGCAGCTCAGTACTACTTCTACGATTTGAGGCCGGATTTCACCGCCCAGCGCAGTGTTGGTGACGCGGTTTATTACGGCACGCAGAAGATTCTCTATGCGTTCGTCCAGGATGACTGGCGTATTCGACCGAATCTGACGTTGAACCTGGGTGTGAACTATTCTTATCAGGAACCACCGAAGGGCACGCAATTGCAAGCGCTAAACGCAATCGCGAGCGTGCCGGGCCTGATTGATTTCCACGCACCGAAAGCGCAGAAGCGAAACTTCTCGCCCAAGGTCGGCTTTGCTTATTCTCCGAACTACTCGGAGGGCTTGCTTGGTCGGCTCTTCGGTTCGAGTGGCAAGAGCTCAATCCGTGCTGGATTCTCGATGGGTTACGACTACATCTTCGATAACCTTTACATCCTGTCTCTGCCGCCTCAAGCGCAGCAGACGATTGACAACACTGTAGGCGGCACAGACCTTTACACGCCGAACTACTTGGCAAATGGCGGCATTCGCAACATCCTGGTTCCATCGACCGGAAGCGCAGCGACCGCACGTGCCAACACCGGTGCCTGGGTGCCTGACCAGGAAGTGCCTTATTCACTTACATGGACTGGTAGCATCCAACGTCAATTCGGCACCAACTGGTCCGCCGAAGCGCGCTACCTGGGTACTCGCGGCGTTCACCTGCTCACGCAGAATCGTATTAACCGCATTGGCAAGGTCGGTGCCGGAATCGGCAGGTCGGGTTTACCAACCTTCCTGGCAGCGCCGACGCAAGCGCAACTCGATGCGTTGCCGCTGACGCTGACCGCGATCAACGCGCGGTCAAACTACGTGGACAGATTCGCGAATGCTGGATTTAATGGTGCGAGTGTCGTTGGGTTCCTTTCCAATGGCAACTCTACCTATCACGCTGCTTCCGGCCAGTTGACCCGGCGTTTCAGCAACGGTTTCCAAATGACCGCTGCTTATACCTGGAGCCACCTGATCGATGACACGACTGCCGAGGTTTTCTCGACAGTGCTCAGTCCGCGTCGTGTAGAGGAGTTTCAAAACCTAACGCAGGATCGAGCTGACTCAGCACTTGACCGGCGTCACCGGTTTGTGACCTCCGTCATCTACGAACTGCCGTTCTTCAAGAACAGCACGGGCCTGGCCCGAACATTACTCGGTGGCTTTAACTTCTCCGGCACCTATACGGCCGAATCGGGAGAGAAAGCTACAGTGCTGTCAGGTACCGACGCCAACCTTAACGGAGACGCCGCACCCGACCGCACCATCCGTAACCCGAATGGGGTACGCGGAACGGGCAGCAATGTAACGACCTTAAGGAACACCGCAGGTCAGACGGTCGGCTACTTGGCCGTAAACCCGAACGCTGAGTACATCCGTGCTGGCAGCGGTGCGATAAGCAACTCGGCACGCAACACGTTGCAACTGCCCGGAATCAACAACATTGACTTTTCAATCTTCAAGAACTTCCGTCTTGGAGAAGCCACTCGCATACAGTTGCGAGCTGATATGTTCAATGTGCTTAACCACCCACAATATATCCCGGGTTCGCCAAACGACGTAAGTCCGATCAGCACCACCGGTGTTGGCCAGGTGAACACGGTTACGTCTGGTACCTTTAACCAGCCCGACCAGGTATTTTCAAGTAACCCGCGTGTGATTCAGTTGGCCCTGAGGTTCGACTTCTAGGCCACTTTTCCACTCTCGCGGTTTACACTTTGGCTAAGGTGGCGGATATAATTCCGCCACCTTATTTTTTTCAAGTTCTCCTGGAAGCCCCGCCGTACGTACCTTAGATCTTAAGGAGGCTGGCCAATGCGTCTCGCGAAAATTCTGCTCAGCTCACGATTTAGTTTGGCTGGGCCACTGTTGGTGATCCTGGCAATTGGAACTAACGAAGCTTACGCTCAACGTCCGGTATCGACTGCGCGAGACGCTATGCGCGCCATCCAACGGAAAGATATGGAGCAGCAGTTGGAATACAAACTCCTGCCTGCAAGTCGCGAGGAGAATGCCTCGCGGCAGTTGGCGCTAAAACAGATTGGAGCCGACTTTAAAGAACTCCAGGTATTGAATAACAAGATGATGTCTGAGACCTGGTCTAAGAAAGACATCGATTATGGTTTTATTTCAGACATGGTTTCCCATATTCGCGCCAAAGCCTCGCGGCTCCGATTGAATCTGAATCTGCCACAAGCGAAGAATGGGGAGCAATCTTTCGCCAGCCGGGCGATTACGAATTCTGGCGAATTTCGTGCTGCCTTATTGGTCCTTGACCGAACCATAATGAGCTTCGTATCAAATCCTCTATTTCAGAAGCCAAATACGATTGAGGTTAGGCAAGGCAGTGACGCCAGGCGGGATCTTGAGATTATTATTGGCTTTGCGGACGATCTTAAGAAGACAGCGGTCAGACTTAACAAAGTAGAACGTCCTCAGAAGTAATTTGTTTGGCTTTGGTCGCAGCGAGTGAAGGTGGTAATGGTTAATTCTCGAACTCGAGCAGGTGTCCCAGTTTTTGCTTCTTAGTTCGCAAATAATTTTCGGCGTTTTCGGTAGGCTCAACCTGAATTGAAACGCGTTCGACAATCCGCAAACCAGCTTCCTCAAGCGCGCGCAACTTGAGCGGGTTGTTTGAAATCACCTTCACCTGGCAAAGGCCCAGGTCAAACAGAATCTCCGCACACTGCTTATATTCGCGTAAGTCGACGGCCAAACCCAATTGCTCGTTTGCTTCAACCGTGTCAGCGCCCTCATCCTGAAGTGCATAGGCGCGAATCTTATTCAGGATTCCAATGCCGCGGCCTTCCTGCTGTTGGTAGACGATTGCGCCACGGCCTTCGAGTTCAATCATGCGCATCGTTTGGTGCAACTGAGGGCCACAATCACACTTGTTGGATCCAAAGACGTCGCCGGTCAAACACTGCGAGTGAATGCGCACCAGCGTCGGCACTTCGCGTCGCATTTCTCCTTTAAATAACGCAACAAACTCTTCATTACTCGTCAGCGAGCGATAACCGGCAATCTTAAAATCGCCCCATTCAGTCGGTAAATGGGCTACCGCAACGCGCTCGATCGAGAGCGGTCGTTCAGCCTCATCACAGGCGGTGGTTACTTGTTCCTTCACTCAGAAGTCCTTTGTAAATCTCTCCAACAGCGACGGTCCACGACGATGCGCAACTGAAACTTATCCGTTTGTCGATTATAGGAGTAACGCGCAGCGGTCACAAGAAGGCCTTCGGCTGGTGCCAGGCAATACAACCATCAGCGTTCATTCATGGTATTTGATTGCTCCGTTATCAACCGCGAGATAAGATGCAGCGACCTTGGTAGTATAGCGAAACGTAGTCCCCAGAGCGTGAGCGAAGCCCAGACTCGATGCCCAGTCAAAATAATAACGAAGACTCGTCCGGCCAAACCGAAACTCGCCGCCCGGCAGCCAGCGCAAAGGCCATTCAAAAAGAACGCCGGCCCGCTCTGGTTTCATTGCGGGGTGAACTAATGGCTGTTCCCATTCCGCTTGAACGCAGCCAGGTCACAATTGGACGAGCGCTGGAAGCTGATGTGCGCATTAATGATCTGCGAGCATCGCGGCTGCACGCGCGCGTCAACAGCATACTCGACAAGCGGACCCATGAAACCGTCTACTCGATAACAGATCTAAGCTCGACAAACGGGACTTTACTCAACGGAGAGTTGATTACCGAAGCGCCACTCAACGACGGCGATAAGATCGTAATTGGCGATCATCTCTTCAGGTTTGACATGCTGGATGAAATCGACCGTGAGTTTCAACAGCAAATCCATCGGCTCCTGGCCCACGACGAGTTGACTGGCCTGCTCACCAGCAAATCCTTCTTTTCCGAACTACGGCGTGAAGCCGCGCGCGCGCAAGCCGAAGCCCGCCCATTCTGTGTTTTGATGATGGACCTTGATCACTTCAAAGAAGTTAACGACACCTATGGCCATTTGGTGGGCAGCAAAACACTCGAAAAAACCGGCCACCTGATAAAGCAGGCGTTGCGGGCGGGTGATGTTGCGTCCCGCTTTGGCGGCGAGGAGTTTGCCGCCTTTTTACTTGATGCCAACTACGCGCAGGGGCTGGTCGCCGCCGAACGCGTTCGCGCCGCCATTGCTGACTACGAATTCTCTGCAACTCGGCAGGACTCGCCCGAAACGGCGGCCACGCACCGCATCACAATCAGCATCGGCGTGGCTGCATTTCCGGATGATGCAACGGATCCAATTCAACTTGTCGAGCTTGCCGATTCTGCTCTTTATCGGGCAAAACGCGCCGGCCGAAATCGTAGCTGCGCTTATCGCCCATCACTCGCGATTACTGAAGGCCCACTACCTGCTCGCCGCCTGTCTTAGCCAGTCGCTATCACGGTTTTTTGAAACATCGGGGGCATGCGGGCGTGTAACCGTGCGGGCCGCGGCTTTTTTCATGACCGGTTGCACGCTCTTAAGCGTGGCGTGTATCCTTCAGCAGCAAAGTCCGCATCACACTCCTCAAAAGGACTGGAAAGGCTATTCGTGCCGACGAAATTAAACCTGGCAAGCCGGCCGTTCAACAATCGCGCACTGCCGTGGATGATCACCGCGGCGGTGATTTTCGTGTCGCTCATTAGCCTTATTTTCATCGTGCGCGCGACGCGAGAGGCAAATGCGCAAGCGAATGCGGTTCAGAAGGACATCAATAATCTGGGCCTCCAGGAGCAGGCATTGCGCGCCCAAGCCGAAACCGTCAAGAACTCGCTCACTTCTGAGCAACTGCAGAGACTGGATGCAGCCCACGCGCTGGTCGATCGAAAGCATTTCTCGTGGTCGCGTTTGTTTGCGGATTTGGAATCAGCCTTGCCCGGTTCGGTTCGTGTCAAGAGTATTGCCGTACGGCGCGTCGTTACTCGAGGAGACGAAACCTTGGCAGAGTTGGATCTGACGGTGGTGGCAAAGACGCCTGCAATTGTGACCGACATGATCGCGGAAATGGACCGCGCGGGAGTGTTTCATTCGGAGCTGCGCACGCAGAATCTACAACGTGGTCGAGGCGAAAGCGGCGCCGAATATGAGTTGGCCGTGACCTACCGACCGCGAGCCGGAGCCGCAACAGCAACCAACGCGATTGCTTCCAACGCCGGAGAATTAAAGAGAACCAAATGAGCCAGCAACTGCCGTCGCCATCGACTCAGAAGAGCCAATTTCGTGCGCGCTTCAGTAACTTGCGCGTCTCACGCCAGTCTGGCGTTTTCGGCTTGGCTGAGATTATTGGACTTGCCGGCGCTTTGTTGATTCTGCTGCTGGTGGTCGTTTCGTACCTTTATTTTCTTGTCCCGGCTCGCTCTCGCCGCGCCGCGCTTGAGCTGGAACGAGCACGTCTCCAAAGCCAGTTAAGAAATTCGCAGGACTTGCTCGCGCGTGGACAAAGTATCGACGCAACTGTTCACGGCATCACGCAAAGTCTTGAGGCGTTCGAGACTGCTGGACTGGTAGACGAAAATCGTGGGCGCATGGGATTGTATGACAGTCTCAATAGTCTTATTCGCAAGAACGGTTTGCGAAATACTTCGGGGCCAAGCTACACGCCGCTTGAACCGGTAGGGTCAAAGGCGAGTCCCGGGTCCAGAGCTGCGAATACCAAGTGGCAAAGTATTTATCCGGGCATCGCCATTAGCGTCACGGTTGAAGGCCCTTATCAGAATCTGCGCCGCTTTGTGCGTGACATAGAGACAAGTAAGCAGTTCGTAGTTATCAATACGGTTGAGCTGGAACGGGCCACCGAATCCAGCGGCGCTTCGGACACCGGAAGCTCAGGAACATCTTTGGTGAGTCTGCGCCTTGAGATGACCACTTATTTTCAGCGCGCTGGCGCGGAAAATATTTCGGGCGATTAGAACGGTTCGTTTGTGACCATGCAATTTAGCGATATCCAAAATCCAGCTGAACGCAAGAAGCTGCTCGTGGCGGGCGCACTCGGAATCGTTGCCCTGTTGCTGCTTTGGTGGACCTTCTTCGGATTTGGGGGTAGCTCTCAACAAGTCACGCGACGCCCTCCACTTGCTACTGCTTCGCCCAGCGACAATAGATTAGTTTCGACTCAGCCCGCGCCGGCGTCTTTAACAGAGGTGAACCAAAACCTTCTTGACCGCCTGCAGCCAGTTAGATGGGAAAGCTCGGTGCCGGCTGTTGCGGAAGCAAAGCGCAACATATTTGCCTACTATGAGCCGCCTCCGACACCCGTAGCGGCTGCTTCCGTGCCAACTCCTACGCCCACGCCGACGCCTCCGGTTTTGCTTGCAAGCCTGTCACCTGCCAGCACCTACGCGCGAACCGCCGACTTCACGCTGGAAGTTGCCGGCGATAAGTTTACCCCTCAAATGCGGATAGTAATTGACAACACCGAATTGCCTACGCGCTACTTAAGTCCTCAGCAACTATCGGCGACCGTGCCGGCCAGCCTGATCGCCAACGCCGGTTCGCGTCAGGTGATGACACGCTCGGCCGACGGCAAACTCTATTCGAACGCCATCACGCTGGCAGTGAATGCTCCGCCGACGCCCAACTACAACTACGTCGGGATTATCGGAACGCGACGGTATATCGACACCGCCATCCTACAAGACAAAGGATCGAAAGAGACTTTGAACGTACAGCGTGGAGATCTTCTCGGCGGAAGATTTCGCGTAACCAGCATCTCAGAAAAGGAACTGGTGCTGGTTGATACTAATCTGAAGATCAAACACACTGTGGCGTTCTCGGTGTCGGGTGAGAAAGGAAGCCCGGCGCAAAGACCTACGCCCCGGCCTGATAGCGACGATGACCAACCGTAGCCATGGACCACACCACTATATATGGACAGGGCGCTCAGGCGCTGCTGCGGAGAGATCGTGCGAGTGTCCGAGCCTCAGTCGCTACGCCGAGCGCGGTTACACCCTGGTTGCCTTGCTGGCGCTGATGACGATCCTGGCGCTGTTCGCAGCCGCGGCGGCTCCAAGTCTCCAACAACAAGGGCGACGTGAGAGAGAAAAGGAAGCGATCTTCCGCGGCGAAGAAGTTGCAGAAGCCATTCGTCTTTACTATTCCTACAAAGTTTCGAGAGGCGTTACTGGAGATCTTGGATTGCCTTCATCGATGGACGATCTGACTGAGGGCTTGTCGGTCAACGCCAAGAAGGTGCAAATTCTTCGTCACTCAGCTGCGCGGGATCCGTTGTCAGGGTCCGGCGAGTGGCAGATGGTTAGACCTCGTTCGAACGAGTTAACAGACTTCGTGCGCTCTGTAATGTCGTTTGCGCAAAATGTGCGGCCCGAGACCAGAGACCCGCAACTCAAAGTAGCAGAGCCACTTATGGTTCCGGTTGCATTGCCAAATCCAAGTGGCACGCCCACGCCGTCGTCCTCAAGTAACTCGGGTAATAGTTCCGGACCCTTCCTTGGCGTGAGCAGCCAGGACAAAACTAATGCAGTGCTTTTCTATTACGGCATCGATCATCACGATGGCTGGATCTTCACTCCTTTTTTACGATAGCTGAATCACCGCAATCAGAGATCAAATTTCAACCTCACTTCATACGCAGGATCAGACATCGTGTATGGGCCAACATGATCGCGAGAGCGTCCATGAATGCGTTCTCGTTTTTATCGGAATGCGATGACGAGAAAGTGATCTCGGACCGCTGATCACCTTCGCCAGCACTCGCAGCGCCAAATTATTTTTCACCCGAAGCTGTAATAAGTTGTTGACATCGCGGGCGTTTCCGTTTATATAGCAAGATGTTGTGCGCCGTTTACTCTAGCCCACAAGAGAGAAGTAAGCACAGTATCTTGTGGTTAAGACCTAAACCCTAAAAATTTTTGAAACGAAGGAGCAAACAGAATGGCAACTAAAAAAGGTGGAAAGAAGTCAGCGAAAAAAGGTGGAAAGAAAGCAGCCAAGAAGGGCGGCAAGAAGGCAGCCAAGAAGAGATAGTTCGGTCTTCGACGGTAGAACAGCAACCTCCAACTGGCGCACACAAATTTCAACAGGCCAGCAGGGCCTTTCAAAAGGAACGACGAGCACTTCAAGCGAATCTCGTCGTTCCTTTTGTATTTTGCATTAAGATCCTAACCGCGTGGAAGCATTCCTCTACTGACCGCAGCATCACCGATGATTCGCGTCGCACTTCTTGAGCCTGAGATTCCACCCAACACGGGAAACATCGCGCGGCTTTGTGCCGCGACTAATGTTCCACTTCATATCATCGGGGCTACCGGCTTTCGCTTGGATGATAGGGCAGTGCGCCGGGCAGGTCTCGATTATTGGCCGCAGGTGATACTGAGCCGGCACCCAACTCTTTCGGATCTGCACGAATCACTTCCCCAAGCTCGCTTTCTTTATCTCACCACCAAGGCAGCAAGGAGTTACACAGATTGGGCTTTTCTGCCTGACGACTGCCTCGTCTTTGGCCGCGAAACGCGTGGCTTGCCCGAATCGGTGCTCGCTGCAAACTGGGATCGGTGCCTGACCATACCGATGCCAAACGCGAAGGTCCGTAGCCTGAACCTGGCAACGGCTGTCGGAATCGTACTGTACGAGGCCCTTCGTCAGACTGGTGGCTTGCTGTCGATCTAGATCCTCGTGGTGAGATTCGCTGTCTTGTTCTTCCCAATAAAGCGAACCTGTCTCCCGGCACGGGAGTTATTATCGATCAGGTGGTAACATTCATGGTTTCGCCCTGAAGGGAAATTTGAAACTGTGTAGTGAAGTCGCGGGTAGGATTAATGAGCCACGAAAGAAAAGACATTCGAAATATAGCAATCATCGCTCACGTCGATCACGGCAAGACCACGCTGGTTGATGCCATGTTGCGGCAATCGGGAACGTTCCGCGAAAACGAGCAGGTGCGCGACCGGGTAATGGATTCGATGGATCTGGAGCGCGAGCGTGGCATCACCATCATGGCAAAGAATACTGCCGTTCACTACCGCGACGTGAAGATTAATATCGTCGATACCCCGGGTCACGCCGACTTTGGAGGCGAGGTCGAGCGCGTCTTAAAAATGGTGGATGGGGTGATGTTGCTGGTTGATGCCGCTGAAGGCTGCCTACCGCAAACTCGCTTTGTGCTGCGCAAAGCTCTCGAAGCCCGCTTGCCGGCCATCGCAGTCGTAAACAAGATCGACCGGCAAGATGCGCGACCTGAAGAGGTAGTGAACGAAATCTATGAATTGTTTCTTGATCTCGATGCTACCGACGCGCAAATTGAGTTTCCCATTCTGTATTCGATCTCGCGCGAGGGAATAGCAAAGAAACTCCTTGCCGATGAAAGCCAAAACCTGCAGCCACTCTTTGAGCAAATCGTAACGACGATTCCCGCGCCTCGGCAGTTAAGAGATGACTCGTTGCAACTGTTGGTAGCCAACCTTGACTATAGTGAATACGTCGGGCGTCTCGCTATTGGCCGAATTTACTCCGGCGCGATCGCGCTTGGCGATCAGGTCGCCGTCGCCAAGCCCGACGGCTCAATCCGGAAGGTGCGCGTTTCACAGCTATATGCGTTTGAAGGTTTAAAACGCGAATCCATCGAAAGAGCTGAGTTTGGCGAGATTGTGGCGCTGGCCGGCATCGAAGATATTGAGATAGGAGATACGATCACGTCAGGTGACAATCCCCAGGCGCTGCCCGCAATTGCAGTTGACGAGCCCACCATCTCCATGATTTTCAGCGTGAACAACTCTCCTTTCGCCGGCAAAGACGGACGCTTCGTGACTTCTCGTCAGGTGAAAGAACGACTCGATCGTGAGACGTTGGGCAACGTGGCTATTCGAGTTGAAGAGACCGCCGCGCCCGAGCAATTCAAGGTTTCTGGTCGCGGCGAATTACAGTTGTCGATACTGATCGAAATGATGCGTCGTGAAGGTTACGAACTTCAGGTTTCCAAGCCTGAAGCGATCACACGCCAAAGCAACGGCGTCACGCTCGAGCCGATCGAGTTGGTTGTAATCGATTGTCCTGAAGAGTTTATTGGCGTGGTTACCGAAGCCGTCGGCCGGCGCAAGGGACAAATGACGAAGATGGTGAACCACGGCACGGGACGGGTGCGACTCGAATTTGAAACACCGTCGCGCGGACTGATTGGCTTTCGCAATGAATTCCTGACTGAAACGAAGGGCACCGGCCTGCTGAACACCATGTTTCTGCGTTGGGGAGATTGGCAGGGAACTCTGCGCGGCCGTGCAACCGGTTCTCTCGTTTCCGACCGCACTGGCGAGACGACGACCTATGCGCTTTTCAATCTGCAGGAGCGTGGGAGTCTTTTCGTTCGGCCGGGCACAAAAGTTTATGAGGGGATGGTAATCGGCGAGAATGCGCGCGCCGTCGATCTCGACGTAAATGCGATTAAGGAAAAGAAGCTAACGAACATGCGAGCGGCCTCCGCCGATGACGCCATGCGTTTAGTGCCGCCCAAGGAACTATCGCTCGAACAGGCTATCGAGTTCATCGGCGAAGACGAACTGGTCGAAGTGACCCCAAAGAACATTCGGCTGCGCAAACGCGTGTTGCGTTTCAATGAGCGACCAAAGCGCAAAGAGACTTAAGAGATTTGATGCAATCGTGACCTCAGCTTTCCTGGATTCGCTCGACGCGACTCGAACCTACCCAATTACGGACCAATTGTTGTCCGGACGTTCACATGCTGAGCAGGTGGCCGAGTTCGCGAAGCGAGGGATGACAATCATCCAATTACGGGAAAAGAATCTCTCTTCCAGCGAGTTCCATCGTGAGGCCAAGCAAGCGATGTTGGTAGCGCGTCATCACGGCATCAAGATAATAATAAATGACCGTGTTGACATCGCAATTGCCGTTAATGCTGATGGTGTACACCTCGGGCAGGATGATCTTCCGGTTGAGGCCGCGCGCCGCTTGCTTGGCAATGATGTAATCATTGGCTTTTCCACCCACAATCTGGCGCAGGCCCAGCAAGCAGCACGGCTGCCCATCAATTACCTGGCTATCGGCCCAATCTTCCCAACCTATACTAAAGCCAGCTCAAATCCCCCCGTCGGTCTGGCAGGACTCACCGCCGTTCGGCACGCCGTTCCGGGAATTCCCTTGGTGGCCATTGGCGGCGTTGACGCAGCCAATCGAAACTCCCTTATGGCCGCGGGCGCCGACGCTGTAGCGTTAATCAGCGACCTCTGGGCCCGTTAATGTCCAAAGCAATCTTATAAAAACGCCGAATAGACCCGCGGGGCAACATATTTTGCTTGCGTTTGACAGTGTTGTGCGCGAGAATTACTGCGCCAACCGGGTACCCTTAAGTGGATGCCCTCCCGCCCGACGCGATTCTTCAGTTTCTTCCGGGGTTACAACTAAATGAGTTTCTTCGATCTGCCGCCCATCATCGAGCGAATGCTGCTCGTCTCTGAGAAGATCAGTGATCTGAACTTCTCCGTCGGCCAGCTTCCCCAAGTGGAAGTTAACGGCAAGCTCACGCCGGTGCAGCCTTTGGGGATGCAGAAACTGACACCCTATCAAACTGAGATCATCGCGATGGCGCTCATGCATGGTAATCCTGATGCCGCCGAACGACTCGCGCGCACGGGTACTGCCGACCTCAGTTACTCGCTTCCTTCACGCGCGCGCTTTCGCGTCAATATTTTTCAACAGCGCGGTGTCTATTCAATCGTCATGCGCGTGATTCCCACAGACATTCCGACGATCAAGTCGTTGGGTCTTCCCGGGCAATTGGCGGAGATTGCCGAACTGAGAAACGGCCTGGTCTTGATGACTGGTCCAACCGGTTCCGGAAAGAGCTCCACCCAAGCTGCGATCATTGACCTGATCAACGAAAAGAAGCATTACCACGTCGTGACTATCGAAGATCCAATCGAATACCTCCATTCGCATAAGAGCTCGACGATTAATCAACGTGAAGTTGGACAAGACACGCGCGACTTTCCTTCAGCGCTGCGCGCAACGTTGCGCCAGGCACCGAAAGTAATTCTGATCGGGGAAATGCGCGACTTTGAAACCACCGAAATTGCTTTGGAAGCGGCGGAGACGGGGCACCTCGTACTCTCCACCCTGCACACGATCGATGCTTCGAAAACGGTTGACCGCATCATAGGTCTCTATCCCAAGAACGAGGAAGCTGTTATTCGCACTCGCCTGGCCCAAACGTTTCGCTACATTATTTCTCAGCGTCTCATTCCTCGCGCAGATCGGCGCGGCCGCATCGCGGCTGTTGAAATATTGCGCTCGAGTCCGCGCACTCGCGAATACGTCGAGGCGGGAGAGGCTGACGGCAAGTCTTTGCTCGACGCAATGCGCGATGGAAAACTTGATGGCATGCAGGACTTTGACACCGTCATCAAATACATGATTGAAACCGGGCGCGTCAGCCTGGAAGACGGGCTGGCCTTCGCCACCAATCAGAACAATCTATTGCTTTCGCTCAAAGGCGTGACGGCTGCGGAGGAATTCATGCAACGCGGGGGCGGTGCAATGCCCTTGAATGCAATTTCCGAAAGCGGATCGATGCTCAACATGATCGACTAACCCTTTGCCCTGAAAAAAACTTCAGCCAACAACTTTCACTTTATGATTATCTCTTGCCAGAAATGCGCTTCGCGATTGCAGGTCGATGAGACGAAGGTGCCACCCAGTTCCTTTAGTATTCGTTGCCCGAAATGTAACAGCACCGTCGAGTTTGCGCCGCCCAATCCAGCCTTGGAACAAAGTGCCGTCGCCCTGGGAGATTCGCCCGCTACGGGAAATTCCCGTTTTGAACAGCCAAATCCGGCGCCGCTCTTTGAAGTTGAGGGCAGCCGCGAGGAAGCGAAGCCCAACGCATCGGCCGCGGACATGCTGCTGGAATTGCTTTCCAAACTCGCAGGCCAATCCCTTCCCAACGGGCACACTTCGGAAGCTGTCAGGCCATCGTGGAACCCGCGAAAAGCCTTAGTGTGCGTACTGGAAGAGAATCGCGAAAGCGTAGCTGTCGCGCTTAGTGACAACGGTTACCAAGTCTTTGTGGCCAACGATACACGTCAGGCAGTGGACAGAATGCGTGAAAACCAGTTGGACGTCGTGGTCCTTGATGCGCGCTTTGATCCGGTTGAACAGGGAACTGTCTATGTGACACGTGAGATCAGCATACTCAGGCCGGCGCAGCGCCGCCGGGTCTTTTTTGTCCTGTTGTCGCCGTCACTGCGAACCATGGATCCGCATGCAGCGTTTCTAAACAACGTCAATGCGATAATCAATCTCAATGAGGTAGATGAAATGCCACGGCTTATCGAACATCGGTTGCGCGAATACAACGATCTCTATAAGGACTTTAATCACGTCAATGGCGTGGCAGCGTTGTAAGCTACGTTTTCAATAACCCGATAGTTGAAAGGCCACCTCGGGTGGCCTTTTTCATTTTTAGGATGCCGGCAACCCCGGGTTAGTCAGCCGGACTCAAGTTTTCCTCAAGGGCCAATTCGTATTGATAGACCATGCAGGAGAGGACGGCTTGCGATGAGCACAACGCCATGCAAGAATTCGCCTGCTAAAACTTTCAATTCTTTGCTTGAAGGAGCGTGCTTATGCGCCGTATTTCTATGCTTTCGTTCTGTCTCTTGTTCGTTGCCATCGGCGCGTGCAAGACTTCGACCACCACGCAACCCGCGAATACTTCTTCGGGCACTTCGGAAACCAGCACTGCGCAATCAAGTCCGGGCCAAATAACTTCGACGGGTTCTCCGTCCACAGCCCAGGTTGCAACAACGGCAAAGCCGAAAGTTGATGCCTGTGCCATGTTGGAAAGTAAGGAAATCCAAACAGTCCAGGGCGAAGCTGTCAAAGAAACGAAATTGAGCGGACAAGCAGGCGGAGGTTTCCAGATTTCGCAATGCTTCTTTACGCTGCCGAGGTTTTCGAATTCCATAAGCCTGCTAGTGGCCCAGAAGGGCGAGGGCGCCGACGCGAAAGATCCTAAGGATTTTTGGCGCGAAACATTTCAGAAAGGTAGCGCTGGAGAAAAAGAACGGGAACGCGAACGTGACAGGAAAAATCGCGACAAAGATAAGAAGGCTGGTGGAAGAAGCGAAGAAGAAGGGGAGGAAGGAACCCCTCCGCTAAAGGTGACTGGCATCGGCGACGACGCTTATTGGGTCGGCAGTCGCGTCGGCGGCGCGCTCTATGTACTCAAAGGGAATGCCTATCTGCGCATCAGCATTGGCGGCCCAGGAGATCAGACCTCCAAAATAAACAAATCGAAAGCCCTCGCCCAGAAAGCACTCGCGCGCCTGTAGTAAGAAACGCGCCGGTGCCATTCTCGTCGCGACGGTGTTTGCCTGTTTTCCATCCGGCAGATTTGTTAAGCTGGCCGCGCTACTCCAGCTTCGCTTCGAGCTTGCGCTGCATGACTGCGAACAATTCCACGCCGGAAAATAAATTCTCTCAAGCTACGCTGGCGGTCCACGGTGGCGAACTCACCCATGAACAGCCGCACGGCGCAGTTGTCTCGCCCGTTTTTCATACCGCAACTTTCGCTTTCGAAAACTTTGATCAAATGCGGCGTTATGCGCGCGGAGAGTTAACCGACGCTTACTTCTATTCGCGTTATGCCAACCCCACCGTTGCCGAGGCCGAAAGGAAAATCGCTGAACTTGAAGGCGCTGAGACGGCGCTGGTCACATCCTCAGGCTCGGCGGCAACATTTTGCGCGCTGGCAACCGTGTGCCAAGCCGGTGATGAAGTGATCGCCTGCGACTCGATCTACGGCGGCACAGTGAAAGTGCTGACCAAAGTCTTTAGCCATTTGGGAATCAACACTCGTTTTGTTTCGCTCGACGAAATTCCTAACCTCGCTGAAATCGCCGGCGAGCATTCCAGGGTTTTCTGGTTTGAGACCCCAGCGAATCCGCTTAATCGCATCGTCGACCTGGACATGGTTGCGGACGTTTGCCGCCAGGCGAAACTTTTTTCCGTGGTCGATAACACGTTTGCATCGCCCGTGTTGCAACGACCGATTGAACATGGCATTGATGCCGTGATGCACAGCGCCACAAAATATTTGGGCGGTCACTCGGACCTGACCGCAGGCGCGTTAACCGGCAGCAAAGAATTCATCGAGCGCGCGCGACAGACATCGGTGATGGTCGGCACCACGCTCGATCCTGCCGCTGCTTACCTTCTTTCCCGAGGCATGAAGACGGTAGCTTTGCGCGTGCGCGCCTCCTGCGACAACGCACTGGCATTGGCGCGAGCCTTGCACAAACATCCAAAAGTTGCGCGTGTTTACTACCCCGGTCTGGAAGACGATCCCGGTCACGCATTAGCGAGCCGGCAAATGAGCGGCTTCGGCGGCGTCGTTGCGATCGATGTAGTGGGCGGTGAACCCGAAGTTGAAACGCTTTTCAATTCGCTAGAGCTCGTGCGTACCGCGCCTTCGCTCGGCGGCGTGGAAACGCTTGCCAGTTATCCACTCTATTCATCGCACGCAGGCTTTAGCGATCAGCAGCTCGAGGCCGCGGGTGTTTCTGCTGCGACGGTACGTTTTGCAGTCGGCATTGAAGCAGCGACGGACATAATCGCCGATATCACTCAAGCGCTCGATAAGAGCTGACTGACTTCCAAACTATGACAGTGGCTCGTTGAACGGTTTATGGAGATCAAGCTTTTACTCACACTCGATCTTCGCGAACAGGCAGCTCTGCAAGCTGCGCTGGTGACGCATGGCGCTCCTGATGCGCTCGTCACGCTAGCCTTGACCGGAGCCTGCCGCATTGTCTCGCTCGAAGAAGCTCGGCAACTGCGCAAATGGCTATCCGAAGCGCGCACAGCGGGCGAATCAGACTTTGCTTCTTTGCATGTCATCGAGCGCGCGCTGGTGGAGTTTGGCGCTTAGTTAATTGAGTTTCCGTCCGTCGTCCCAAAAAGTCTTTACATGACTGAAATACAATTAGGCTACGGACGCGGCACACAGACTTTTAGTTTCGACGCCTCACGCTTCCAGGTGCTGGAAACAAATCCCGCTAATGAAAAACCACTGACCGACGTTGAGATTGGCGCGGCATTTAGTGACACAATCGGATCGCCGCCCCTCGACGAACTTTTCTCCGCCGGCGATACCGTCCTCATCGTCGTCTCAGACGCGACGCGTGCCACCGGCAGCGCGCAGATTACCAATCTGCTGGTGCGCCGCTTGATTCAAGCGGGCGTGGCGCCTTCGGACATTGCAATTATTTTTGCCACCGGCATACATCGCCGTGTGACTGATGAAGAAAAAAGTGAGTTGTTGACGCCATTCATTGCTCAGCGCGTGCGCACTCTCAATCACGACGCTGATGATTCCACTGCTCTCGTTTCGCTTGGTGTCACGGACCGCGGCACGCCGGTCGAAGTCAACCGCGCACTCAAGGATTTTTCTCGCGTCATCCTCACTAGCGCGATTGGGTTTCATTATTTTGCAGGCTTCAATGGAGGCCGCAAGTCAATCTGTCCGGGGCTGGCAGCGGCGCGAACGATTGAAGCGACGCACATGCTGGCGCTCGACTTTGAAACTGGTGGGCGGCGCGCGGGTGTCGATACCGGCAAGTTAGACGGCAATCCAGTTAATGAAGAATGCGAACGCATCGCGACCCTGATCGAGCCGCACTTCAGTGTGAATACTGTCGTCGACAGCCGGGGCCGGGTGGTCCACGTCTATGCGGGCCACTGGCGCGCGGCTCATCGCGCGGGCTGCGAAGCATATCTCGCAACGCATTCTGTCGACATCGCTGAGCGGCGCGATTTGGTTATCGTTAGTTGTGGCGGCTCGCCCTGGGACATCAACTTGATCCAGGCGCACAAAGCGCTCGAGATGGCGGCGCAGGCTACGAACGAAGGCGGCACGATTGTGTTGCTTGCGGAATGTGGCGATGGTTTGGGCCGTGCGGATTTTCTGAAATGGTTTGCTGAGAACGATTCGCGCGCCCTGGCTGCGCGGCTGCGCGACAGCTATGAGGTAAACGGGCAAACCGCGTGGTCTTTGCTAACGAAAACTGAGCGTTTCCGAGTCTTTCTAATTTCAGAATTGCCGCACGAGCAGGTTCGTAGTATGCGAATGATTCCTGCTCACTCGCTCAACGAGGTAATGAATCAACTTGAAAACGCTGCGAATGGTTTCATCCTTCCGCGCGGCGCTGCACTCTTGCCGCTGGTCAAGACAGATCGCGGCTCGAGTCAATCGGGTAGTGGGCCATTTTTGAGTTGCTGGTCTATCGAAGATATTGTTGCACTGCTCGACAAATAATTTACCGACCGAGCAGTTCAACTTCTCTTGCCGCGCTTTCCCTTTCAATTAAGGTGATGCGCTTCTTGCCTTTTTGCCAAGAGAAATACGAAAGAAAACCAAATCCCACAGCCCCAAAAACCGACACGATCAAGGCTGCAATCCAACCGGCCCAAACAAACGGATTTGTAATGTTCCCTGTTGTGAGTGCCGCGATTGACGCAATCAAACCACCAGATGACACTCCAAATAAAGTAAAATACAACGCTGTCTCGATTGAGACTGAGCCTATATCCAAAAGCTCCTGATTGGATACGATTTTCATTCCAAGCCTTCTTGGGTTGACGTAGGGGGTAAGCAGAGGCTCCTGTCCTCTTTCGACGCGCACCAGCCCTTCGATTTCGTTTTGGGGTTGCATCCTATTTTGGCTGCTCCGGCATTGGCTGAGCTTGCGGTTCCGGCTTTAGCAATTCCTCTAAACCAAGAACCTTTAGATTCAATAGGTGGGTATTGCCGCAATTCGAGCATATGAGTGCGATTGATGGGAGAGCCGGGCCACCGAAGACCAAATTCGGCGCGTCCATCGTTACAGAAATCAATACGAAGCCGTCGCTGGGGAACCACGCTGCTGTCCCACACAAGGCGCACGGGCCTAGCCGCTGATTCGGGAGCTTGCCCGTTAAGGCAGTTATAATTCTTTCCTTGATCGCTGGAGTGTATTTCATGCGCGGAGAGGATATGCGCACCAACGGGAATGTTCAATGTATTAAGTGCGAAGTTGGGCTGACTGTTCAACATTGTCACCTTCAAACTGACCCACTACCGTCAATCGGATAATGTTGCTACTGACTGAGTCTGGCACTAAAATGGCTGCCACCCTTTGCACATCCGGCGGTTAAAGAACTGGAGCGACAACTAATGAAAATGATAATGCTCGCGTTGCTACTGGCAATTACATCTTTCGGCGTAATGGCCCAACAACCTACAGAATCGGGTGAGCGGCGCGTGGCGCTGACTGATACAACCGTGGCGCTGGACGCCGCCGGCGCTTCTGCGCTCGAAGGATCTTTGCGCACGACTGCGCTGAATGGCACTGCGGATTCGCCAGTCACCAACATTCGCATGGTCGTAAAAAACTCGAGCACCGTTTCTTACGCATTAGTGTCAGGATTGGTGACCTTCTACGACAGCAGCGGCGTGCGCTGTGGCGAAGGCTTGTTCAAAGCGGACGCGCTCGCGGTTGGCGAGGCTTTTGAAACCGACACGCCCGGTATTCGCATTCGTTGCTCACCGTCAACCTGGCGCATCATCGCGACGAACTTGTTGCCGCGCGTCGCACCTGTTGTCGAGAACACTGCTCCGGTTAGCCGCGCGACTACAAATCTTCTTATCAGCATCGACGGCGAAGAGCATCCGCTGCAAATAGACCGCCCATTGGTGCTTACGCTGGGCAGCGCGCAACGAACGATTGTGGTCCGCCCGGCGCCTTGAATCTTGGCCGGGACTACTTGACCGCATGATGATGGAGTCTTAGGATCAAGAGCAGTCAAGACCCACAGAAAGCGGCGGTATGTTATGGCAGATAATCAGGAAAACATTTGCGCCCATCCAGCCTGCGATTGTCCGGCGGAACAGAACAGCAAGTATTGCAGCGAATACTGCAAGAACGCTGAGAAGTCGCATGTGATGGAGATCGGTTGTGGCTGCGAACACGACGGTTGTCGCTAACCACGAAACGAAATCGAAAGCAGCATTCCACCGCCCGGGCATTCGTCCGAGCGATCACCTCATCCTGTAATTTTCATTTGCAATAAACTTGCAACCTTCATGTAGCCGTGACTTCGGCAACGCCCTCTAAACTTCTTTCATCCTGACACTAGCAAACGTCGTGGTTTCCCTGACCAATTTGGAGTTCGACGTGATGGCTGGCAGTCCACTGACGAACTAATCAAATCTTCCCAACAGACTTTGACTATTAACGCCCTGCAAGGCGAAACACTGAGAGGTGAGAACAATGAAGAGAACCATCCTGACAATCAGCCTAACGCTTGTTTGTGGCTTAGCTATTAATGCGCAGACCGCGAACACTAGTGCGCGCGGCGACGCAAGCAATCAAACTTCAGCCGCGGCGCAGGCAGCAAACAAGAGCATCAACCTGGATTCCGGAACGCGTCTGGCGGGCGAGTTGCAAAGCACCATCGATGCGCGCAAGGCCAAGGTCGGCGATCAGGTTGTATTGAAGACCACGCAGGCCATCAAGTCGCAAGGCCGCACAGTTGTCGGCAAAGGTTCCCGACTGGTGGGCCACGTTACGGAAGTGAGCCAGAAGAGCAAGAGCAGCGGCGAATCGCGAGTTGGACTTCTCTTTGATCGTCTTGAAGGCGGTTCGTTGAATATGCCGATTGCAGCAACGATAACTTCTGTCGTCAACAGCACCGCAAATGCGCGCGCGGGCAACGATGACCTATTTGCCGACGCCGGCAGCTCGACATCGTCGCGGTCAAGTGCCGGCAGTTCTCGCAGTTCATCATCCGGCAATAGCAGCCTGCTTGGCGGCGCTGTTAGTTCCACCACTTCGACGGTCGGCAATGTGGTTGGCGGCACAACGTCAGCGCTTGGTTCGACTGTGGATTCGACTACCAACGTCGTCGGCAACACGACGACGGGAGTCGGTCGTTCGCTTGGCGGAATTCAGATTTCGCAGTCGAGCAACACCTCGGTCGAGGGGAGCTCGGTGCTTTCATTACAAGGTGGAAATCTGCGGCTGGAGAAAGGCACGACCTTCAATCTGATGCTGACGCAATCTGCGAGCGCCGGCACAACGAGACAGTAGTTTCAACTTCCGAGAAAACGAGAGAGCGGTGGTGCGAGCAATCGCACCGCCGCTTTGTTATTTCAGCACCGCTCGGAAGCAGACGTGTTGTTGCTCGTCACCAGGGCGCGTTAAAGTAGTCAAGAGTCATGCTTAACACCTTAATAGAGTTGCAACGTCTGAAGCGCCTGGATCGCACGGGTTGGACGCTGCGCGGTCTGCCGAACGGAACTGAGTCGGTGGCGTCGCATTCTTTTGGTGTGAGTGTTACGGCGATGCTGCTGGCAGATGAGATTGCCTCGCGTGGTTTGCAGATTGAGGTGGAGCGGGTGTTGCGCATGGCGTTACTGCACGACTGGGCCGAGACGCGCGTTGGTGACATGCCGCGAACCGCGACCCATTATTTTGGCGCCGAGGCGAGAAAGATCGCTGAAGGTCAAGCCTTCGCAGATATTGTTGCCGGAGTTGGCCCAGCCGAGGCGGATTACCAAAAGCTGTACGACGATTATGAACAGAGGCAGAGCATCGAAGCGCGGATCGTGAAAGCAGCCGACGTGATCGACCTTCTGGTCCAGGCTTATGCGCTGGAGCGCGCGGGAGCGAAAGGGCTTGACGAGTTTTGGGAAGTCGCAATCGCCGCGGACTTTCAACTTCCGCCGATCGCGCAGACAGTTGTGCGGGAAGTGTTGGATTCGTTAATGGCCGAGCGCCGCGACATTAATTAAGGACAAGGGGGAACTGCTACGGATGCTGATTTCGTTTTCAATGGTGACGTGGCAGAGTGCGCTACTTGGAGTTTTACTTTTCGTCATCACTTTCGCGATCAGTTTGGCGGTTGTTTCTTTCATCCTTGTTAAGATTCCGCCCGATTATTTCAAGGAGGATCGGCCGAATGAGTTCTGGTCCGGACGGCATCCGGCAATTCGGCTGCTGGGAATCATCGGCAAGAACATCCTGGGCGTTTTGTTAGTCGCTCTGGGAATTGTGATGTCCATACCCGGGGTGCCAGGTCAGGGCTTTTTGACAATTCTGTTGGGGATTATGTTGTTGGATTTTCCGGGTAGACAAAAACTTGAACGCAGGATTGTCAGTCAACCGCAGGTGCTGAAAAACATCAATAAGCTGCGGCACAGATTTAGGAAAGCTGAACTTGTATTGTGATACCGAGATACAAGCATGTTTGGGATTTGAAAGAACTACTGGTCAACTGAAATGACGACCCCAACCATAAGAATACTCGTGGTGTGTTTTGCGGTAGCAATGTTAATTCTCAACAAACCGCTTGGCCGCATGACCGTTACATGGCAAAGAATGATTGGGCTAGGCGTAACCGCTAACGAAACCGCCAATCGCGTCTCTTATGTCATTGGCGGCTTGATTTTTTTGATGTTGGCAATTTGGGCGAACTGATAAGCAACACACCAACAGAGCACTACCCAAAATGCGGTTGCGTTGACAACAAAAATCGTCTTTGTTAGCTTGAGCCACTATTTTGCTTATTACAGACAGGAGCTAGTTTCCCCGAGAACTTTGCCCATGGCCAACTCCACCTCTGCGAATTTGCGTTACGCAATTCGCGTTTCATTCTTCCTATTACTAACGTTTACGGTTGTGCTTAATGCGGGCTGTGGACTGTTTGGCACGCATAAAAAGGTGCAGGTACCGCAGCTGCTCACGCCCTTAAGCGAAGCAGCCAAGAGTCGTCTTATCACCGAAGTCAATCGGCTCGCGAGTGTGCGTTCGCTGCACGGAAAAGTAGACATCCAATTCGAAGACACATCATTCGCCGAGTCAGGCATCGCCGAAAAGTACCGGCAAGCAGACGGGACGGTCACGCTGCAACGTCCGGGTCAGATCTATTTGATTATTGCGGTGCCGTTCATTGCCAAAGACATCGCGCAAATGACGTCGAACGGCGAGACGTTTCGGGTGGCGATATTGCAGGGCGAAGATAAGTATCGTCGTTTTGTGAAAGGAACCAATAGCGCTGTCTATGAAAAACTGGACGGTGACGGAGCAGAGCCCGCCGTGCAGAAAAGCAAGAAAGGCACGATGGATGAAAAGCAAACTGTCAATGCGCTTTCCAATCTGCGTCCGCAACATCTGACTGATGCGCTAATGATTAGCCCGATTGTCGTTGGGGCTCAAAACAGTTTGACTTATGTGCAGAGCGAGTTTTACCAGGAGGAAGCGGATAGTCGTCCGGAAAAAAAAGGCGCGCGAGTAGTCAGGGGTTATTACCTGCTCGAAGAAATTTCCCAGGCCGGCACGAATGACGCCCACTTGTTACGCCGCTTTTGGTTTGACCGGGTGAACGGAATTCGCCTGGCGCGCATTCAATCGTTTGATCAAAATGGCCTATTGAGTACGGACGTATCCTATTGGGATGAAAAGCCAATTGGCGAAAGTGGGCAGACCAGCCTACCTACGCGAATTGAAATTACTCGGCCTCACGATCACTATAAGCTGAGTATTACCTATCAGACCCCAGCCGCGGTTGACGTCGATAAGGAATTCCGGCCGGAAGCTTTTGTGCTCGAGAATAGGTGGCAATTACCGGAAGTCGACCTGGACGCCCGCCAGCATAACAAAGCCGCAGTCACACCTAAATAAGTTCCAACTCGCAGCTTGCTCTATCGCAACCACACAATCAGTTCAGAGTCCAACCTTTCGGTTGTCCGGTTGCGAAAGAGCAGCTAAAGCTTGGACTTCTAAACTTCTTGGGGCTAACCAAGAAATCGCTCCCGAGCAGCGACTTCGGTAGCTATTAAATGACTGCATGTATTAACATCTTCCGTCCCTGATAACTTGCGCCGGCGCCTTCCGCTGAGCACGGATTTCGATTGCTGATGAGAACGATTCTACAAGCTGACAATCTGACCAAGATCTATCGCGTTGGCAAAGTTGATGTGCCCGCTTTGAGAGGGGTCTCGCTCGAAGTTCATGAAGGTGAATTCGTCGCCATCATGGGCCCCTCCGGTTGCGGCAAATCGACGATGCTGCACTTGCTTGGCGGTTTGTTGACGCCGACAACCGGTCGCATCGTTGTTGACGGCGAAGACTTAACTGCCGCATCGGACGCAAAGCGCACCGATATCCGCCGGCGCAAAATTGGTTTTGTGTTTCAGCGCTTCAATCTTTTTCCCACGCTTACGGCCGAAGGTAATTTACGTTTGGCCGAACGAATTCACGGCAATGGCGGTGAGGATCCCGAACGGCGCCGCGAAGTTTTACGTCTGCTCGGACTTCAGGACAAATTGCACCATAAGCCTCTCGAACTCTCAGGCGGTGAGCAACAGCGCGTGGCATTGGCCCGGGCCGTCGTAACGCGACCCGCGATCGTGCTCGCCGACGAACCTACCGGAAATCTCGACTCGGAAAACTCCGCACTCGTCCTTAATATGTTTCAGGAATTGAATTACCGTTTCAATCAAACCATCGTCATGATTACTCACAATCCGGAAGCCGCAGCAATGTGCCGACGAATAATACAAATGCGTGACGGTCATATTGTTGAGCACGCCGCAGCCGTCCAATTGTAAGCAAACCAATCAAGTTGATTTACAGGGATTTTTGCCGCAGTTAGAATGGATCCCAGTTCGCCGGGCTATTGGCGTGGCACTTGCTGACTTACCTTTCTGAGTGAATAACAACATTGCTGACAACTCTAAAAAAACTGTTTTTTTGGAATTACGCCAGGAGCAGTTGGCAATGGGACATCCTGTGCGTTGTCATTCTGATTTTTATCTTTTTGACCCCCAAAAGCTGGTTTGAAAGCGGCGAACGGCGGACCGCAATGGCGCATCAAACCCCATCTGCATCAACCTTGCTGGTTGGCGCGGAAGTTGTTGAAAAGGCACAGGATACGCCCCAATTGGAACAACGGTTGCGGGCCTTTACCGGACGCAGTGATTTGCAGGTTCTGGGCGTACGCAAAGTGACCGGCCCGGACGGCAAAACAACCGGGTACGAGATTGACATACGGTAGTCAGCCCTTATAATTACCAGGTTTTTCGAGCCCGGGGGTTAAACGATGCCGTTTTTTTGGATTTTATTTAGGAGTTCTTATGAAGAGATTAGTTCCCCTTGCTTTGCTGTCGACGATGCTCGTCGGCGCAATAACGTTCACATCTCCCAAAGTGGCCAGCGCCCAAAGCGCCGGCCTGGTGAGTTCGGTTTTGAATCGGATGGAGCGCAATAGGCAGTCGCTGCGCTCGCTCAAAGCGAGCATCAGCATGGAGAAGTACAACGCTCAACTCCGCGACAAGGACAACTACAGCGGCTGGGTACTGTATCTTCCCGGCAGCGGCCGCGAGGCGTCGGTGCGTATCGAGTGGCAGAAGCCGCGGCATGAAATTCTGGCAGTTGCAAAGGGACAGTACACACTTTTCCGCCCCACTCTGGGACAGGCGATTGTCGGCAAGTCAGGCTCGGTGAAAGGAAAGGCCGGAGCCAGCGGCGTTCTGGACATGATGTATATGTCCAAGCAGCAGCTCGAAGCGAAGTTTCAACCGGTTCAGGATGTTCGTGAAGAAACTCTTTGGGGTGGCGTCAGCACCATCCACCTGACACTCGTGCCCAAAGGAAGTGCCAGCTTTAAGTATGCGGAAATTTGGGTTGATTCGTCGGGCATGCCCATCCAAACAAAGATTGTCGAGAAGAATGACGACGCAACAACCATGCGTTTGAGCGGCGTCGAACGTAACCTGAAGATCTCGCCAAACGAGTTCAGCGTGCCGTTGGATTCCAACGTTAAGATCGTTAAGGGTTAAGGACAGTTACAATTTAAGCCTTTCGGGCTCTGAGGTCTTGAATCCAGAGCCCTTTTCATTTTTCCAACACGGTAAAGCAAACTGTTAGTTTGCAGTGTAGCCAGGGCCTTCATCGTTGAGTGCAGCGAACGATCAGCAATCTAACAGTTTGCTTTACGATTGGGTCCAGTTGCCTTTGTTTGCCGCTGTCGCTATCCTTCCGACTCGAAAGATAGATCGGATTTGAAGCAAGTTCGGATTCCTTCCCCAAGATGCGTAAAAGTAAATTTGTTAAGTTGAAACTCCGCGAGGTCGGCTTTATCAGCCGCGCGCTGTTGTCCAGCCGCCATCCTGTTTTGGCGCACTTGATTCCCATGCGGCGCTGCAATCTTGCCTGCGGTTACTGCAATGAGTATGACCATACGTCTTCGCCGGTGCCGCTTGATGTTATTAAGAGCCGCCTCGATAAGCTCGCCTCTTTAGGAACGTCGATCGTAACCATCTCCGGCGGCGAGCCGATGATGCACCCGCAACTCGACGACATCATTCATCACATTCGCGTGCGCGGAATGATCGCGGGCTTAATCTCAAATGGTTACTACTTCACGCCCGAGCGCATTAAGCGACTGAACAAAGCAGGGCTCGAGTACCTGCAAATCAGTATCGACAACGTTGAGCCGGATGAAGTTTCGCGCAAGAGTTTGCGCGTGCTCGACAAGAAGCTGCGCTACCTTTCCGAGTACGCCGATTTTCATGTGAATATCAATTCGGTGATCGGCGGCGGAATCAAAAATCCGGAAGACGCGCTTTCGGTTGCACGGCGGGCGGTCGAACTGAAGTTTTCCACCACGGTCGGCGTGATTCACGACAACGACGGCACCCTGAAGCCGCTGTCGCTGAAAGAAAAAGATCTCTTCCAACAGGTGAAGAAGCTCGGCAACAAAGATCACGCGCGGTTGAATTGGTTTCAGGACAGTATTGCTGAAGGCAAGCCTTACAACTGGCGCTGTCGCGCCGGCGCCCGCTACCTCTACATTTGCGAGGATGGCCTGGTCCATTGGTGCTCGCAGCAACGTGGCTATCCCGGCATCCCGCTCGAGAAGTACACGATGGACGATTTCGATCGTGAATACAACACCGAGAAATGGTGCGCACCAACCTGCACTTTGCAATGCGTGCATCAGGTAGGGATTCTGGACAACTGGCGTGATCCACAACAAGCACCCGGAGAGACGAAGCCGGAAAGCTCACTGCAAGATACCATCCACGAAGTGCTGCGCGCTGAGTAACGTTTGCTTTCTGTTCAATCGGACTACGCAACGGTCTGATGTATATCTCCCTCAACCGTAAACAGCGTTACTGAACTTGAAAGCCCCAGGCCGGAAAGCCTGCCGGCCATCACCACAATCATCTCGCCTCTTTCAACGGCGCCGCTCTCCAGCAAAGTTCTTTCGCCAACTTTCAGCATCTCTTCCGTCGACTCAGCGTGCGGCATGATCAGAGATTCGACGCCCCAAATCAGCGCCAACTCATTTCTCACATCCTCTGAATTAGTCAAAGCAATAATCCTTTGGCCCGGCCGCAACGCCGAAAGCCGCCGCGCCATTAAACCTGATTCGGTTAAAACAGCAGTGACTCGCGTGCCCATCTCTTCTGCTGCAAACGCTGCCGCCTCGCACAGCGCGCGGCTGACGCGGCCTGACTGTCTTCCGGCCCACTTTTTCATGTTGTCTGTCTCAGGCGCCTTGCCCGCTTCCGCCGATTCGATGATGCGGCACATGGTTTCAACTGCCGGCACCGGATAGTCGCCGCTGGCAGTTTCATTCGAAAGCATCAGCGCGTCTGTGCCGTCCCAAACTGCGTTGGCGACGTCCGAAGCTTCGGCGCGCGTAGGCCGCGGGCTGCTGACCATTGATTGCAGCATCTGCGTCGCGGTAATAACCATCTTGCCCGCGGTCACTGCTTTTTCAATGATCCGCTTTTGATAGACCGGCACCAGCTCCACGCTTGTTTCCACTCCCAGATCGCCGCGCGCTACCATCACGGCATCGGCGGTGGCAATGATCTCGTCGAGATGATCTATTGCTTCGGCTTTCTCAATCTTTGCGACCAGCGGCGCGCGCCCGCCTGCTTCCTGAATTAACGCCTTGGCGCGCGCGCAATCTTCGGCGCGACGAACAAATGACAACGCGATGTAATCCACATTTTGCGAGACCGCCCACTTCAAATCATCGAGATCCTTTTCCGTCAACGAATCAATCGGTAAAGGAACTCCGGGCAGATTAATCCCTTTGCGCTCGCCGAGGACTCCGCCGTTAATGACGCGGCAAACAACGTCGGTTTTTGTCTTGCTTTCAACCATCAGCGCGATTGCGCCGTCGTCAAGCAAAAGCCTGCTGCCAGGTTCGACAACACGAGGGAGATCCGGATAGTTCGTCGCCACCTGTTTTTCGTCGCCCACAATATCTCGCGTCGTCAGCGTAAACAGCTCGCCTGCAATCAGGGTCACGGGCTTTCCTTCATAAAGCTGGCGGGTGCGAATCTTTGGACCGGACAAATCGACCAGTATCGCCAGTGGCTGCTTTAACTTTGCCGCGGCTGCACGCGCGCTTTTGATGTCGTTGGTTTGTTCTTCGCGCGTGCCATGCGACATGTTGATGCGCACGCCGTTCACCCCGGCCTTCATCAAACTTTCGATTAGGCTTTGCTGGCGCGACGCAGGTCCCAGCGTCGCCAGAATCTTTGCTTTTCTTACCGGTTTGTCCACATTGTCCTCACAAAAAGTAATTCAGAATATTCCCGGAATCACTGCCGGCACCCGCCGCGCATACTCTTCAAACTGTGGCCCAAACGTTTCCCGCAACAGCCGCTCTTCAATGCGCACGCGAATCAAAGTGCCAATGGCGAAAACAACTATAGCCGCAACCAGAACGATCCAGTGACTGATGGCGAGCCCGGTAGCGACAAGCATGCCCAACATGCCCGTGTAAATAGGATGTCGCACGCGTGCGTATGGACCTTTGGTGGCAAGCTCATGATTCTGGACCATCCGCGCGGTGATGCTCCACTCTTTGCCGAGCGTCTTCACGGCGCTCATTATTAGCAGCACCGAACCAATCGCTGCCACCATCGTAACTATGGCAGTCAGCACCGCAAGCCACTCCACTTCGGGGACGATGGGTGTAAAAGGCGGCCGGCGGACCGACCACACAATCGCATAAGACAAGCCCTGAAGCGCAACTCCAGCAATCGAGCTACGGTCGCGCTTTCGATCATGAGCACCCGTCGGTTGTTTGCGAAAAATGAAAATCCCCGCAAAGATGAACCAGCAAAGCATGACCACTACGAATACGAGCGTGGGCAAAGGCAAAAAAGTAACTTTCATCATTCAACGAAATAATTTCGGCAACTAAAAACTCTATTCCCCCAATTGCGTCTGAACAGTTCTTTCAATTTCCGCGCCGGTGCTGCCCTCATAACCTACAAATCGCTTCAGCAGTGCGCCATCGCGGCCGAATACGAATGTCTGCGGAATAGTTTGCTCGTCCCAAAGAAAAAGATCCGTCAGCGCTTTGTCGGGAAAACCTAGCGGATAACGAATGTCCAGCTCCTGCGCGAATTCGGGCACCTTGATGCGATCGTCCGGACCGCCCACGTTCAGTCCCACAACTTGAACGCCTGCTGGTCCATACTGCGCTTGCAGTCCGTTTAGCAGCGGTATGCTTTGCCGGCAAGGCTCGCACCAGGTCGCATAAAAATCAAGCACCAGCACTTTGCCTCGATAGTCCAGCAAGCGCGAGCGCTGGTTGTTTGTTCCAATCCAGCCCATTTCTGCAGACGAAGACAATGGCGGCACTGGATAAGTTGTGCTCGCTGGCCCGGAAGACGCTGGGGTGGATTCCTTATTCGCCCCCGGTTTTCGGCAGGCGCCGAGGAGCATCGCGACGGAAAGACAGGTCGCGATCAGAATTAAGCTAAACGAATGTGAAAACAATTGGCGCGCTGGATCTTTCAAGTCGGGTTATTCTACACGTCTATGTCCGATAAGCCTTAGCTTGTCGTAACGCCGGGACAAACTAACTGGGTCTCTAAACACATTCTTTTGACGCGTAGCGTCGGTATGAGTTTAGCCCGGTCTTTCAAGGCCGAGACGCGTCAACAAGATAGATCGCGTCGCATAGCGACGCCTGAAATATCTGCCGGATTCAATCGTCGCTACGCGACGAGTACCACTTGGCCTGATCCCCGGCGTTGAAACGCCGGGCTAAATTCGCACCGACGCTACGCGTCGAAGACCCCAATCAGGACTTTTAGAGTCTCTCTGACATTTGCAACAGACGGTCATTACCGGAATTTACTATTACCTCGCGACGATTTACGATTCACTTATGAACTTTCCCCAAACCGAACGCACCACGCTGAAACGTCTGCCCTTGCGCGGTGTTTACGATCGTCAACTGGTCTATGCAATTCTCGATGAAGGTTTTATCTGTCATGTTGGTTTTGTTTCGGACGGTAAGCCGGTTGTAATTCCCACCGGCTACGCGCGCGTTGATGAGCGCCTTCTGATTCATGGTTCGGCGGCCAGTCGCATGCTGCGCACGTTGAAAACCGGGATTGACGTTTGCGTGGCCGTAACGTTGCTTGACGGTTTGGTGCTGGCACGTTCCGCATTTAATCATTCCATGAACTACCGCTCTGTGGTCATTTTTGGCAAGGCAACCGCGATTGAACCGGCGGATGAAAAACTGGCGGCATTGCGCGCACTCTCGGAACATATGATTCCCGGCCGCTGGGATGAAGTGCGTCAGCCGACCGATAAGGAATTGAAAGCGACGACTGTATTGTCGTTGCCGCTCGGGGAAGTTTCCGCGAAAGTCCGAACTGGTCCACCGCATGATGATGAAGAAGACTACGCACTGGAGGTTTGGGCCGGTGTTTTGCCACTCAAGCTGGTGGCCGACGAGCCGATTAACGATCCGGTTTTAAAAAAAGGAATTGAGCCGCCGGCACATCTGTTGAAATATTCACGCCAGCCGGAATGAGGATATTTCAATCTAGTTTCTATGTAGACCAATTTCCTGGTGTCATGAGGTCAGTACCGCCTGCGGTAGCGGGTGGATGCTGTGATTGCTGTTATGAATTGCAGAATGCCGGCTGGCGGCGACCGCAATGACTTGGCAAGCGTAACTTTAAATCATAGCACCCACCCGCTACCGCAGGCGGTACTGACCTCATGTCACTGCAACGAGTGAGACTAAACATTTCAAACCAAGCACTATCGAAATAACACATCGCTTGTCTACTGCGAACAAACACAACCTCTGGCTATGGCTAGCTTTTGTCGCGATCTTTCCAGCGACCGCATTGGTGCTGCGCGCTGAAGGCCGTTTGTGGCTTTGCGCTTGCGGGAAGTTGCTCCTATGGTCCGGCGGTGTTTGCAGCGCTGACAACTCGCAGCACTTTCTTGATCCCTACAACTTCACACACCTGCTCCATGGCGTTCTGTTTTTCTGGTTGATCTACTGGCTGGCGCCAAAGTGGCAACTAACGACGCAGCTGCTGCTGGCAACTGCCGTCGAAGCAGCATGGGAAGCTCTTGAAAATACGAATTTCATTATCGAACGCTATCGCACCGCCACCGCTGCACTGGGCTATAACGGCGACACGGTCGTCAATTCGTTCGGCGACATTCTCTGCTGCATTGCTGGATTTTTGATCGCGCAACGACTCGGCCTGCGACGTTCGCTGATTTTGTTTGCCGCTTGTGAATTGATCCTTATCGTCTGGATTCACGATAGCCTGCTGCTCGAAATCCTCATGTTGATTGCTCCGGTCAACGCAATAAAAGCCTGGCAGATGTGCGGGTAAAAGCCGGGAACCGGGAACTGTGAACCGTAAACAGTGAAACATCCTGAACTGTGAGCCGTACCAGTAAACTGTTCACGATTCACGATTCACGATTCACGATTCACGGTTTCCGGTTTACTGTTCCTGGTTCACAGTTTACGATTCACCACACAATGCCATCCGATGAATATCGCGGGAAGGTGCTCGACGAGAAGTACCGTCTGGAACGGCTGCTGGGCCAGGGCGGCATGGGCGCCGTCTATCTCGCCGTGCACCTCGGCACCGAGCGGTATGTCGCGCTCAAACTGATCACACCTCAGTTCATGCGCAACGAAGAGTTTGTGCAACGCTTCAAACGCGAGGCGCGCGCCGCCGGTCGCCTGCGTCACCCCAATGTCGTTGACGTTACCGATTTCGGATTCGCCCGCGTGCGCGGTGAAAACGTTGCGTACCTGGTGATGGAATATCTCGACGGCTGCACCCTGGGCGATGTCTTGAAAGAAGAAACGCGACTGCCGTTGGAATGGGTCGTGGACATTCTCGAGCAGGTCAGCTCGGCTGTGCACGAAGCGCATCAACAGGGCATCGTGCACCGCGATCTGAAGCCGGAAAACATTTGGCTGGAACCAAACCGGCTCGGCGGCTATCGAGTCAAGGTGCTTGATTTCGGAATTGCGAAACTTGCCGAGGTTGATAGCTCACCCGCACCCACAAAGAACTCAGGCGAGACAAGCATGACCGCGACTGCAACCGCGGCCGGTGAAGAATTGGAAACCACCACACTGGTCTTCGCCTCTGAAGAAAACCTGGGCCCGACGCAAGCGAATTCCGGAGGGGCTTCAGTTCCGTCGAGCAACAACGATGACACGCGCATGTTTGCGTCATCCGGAACCTCTACCGATCTTGAGTCAGCCACCACGGCTATTCTGTCGCCAACGATCCTAAGCAACGACCGGGATCCCCAGGGCAACCGGACTGGTGTAGCAGACGATGATCGGACACAAATATTCGACCCCGAAGGACGTCAAACCAGCGCGGGCAAACCAACCACCGCACGCGGCCAGGTAACGCATGCCACTCAATTGACTCAGGTTGGTGCGATCATGGGCACGCCGATTTACATGTCGCCCGAGCAGTGCCGCGGAAAGACGCTCGATGCACGTTCTGACATTTACAGTCTGGGCGTCATCGCTTATCAAATGCTCGCCGGTGAGCCGCCCTTCGCCGGTCCCACCGATGCGGTGATGCGCGGGCATCGCGAGATGCCGCCGCCGCCATTGCGCGACCGCGCGAAAAAGGTTCCCAAACGCGTGGCCCAAACCGTTGCGGCGGCGCTGGCTAAAGATCCTGCCGCGCGCCCGCAAACTGCGGCCGCATTTGCTTCGGCGTTACGCGCGCAGGCGGACGGTATTAGCGCACTCTACCGCCGCGCGTTCGCACTCTACAGCGAATACTTTCCCAAGTTTCTCAAGATGTCGTTCCTGGCCCACTCTCCGGTCATCGTTACCACCATATTGATGATCGTGCTGCAGTTGGCGCTCGATGCTCAGCCCAAGGGCATAACGCTCGCTAAGGTTTTCCTGGTTTGTTCTCTGGCGATTGTGGCCTTGTTACATATCGCTGCTTACTTCGTTGCCGCTTCAGCGATCGCCGGCATGACCGCAGTCATTGTTACTCAATTACAAGCGGCGCCGCTGCGGCCGGTGGAACTGCGAACGGCGTTTGCTGTTTTGAAGAAACGATGGAAGCCGTTTTTGAAAACCAGTTTGGGTGTGACTTGGCGCATCATCGTCGGCACCGTGCTGCTGGTAATACCCGGCATTGTTATGCAATTGCGTTATGCGTTTTATGCGCCGGTGGTATTGGTGGAAGGCTTGGAGAAGAAAGCGGCGCGACAGCGATCTTACCAACTGGCGTCGCGATCGTGGCGCACCATGATCATCGTCTGGGCACTCCAGTTCGCGATTCCGATCAGCGTCAGTTTGTTGCTTGGCCAAATCCGCATCGGCGCGAAGCCACCCGGCGCGCCATCGCAAGGCATTCATCTTCAGGAGATTTATAAACAACTCGCCAGCCTGGTAAACATCGTGGTTGTGCCGCTCGTCTCAATCGTTTCGGCACTGCTCTATTTGAAGATGCGCCAGCTCGGCGGCGAGACTTTGAGCTCTGCGCTTTCGCAAATTGAAGAAGTCGATAGTCGGCTAAGCAATTGGCAACAACGCATGCGCACACGCCTTTCAGTCAACACGCCACGCTCGACCGTCGCGGTGAACAGCACAAAGCGTGAGTCGTAAATCGTCGATCGATGTAAACAGTAAACAGTGAGTCATCCTTTCTGTTGTCCTGCATGAGAGCTGTGCGTTGAACCAAAGGGCGGGGGCATGCCCACCTTCCCGACCTCGAGACTGTTACACGTCTGAGATGATTTCACGTTGAATGCCTTTCCTCGCGATAACGCATCAATTCCAATTACCTTGAGGTTGGGAAGGCGGGCATGCCCCCGCTCTTTCTTCGCGAAATACTTTCAGTGCGAAGCTATGTATTTTTTTGCCTGTTCACCTTCTGCTTTCTGATCCTTCTTCAGACATACAAGTGTTTCGCTTTGTTACGCTCGATTAGTTGCTGCCCTCACTTTCACCGAGCGAGATAGCATTCGCGCTCCGGCATTTTGATTGCCTGAACATCGCAGTCAGCATTTGCCAACAACGGGAGGTCATCATCATGGACAATCGCGATTCCAAAAGTGATAGGGAAAGAATAGAAGAAAGGAATTGGGAACCCGCCGCAGCATCTGCAAAGGATGAAGTGAGAAACGACGAGCGCTCGCTCGACGTTGGCGAGTCGGGTCAGTTCGCGCCGGGCGGCTATTACAATCAACAAGGTGTCAACGCTCCAGACCGCTCAGCTCTCGATGCGGACAACAAGAGCGACAAGTTCTGAAAGACAGTAGGCAGAAAGCAGTCTGCAGACGGCACTAGGCAAAAAGCAGCAAGCAAACGCAGTGGCCCGAACTTTCGAAGCCAGGAACGCAGCAAGCCTGAGCCGCCCGTGCTTTTCTGCCTTCTGCCTTCTGCCTTCTGCCTTCTGTCTTCTCTCTTCTACTTTCTGTCTACCGCCTTTTCTGATCCGCGCTAATCCGCGTTAATCCGCGGCCAATATTTTCGTCCATTCACGATTCACGATTTGCCATTTCACGGCTTTTGCTCTCTGCCTACTGCCTTCTGCCTGCTGCTTTCTGCCATCCAAACTATGCAAAAACTCTTGCATTGATTATTATTCCTTCGCCCAGGTTCTCTCCAGCGTAAAGGGACTTTCCCCGATAACAGCTATTTCCCTCAATGAAAACGTGGGGCGGAGTGTTATCGGCGCTGGATACAAAACCTCTTGCATCTATTGGAACAGCCATAAGGAACGACTATGGAAATACAAAACAAAATTGCTTCACTTCTTGCATCGCTGATCATCTGCGCATCATTCTGCGCGGCCCAGCAACCCGCCTTCTCAGCGCCGCAGCAGTCGCCGGCGGTCGCAGCCAACCACATTCAACTCGTTATCGAGGGCAAGGTAATCAATGTCCACGATGGCGACACGATCACGGTGCTCGATCAGGACAACAAGAAATTTCATATCCGTTTGCAAGGCATTGATGCGCCGGAATTGAAGCAGGAGTTTGGTTCAGTCTCGCAGCAAAACCTTTCGCGTCTGGTTCTTGGGAAGCAAGTCTCGATCTACTGGTCCAAAGTTGATAAGTACCGGCGCACGGTCGGCACCATCATGCTCGACGGTCACGACGTGAATATCGAACAGGTCAAGGCGGGCTTGGCATGGCACTTTAAAAAGTATGAGGACGAGCAGAGCCCGCAAGATCGGATCACCTACGCAGCGGCGGAGCAAACAGCGCGCGCGGCCAAACTCGGTTTGTGGCAGGACGCGAACCCAACCGTGCCAGGCGATTGGCGTCAGGCAGTGAAGACGCAACGCTGGGGACCACCGCCGTCGGCAGGCACGATCATTGGAAACAAAAACTCGTTGAAGTATCACCGGCCGGACTGTGCGGGCTATCGTGACATGGCCGAGAAAAATCGCGTGTTCTTCAAGAGCGTCGCAGAAGCCGAAGCCGCCGGCTACAAACGGGCCGGCAACTGCCCCGCGGAAATCGTTACCTCTGCCCCCAATTCAACGGTAGGACGTCAAAGCCCCGCTGCCAGCGCTTCTTCGAATCGTGTTCCAGCGCCTGCTTCGGCGCGCGTTCCAATCAAGACCACCGTTCAAGCCCGGCCGGTTCAATTGAGTGAGAATGAAACACCGGCATTCGCGGCGACAGGAACAATCATCGGCAACAAGAACAGCAAGGTCTATCACCTGCCCGGCTGTGCCAGCTACAACCGCGTCTCGGAAAAGAATCAGGTCAAATTCGCAACCATTGCCGAAGCCGAAAGCGCTGGCTACAAACTGGCGAGCAATTGTTCTAAGAATAAGTAAACAGTCAAGAGTAAACGCAAAAGCCGCGAATCGTCAGTCGTCAGTCGTGAATCGTGAATGGACGAAGAATATTGGCCGCGGATTAACGCGGATTAGCGCGCCCAAGTTGCTACAAGCGAATGGGCGTTGTTCGAAGAGCTGCTGAGTGGCGATGGATGAGCGTCGATCAGTTGTTTCGCAACGCCGAACCGAAGAGAATTCGACGCGATCACGAATAAGGCCTCGCTACACCTGGATAGCGGTCTGCCTGAGAATCGAATGCCTCATGCGAATCAAATCCGGATGCTGTTGGTTTCGCTCTCTTCGACGTATTAAACAAGCATTACGACTGCATCGAAGTATTTCCTCAAGCGATAGCGAATGCGCTTCAGGCGCAAACAATCCACAACTCCAAATGCGATGGCATCACTCGCCAACTAACAGCAGTCGCTAAGTACTCTGGTTGGCCACTTGATAAGGAGCAATTGGATTGAGGCAGAACGCCTTCGGATCGCTGCACGACAAACTCGACGCCTATCTTTCCGCTGGGGTCGCAAGCCTTTCGCAGGACGAGTCTTTTGCCTGCGGCGAAGCGCCGTCAGATGTAATCTGGATACCGAAGCTGGATTCAAAAGAGAGCTCAACCGTAATGTCAAGCTACTGTGGACTAGTTGGCAATTACACGGAGCATATCTTCATGGATTGACTGCCAATCTTGATTGAGATTGATCGACTTTACTTTCACGAGATGGTCCTGGATTCTGTATGCCAGGTCGAGCGGACTCTTAACCGTAGGATATAAGAGAATACCTTCGCAGTTTTCCCACCCGGCCTCGATCTCTTTGTTCTTAACGTACGCAAAAATCTGATAAAGAGCTGACGAGTGCACGGTTTGCTTGCCCCAATTCGTTTGAAGGGAATCCTTGTAGTATTTGCAGTCAAGAATGATCTTACGATTGTCGCTGATCAAACAGACGTCAGTTTGCATTTGAGGAAGGAAGCTTGCAGAGACAATATCTGCGCTTTGCGCATCCCAGTTTATCTTTGGCGCTTGTACTCTGAAGTGTCTCTGTTCTATCAGATAAAAATTCTTGACGAACGATTGAAATAATCGATGCATCTCGCCTTCATCTCTAGTGAAGTCCCGAAACGTGGCTTTACCCGAATTTTCGCTTGGTAACAAATTCTCATAAATCAATTCGCACACGTTGAGAAGGAAAGCGTAGTAGTGATTATTGCGATGTAGCTGAACGCGCCGGAACAGCTGTGACGACAGAGTTATCGGCTCTATCTCCCAGAGCCTCCGAGATACTTCATGCAAACCTTCCCTCAGTTCGTTATCTAGTTTGTCGGCAGTAATCAAATTCAAGATCGCAGTTCTAAGGATGCGGTTATGGAGAACGTTGTAATCTAATTCGTCAAATTCACACTGCACGCGTCCGTAAGCAAGCAGATTGCTTTTGAGAGTTGCTGCGAAGCTGATTCTTCCCCTCGGACGTCTGGTGGTCTCCTCAAATTGCAGGTAACCTCTGTCAAAACCTCTGCGAACCAAATGATGCGTGCCACTTATTAAGACCCTTGCGAACAGGTCCACCAATTGGGTGCTGTTCAACGACTGCACGTCCACAGTGTCTTTTTCTTCAAGCTTGTTCCACGCATAGCAGAGAAGATAGTAAATGTTTTGTATGGGGATGAGGGTATTCACAGGCTCAAGCAGTCAGCTGACTCACAGCTTGGTCGACTTTGGCTGGATCGTCGACCCAGTACTCGTCCAAAAGCGGTTTTATCTCCGAATCAATAACATCTAAATACCAAGTTTCGTCTGGCGAAACACCGTTGGTGGGACAGAAATAGCTGTGGCCAATGCAAAAGCCGAGGCCTAGATTCCTGGGATCGCCAGCTATCTGATCATTCAACTCCATCATTCGCTCCCGGATCTTCTTCACCAATACGGAAGGCGCTCCAGCGCTCCGCAAAATGCTCTCAAAACCGGCACTTTCAAATTGGGGTCGTAGCGTGACGAAACTAAACCGCCTCCGCAACGCGTAATCAACGATCGACAGTGAGCGGTCCGCAGTATTCATCGTACCGACGAAATACAAATTCTCAGGGATATAAAATTTATCTTCTGCGGTTTTCGAATAGGTGAGCGGTATCGAAAACTGTATCCCTCGCTTGTCATTCTCAAGCAACAGCATTAACTCGCCAAATATCTTGCTAAGGTTTCCTCGGTTAATTTCATCGATGATGAAGAAATACTCGTTGGCAGGATCCCGCTGGGCGCGGCGACAGAACTCATAAAAGATGCCTGACTTAATAGAAAATCCGCCGTTCTCAAGAGGTCTGAAGCCTTGAATAAAATCCTCGTACGAGTACGACTGATGAAACTGAATCATCTCTACTCGCGAAGCATCTTTCTTGCCCATAACTAAGTGAGCAAGACGCTTTGCCAAGAAGGTTTTGCCAACGCCCGGCGGCCCCTGAAGAACAACATTCTTTTTTCTCAGCAGTCTTCGAACTAGTTGATCGAGATCTTGCTCGGAGATGAATAACTCAGAAAGAGCGTCGGCCTTCGTATATAGTTCGAAAGCGGCAAGTCTAAGGACAATGTTTTTCTCATCAATAATGGCTCGAATTACTTCATATTCTTCTTCAGTCAGAGAAAAGAGACTGCCTTGGTTGTTAGTAAGCGGTTCACTTCCTGCGAGCGCTGGATTAGTCTTAAGTTCTTCATATGTTACCGCGTTGCGCAGCTGTTCGGTCTTCTTGAACTCAATCAGCTCTCCCCTGGGCGACGAATGCAATCCTTTAGTAATCTCACAGATGGCGATTACTTCTCGCTGTGGACTCGTCACATAGCCCACGACAACATCCCCTGGCTTCACTTCACTAAAGTATTTGTATTTTTGACGCTTGTGTCCCGACTCGTTATAAGAAGTGTAGGTTTGGGTGCGACCAACCGGTAGATCTTCAAAATTCCAAATGTTGGGATTCGCGTTTAGCCACCAGTAATTACGTTCTGGGTCGCCAGCTCTTGATTGCTCAACTGGCTTTGATAGTTCTTTCTTGGGCCCACCCATTGACTCCAAATATGCTTCGCGGGAAAGCGCCGGAAAATCGCTTCCAAGCTTGGCTGTAACTTCGTGCAAAAATCGGAAGTACGAAACTGCGTCAACTGGTATGACAATCCCGCGTGCTTTGAAGAAAGGCCGATTCCTGGCGTCAACGGAGAGGTATTTATCTGGACTCATCCAGAACATTCCCATAGTGATCTTCGGGAGACCGACCGTTTCAATTTCCAGGCAGTCTTGAAGAGTTGCAACGTCAAAATTCTTCCAATCTTTATTCACTACCTCTTTAGCAAGCCGCCAGAGTTTCGGAATGTCATCGGTCCCTCGATCCTTAAAGTAAGGGAAAAACCAGGACTGAAAGTTATTAACAACAGGCACACCCTCGAAATCCGTGGGCGGAGCAGCCATCAGGCTCCAGTGAGCCTTCAACTCTTTCAAAATGGCCTTTCGTGTCTCGGGAGCTTGTCCTCGGTTGAAAGAAGCAAAGAACGTGAAAGGATCCAACTCCGTAAGAGGCACCTCACCTTCCAAGCTTTCATCTTCAAGCGATACTACCTTTAGCCCTTCCACTTTAAGTTGCCTGAGAAGATTTATCAGCGCGTCTTGGTGAAGCTCAAACTCCACCACTTTCCGAGCTATTTCCTTGTAGAGGGGTACCCAGTCGAACATTAGCCTCTCCTTGGGGGTTAAGGGGAACCAGAAGATCAGCAAGCTAGCCCAAGTTTGTAAGGACTTCGCGCATATAATACGCTCCAGACCTCTTAGTACCGAATGTTTTGAGGTGGTATTCTCTAGCTGATTCTCAATTACGCACTGGCCACGCGATTCCCTAACTGCTGCGATAAGCTAATTGCGCAGACAAACAACTTATGGCTGGCTCGGCCTGATTGTCCGGTCAAAGAATCAAATACGCGAAGTGGTTGGACTCAAAAGAACTGCAAGAACCACAGCCAAAATAACTAGTGGCGGTCCAAGTCGTTTCAAGACAAAGAGTGGTTGATCATGGAGAGGTATTGACCGGCTATCTAAAGAATCTGATCGCTGCCGTGAAGTCCGTTTATGAAGACGTTGTTTACGAATTAGATGTCGAAGCAGCTTTCACCGATCAACTGGAGAAGAACACCGCCGTCAAGGTATATGCGAAGCTGCCGGGCTGGTTTACTGTGCCGACGCCACTTGGTAGCTACAACCCAGACTGGGCGGTGCTGGTTGAAAAGGATGGAGCGGAGCGTCTGTACTTCGTGGTCCAGACCAAGAGCGGACCATTCTCTGATTGATCTGCGCAATAGGGAACGGGCGAAGATTGAAGGTGGCAAGGCGTATTTCAAAGCTCTGGCTGATGGCGACGCGCCTGCTCAGTATGTGGTCGCTCGAAGTCTTGATGACGTTTTGCATGCGTAGCATGAACGTCGGATTGTTATTGTTTTGGAACAAATCGCTCCATCAATAGTTCTCGCTCCCTTCATCAACACAATGGACCCTCATGCCTTTAGCAATCAATGAAGCCGCGTTTGAGTCATGCCACCAGGCATTTCTTGCTTATGTTCAAGAGAAAGCTGGTGGCGAACCGTTCACGAATTTTCAACACCCATTTCTTGTCGACGACGAAATCTCTTACAAATGGGCAGCCTACAGAAGTGGCCGAGACGCGTTGGCGCTCGCCAAATGGAACAACTGGAAACCTGGTGACGGCAGAATTATTGAAGCAGTCAAAGCCGCATGTGCACCCTCAATCGGAGCCAACTGGTTGACGCGCCGGTTCGGAGCTGAACAAGGAAACTCGGACGCTCCACTGTATCTAGTGAAGGGTCGTGATCAAATAAGAGGACTTGAAGAACAGCTTCAGATCCTAATGCTGGGCGGGAAGGATACACCCGATGCATTCGGTTTAAGATTTGACAGATTCGCAGATTATTTGCGTGCTAAACATCTTCATTGCAAATGGCCCTTCCCATCTCATTTGGCGTTTCTTCTTCGCCCTACGACGTACTTTCCCGTAAAGCCTACTCCCTTCCAGGATCTCCTTGGGTTCTACGGATTGCCGGATAAGGTCGCTGGGCATGTCGACTGGAGGCGTTATTCTCTCCTGATGGAGTTGGCAGACTGGCTGCGAGAAAGGCTGTCGAGTTACGGTTCGGCTAATACTGTAGAAATTCATTCTTATATGTGGGTAGTTGCTTATTTGGGACCAGCTACTATTAAAACTCGGAAACGCCATACTTCTCGAGATTTTGATACCGAACTTAGTCTGCGCCAAAAGCGCGCAATGGAGCGTGAACGACGTGGTCTAATGGGCGAACGGTTCGTTTACGAAAAAGAAGTTGATCGACTAAATCGACAAGGCAAAACGAAACTCTCTGGCCAAGTTGAATTGGTATCGTTCGATTGTTCCGTGGGAGGGTTTGATATTAAGTCTTACGACGACAACGGGAAAGAAATTCACATAGAGGTAAAGACCACGATAACAAGCGAAGCTGGCGATCCAGGATTTTGGCTTTCTGAAAGTGAGCGCATCACTGCTAAGAAAGATCCATGCTGGCGTCTTTATCGCGTTTGGTCCATTGATGACAAACCATACCACCGAGATCTCGGGAATGTAGTAAGAGCACTTCCTCTTAATTTGCAAATGGAACCATCCGGCTGGTTTGTGTCGCGAGGTGATGCCACAGAAGCTTCTGAGTTGTCGATCGAGTTCAATGGCCAGAGCTAACACCTCTTCACTGAAAAGGACAAAGAGCCTTTATGCTCTCACCAACCGCAATCGCAGACTTCCTCGCCTGCCAACACCTCACTGCGCTGGATCGCGCCGAAGCCGCAGAACAAATCAAACGACCATATTTTGCCGATCCCGGTTTAGATCTGCTGATCAGACTGGGACAGGCGCATGAGCAAGCGTACTTAAACAAATTAACTGAACAAGGGCTTGCAATCGTAGAAATACCGACCGACGGTTCGCGTCGAGATGCGGCTAGAAGAACTATCGAAGCGATTCGCGGCGGCGCTGAAGTTATTTATCAGGCAACATTTCTTGACGATCCGGGGTATGGGCAATGGTACGGGCGTGCCGATTTTCTTATTAGAGTTGATAAGCCTAGTGAACTCGGAGCGTTCTCGTATGAGGTCGTCGAAACGAAGCTCGCGAAATCTACTAAGGCGCGCGCCATCATTCAACTCTGTTTCTATTCAGATCTGCTTTCGCGAATTCAGGGCGTCGTCCCTGACTACATGCATGTGGTGCTCGGGGGCGGAGCAAAGCCTGAGAAGTTCTTTGTTCAGCGATATCTCGCTTTCTTTCGAAAGATTCAGAGTGACTTTGTCGCCGCAGAGCTTGCACAACGCAAAACTTATCCAGAACCGGTTGAGCACTGTCACATCTGCGATTGGTCAACGGTATGTGACGCACAGTGGCGCCAAGACGATCATCTTTCTTTGGTTGCGAACATCGCGCGCAACCAACGACAGGCATTGATCGCTTACGGCACCGAAACAGTTGCGGGCTTGGCGCGGCTGTCCGTGCCTCCTGAACCAAAAATCGAAGGTATAAAGGATCAGGCATTTGCAAATATTCATCAGCAGGCTCGGCTGCAGGTGCAAGGTCGCGAAGAGCGCCGAAATATTTATGAGTTACTGGTCCCGCCTGAGCCTGAGAAAGGTTTGTGTTCACTTCCCACGCCATCGCCGGGCGATATCTTTCTCGACTTCGAAGGCGATCAGTTCACGTTTGAGGGCGGGCTGGAATATCTCTTTGGCGTGCTGACGATAGCGAATGACAACGGTGAATTGGTTTACGAGCCAATCTGGGCCATGAAACCTCAGGAAGAGAAGCGTGCCTTCGAGAGATTTATCAAAGCGGTGTTGGAGCGTCGCCGTCTTTATCCGGACATGCACATCTATCATTACGGCGCTTACGAAGAAACCGCGATCAAGCGCATGGCCGGACAGCATTCGACTTGTGTGGACGAAGTTGACGAACTGCTGCGCGGCGAAGTGTTGGTCGACATGTTCCGCGCGGTCAGGCAGGGATTACGGGCGTCGGTGGAAAGTTATTCGCTCAAGAAACTCGAACCGGTTTATGAATATACGCGCGACGTGAATCTTCCCGATGCGAATCTCGCTCTGTGGACCTTTCAAACTGTGCTCGCGTTTGGACATGGGGAAGAAAATCTCGATGACATTAAGAGCGCGATTGAAGGTTACAACCGCGATGATTGTGTGTCGGCGCTGCGTCTGCGCGATTGGCTTGAGCGATTGAGGACTGAACTAGAGCATCAAGTTGGAGCGCCGCTCGCCCGTCCTGAACCGAAAGACGATGAGCTGTCAGAAAATCTTACGGAATACTTGCAGAGAGTCCGCGCCGTCGAAGAGCGGCTAACTGCCGGGCTGCCCGAGGAGAAAGATACGTGGACGGAATCGCAGAAGGCAACTGGATTGCTGGCCGACCTATTGGAGTGGCATCGTCGCGAAGACAAATCGAAATACTGGGAATATTTCACTCGCTGTGATTATTCCGATGAAGAGTTCATTACGGATCGAGCGACGCTGGGCGGCCTGGTTTATACGGGCGAAGTTGAGCCGGTAAAGAAGTCCAAGGTCCATCGATACCGATTTCCGTTCCAGGACACGACCATCGAACGCGCGCTCGGATTACGTGATCCCAAAACGAAGAAACCTACCGGCGATCTGCACGCAATCGAGTACGAGGCGCTAACAATTGACTTAAAGCGCGGTCCAAGCCTCGCCGATGCCCCGCATCCTACCGCCCTGGTGCCTTATGACATCATCAACGCAAAGGCAATGCGTGAGAGCTTGTTGCAATTGGGCGGTTGGGTCGCCGACCACGGCATTGAAGGCGATGGCATTTACGCGGCAGCCCGAGATCTCTTGCTACTACGCGCGCCGAGATTGAAGCACGGCGGATTACCTGACTTCGAGCATTTACCTTCGCTTGAAGCGGCCAAACAGATCGCCCTGGTACTCGACCGAACCGTGCTCCCAATTCAGGGTCCGCCCGGATCAGGTAAGACGTTTACCGGCGCGCACATGATCGTAGAGCTGATTAAGAAGGGGAAAAAGGTCGGCGTAACGGCCGTCAGTCATAAGGTCATCAGCAATCTGCTGAAATGGACTTGCAAAGCCGCTGCCGAACAAAGGCTCAAACTGAAAATCCTGCAAAGGTGTGATGGCGATGATGCGTGCGGCCACGACTTTGTAAAGATCGCCAAAAACAACGCCGTGGTGGACCACGCCCTCGCTAACAACGAAGCGCAAATCGTCGCCGGAACGGTTTGGCTTTGGTCGCGACCGGAGCTGGCTGGATCAGTCGATGTCTTGTTTGTTGACGAAGCCGGTCAGATGTCCTTGGCCAATGTGCTTGCTGCTTCACCAGCGACCAACAGCATTGTCTTGTTAGGTGATCCTCAACAACTTGATCAACCGCAACGCGGCGTACATCCTGAAGGTGCAGAAGCCTCCGCGCTGTCTCACCTCTTAAATGGGCACAAAACAATAACGCCGGACCGCGGGTTGTTCCTGGCAGAAAGTTGGCGCTTACACCCCGATATTTGCGCGTTCACTTCCGATGTTTTTTATGAGAGCCGTCTGACATCGCGACCCGAGAATGCGAATCAACGACTAGACGTCGCCGGACCAATCGCGGGCACCGGCCTGCGTATTGTTCCGGTCGAACACGAGGCAAACCAAAGCGATTCCCCAGAAGAGGTGGAGAAGGTGGCCGAGTTAGTCGAGCTGTTGCTTCGCGATAATGCCAGGTGGGTCGACAAAGAGAGCAAGGTCAGACGAATTACGCTCAATGACATACTAATCGTTGCTCCTTATAACGCTCAGGTGTCGCTGTTGTTGCGAAGCCTACCGCGAGGCAGTCGGGTCGGAACTGTCGACAAGTTTCAGGGGCAGGAGGCACCCGTGGTGATTTATTCGATGGCGACTTCAACTCCACAAGACGCGCCACGCGGAATGGAATTCTTGTACAGCGGAAACAGATTGAATGTGGCAACATCGCGCGCGCAATGTGTGACTATACTGGTTGCTAGTCCCGCATTGTTCGATGTGCAGTGCAAAACGCCAAGACAAATGGAGTTGGCGAATGCATTTTGTCGATACTTGGAAATGGCAGGAGTCATTTAATTCAAACGATAGATACGCCTTTGAGACAGAGACAGCTAAGAACCGGAGAAAGTGATGAAACGAGTGTCTGCACTCAGCCTGGGCCAGCCCAACGCCGAACAGGTTATGCGCGGGAAGAAGACGATTGAATATCGCAGCATGCCGACGAAGAAGCGCGAGCGAGTTTACATTTACGCGAGTAAGACGCCTGCAGATCAAAGCGTGGAAGAAAATCGGTAAGGAGCCAGGCGAACTGCCAACCGGCGTGATTGTCGGGACTGTCAAAGTTGTGGGTTGTCGCAAGGTGGGTGGTGAGTATCAAAGGGATCTGGCGAAGCCAATTAGACTCAAGCGTTCCATCAAACCGAAGAATCATCCTCAGCCCGCCTGGTTTTTTCCTTTTTAACCTAAAGCAAGCGCAAAACAGCAATCCGCATTCAGCAATCACCAATCGTCGGAGGGCAGCGGTCAGTCAACACCCACCCACCCGCTACCGCAGGCGGTACTGACAAGCTAGGTCACTACAAACTGTTTGTAGTGGTTGAAGCGCTCGAGGATGTTGGTGACGTAGTTGACGGGTTCCAGGCCGCGGCAGAAGCCAAACTTTACCACTTCGTCGCTTGAGTATTGTTGAGTCGATTCTTGCAGCAGCCAGTAAGAGACGTCTTCCCAAACCCGCGGATTGCCACCGTACTTTTCAGTCAGCCGTTGCGCGTCTTCGACGTGGCCGGCGCCGGCGTTATACGAAGCGAGGATAAACTTCGTGCGTTCATTCTCGTCCGGAACGCGCGCGACCCAGTACGCCTGCAACCATTTCAGAAACTTCACCGCACCTTGCACGTTGTCCGACGGATCGAGCGCGTTAGTTACACCAAACTCGCGCGCAGTTGCCGGCATCAGTTGCAGCAAGCCGGTGGCGCCGGCCCAGGAGCGCGCCGCCGGATGAAAGCGAGATTCCTGAAACGCTTGCGATGCCAACAGACGCCAGTCCCAACCAAGGTCAGCGGCGTACTGTTTGATCAAAGGATCATACTCGCTCAGTTTGCCGGTGGTTGAAGTGAGGTATTCGCTCGTGACGCGCTCGAGATAGCGACGTCGGTCTATAAAATATTTTTGATAGAGACCGTCGAAGAGTGGTCCATTCTTCTTTTCTTCAATCCATTGGTTCAGTGCATTCATCAACTCCGAAGAGTTTTTTCTTACTGCCCACGAAACACCGCGATTCTGCCCGAGGATGGGACGAACTTTCAGGTTCTTAAATTCCGCCTCTTTCAGATCCGCCAGGTTCTTTGGCATCACTGTGAATTCAACTTCGCCGCGCGCGACTTTCTGTGCCAGCGTTTCATCCTGAATCTTCTCGCCCATCTCGACCACATGAATGTCGCCGGAAATTTCATCGGACAACTCGATAAGCGTTTCGTGATAGGCGGATTTTTCCGGAAGACTTACAGTCCGTCCCGCCAATTGCGACGGCCTCGTTACCAAGCGCGCTTGAATGTCCACCTCCGGCGATTCGTCAGCAGGCCCCGGCGAGAGGGCTTTCTGCGTGCCTTCGCCGGCGGCCGACGGCGGTTGATCCTGTTGCACCAACACCGGCTCGGTGCGGTAAAGCGCGCGAGTGAAAGCGACCGGAGATTGGTTTTCGAGCGCGACCGTAGGGCCGACGGGGGGAGTAAGACGCGCGGCAGCAATGTCACCCTCGCCGCTGTTGAGCAAAGGAAAGATGCTCTTTGGATCTGTGACCACCAACATCTTCAAGGTGACGCCAAGACTTTTGGCAAAGGCGCCGAGCAATTCGTATTCGTAGCCGGCCGGTTCGCCCTGGTAGACGAAGTAGGTGGTGGAATTGTAAGGAGCGAGCACCACGAGGTAGCCGCGGTGGCGAATCTGGGCCAGGTCAAGACTGACAGGCGCAACCATCGGCAGATTGGACCGTCGATCAATCTGGTCAATGGCCTCAAGCGAGGGAGGCGAGGAGGAGCGGCGCTTACAGGTTGGAGCCGAAGAAATAAGCAGAGCGAGAAGAATGAGCGAAACTAGCTTGCTTTGTAGCTTCATATAAGAGTAAACGGCCCGAGCGTGAATCGTGAATCGTGAATCGTAAATCGTAAAT
>DNND01000104.1:465-655 GCA_003488005.1 Blastocatellia bacterium | reverse complement strand
GCAGATTACGCAGATTACGCCGAAGAAATAAGTAATCAGAAAGTCCAGCACAAGAGGGCAGGAGGAGGGAGATGACGAATGTTTTCAGGAGGGAACGCTGAAGCTTTTATGCCAAAAGAGCTATGAAGTCAATAGAGATAAGCAAACCGTGAGCAGCAAGAGGTATTCGCAGATTACGCCGATTACACAG
>DNND01000104.1:0-162 GCA_003488005.1 Blastocatellia bacterium | reverse complement strand
GCAGATTACGCCGATTACACAGAACGGAAGGCAGAAAGCACAAGGCAGTGAATCGTAAATCCCCTTTTGTCAGTATCCCGACGTTATCGAGATAGCAGGGTGGGTGATCGCATTCGCAGGCCAAAGCGGTGTCGAGCCACCGCACTCCAAAGTAAATCGTAA
>DNND01000086.1:32482-36777 GCA_003488005.1 Blastocatellia bacterium | reverse complement strand
GCGAAGCGCGACGCCCCTGGAAGGGTGAGGCGGATAGTATCCCAGCTCTGAAGGAGCGGCATAACGTCTCAGTCATAGAATCGATTGCGCACTTTCAGCGCTCTCAGAAGTTTTGTTGTGCTGTTCCAGGGGCGACGTACTTCGCTATGCTCAGCACTTGCCCCTGGCTATTCCAGTCCGCGCCCTTGGCGCTCAGGGACGTTGCACTTCAAACTTGAATCCACCAATGACAAATGAAAAATGGAAAATGGTAAATGGAAAATTTTCTTTCTCTTTCAGCCTGCCTGACCTAGCTAAGCAATAAGAAAAAGGACAGGCATGAATGCCTGCCCCAAGAGTTCTACGTTTTGTTCAACTTAGTTCCGGCGAGCATGTCGTCGATCCCGGCGATAGTCACGACGGTCACCACGCCTGTCCCTGCGATCCACTCGCAAGCCCCGACGGTCGCCGCGAATATCGTGTGTGTCCGTTCTGATTTCGCGCCGGTCCGCGCGCAACTCCTGTCTCGACGCACCTTCCCGCTTGTCCTCGCGGTATTCACGCACGTCGCCGCGACGCTTTCTCACGTCGCCACGAATGTCGCGCCGCTCGGAACGAATATCTTTCCTGTCCGATCGGATCTCGCGGCGATCAGCTCGCAATTCTCTGCGTTCCCAGCGATTGATCTTTCGCTGAGCCGTTGCTGTTGTCGCGCTTATCGTAAAAACCGCTACCGCCAGTAGCATCCCAGTCAAAAATGTTCTCCTCATTTCGTTCTCCTCCTCTTTAGTTAATCAGTATGCGCACGAAAAAGCGGCGCCGTTTCGCTTCACCCGAATGCCGAGGAGAGAAAGCACTCCGCCGAGGCAGCACAAAAATGCGCTCCGAGACAGGCTCAGGTTTTTTGTTCGGGGAACGCCTTGCTATGAACTTAGACGCGGAACTACTGAGAGTGGGCGAGATTTTTAATTGATCATTCGCGAAAATTCTCTAATTCAATTTTGAAGTGCAACAGACGATTGTTGCCTCTTTCGCTCCAGCGGGGCGAGATGTTTATAGAACGCGCGACCACCAAAAGATTTTCCTCACTCCAGCGGAGCGAAACATAAGTCGGTCTCCCGGCCAATGTGGGAAACATTGCGCTCCGCTGGAGCGCGAGTAATGGCTTGAGAACATTACCTATAAACGTCTCGCTCCGCTGGAGCGAAAGCCAACTTCACTGTTGCACTTGGAAATTGAATCCACCAATGTTCATTGCTCTCTCAACTTTTCGACAAGACTAAGTTTTGGCGAACTTAATACTTCGGCACGCTCGGATCCACTTCATTGGACCAGGCGGTAATGCCGCCTTTCAGGTTCAGCAGGTTGCCGGTAAAGCCCGACTGCTTCAGGGCCTGAATTGCCCGAGCGCTGCGTCCACCCATCTTGCAATGCACCACCGTCTCGCGCGCCGGATCAATTTCCGACATGCGATTGACCACCTGGGCCAGCGGAATGTGAATAGAGTTAGGAATAGTGCCAATGGCTACTTCATCAGCTTCGCGCACGTCGACGATTTGAATGTCATCGCCATTGTCCAGCCGTTGTTTAAGTTCAGTGGCACTGATTTCCGGCAGCTGCTGAGTGGTTGCCTGATTCATAGATCCTCCATTTTTAATAAAAACGGTTTGTTGTAAAGGTCGCCAAAGTTGTAAACCAAAATGGAGACGTAGCGCAAACGCGTGGTACACACGTTGCTTATGCACTGAACGAGGGGGCGCATTAGCTTGAGGTGCCAAGATGGGTTTAATCCGCCGTTTCCACTGGGCGGGCGGGCGGCGGTACGCGAAGCGATCTCATTAGCACCGTGGCTTCAGCCCGGTGAGATAACGAACTGACGTTGACGAGAAACCGTTTCTAACGGTTTCTGTTGGAGGCGATTAGGAGAAACCGTTGGAAACGGTTCAAGGAATCACTTCATAACTTGACCACCGGGCTGAAGCCGCGGTGCTAATGAGATCGCTTCGCGTTCCCACGTCCGCAGTTCTTATTAGAAGGAGATGTAACCAAACCAATTGTTCCCGTTCAAGTTACCGTTGTCAGTTCTTCTCCGCTCCGAAGATCAGTTAGACTGCTGCCTGCACCCTTCAGACCTGTCAGGAGCACGCCATGCGATTTGAGTTTTATCACTCGGGTCTCGACAACGTTCACAAACTATCCGTCGATGGCACGGTTGGGAATAGCATTCACTTTTCGCATTGGCAGGGAAACGAAACGCCGGCCGAAGTGAAGGCTGACACCTCGACCGAGATTGCTTTGAACCTGGTCGGTTCGCCAAACAAGAATGCGCTAACTCAAGGGATCGAACTGGTAACTAACAATCATTTTGATACCGACGGCGTCTTGTCGGTCTGGACCATGCTTAACGCAGAGCGCGCGCTGGAGTTGCGCGACAAACTGATTCCGGCCGCGGAAGCTGGGGACTTTTCTGAATTCACCAACGAGAACGCCGTTCGCGCCAGCATCGCCATTCAAGGTTCTGACCAACCAGTCACCGCCGACGAAAGCGGTTCGCCATTGGCCAATCAACTCGCAGGCGGTCTGGTTGATGACGATGCGCGCGCTTATGAATTAGTGCTGCCGCAAGTTGAACGCGTGCTCACTCGAGTAGACGAATATGAACACTTGTGGCGCGGACCGTGGCAACAGATCGAAACTTCAATCGAAAGTTTCGAGCGAGGAGCAAGCACCGTTCAGGAATTCGGCGACGCCAGGCTATCGCTCATTACCGTTGCCCGCGACGTCTTTGGACCATCGGGATTCGATCCAGCGCGCCACGCCGCTCCGTTTACCGCAATCTCTCGTTATGCAAAGGGCCAACTGTTTCTAATTGCCATTCCCTATCAGAACGGTTGGGCCTACCGCATCGACTATCCCTACTATTCATGGGCTGAGACAATTGTAAGACCGCGCATCGAGCGCCGTAACTTTGCGTTGCTGGTGTCGAGATTGAACGAGCGCGAACGCGATGGCGCCGGAAAATGGAACCTGGATACGAGTGAGCTGTCGTCGGCAATGAAGTTTACCTTAAGCGACGGTAAACTTTCCGCTTCGGTGTTGCAGCCTGACGAAGTCGCCGATGTTATTCGCCGGGAATTGGCAGCGAGCGCTGCCGCTGGTCAATCGTGGAATTAATCTTACGCCGCGGAAAGCAACCACCAATTCACATTCAATGCATGATGTTTTGATTATCGGCGCCGGACCCGCTGGTTTGGCAGCAGCACTGTGGTGCGACGAGTTGGGGCTGGACACGCTCGTGCTCGAGCAGGCGGAAACCGTCGGTGGTCAACTTCTTTCCATCTACAACCCAATTGAAAACTATCCGGGCGTTAGCGTGAAAAGTGGGCGCGAGTTTCTTGATCTGTTGTCGCCAAAACTCGAAACCGCTGATTTCGACTTGTGGACCAACACGACCATCGAGTCGGTTGATTTGAAAGCTAAACGCGTGGTGCTGCAGAGCGGCGAACAGCTACAGTCGATAAGCATCATGATCGCCACCGGAGTCAGACGCCGACAACTGGGCATTCCCGGTGAAAGCGAATTTGCCGGACGAGGCATTCTCGAATCGGCCACGCGCAATCGCGAGCAACTGGCAGGCAAGGATATTTGCATTGTAGGTGGCGGCGATGCGGCTGCCGAGAACGCGTTGCTGCTGGCGGATATTTGTCCCACGGTTACGGTGGTCCATCGCGGCAGAACGTCGAAGGCTCGCAGAGAATTCACCGAGCAGATGGTGGGCCATCACAGCATCACGATTTTTCCCGAATCAGTTGTCACTCGAATCCTGGGTAACGCGCGCGTGGAAGCGGTCGAGATTTTGCGAAAGGATGCGTTGAAGCCTTTTCAGATGGCCGTGCAAGGCGTGCTGGTGCGGATTGGCGTTGAGCCCAACACAGAACTGTTTCGTCAGCAAGTAAATCTGGGCGAAGACGGTTACGTCCTCGTAAATGGCGAACAGGAAACTAATGTGGCGAACGTTTTCGCCATTGGCGACGTTGCGAATCCGCTGGCTCCAACCATCAGCGGCGCAACCGGCGCAGGCGCAACCGCCGCGAAAGTGATCGCATCGAGGTTGAATAAACGAAAGTAACTCAGCCTCGTGTTTGAAAAGACTGAGTGACTCAAAGTGCTCGTGACGTTTGCAGCTCTGCTGCCTTCCGTGCGGAAAGGCTATGCCTTTCCGAAATGGCTAAAGATTTAGAGGCTATGCCTCGGACATGAACGGAGGCATAGCCTCAAATTGAATAGTAAGCTGCCGGAAAGGCGAAGCCTTTCCG
>DNND01000086.1:28663-32175 GCA_003488005.1 Blastocatellia bacterium | reverse complement strand
AAGGCGAAGCCTTTCCGCACGGAAGGCGGCAAAGCCGCGACAGCGGCGCTCGTTCCTTAACACGCCAAGATCCTCGGGTACGTTATGAAAATACGCTTATGGCATGCCACCGTAGTAGGCGGATTGTTTGGTCTAGTTATGGGGACTGGCCTGGAAATTGGTAGACAGATACAGAATCAACGTCAACTTGAGCGCTGGATTGAAGAATCCAAACCCTGGTCACCGCCGTTAATGTTGGACCTCTTACGCCCCCACGCTATTCCGATCGGCGTGTGCGTATTGTTTGCATTGATGGCTAGTCTTACTTACGTCTTTTGGTCCTTACGCAAATGAACACGCTTGATGATTCAAATGCTTACACCGATGACCATATTGCTGCTTACCCCGTCGAATACATCGCCGGAATCGATTTGTACAACGCCGGCGAGTTTCACGCAGCGCACGATGCCTGGGAGGAACGTTGGATGGGCGAAGTTGGCCCGCAGGAAAAACTTTTCCTGCAAGCCATGATTCAATCAGCCGTTGCCTTTCATCATTTGGAAATTGGCCGGCCCGGAGCCGCGCGCCAAATGTATACCCGTGCAAAAGAAAAATTTGCCTTGTTGGGTTTTGATATTTTTATGTCGCTCGATTTGGTTGACTATCAGGCGCAACTCGATGCGGCCTTGTCATGGTTGTTGACCGTTGCAGATCCACGCGAGTTGACCCAGCCCGAAATCAAACCGCCGCGCATTTCTTTACAATCCGAAATTTCTAAATTTGACTAGTCACGCTTATGAACAACCTTAGATTGTTTTTGCTCGCCTTATGGTTAGGCGCCGCAGTTTTATTTAGCGCGGTCGTGGCGCCCACTTCGTTTCGTGTTTTGCGCGGGTTCAACTTGCCAAATGCCGGCGAGATCGCCGGCACCATCGTTAGTCACACTCTGTCGGTTGTTAACCTCAGTGGCTTCATTCTCAGCCTAATCTTGATAGGTACCGCCTTTGTCCTCAAACGAAATTATTCGCGCGGCCGCTTAACCGTGCAACTGGTTTTGCTCGCAATGATGGCCGTCGCAACCGCCGCCGGAGAATGGATAATCGCGGCGCGGATGCGCGCCTTACGAGCGGCCATGATTGTGCCGATCGATCAAGTTTCCCTGAGCGATCCAAAGCGAGTGGCATTTGCCGCGCTGCACGGCTATTCTGTCGCAGCCCTCGGTGTTGCTATCATTGCTGCCCTGCTTCTTTGCGTTGTCATAAGAAATCGCAGTCGCACCCTGCATGAATGGGAGAGATCTGGCGGTGGAAATTATCGAACGCGTTGACGACTGGCAAAAACGCTATGCCCGCTGGCAAAGCGACCGCGGCGCCAACGCCACCAATGGAGACATCGGCAACGCGTATCCGTTTGTAAAAAACCAGCACGCGCCATTTTCGCCGGCGCGCCGGGCTTTGCCGATGCTCAATCTCGCCTTGATTTCATCGGCCGGCGCCTACATCGACGGCACCAATCCATTCGACACCAGCGTGAGTGCGGGCGATTTTACTTTTCGCGAGATTCCCTCGCAGATTGAACCCGAAGACCTGCGTTTCGCCGCGCGCGGTTACGATCCGGCGGCGGTGATGGCCGACAGCAATTCGCTGGTTCCGTTAGCTCGTCTTTTTGAGTTTGAAAGTAATGGCATCATCGGCCAGTTGAATCCGGTGTTCTGGAGTTTCAGCGGCTTCATTCCAGACGCAGCCCGATTAGTTGACGAGATGGTGCCGAAAATTCTTGAACGCATCAAGCGTTACGAAGTGCAGGCAGCGCTGCTGATTCCTGCATCGCGACTTTGCCACCAGTCGGTGTCACTAATCGCGCGCGCAGTTGAGCTGTTGGGAATTCCCACTATAACGATCGCGGTTGATAAAGAGGTAGTCGAGAGTGTGCGGCCGCCGCGAGCGGCGTGCTATGCGGGAAAACTCGGCAGCGTTGCCGGCTTGCCGAATTGGCCGGAACATCAAAGACGCGTGCTGGACGAAGCGCTCCGTCTGATTGAGCCGATGGACCAGGCGGGAATTCGGCAGCTCACGGTGGCGTTGGAGAGCGAAGTGGAAGAAGCACGCGGCGAACGTTAAATTTCGCGGCCTCGTAAAGCAAACTGTTAGTTTGCGGTGCTCGGCGCCATTCAACGAAAAGCGCCAGTCCGCGGACATCGCTGCCGGACCAACGCAACCATTACCGATTGAACCTTTTTAATCGACCATTCAATTAACCTCATGAGCAGAAAAAAACTCTTCCTCTTTTTCCTCGTAGACCTAATCGTTCTGATCATCGCTTATCTCTTCGTCTACCCGGTGCCGATTTCACCGGCCGCGTGGAACCCTCCACCAGCACCCACGTTGACGGGCCAGTATCAACAGAATTCGCGGCTTGCGGGAGTTGCACGCCTTTCGTTAGGGACCGGCGATCCCCGCCCAGGAAATGGCTACGGGCCTGAAGATGTGGCCATTGATGCGAATGGTCGGATTTATGCAGGACTTGACGACGGGCGCATCATGCGTTTGCAGGCGGATGGATCGCGGCCCGAGGAATTTGCCAATACCCACGGCCGGCCACTGGGATTGATTTTCGATGGAAACGGAAACTTGATCGTCGCCGACGCGATCAAGGGATTGCTTTCAATCGCACGCGACCATTCAGTCAGTGTGCTGGCGACCGAAGCGGATGGTTTGCGCTTCGCTTGTACTAACGATCTGGATATCGCTAAAGATGGGACCATCTACTTCACCGATGCCTCCAGCAAATTCCCGCTCACCGACTTTACAGCGGACATTCTGGAACACCAGGGCAACGGCCGCCTGCTCGCCTATGATCCCAAAACAAAAATCACGCGAACGCTGCTGAAAGATCTTTGCTTTGCCAACGGCGTCGCCGTCAGTCCGGATCAGACGTTTCTGCTCGTTGTTGAAACGGGCGCCTATCGAGTGCATCGCGTCTGGTTGAGTGGTCCAAAACAGGGCCAGTCGGAAATCTTCATCGACAATTTGCCGGGCTTCCCCGACGGCATCTCCTCAAACGGCAAGGACAAATTCTGGTTGGCGCTGGTCACGCCGCGCGATCCGACGCTGGATAAACTGCTGCCGCATCCGCTCCTCAGAAAAGTTATTTATCGTTTGCCCAGATTTGTGCAGCCGGCGCCCAAGCGTTACAGCTTCGTGCTCGCTCTCGATATGAATGGCAAGGTCATTGAGAATCTGCAAAACCCTGCGGCCGATTGTTACGCAGAGATCGCGAATGCCGTCGAACACAACGGCGCGCTCTACTTTGGCAGCATCGGCGAAAGCACCGTCGGCCGCTTTCATTTGCCTTAGATCATCCCAACCAAAAGTGGTTCGCCCGCGAGAAAAGAGCGGGGGCATGCCCGCCTTCCCAACCCTGAGACTCTTTAGTCGCTTGCTTGATTTCGCGTTGAAAGACTTTCCATCGCGGACCAAAAGACTCAACTCCGCTCAGCTCTAGGTCGGGAAGGCGGGCATGCCCCCGCTCTT
>DNND01000086.1:0-28358 GCA_003488005.1 Blastocatellia bacterium | reverse complement strand
GGCGGGCATGCCCCCGCTCTTGAGTAGGCCACAAGGCTGAAAGGCTGGGCTTTGCTGCAAAAGTCTAACTTGAAGCAAAAGTGGGCGGGGCTGATGCAAAAGGCTGCTGTCATTCGACGGCTCGCCATTGACCTACTTCCCCTTGACCTGATAAGGTTCGCCCGTTTCACCAATGAAACAGGAAGCGAAGGGCTAGGCATGGCGTACGACGTCAGAAGTGTAGCTAATGAACTGTTGCGTATTGCAAAACACCGTGGGATTGCTCTTACAAACATGCAAGTCCAAAAGCTTGTATATATCGCTCACGGTTATTCGTTAGCAATCCTTCATAGAGGCTTGTTTAGACAGCCTGTAGAGGCTTGGCGCTGGGGGCCAGTGATTCAGGACTTGTACCATTCACTACGTCGTTACGGATCGGGCATTGTCACTGACACTATCCCGATCCTTAATATGGACTCGCTGACTGAAACCGACCGCAAGTTAATAGAAAAGGTTTTAGATGCGTATGGTCGTTTCAGTGGCCCACAACTATCAACCATGACTCACAAGGAAGGCACTCCTTGGTATGAAGTTTATCGGCCCAATATTAGCGGTCTCACGATCTCCAACCCTGCAATTGAGCGGCATTACACTGGGTTATTAAATGCCAGAGCCGGAATCGCAGCAAACTAAAGGTCTCACCGCCAAAATCCTCGAACGGCTTGAGCTTTTGATGCCAACTGCGGACGCTCAAGCCGTAGAGACGGACGCTCCCGATACCCGCGCACTTGAGGGCGAAGATAATCTGCTCGTTGTAGGCGATCAGTGGGAGAAACAACGTGAGCGTGCGCTTCTTGTTGGGAGAATTCTATTACTCGTTGCGCTTTTTGGTTTGGTTCTCGTATGGCTGCTGTCCATAGGGGGCCTTCTCCTGATGGTTGGGTATCATGTTCGGGGATTTAGTTTGTCTGATGCCGTCGTGATTGCTTATATGACAACAACAACTGTGAGCGTTATTGGCCTCTTCAAAATAGCCGCCAACTGGCTTTTCTCCGATATTGATAAACCACCAAAATCGAAATAAGACTTGGGAGCGCGGCACATAGTGACGGAATTTCGGCGCACTCACCTCATAAGCCTTGTTCTAGATAGATGATTTGCATCATGGCCTTAATGGCAAAGAAAGCCATTTCTTCCAATTCGGTTTCGTAATACTCGGGTCTGGTTAGTAAGTCTTCATCATCATGCGGATCGTTCACATGAACCCACCTATTTCGATACTTGCGAACCTTGTGTAAAACGATCTTGAGTCCTAAAGGAACTGGACTTTGCTCTATCAGTTCGTAAAAGCTTAGCTTTCGACGTTCGCCATCGAAGTATTCATATCGCAAGTGGCATTCAATAGCTGCTTGAGACATTAAGATAGCGGCCAGATCGGCCCCGGCCTGAAACGCCGTATCGGCATCCCGAGCAAGGAAAGTTGACCACTCGGACAACATAACGTCGCCCATCAGTAGTTCATCTTCAAGCCGGAGAAGGTAGTCTTGCCTGTCAGTATTCATTCGGAGGTGCCGAATCAAACAGAGGCATTGGTTTGTCTTTAGCCGGGTAAAACAACCCAACAATGATCCAGGTGTGCGGGTGTTGATGAACCGTGCCTACATAGAAGTGAGTATCATTGCGGTGAATCATTTCCGTCTCATAACGCTGGCGAAACTTCGTTTCCCATTCATCCCCGTATTCCTTTGACCATCTTCGCCAAGATTCCCCCATCTCCCAGTCTACACATTTATATGTATGGCCGATGCAAGTCTGCTCATCACAGTAGAATCTATAGCTGAAATTAAACGGCACCTTTTCCAATTCCTGAGTTGGACCAGACTCGAATAAATTGTTCTGCCGTAGAATCTCCAGTTGTCCTTGCGACCAATTGGGATCAGTCGGCTTTATGATCAGTTGTTCGATAACCTTAGGCTTGAATATCCCTAACGTCGGATGTTTATTTGCATCGCGTTCTCGCTTGAGGCAACAGATACAGTGCGCCTTAAGCGGATACACAACATCCTTTCGCTTTTTCCAGTTGTTATCCGTCGGTAGAACGTCTGAAACAATCTCTATTGAATTACGGTCGAGCTTATAGCTTTCCGGCCTGCCATCATTCGCCTTCGTTACGTTTACTTCGATCCACTGGTATTTGCGAAACCGCTTATCAATATCTAAAAAGCGGTAAGGAACAGGAAACAAACGAAGCCATTTGCCGTCTTCGGTAATGGCAGCGGTACACGAAACCTCAACGCCATTCTTCGCTGGCGTCGGATAGGTTCGTACTAGAATTAGCGCCTTTTTTCTTTCTGAAGGCGGCATGTAATCTCTCGTGGGTTAGAGATCAAAGCCTCTCAAGCCCATTTGCTCAAGGGCCATAAAAAGTCTATGCCTGTGACATTCGCGAGGATCAAGTTCGACGCACATAAGAGCAACAGGATGTTCAACCGTATTGAGGAAACGATGTAGGTTAGAACCAATGTAAGAGCTAACGACCTGATCGTCGTACCATTCCCAAATCACTTCGCGAGTTCCAGTCTCAATAGCTTTTGCGCGAATATCTCTAGGCACCCCAAGCTCGGGAAGATGGTTATAAAGCATTCCCTGATCTTCAACGGCTCGCCTAAGATTGTTCTTGCTTAGCTCTGGACGATACATGCTCACGGGATTCTGCCGAATATCCATTAGCGTTCTTACCCCGTGCGACACGAGCAACTCTAGGATTTCAAGCAGTTTCCGTCCGGTATAACCGATTGTAAAAAACTCTGCCGTTTCAGGGTGTCGGGCCTCATTCCAAATGATTTTATTTTCGGCCTGTCTTTTGGCTGAGGCAGTGGGTAATGTTAAGCGGTTGGGTTGAGGCACGCCCCATACTAACGCAGTTGCCAGTGGATTACACCTTGTTTGTCTTTGCCCCGGTCAAGGCCAATATCCTTTTCCAGTCTGTGAACCCATTGGTTATTAGGGAACGTTTGGGGCAACTTGGCATTGGTTCTAACCTCAGTCCAAGTGAGCGGTCCTCCAGCGGCCTTTAGAGCGTCCTTTATCGCGTCTCTAAAATTCTCGTATGTCATCATAGATTTTGCCTTCCTCGGACGATCCCAATAGGGACTCTTACATTTAGGACAAACTCGCGGGCCACCGTTGTCGCTATCGCGGGGTATCCACTCATGACTACACCTCTCGCATCTATACCCCATAACTGTTATAGGAATCATTGCCATAGTCCGCAGTATACACCAAAACAATCACCCCCCGTCAAGTAAATACTTCTTGACTATATACCTAACTAGGTATATAGTGTGAGTCTAGATAGTAAAGGCCCTAGCGGCGCAAACCACTAAGGCCCTTTTGAAAACCCAACGCGATTGCTCGCTCTGAGTCTCCGGTAAAGACATTGTGAGTCAATCGCCTAACGAAAGGCAAGGACACAATGGACGGACAATTAGAACGAGAGCAACGTGGATTAGTAATCGCAGCCAAAGCAAAATTGCAACGTAGTGGGGACAGATGGTTTGTTCCCTCACAATCGGCTAAGAGCGGAATGTATTACACCGTAAAGCCGGACACGGTTAAGCCGCATTGCAGTTGCCCCGACTTTGAGGCTCGCCAGCTTCGCTGCAAGCACGTGTACGCGGTCGAATTTGTGATCCAACGCGAATTCATATTTGACGAAGAAACACAAACCGAGACAGTGACAGAGACAGTCACCGTTAAGGAAACCTACAAACAGGAATGGACCGCCTACAATCGCGCACAGACAAACGAGAAAGATCGTTTCCTGTCTTTGCTTGCTGAGTTGTGCAAGGGTATCGAAGAACCGATCCAAACATTCGGGCGTCCGCGCATCCCGCTTGGCGAAGTTGTTTTCGGAAACACTTACAAGGTTTACTCAACGGTAAGTGGTCGGCGCTTTATCTCTGATCTGAGAGACGCGCAAGCTAAGGGCTACATCACACAGACGCCGCATTACACTTCGCTTTCGCGGTATCTTGAGAATCCGACGCTTACCCCTTTTCTCAAGCAACTGATTGAGGCTTCCAGCTTGCCATTGCAAGCTATCGAATCATCGTTCGCCGTTGATTCTTCTGGCTTTTCTACTTGTCGGTTTGTTCAGTGGGTTAAGGCTAAATATACTGACAAAACTTTGATGGAGAAGCACGATTGGATCAAGGTTCATTTGATGTGCGGAACTAAAACAAACATCGTGACCAGCATCGAAGTTACCGACTCAAATGTTGCCGACTGTCCACAGTTCGCCGACTTGGTTAAAACGACTGGCCGCAATTTTGTAATGGAAGAAGTGAGCGCGGATAAGGCCTATCTATCGAGCGACAATCTGCAAACCGTAGCTGACCATAACGCCATGCCCTATATCGCGTTCAAAGCCAACAGCACGACCAGCAAGAACCACTCTGTAATCTGGCAGCGAATGTTTCACTTCTACTCGTTCAACCAAAAGCGTTTTATGGAGTGCTACCACAAACGGTCAAACGTCGAAACAACGTTTCACATGATCAAGTCTAAGTTTGGCGACCGCCTCCGAAGTAAGACGCGCACAGCGCAGATCAATGAAGCGTTATGCAAGGTGTTGGCGCATAACTTGTGCTGTCTCGTTCAGAGTATCTATGAACTGGGCATCGAACCGACGTTCTGGGACGAAGCGGCCTAATCCCTGGCCGCTGGCGTAAGCAATGGGCTTTGGTCTATTGAAGTTACTTGATTAGTGAAAGCGAGAGCGGCGGCAACGTCCTCACCCCGTCAACCGCCGCCCTCTTAAGGGAGCGCATCGCGAACGGCGGCTCACTCGTTGATTCTTGCCGCTATTCTGGAAGGTGACACGCTCACCCTATGTTAAACTTTGGATTGTTTTCGCCGTTGAATCTCTGATGCCCACCCGTATCAGCCAAGGATGACCCAGACTGCTCGGATTCGATTCCGGGCAGCATCCGAAAGCAGCGAGAGGGTACTACCAACTGATAGCAGCCGCAAGCCTAAAACACCATCGGGAGGCTTATCCTGATGGCGCGTCGGCCTATGCCCAAAAAGCTGGCGCGAAAGCTTGCGCTAATCAGGCTGCGTTTGGGCTTGAGTCAAACGCAGTTAGTCGATGCCCTGAATTACAAAGCTTCGCCCTTGTATGCGTCACAGATTTCTAACTTTGAACAAGGGAAGCGAGAACCGCCTTTGATGGTTCTATTGGCTTATGCGAGGCTGGCCGGAGTCTCTACGGACGTTTTGATTGATGATAAATTGAAATTGCCGAATTCCTAAGTTGACGCAAAAGTCTCTCGCCTGATGCACAAGTGATCCCCGAAACCGACTTTTACGGCAAAGCCGAAAGGCTGGTTACAAGCTACACAACTGTATACCTAGGTGGCATTCCGTGTTCCGGTGCGCTTTGCCATTCAGTTCCTTGCAAAAACCCTTGTATCGCTCTTGCCGGTTGGATACATATCGCTCACGCTCCAACCTGCGTGGTTTTTCGCCGACTGGGTGCATACACGCTAACCAATCGCTGCCAGTTACCGATAAACCTGACAACAATGTCTTACTGCCATTAATCCTTGCTATTTCAGCGTTTGCTCCGCAAACTCTTCTCATCCTCGTGATGGCACACGCATTGATAAGAAACAAGCGAACATAGAAGCTTTTTTCGTATGGCGCTAATCATCGCAACGCGCCCGTAACGTCTACCTCAGAAAGTTGTTCGACAATGATTAGCCTACTCTCAGCAGCGACCTCAACCCCTCAACACGCATTCAAAACCACTGAACTAACGAATGCACTCATGCATAAGTTGTCGCCGGAACTCATCACCACGCTTAATTCTCTCGGTGTCGAGCAACGCTATTCAGTTATGGATAACTACCCCGACTTTTTGTCCGGCAAAAAGATGAATGCAAACAGTTGCACCACGGACCTCGGCGTGAAAGCAACCCGGCGGTGCATTGAGCTTTGGCAGGGCGATCCTTCACGCATCGGGTTGCTGGTTGCCGCAACTAACACGCCCGATCAGATGCTTCCCTGTCTGGCATCGGAAGTAATCGGGAAAACTCACGGACTTTTATCACGATCGATCCGCACCGTCAGCATGCAGGCGCAAGGCTGTTCGGTGTTGTTGAAATCCATCGAGGTTGCTCAATGGTACCTGGCCGCAAACCCGGGAAAGTTGGCAATCGTTCTGATGGCTGAATCGCACACTCCCTACGTCGCGCCGCTCTTGCGCGACGAATATTACGGTTTTCGCGAAACCATAAGACTCAGGAAGGAGCAGAAAATTGATGAAGCCCAGTTTGAAGAGAAAAGGTTGGATACCACCTTCGTCATTCAGTCCATGCTATTCGGAGATGGCGCAGTAGCATTGCTGGTTGGAATTGAAGAAGGTAAACCAAGCTTTGGACCAATATCTCACCTGACCAATGAAGCAACGGGAGACGCTGAACTGCTCAGCATGACCAGCCACAGCTCACACCCGTTCCTTAAAGGCCGGCCACAATACTTCATGCGCTCGGCTGTGCCGGCGCGCGGCGCACACTATGCAGTCACTACCGTAAAAAACGTGCTCAAGCATCCGGACTCGCCGGTATCCAACATGAGCCAGGTAGATGATTGTCTGATTCACACCGGCAGCAAGAAAATACTCGACGGCGTTTGTTCGCAGCTACACCTCGAAACTGATTCGACTAAAGTCCAGGGCTCGTACGAAGTGCTCAAAAACTACGGCAACCTCTCGAGCGCTTCAACCGGGTTTATGCTGGCGGAAAAAGATGATTGGACGGGACCAACGATTGTGGTGGGATTCGGGGTTGGATTTACAGCCAGCGCGGGCATCATGAACTACCGCAACTGATTCCCCTATCTCTCTCTCTGACAGATGGATCTCTTCTCCCTCTTGAGGAGTCTCTCATGTTCATACCTCCCGGGTTTTCTGGTCCAACTGGAAACCGCCTGTTAGCCGTTTTATCCGCCGATGAGCACAAGCGGCTCCTGCCACATTTGAAGCAAGTCTACCTGCCAAAGAACAAAATTCTCTATGAGGTAGGTAACCAGATTCGCTACGCTTACTTTCTTTTGGATGGCCCGGCTTCTCCATCTTCAGATAATGAGCACTGCCGAAGGCAATCTTGTGCATGCAGTGGGCCAAGCATGGTAGCCTAGAATATCATTCGCTGCGGAGAAATTTGATGCATGAAATGGAACGATGCACCGAAAAAGTAAAAAGTGCGATCTTCTTCGCACGCTATGATGCCTGCCAGCATGGCTCACGGTCCCTCAAGCCGGAGCATCTACTACTCGGCTTGCTGCGTGTAGACCCCGATCTCTTTCGGCTATTCTCATCCGGCCAGAGGAATGAAGCTGAAGACATTCGTGCTGTCGTGGAGGGTATGCTCCCGTTGCATGCAGCAATAGAGTTGCCACTTGTTACGCCGCTTTCCCGATCCACAAAGTATGTCATTGAGCTTGCTGGCGAAGAGAGTAAAAGCCTCGGCCACAGCTATATCGGAACGGAGCATATCTTGCTCAGCCTGCTTAAAGCGAAACGGACGCGGGCGCTGGGGTTGATAAAAAAAGGACCATCACCCTTAAGTATTATCTTGAGAGAACGTGGATTCAGCATTGAGCAAATTGTGACCAAGGTGGCGGGTGGAAGCGTCACGATTCAGGACAGTGATAGAAGTAATTCTGTTGCATTAGGACGCTCTCCTATTTGAACTTGCGGCGACCAGCACAGATGGGTTTGTTGTGGGCTCCATAAAAAAGTCGCCCAAGCTGGAGTAATCATTCACAGACTCCGGCGTTTTCCAGCACCGGTTCGTTTGCCAGAATGTTCATGATCGTTTGGCTGATCTGCGAGAAGTCGAACGGCTTGCCGATAATGCCGTCAACTAGACCATCCTCACCGGGCGGAGGCGGGGTTCCCGGGCCGTAGCCCGTCACGAGTATTACACTCATCTGCGGCCAGCGCTTGCGGATCTCACGACTCGTTTCCCAGCCATCCATCTCCGGCATCGCCAAATCTGTAAAGACGAGCTCGCATTCGTTTGCGCCAAGCAACTGCAAGGCACTCGGCCCGCTGTCAGCCAACACGACGCGATGACCCATCGACTCCAGCATCTCAGCCAGGGTCTCACGAACCGCGGGCTCGTCGTCTATCACCAAAATTGAAAGTTTCGGCGACTCGACATCATTTGCAGTCGCGGCCACAGATTCTGCTGCCACAACGGCGGCCGGTAACTCAATCGTAAAGACTGTCCCTTCACCGATATTCGAAGCAACGCTGATCGAGCCCTCGTGCCGCTCGATAATGCTGTAACTCACGGAAAGACCGAGCCCGGTGCCGTGCGCACCTTTGGTCGTAAAAAACGGATCGAAGATTCTCTGTCTCACATCTTCAGGCATACCGGTCCCGTTGTCGGCAAACTGGAGTCTTAGCCGCGACTCATCCGCGACGCAATTTATCTTTAACTTACCGCCGTTGGGCATCGCGTCCACCGCGTTAACAATTAGATTGACAAAAACTTCGCGCAATTCCGAGGCGCTGCCGAAAGTGTGGAGTCCGTTGCCGGCATTCAGCGTCACGTCGTATTCCAGACCGCGCGACCTCGCTTCATTTTGCCAACGCGTGCGAGTTATCTCGACCGCGTCGTTCAGCAGGCCGCCAACTTCCAATCGTTCGAATTCCTTGGTGGTCGATTTGCGAGCGAACGTTTGTATGCGACGAACGGTGGCAGCAGCGTCTTCAGCGGCCGTCTGAATAATTTCCAGGTTTCGCACGAGCGCCTCATCCTGTGTCTGACGTCTCAGCAATTGCGCTCGTCCCAAAATCGCAGCCAGCGAATTATTAAAGTCATGGGCCACGCCTGAGGCCAATTGCCCTAGCGCGCGCAATTTGTCGGCTCGCGCTGCGCGCTCGCGTTCCTCTTTCTGCTCGGTAATGTCCCGAGCGATGCCCAGCACGCCTGTCGTTCTGCCTTCAACAACTAATGGTGAATTGTCAACGCGCGCATAACGCAGCCGCCCATCCGCCGAGAAGTAACGCATCTCGTAAGTTTGCGCCTGACCGGTCATCGCCGTTTGCAGTTTCTCGTTTGCGACTTCACGGTCGGCTTCGTAGACCATGTCCAAAAAGCGTGTCCCAATAAACTCATCGCGTTTGTAACCAAGCCCAGACAACGTCGCGCTATTGCACCATTTGAAACGACCGTCAACGTCGACTGCGTAAATCGACTCGCGCGCGCTCTCCAAAATATTGGTCAGCAGCGACTGATGTTCGCGCGCTACCGCCTGCACCTTGCGCAGTTCGGACAAATCGCGCGCCGTACAAACTGCCGCGGTGACTGCGCCCGTTGGATCCAGAACCGGTTCGATTGAAACGAGAATGGGCCGATTGAGGCGATCTGGTACCACTTCAACAATGATGCTGCGGCCTTCCTCGATAGCCTTTTCCACGACGCAGGCTTGTTTTTCCGATGAAGTTCGCAGGATGTCGCAGCATTTACTACCTAACAACGTTCTGGGTTCGGAGTTTTCCATCGCTGCGCCCGCGCGATTTACACGTTTGAGATGTCCTGAACGATCGAAAATAAAAATGCCGTCCGACATGGAATCAAAAGTCGTCTCCCATTCCGTTTTCGCTTTGGCAACCATCTCGAACAGTTCCGCCTGGGCAATGCCAATCGCGAGCCGCTCCGCTACCGAGGTGACCAAAGATAATTCGTTTTCCGTCCAGGCCCGCAAGCGATCCGTTTGATGAATGCAAAGCACACCACGAAAATGTCCCTTGACGATTAGCGGATAAACGATCTGCGATTGAACACCACCCTGTTGGCCGTACTCGCGTATGGCGGCGCTGAACTCGGCCGGGCCTTCCTGAAAGCTCGAGCAATGATCAATGACCAGCGGTCCTGACATGCTCAAGAGATGCTTGCCGAAAGGCGAGTCGTAACTGAGTTCCGAGTCAAAGCTATCGCAATGCGGCGCTACATATTCATGGGCCACTGCCGACACTGGATTGGCCGGGTCATAGAGCCGCATGTGCACGCGAGAGGCACTAAGTGCCACTCCCAATTCGCGTGTTGCTGTGCTCAATACTTCGGCCAAGCTGAGCGAAGCACGAATTGTCATCGTCAGACGGTTAACCAGGACTTCCCGCTTGGAAGTGGCCTCAGCCGTTTGATAAAGCTCGGCCTGGCGAATAGCGATGCCGGTTTGATCGGCGACTGCCTTGGCAAGCGCAATATCGGTTTCGCTCCAGTGGCGTATCTCGCGGGTGGTGGACAGTGCAAAAGCCGCGCTCACTTCATCGCCTACTCTTATCGCCACGTACATAATCGAACGCACCTGCGCCTGGGAAAGAATGCGCGAATAAAAATCCGCAATGGAGTTTTCGTGCGCCGCATCGTCAAAACAAAGCACGCCATTCTGATCGAGCGACTCGATCAACTGGCTCACATCCTCAAGTTCAAAATCGGTAGCGGCCGGAGCGATGCCGGTTGAATGATATTCCGCGACGTTTCTAACGCGATGGGTCTGTTCATCTTTGATGAAGAGCGAACAACGGTCGGCCTTGAGGTGTGAGCCGAGTTCGTTCACGGCAGTGTGGAAAATCTCAGAACTATCCAACGAGCAACGAATCGCCTGCGAGATGCGATGCGTCATGGCCTCGCGCTGAGCCTGTTGGGCCAGCGCTTCTTCCGAGCGTTTGCGCTCGGTCAAGTCGCGGCCGACTCCTTGTACTCCAATGGCTTGCCCGTCGCGCTGAATCAATCGCGTGCTGAGTTCCAGCCGCAGGCGGCGCTTGGCTTTCGTAACAATCTCGAGTTCGTAGACCGTCGAACCCTCGGTATCGGTTTTGTGACCAATCATCTGGCGAGCGACTAAAAGGTAGTCAGGCGCTACCACGTCGGCAATGTTCATGCGCAGGGCTTCTTCACGACTGTAACCGGTGAGCTTTTCGCCGCTGCGGTTCAGAGAAGTAAAGTTTCCCGACAGATCGTGGGTGTAGATAAGGTCATTCGCATTCTCAAAAAGCTCGCGATAGCGATCCTCGCTTTCCCGCAATGCCCGGTGCGCGCGATGTCGCTCAGCCAGCCTGGCCACTTTGACAAGCAACTCTTCATTGCGAAACGGCACGTTCAAATAGTCATCCGCCCCAGCAGTCAACCCTTCAAGGCTATCTTCCGGCGCGTTGCGCAACCCACTTATCAACAGGACGGGAATACTGGATGTTTTGGGATCGCTTTTGATATGGCGGCAAAGCTCAATGCCATCAAGTACCGGCATTATCACATCGCTGATGACCACCTCAGGCTCAAACGTTGTTAAAGAATTGCGCGCGCTGCCACCATCATTCGCGCACATGACTTCATAGCCGTCGGCCTCGAGCAGCTCCTTGAGGAGGACCCGAACCTTTTGATCGTCGTCAGCGATCAATACTCGGCACTGGGGTGTGAAATCGGACTCTGGTTTCATACGAGGTGTACCGGGCAGTAGCGTCATGCTGAGGAATAGGCCCGGAAATCAGGCGCTGAAAGGAAGCGAATCGAGAAGATTAGGTCGCTGAAAAGCCCTAAGGGCGGTGTTATGAGCAACCGCCTGCGCAGTATAACAAGATTGGGCAACGTTTGTCATTCGCAAAGATGTGCTGAATTGGGCCTTTTCCTAGTCCTTTGGAAGATTCTCGGGCGCATCAGGACCATACGTGGACAGAAAGGCACGAGGTAACCAATCTGAAATTCTGTCTGGTGGTAAGCCGTGTTTAAAACCTCAAGAATTTCTCAAGCGGATTGCAATAAAACTTTAAACGGCGGTGGGCGTCATTTCTCAGTTTACGGCGTCTTCGACAGGCCACGGCAACCGGCGGTTTATCTAAACGAAGGAAGGATGTTCCTCCAAATCTTATGTTCTTAATCGATTCCTCTCACGACCTGACAAGCGGCAGGTTGGAACTCATTACAGACAAAATCGCAAAGCCGAACAAGCGACCACGCGTTTCTCGTTCGCGCTTGCTCAACTCGCTGGAACAAAGCCTCGGCGCCGGCGCTGCAACGATCATCAGCGGTCGCGCGGGAACGGGCAAAAGCATGTTGGCGCTCGACTTTGCGGCCCGCTGTGAACGGCAGGTCGCCTGGTACAAAGTGGACGCGCCCGACAGCGACCCGCGGATCTTTTTTGACTATTTGATTGGCAGTGTTCGCAACCAACGTCCGGGTTTTGGCACAAAACTTTTGCGGCCTCTGGTTGAATCTGGCGATTTCGAGCACATAGACGCCCTCGCGGAAGCCTTCATTTTTGAATTGGGAGATAGCGACAAGCAGAGCTCACTCTTGATCGTAATAGAAGATCTTCATCTGGTGAGCGATTCAGAATGGCTGGTGCCGTTTTTCACACGCCTATTGCCATTGCTGCCGGCGGACGTTCACGTGCTGATCACCAGTCGCAGCCTACCGCCGGCGCCATTGTGGCGTTTGCGCTCAAAACAATCGCTGGTGGTGATTGAAGAGGAAACGCTCGCTTTCAGTCGGCCGGAAGCGATTGCCTTATTTGAAAGTTATGGACTGTCGAGTGAGCAGGCAAGTATCGCTCTGGACCACTCTCATGGCCGTGCTGCTGCCCTCGACGAGTTTGCGATGTTTCTGCGTAAGTCCGAACTAAAGACGAATGATCAGTCTAATGTAGCCGGTGTTGCATCTCGTTCCGAACAATTCGCTTAAGACACGACAGCGCCAAGGTTGACCGATGAACCCCCGAGAAGCTTCTGTCATTGACCAAGCCAGCACTGTCGGTGGTGGCTTGATCGTATTTGGGCATGCTACTCTGCCGCCCTATCCCAGCAGCGGCCAGAGACAGCTAATGGCGCCCAGCAAGCAATCGGAAATTTCTTCGGACGAATCTTTGTCCACCAACAAAAGCGGCCTGCAGGCTTCGCCTCCCGGTTTTTTTCTGCGAACCAAGCTGTTACCGCCGCGGCCCGCTCCCCAGTTATTATCGCGACCGCGACTCACTGATCGCTTACTTGCAAATCTGAGTTATCCCCTGACGCTGGTTACTGCCAACGCCGGTTCGGGCAAGACGACGCTGGTAGCTGATTTCCTGCGCACTCATGAGCGTCAGTTTGTTTGGTATCAGTTGGACCATACTGATGCCGACCCCGCTGTTTTCCTTGGGTACCTCGCTTTTGGCATCCAGAAACTCGTGCCTGCTTTCGGCAAGGCACTGTTTTCATATCTTCAAGAAGCCAGCGGTGAGTCGGCGCAACATCCCGAAAGAGCGGTAGATGTTTTTCTAAACGAAGTCCTCGAGCATGTTGAGCAACAGTTGATCCTGGTCCTGGATGATTACCATCATTTGGGCCCCACTACGGCCGTGCACGTCGTGATGGACCGGTTACTTGCTTACCTTCCCGACGTGCTGCACGTCGTTATTGTTTCCCGAGAGATGCCTCCTTTGGCCCTGCGCCGGCTGCGCACCCATTCTCCGCTGGCAACCATCGACCGCGCTGATCTTCTCTTCACGGATGAAGAGACACGTGAACTGTTTCGCCAGGTTTTTGATCTCGAGCTTACGCCCCAGCAACTAACCGAGTATCGCGAACGAACGCATGGCTGGATTACGGCGTTGCAACTTGTTAGACAAGTAGCCCACCGCACGGCCATCAGCAGTCGCGAAGGCCAGGCGGACGTTCCTGATCTGGTTGAGGTGTTGCGGCAATCCGAGCGGGACATTTTTGATTACTTTGCCGAGGAGGTCTTTTCGGATGAGAACGCCGAGGTGCAAAACCTGCTGTTGAAGGTTTCGCAGCTGGACCGCATTGAATTGGATATTTGTGCAGCGCTTTATCCCGGTCTGAACTGTTCACGCTTACTGCCCAACCTGGTGCGCCGCAACGTGTTCATCACCGTCGCCAGCGATCGCCGCGGCGAAGAGTATCGTCTGCATCCGCTCTTTCAAAATTTCCTGCGCCGTCGCTTGCGAAGCGAGATTGGACGCGCCGGGGTTTCCGCCGAGCACCAGCGCTGTGCGGCCTACTTCATCGAGCGAGATGCCTGGGAACAAGCGGTCAGGCACCTGCTGTCCGCAGAAGATTTTGATAACGCCGCCGCGCTGATAGCGGAACGAGGCGTCGAGTGGATTTCTACCGGAGCGCTTAACTCGTTGTCGTCGCTGGCGGATTCATTGCCGCCGGCGGCCCTTGAAGCTCACCCGCGGACGCTGGCCCATCGCGCCGAAGTAGCCCGACTGCAAGGCGAATACGAGTTTGCCCATTCATTGCTGCGGCGAGCAGTGGCATTGCTGCACGAGCGCGCTGACAACGAAGGTGAGGCAGATGCGTTACACGCGCTGGCGACGCTCGCCCGGCGCGACGGCGATTATGAGTTGGCATTTAGTTATCTGGATCGCGCGATCCTCTTGAGCGAGGCCAATTCGGCGGTCCGTACCAAATGTGGTAACACGCGCGGCTTGTGCCTGGTGGCGATGGGCGAATGGACGGCTGCCGAGCGTGAATTTCGCGCAGCTTTACAGTCCGCCGAAGAACGTAATGACGAGTACTACATTCGCCTGATTGCGCACAATCTGGGCACGCCGGCGGGAATGCGTGGCGACTTTGGCGAGGCATTGCGCTGGTTTAGCCGCATGCAGCGAAAAGATCGCCAGGGGCCGCCCATGCCGCAGGAAGCGGTGGCGCATTTGAACATGGCGCGCTGCTACCTTTATCGCGGCGATTTCAATGCCTGTGAAGAGCACCTGGACAGCGCGCTTGAATGCTGCCAGATCTTCAGCCTTGCCGGCACGCGTGCGGAAACGTTGGAAACGTACGGCAATCTCTACCGCGAGCGCGGCGAAATTGAACGCGCAATCGAATACTACGAACGCGCGGCCCGCGCTTACGACGAAGCGGGCATCGGCTTAACCCGCACCGAATTATTGGAAGAACGTGCGCTGCTGGGCTTGCAGATTGGCGATCTCTCTTCCGCGCAGGCGCAGATTGATCACCTCATCAGCGCCCGCCCGCCGGAAAAAGGCGAGTTGGGGTTCTTTACGGCATCCCTGACTCGCGGCCGCATCATGGCTGCCCGGGGTGAATACCAACAGGCTCGCGAAGATCTCGCTAAGGCGCTCGAATATTTTCATCTGCATGGTCTTTATTACTACGAAGCGCAGGCGAGCATGGCAATCGCAATCTGCGATTTTAATCTGCAGAATGAACGCGGCATGCTCGAGCGGCTGCGGCGCGTAGTCGATCTGACGGTGAGATACGATTACGAATACTGGTTGGAGCGGCAGATTGCGAAGTACTCGGAAATCTTTGCCGGCGAAGACGCGTTGGAGTTGTTGCCTCTCGATTTACGCGAACAGGTGTCGGCCAGCCCGTCGCCGGCGCGCACTCCGGCGCAAGTTTCTGAGATTGCTCTCGCAAGCCAACCGGTAACGGATCTGACGGTCAACATGCTGGGCCCGGTTGCCATATTGCGCGATCCTTCGCGACCGCTGGCGGCTGATGCCTGGACCACGCGGCGTGCCCGCGACATTTTGTGCTTCATCGTCTCGCGACGGCATCACCGCGCTTCGAAAGATACAATCATCGACACGTTCTGGGGCGAAACCGACATGGCCGTAGTGGAAAAGAATTTTCACCCTACGGTTTCGCACATCCGCAAAGCCTTAAACAGCAACCAGCCTTTGAAACAAAACTTTTTGCTGTATCGCGATGGCGATTACCAACTCAATCCGGAATTTTCTTACCGCATTGATACCGAGGAATTTGATCGCCTGCTGAGCGAAGGCGAGAACGCCCGGCGAGCCCGTAATTTCGAAGAATGCGTACGCGCGTACGACCAGGCGCTCGGGCTTTACCGCGGCGAGTTCATGCAGGGCAGCTATGAACCGTGGGTCGAGGAACAACGCACGTATTACCGCGAGCAGTACCTGCGCCTGCTGGAATCGCTAGCCGCCGTCGCCGAGACGGCCACTGACTGGCAAAAGGCGATGCAGTTAGCCCAACTTATCGTGCGAGAAGACCAGTTTCGGGAAGATATTCACTGTCTGATTCTGCGCGCGCACGCGGCCATGGGGAACCGGGGCGCCGTAAAAGAGCACTACGAGGGGTTGAAACGGATTTTGGAGAATGAGCTGGGCGTCGAGCCGAGCGCGGAAACCAGGAAGCTCTATCACCAGCTAATTGTTTGAGAATTTTGTCGAAACGGTGATTTCAGCGGGAAATCACAAGGATTACGCAACACATGCGACGGGGCCTGACAATACAATGCTTGGGCTTTCAATTAGGAATTATGACGACGCGGATGGAAGTTAGGCAGGCGGTGCGAAGAGTTACGAATCCAAATCGTACTGGATTTTGGGCGTCGCATAACACTTACGAAAGCACCTCGCCAGTTAGTTAGCAGGACTGCGCCGATAAACCCGACTGAGGTGATAGTTTGCTAGGCATGAAGGCTGGATCAAATCCAATTTTTTCAAAAATAAAGCAGTCGATCGCCATGACGCTGGTTGTGTTGGTGTTTGTGTCACCAATCATGGCCGGCATCAACATCACCTCGTCTAACGGCATCGTCATGACCGGCGCCGACGGTATCGTCATGACGGGAGCCGATGGCATCGTCATGACCGGCGCTGATGGTGTTCTCAACACCGGCGCAAATGGAATAGTTATGACTGGTGCTGACGGCATTGTCATGACCGGCGCTGACGGCGTCGCATACCCCAACAGCTTTCGCGCGACCAGTGCCGACGGAATTGTGATGACCGGCGCTGACGGCATTGTGATGACCGGTGCTGATGGAATCGTGATGACCGGCGCTGATGGCAACAGTTATCGCGCCGATTCAGTGACGATAACCTTGGCTAACGGCATTGTTATGACCGGCGCCGACGGCATCGTTATGACCGGCGCTGACGGTGTGCAACGGCAAACCGGCAACGGGATTGTGATGACGGGCGCTGACGGCATTGTGATGACCGGTGCTGATGGAATCGTGATGACTGGCGCCGATTCGGTTCGCGCCACCGGCACGGATGGCGTAGTTTTTTCCGTCGTGCCAGATGGGTTGAGATTCGCCGGCGTAACCGGAATCGTGATGACCGGCGCCGACGGCATTGTGATGACTGGCGCAGACGGTATCGTAATGACCGGCGCCGACGCCTTACTGCCAAACGCGATTCGCCCGCCTTCATCCGGTTTGCGCAGCGTCGATCCAGAGTTGGCGTTGCAACTGACGCAACTTGTAGATGACAGCACGGTCAATGCCGTTGTTGTCTATCATCGCCTGCCTGCGGATTCGGATCTCGCGGACCTACAGAAAATCGGCATAGCCGGCGGCACACGTTTCCGCGCGTTGCCGATGATTACGCTCAGCGGAACCCGTGATCAGATCACCGCGATTTCGAAATTACCGGCGGTTCGTTCCATTTACGGCAATCGCACTTTGAATTTGAACAGCGAGCCGGAAGTTCGCGCGTTGACCGGGGTTGAGCGTGCCTGGCGCGATGCGGAAATCACCACCAGCAATCACAACCTGCGCGTCACCGGAAAAAACGTAACCGTCGCCGTGCTGGACACCGGCGTCGATGGCAACCACGGCGACCTTGCCGGGCGCGTGGCGAAAAACATCAAGCTTGCAGGGACGCAGAGCGCCAATGTTGGTTTCAGTTATCCGATCAACTCCGAAAGCCTGAGCAATACCGACCAAGCCTACGGGCACGGCACTTTTGTTGCCGGAGTCATTGCCGGAAACGGCAACCTTTCAGCCGGAAAATACGCTGGCGTGGCGCCGGGTGCGCGCGTTGTCGGACTTAGCGCCGGCGACCTATCGCTGCTTTATGTTCTTGAAGGGTTTGATTATCTGCTGGCGAATGGTAGCGGTCTTGGTGTTCGGGTTGTTAATTGCAGTTTCTCAGCAAACACCGTGTTCGACGTTAATGATCCGGTCAACATTGCCACGCGAATGCTTACGGACGCTGGCGTCAACGTAGTTTTCTCCGCCGGCAACAGCGGTCCCGGCGCTCATACCTTGAACCCGTATGCGGTCGCGCCGTGGGTTATCAGCGTAGGTGCAACTGATACAAAAGGGCGTTTGGCCAGCTTCTCTTCGCGCGGCGATTTTGCTAATTCGATGTTCCATCCAACCTTGGTCGCGCCCGGGGTCAATGTTGTCAGCCTGCGTGGCTCAGGGGTCGCGAATGTAACCGGTGCGACTGGGATCGTTGGCGCTGACACGCAACGGCTTAGCGCTGCGGAACTTCCTAACTACACCACGGCGAACGGGACCAGCTTCTCGGCACCGCAAGTTGCCGGTGCAATCGCATTAATGCTGGAAGCGAACCCAAACCTGACGCCGGCCCAAGTCAAAGACATTTTGCAACGCAGCGCGACACCGCTACCGCCTTACTACACTTACGAAACCGGAACCGGCATGCTCAACGTTCACGCGGCCGTGCTCGAGGCAGCCTACCCATCGCGTCGCATTGGCGCCTGGCGCGGAACAGTTGATCGCGATCAAGTGGAATTCTTGAGCGATGCGCCAATTGAGTTTTCCGGAACGGCCCAGCCGGGAACAACAACAGACATTAGCGTAAAGGTCCCTGACGGCGCGGTAACTGCAACCGTTCAGATTTCGTGGGGACCGCTTTACAGCACCAATGATTTAGCGCTGGCAGTTTACGATCAAACCGGTGCGCTGCGTGGTCAAGCCAACGCGATCAACCTGACAGGGCTAAACGGCAAGCATGAAACTCTTTCTTTCCCGGCGCCAACGGCCGGAACCTGGCGCGTCAGCGTGCGCAATACACTGGGCGCATTCGGAACACCGCAAAAGTTTTATGGTGTATTGGAAGTGGGTCGCGCTCAGTACGCCCGTTTGAATGACATTGATTCCTTCAGTCCGTCACTGAAGGGCGATGTTTATCAAAGTCTGCGTTCGTTTTCCATGTGGCCGCTCGGCTCGCGCTTCCGCGGTGAGTTCGGAGTTTCTCGTTTGGATTTGGCGACGGCACTCGTGTCTGGTGGGCGCGTGCCGCAGTACCTGCCCGGCCAATCGAATTATGTTGACGTTCGCGACCCGACGACCAGGTTGTTTGTTGAAAGCGTTCAGTCCTCGCCAACTGGCTCGCTCTTTATCGACGCACAAAAAGGCGGGCAGTTCCGTCCCGGTGCCAGTGTGACGCGTCTCGCCGCGGCCGTAGCGTTGGTGCGCGCTGCGGGCTTGCGTTCAGACGCTGAGGCAAGGGCCGGAAATCCATTACCATTCCTCGACGCTGCCGGCATTCCCAGCGATCTGAAGGGTTATGTTGCTGTCGCGATTTCAACCGGATTGCTTCAGGCGGATACGAATTTCCGGCCGCAAGCAGGCTTAAGCCGGGCTGAGCTCGCTCACGCAATCACTGTAATTGAGACGAGAGCGGTCCAATAGGTTGGGCTAACTAATCAATTCCCGCAGGGCTTGTTCTTCATCTTCCGTGAGGAACGTAAACAAAACTCCAAATCCTGTTCCGGCCATGTAGGAAGCTACTTCGCCTCGCAGTTGCAGCCATTCGCCTGAGGGGAGCTTCATTTCGATCCCCACGATCTCGCCGATATCAACGCAGCCCCGGGTATTCACAAAACATCCGCCCATACTGAGATCTTCAATTCGCGCCTCGCTCTTTCCGGACAATCCGTCCCAGCGCGCCGGTAGGTTTGTAGAAACGCGTTCATCGCTGCGCCTGTTTTGATTCATAGCGCTCATCCTGTCATACAAAAATTTAGCGAATGCCCGTTCGCATCCGCATAAACTTTATGACCGCAGTCTGAAACGACGTCAAGCTTTTTTTGGGAGCGATGAGGGCAAGCCGCCGCGGGAGATGATGGGTTTGCCGGCGTCTACCGTTCAGCAAAGCTGGCATCTTCAAGAACCCGACCATTAACAGGAATGTCTTCCGCGTTGAGTCCAAGAAAATAGTTGCCTTCATCCTTTGCGTAAAACTGCCTGAGAAATTTCACCCCGTCCTCTGGCGACATTGAAAGCAGCACGTCGACATCAAAGTTTGGCCAAAAACGCTTTTTCCTGTCGGCACCGTTGCGGTAACCCTTTTCGTAAGCCGTGCCGGCATCAATAAAGCGGTCGCCGGCCAACTCTCGAGGCGCGATGAATGCGTTGTTGTATTCCAAACGCAGGATGCCGTAATCATGGCGCGCGCATAAATCGCCCAGCGCTGCGATGGAATAGCCGTAGAAATGATGTCGCAATTTGAATGCGGGATCGTATTTGACTACAAAGCGAATGGGCGGCGGTATTTTCTCGTTGATCTCCGTAACGATTAGACGCGGTCGATACGAAGACAGGATCGCATCGAGCAGCCAGTAGTCGTTTCCGTCAATGTCCAAACAAAGAACGCTAAAGTCTTTATCGATCTGAAGACTTTCCAGCAGTGAGTTGATGCTGTCAGGTTGGACGCTTCGATTACAGGCTCGCGCATTTGGAAAACGGCGATAAACCTGCGTCAGCAAATCATATTTATGCGAATCGGCCTCGATGCCCAGGGCGTTCCAACCCTCCTGCACCAACGCATAGCTGTTTGACCAACGCACGCCATTCCCGGCGCCAATGTCCACCACAGTTCGGGGCCGGTCTTTGGGAACCAATTCGTCGATGTATTGTTTCAGGATTTGTTGTTCATCAGAATGGGAGAACCTTTTCCGCAGCGAATAGCGCGCCTTTTGCAGCGTAAGGTCGAGCAGTCCACCAAAGTGTTGGGCTGTTTTCGATAAATTCATCGCTGTTCAAAAACTGGTTGAGCCCGTCAGGATTTGCTCAACCGCGAAGGTGTCCGTAATAAATTCTCGTATCGTAGTCAAAGTTTACTACACCATTTTCGTTATACGTGTTGAAGATGTCTTTCAAGTCCTTCAGCATCAATTCGAAATTCGGATTGACGGGTTCAGGCGCATAGGACGATGAGCAAAGCCGCCCCTTTAGCGCCTCAAAATCAAATCGCTGCACATTTTCGAGACTCGCTAATTTCATCGGTTGCGGCGCGAAAAAACCTATGATTTCAGCATCGATGTTTTCGTGTCTCACCACCGGATAGTCTGGACTGTAACGCAACAACAGCCCCTCATAATCGCGTAAGAAAGCCGTTGCATCTAATCGCCGGGCATTCCAAACAAGCACTACCCAGCCATCGGGTTTCAAAATGCGGATAAACTCTCGTTTCGCATTCGCACGGTCAAACCAATGAAAAGCCTGTCCAGCGGTAACGAAATCGACCGAGCCGTCGGGTAGCGTGGTGGTTTCGGCGGTTGCTGCAACGCTTCTGAAGTTCGCGAAACTCTTCAGCAGCTCGTCCGCCTTTGCTCTCATCAATTCGTTGGGTTCAATTCCAAAGACAACATTGCCATGTTTCAAGAAGACTTTGGAAAGGAAACCGGTACCCGAGCCAATGTCTGCGATCACGGATTCTTCAGTTAGACCGCAATCTGACTTTAGGACATCGAGTATCCCGGGCGGATAGCCTGGTCGAAATTTCGCGTAATTTTCTACGCGGCTGGAAAAACGGTCGACTGAATTCATTTAGCCGAAAAGCCCACGCTTTGGAGTCTGGTAAGCGTAGCAGATGGATCACTTGCTCGGTAGCAGAGAAGCAGGTCTATCGCTATTTGGCGGGTAATGCTTTACGAACAGACGATGTGCGAGAAGAAGCAGCAGCACAAATCCAAAAGTGAGCGGCAGGCGCGTGTCCGACTTCACCAACAGCCAAAAATGAATCACACCGGCCACGCCGCCCGCATAAACCAATTTATGCAATTTGTTCCAGGTCTTGCCGCCGAGTCGTTTGATCATTTTGTCGGTAGAGGTTATCGCCAGCGGCGCCATCAGAAAAAACGCCAACATTCCCACCGCGATGAAGGGACGCGTAGCGACGTCGCCCGGAATGCTCTTGAGATTAAAGTAGCGGTCAAACCAGATATAAGTCAGCAAATGTAGAGAACCATAGAAGAATGCGAACAGCCCCAGCATCCGCCGAAATTTTATGAGCCAGTTTAACCGGGTTATCTGGCGCGCCGGCGTTACGGCCAGCGTAATCATAAGGAAAAGCAACGTGAGCATGCCGGTGGTGCGCGTCGCAAATTCCAAAGGGTTAGCGCCCACGCGCTTGCGATAGACATCCCACAACAGCAACGCGAGCGGGACCAAACCGTTGATGAACAAAAGAAGTTTTGCGAAGCGGGTGTCTTTCATTTTGATTGGTCGGTTGCCAGTTGTCAGTTGTCAGTTGTAAAGCAAGTTCCTTTTAAAGTCGAAAATCTCAAAATGCTCAGGAACAACTGACAACGAACTACTGACAACTGACGAGCCTAATAATCCTTCCGCAAGTCCATTCCGTCGTACAAGTGCGCAACTTGTTCCGCGTAGCCATTGAAAAGCAATGTATTGCGGGCACTAAAGCTCGACTCGCCAATCCGATGCTCCTGCGCCTGGCTCCAACGCGGGTGCGAAACATTCGGATTGACGTTTGAATAAAAGCCGTATTCGTTCGGAGCTTGAATGTTCCAGGTTGTGGGCGGCTCTTCTGACACCAACGTAATCTTCACAATCGACTTGATACTTTTGTAACCGTACTTCCACGGCACTACCAGCCGTATGGGAGCGCCGTCCTGCGGCGGCAGAGTCTCGCCGTAAAGGCCGGTTGCCAGAATCGTAAGGGGATGCATTGCCTCGTCGAGACGGAGCCCCTCAACGTAAGGCCAGTCGAGTACGCCGGTTGACTGATTAGGCATCCGCTTCGGATCGAAAAGCGTCTGGAAGGCGATATATTTGGCTTGCGAAGTTGGTTCGACTCTGCTGAGCAACGACGCCAGCGGAAATCCAATCCAGGGAATAACCATCGACCAACGTTCCACACAGCGCAAACGATAAATTCGTTCCTCGAGTGGAAATCTCAAAAGTTCTTCCAAGCCGAATGTTGTAGGTTTATTGACAAGCCCGCCGACTGAAACATCCCATGGTCGTGAGATGAAACCCCGGGCTTCCCTGGCGACACCCGCTTTATCAGTCGAGAATTCGTAAAAATTATTGTAGTTAGTGATGTCCTCGATGGGAGTCAGTTTCTCGTTCGTGGTAAACCCATTGCGCGTCGCATCACTAACGTTCGGTCTTGCAGCGGTGGCAAGTGTTTCACCAGGAGGCGTTTCAACTGCCGGTGGGTTTAGCTTGCGATAAAGAAGGGCTGTGGCGCCGGTAGTACCAATCAGGGCAGCGCCGCGCACAAATTGCCGGCGGTTTAGAAAAACGTGTTTAGGTGTTATTTCCTTCGACTTAATTTTTTCCAGGGGCTTCATATCGCGACCACAATTCAATGAATATATTAGCTGCGCCGGCGGAAATTCTTTCTTCCTGGTTATTTGTTGCGCGCCGGGCGCAAAACGCTTACGTAAACTTTCCTGCCAAGACCTACAAACCTTGAGTTAATTGATTCTAACGTAATAGTATCGCGCGCTCTAGCAATCGCCCTGAACCAAGGAATGCGGAACGTTGCAAATCGGCAATAACTCACTATCAAGAGAGAAACCACTCCAGGCCGAAGGGCATCGGGCGGCCTTAATCGCCGGTTTCTCCGGCTGGGCCCTGGTAGCGTTTGATTTCTTTCTGGTAGTTTTTTCGCTTACGGCAATCGCCGAAGATTTCCACCGGACTGATAAAGACATAGCGCTTTCAATTGCTCTGACGCTTGGTTTTCGGCCTGTAGGAGCGTTCATCTTCGGCCTCATCGCAGACCGTTATGGTCGACGCTTGCCGCTGATAATAAACCTTGTCTTCTACTCGGCAATCGAAGTGCTGTCGGGTCTTGCTCCAAATTACGCCACCTTCTTGGTTTTTCGTGCTCTTTTCGGGATTGGCATGGGCGGCCAATGGGGCGTGGGCGCCTCGCTTACCATGGAAAAGGTGCCGGCTCGATTGCGAGGAGTACTCTCCGGCGTGCTTCAAGAAGGATACGCCGTGGGCTATTTGCTGGCTGCAGGTTGCTACTTCTTCATTTTTCCAAGGTGGGGTTGGAGGCCTATGTTCTTCCTGGGCGGATTTCCAGTCCTGCTCGCTGCGTATGTTCTCTTCTACGTCAAAGAGTCGGAAGTATGGAAAAAAACTCGTCACGAAACCTGGGGTCAACTGGGACGCGGTATCGCCTCCAATTGGAAACTGTTTATTTATTTGGTGCTGCTGATGACTATGATGAACTTTGTATCGCATGGAACTCAGGATATGTACCCTACGCTTCTTAAGCGGCAGTGGGGATTTAGCCCCCGGAAAGTAGCCGCCGTCACAGCATTTTCAATGGTTGGCGCTATCGTGGGCGGGCTTGCTTTTGGACTTCTATCGGATCGATTCGGACGCCGCCGCTCGATGATCTTAGCCCTGCTGTGCGCCCTGGCTGTTATTCCGCTCTGGGCGTTCTCGCCTTCGTTGGCGCTATTGGTTACGGGCGGATTCCTAATGCAGTTCATGGTGCAGGGAGCTTGGGGCATCATACCGGCACACTTGTCCGAGCTCGCCCCGGATTCCGTACGCGGCTTTCTGCCAGGCTTTGCGTATCAATGTGGCGTTCTGCTAGCGGGCTCGGTCGCTTATATTGAAGCACTCTTTGCGCAACGCATGAGTTACGCGACCGCGATGGCCTTAACCGCTGTCACCGTCTTCACCGGAGCCATTATTATGACGGCACTCGGTCGCGAGCGTCGCGGAATTCATTTTGGCGGTCACTTGGCGCCCTCAAGTTCTCCGGCTGAACCTGCGCTTGTGTCAGAATGAGCGGCAACAACCTCATACGCGCGGGTTACTCAGGCACACCACTGGTGAAAAAACTGGGCATTAAGGCCGGGCAACGCGCTGCAATCATGAACGCGCCCAAGCAGTTTCTTGCGCAGGAACTGCGACCACTGCCCGAGAATGTCAGGCTGGTGACGGCGACGGCGACCGGACAGCTCGACTTCATTATGCTTTTTGTCAGTTCGGCAAAGTCATTGCAAAAAGAACTGCCAAGACTGAAGAAGAAGCTAATGCGCGACGGCATCCTCTGGGTTTCGTGGCCAAAAAAGAGTTCGGGCGTTGAAACCGATCTATCTTTCGACGTTGTTCAACAACTTGGGCTGAAAATTGGACTGGTCGATGTGAAAATTTGCGCGGTAAACGAGATTTGGTCCGGACTAAAATTTGTTTACCGTTTGAAAGATCGCGCTTCTCTCTGAACCTACTTCCAATAGTTCGTTGTTCAACGGTGAGACGTGTTGTGCTTCTATTGCGAAACTTGCAGTTCAGTTGCGCGACACTAAAAAACGGATTCGCCTGCCTGACGTTGAGTAAGTAACTTCCTCTAAATCTCTAAAAACTTTTCGCTTCATTCAATTTTATCAGCTCGGGTTAGACAGTCGATCTTGAAAGCGACTAGCGATGGTAGGACCATGTGAGCACGAGTGGAACTTGTTGCGTGCAACAGACGGCGAACGGTTTGTCCTTAATTAATAAAGCTACGATTTTCCGAAAGAATTTTGAAGTGCATCAAAAACATTTTCGTCGCTTAGCGATCACTTTTAGTGTTTAGAATTTTCTTTATGTGATCATCTATCCTCTCGCAAGAGAGTTGTTTGCATTTTCAAATTCGCGTTGCGCGGCGTAAACCAGAAACACTTTCTGCGCCAACTATGATGGACCATCTTTGATCGAGAAAGCAGTTGCAAAAAAATTTCGGATCACTATAATGCGACTCCCTCGTTCGGAAGTGATGTTTGCTGGATGTGAAGCGTTGGAGTCGGACCTGATTTTTATCGTGCCGTAGGTTAATTGCTCTTATACATTTTTTTGAAATGTCCCCGCTGACCTGCTACACGGTGCCCCGATCAGGTGTTTAGATGAGTTTCCTTCATTGCAGTGAAGAGGCTCAGGCAAACCAGGCGATGTTCTTGCGTTCTTAGACGTAATCGTCCCCAATTAACTCAACGCCAATCTGCAGGCCGGGAGTTCTTCTCAACAGCCCCCGGACTGTGCGCGAAGTGTTTCTTCCAAACGGGATTTAAATACCATCGTGTTCAGATTGGAGCCCCCAGAAATGACCGAAGAACGGTTTGATTCGGACAAAAACTGCCCTATTTGTTGCCTGCAGTTGCCCTTGGCGGAATTTGGCGTTTGTCGCGCCCGCAAAGATGGAAGAAATCTTTACTGCAAGAGTTGTATTCGAAAAAAAGTGACTGACAGCAGACGCGCGCTGAAAGAATACCGATCGGCGCGCAAACGATATGTCAGTCAACCGCTGCTTGATTCCGCCGACGCGCTATTGAACGAGAACGGTAATGCTTCAACAATGTTTCCCCGCGCTTTAAGTAAGTTGTCGCCCATTGAGCGCGTCAGAGAAGCAATTCGGAAAGGCGCACGCACCCAAGTGGATATTGCGCAGCAAACAAGACTAGGCAAAGACGAAATTGGCGACGCAATTGCCAACCTCCTGCTGTGGACGCGGGAAATTAGGACTCAAACAGTTGGCAATACTCGACACTACTTTATTAGCGAAGCTACTGAAGCGCTCCAAGCGAGCCAGGAAACAAACAACCTGCCGCAGCGTAAGCGAGACGTGCCGAGTTCTTTTAGCGCTCTCCATGGCTTGATGCCAGGGAAAAAACCGGAAGGCGAAACAGAAAAAATCAGCGGCTGGGTGGCGGCCTAGTTTCAAATCCGAAACTTGGAATCGGAATCTCTGACTTACTCAGATCAAGTTCAGACCGGATTGCAATTTGAGAATTTCTTCGTCAAGCAAACTGTTTAGTTTGCGGGGCTTCGTCGGCACTTAACTTGAAGCTCACCAACGCAAGCTAACAGTTTGCTTTACGATTGTTCAAATTTCAGATCTCAAAGGCTCTAAGAACCTCGCTGGCGTGATCTTCCGGTTTGACTTTTTCAAACACCTTTTTGATTTTCCCTTTTTCATCAATCAAAAAGGTCATGCGGTTCACCCCCATGTAGCTGCGGCCCATGAACTTTTTCTGCCCGTAAACTCCATACGCGTCAGAGACAGCATGATCGGTATCGGCCAACAATGTGAAAGGCAGTTTGTATTTGGCGGCAAACTTCTTGTGCTTCTCCTCACTGTCCAATGAGACTCCGAGCACCTTGATCTTCTGTTTTTTATATTCCGCGAAGGCGTCGCGGAACGAGCACGCCTCTTTCGTGCACCCAGGAGTGTCGTCTTTGGGGTAGAAATACAGCACAACTTTTTGCCCGCGAAGATCTTTCAGCCGGACGGTTTCACCATTTGCGTCCTTTACAGTAAAGTCAGGGGCCACGGTTCCTTCTTTCAGCATAGTTTTACTCCAGTCCAGAGATTAGATGGCGAAGGATTCTAGGCTGGGGCGCCCTTCCGGACAAATTGTTATGGCAAAAAAATCCACCACCGGCAAAAAAGGTAACCACTGGATGGTTAAGCAGGAGCCTGAGACTTACTCCTGGGACGATTTCGTCGCCGACGGCAAGACCGATTGGAGTGGCGTCAGAAACTATCAGGCGCGAAATAACCTGCGCCAGATGACCGCGGGCGAATGCGTCTTGTTTTATCATTCGGGAAAAGACAAGGCTGTCGTCGGCCTGGCCGAAGTAGTAAAACCGGCCTATCCGGATCCAACTGCAAATGATGAGCAGTGGGTAGCGGTAGATCTAAAGCCACTTAGAAAACTCAAGAATCCGGTGCCCCTGGCTGCGATTCGTTATGACAAGCGCTTGAGCCAACTGCCGTTGATTAGGCAATCACAACTTTCCGTGATGCCACTGACAAAGGATGAATTTGATGTGATCGTTGCTCTAGGCGCAGGCACTGCCGCAAAAAAGCGGCGAGGAGGCAAGAATGTTCAAGCAGATTGATTACACAATGGTCGTAGTTTCCGACATGCAGCGCTCGGTGGAATTCTATCGCGACAAGCTGGGGCTTCCCTTGAAATTGCAATCGCCTGAGTGGACTGAATTTCAGACTGGAACAACGACCCTTGCGCTCCATGGCGGCGGGATCGCACCGAGTGGTCCGCCGGCGGGCGATCCATCTAAACAAGCTGGCAGTTGCTCGATTGGTTTCAATGTCGAAGACGTCGACAAGACCTATGAAGAGTTAAAGTCTAAGGGAATCAGATTTGTGATGCCGCCAACGCAACGCGAAGGCGAAGGGATAAGGTTGGCTGTGGCCATCGATCCCGACGGTTTGCCGGTTTCTTTTGCGCAGATGATTGCGCAGACCGCGGCACCTTAGATTTTGTAAAGCAAACTGTTAGTTTGCGGTGGTTCTTTGTGACATGAGGTCAGTACCACCACGCG